>SUTF01000004.1 GCA_015063005.1 Methanobrevibacter millerae
GAATTTTTATCGAAGTAAATTTTCAACTGTAAAAAATTTAAAATAAAATAAGCCTATAAAATTTTACAGACTCAAAATTTTAAAAAAAATAGAAAAAAAACAATAGGAGGAAAATTAAGCTAAAATTAAATTTTAGCCTAATTTTGAAAATAATAAATAATGATCAATTTGGGGAGAGTATAAAAAATATGATTTTTAACCCTTGATTATTATCTATATCATCATAGTATATAAAGTTACCTATAATTTATAAAAATTAAATTATACTTGAATAATTAAAATTCACTTGATTTATAAAATAATTAAACAATATTCATTAAATAAAAAATAATATGAACATAAATTAATTAAAATAAAAAAATCATATAATAATTTAAATATTGATGTTTATATTTAGTTAAAATCAATAAAGTTCGCTTGAAAAAGTCATAATTTTCATATACATACATAGAAAAAAATCAAATTACCCTATCTTTACAAATTAAAGTATGATTGAAAAAACTAATGAAAATTTAAGTGAATTGATAAAAATAAGAAATTTAAAAAAAATAAAAAAAATGAGTTTGAAGCCGAAAGAGGGAATTTTGAAAGACAGAAAAAATCACGTGTTCATCCTTTGCTAAGCTATCTGTATAATTAACTTCAAACTATATTATAGTTTGTTTTACTTATATAAATACTTTTTTATAAAAAAGTATTACTTTAATTAGTAAAAAAATATAAAAAAGTATTACTAACAAATTTAAAAAAAATAATTATTCTCTGAAATTATCATCAATATAAGAATCAAACTTCAAATAAGCTTCATCAACAGCTTCCATCAATAAATTTTGGTCAATTTCAGATAGCTCGTCAAAATCAACGCCCAAATCAACATCAACATCCAATTGAGCATTTTCATAATTGATTGTAATATCCAAATTAAGATCCTCAAGTTCCTTAACTGAAATTACACGTGAAACCTCTTTTTCAAGAATTTCACCAAAATCCTCAGAAATAGTTGTTAAATCATCAAAAGATAATTTTTTAAGTTTTGACATATAAATCTAAAAAAAGAATGGAAATTAAGCTCCATTTGGAGCCATTCCTTGCATTGCAGCCTGAATATTAGTTTGCATTTCTTCAAGTTTTTTCATAACTCTTTCTTCTTGGCGAGCCATGGTTTGTTTTCTTAACTTGAGAGTTTCCAATTTGTCTTCGGCTTCATCTAATGCATCATTGTAATCTACTTTAATGAGTAAATTACCAGCTTGTTTGAAAACTTCAGTACTTTCATCAGTATTTTTTAACTCATCTAATGCTTTTTCAGTTTCTTGGATTTGCACTTCCACAGTTTGAATTTGCATAGTTACAGCTTGAGCTTGTTGTTGTAACTGTTGAAACTGATTTAACTGCTGTTGTATATTTTCAGGAATTTCCATACATAATCACCTTTCTTATTTTTTATATATTAATCAAGTTATTTATTTGTAATGATAAATTAATCCATTTAATAGCCGAATTGACAGAAGCCCTGAATGAAGTTGAATCTTCTGCATCAATGTTAATGATGATTTTATTATCTTTAAGAGTCAAATCCATAGAAGATCTATAGTCCGGAGCTGTATTGAACTCTAAAAGAATTGAATCATAAATGATTTTAGCTTGATTGGAATCTTCAAATTCAACATCAATCTGACTTTTCACAGATTCTAAAGGACTATCATCAATCATTGTTATCTATAATCTTTTTAACATTAATTTGAAAATCTGTCTTATCTCCAAATTTATTAATGAAATTTATTCTAGCTATTAAATCATCATCTTCAGATATGTGAATATAATTGTCCTCTGCATTATCCACTAATTCAAAACCTAAAATATCACTTAAACAATTTAAATCTTGAACATCACTCACTACCTTTAATTTAGATGGTGCTATATGCAATCTTTCATTGGAAAGACTGGCACTGATTAAAACAATAAGTAATTCTTCACCCTTGTTAGAATAAAAAGTTATTCTACTAGGATTTCCTTTAATTTCATTGACAATAGCCAAATTAACTTCATCCTCATCTAAAGCCCTTAATAAAAGCTCCCTCATATTCATTTTACCCCTATTGACAGAAGTTGAATCTGTTGCATGGGCAAAATTCTTACAAAACTTTCTTGTTTTTTGAGAAGGCTTTCTAGAAGTTGAAATTAACATTTAAATCAAAAATAGTAAAAAATTATAGATTAAACAAGATTATAAAAATCTTGAATTAATTCTATTTTTTGAGGCCAACTCTGTTGACCATATTCCCATCGGGAACACTTGCGGAAACCCAACGAGTTACTTCAGGTACATTTTTAAATAAAATCCTATATCTACAATTAGGACATTTATTGACCATGTAGCTTTTTTGATCTACATCGGTTCCACAACGTGGACATTTATACAAGGATTATTCCTCCACTTTAATATCTCTGATACTACGTGCTGCGGATTTAGCCATAGGGGTTTGAGGAACGTAAGCTCCACCAGTGAATACTGCACCGCATTTTCTACATTTCCAAATTCCAGCAGCTTGTCTTTTTACGTAAGGTCTATCACATTTAGGACAAACATGATTTTTTTTCATGTTTTCTTCGATGATTTTAACAGATCTTTTTGCTTTTCTTCCGTATCTTGCACCGAACCTACCTGTAATACCAACTTTTTTAGTTCTTGCCATTTTAATTTCTCTCCATTATAAAAATAATAATAAAAAATGTAAATCCATTAGATTTACCATGATTAAAAACAATCATAAAATTATCTAATGTAATAATATTGTATTACATTATATTTAAAGTTAATGGTAAATTCAAGAAAATAATAGTATTTTCTCAAAATACCAATGAATATCAATCCAATTAATTAATCGAAAGTGTGATAATTAGGACTTTCATTTGTGATTAACAAATCATGTGGATGTGATTCTTTGATACCACTACTGGTTATTCTGACAAATTGAGCTTTTTTCTGCATGTCTGCAATATCTTTTGCTCCACAATAACCCATAGATGATTTTAAACCACCGACTAATTGGAATAGAATTTCACTAACAGTTCCCTTATAAGGTACAGCACCTTCAATTCCTTCAGGAACATATTTAGTGTGGTTCATTTTACTTTTAGATCCTTGGAAGTATCTATCAGCACCACCATCAAATTCACTGGTCATTGCTCCCATTGAACCCATTCCACGGTATTTTTTGTATTGTTTACCGTTCATGACAACAACATCACCAGGAGCTTCGTAGGATGCTGCAAGCAGATTACCTAACATTACCGCATCTGCACCTGCACCTATGGCCTTTGCAATATCACCAGAGTATCTGATACCACCGTCTGCAATGACTGGAATTCCAGCATCAGCAGCAACGTCAGCAACATCAGAAATTGCAGTAAGTTGCGGTACACCAACACCAGCAACAATACGGGTAGTACACATTGAACCAGGACCTATACCAACTTTCAATGCATCGACACCCATGGATATCAAGTCTTCTGCAGCTTCGGCAGTTGCAATATTACCTACACACAATTCAGCATCAATGTTATCCTTAATGGTTTCAGTGAACTTGACTACATTCATATTATGAGCATGAGCACAATCTATTGAAATGATATCTGCACCAGCTTGGTCTAATGCCATTGCTCTTTCCAAGTCAAATGGACCTGATGCAGCAGCAACCAAGTAATTGCCATTTTTATCACGTGCAGCATTAGGATATTGTGCCTGATTTAAAATATCTTTAATAGTGATAATTCCAACCAATTTACCATCATGAAGAACAGGTAATCTTTCTACTTTGTTTTCATAAGCAATATTCAATGCTTCTTCGGCAGTGATTGGTTCTTCAACAGTTACAACATCAGAGGTCATTATGTCTTTAACTGTTTTGTTAGGTTCTGATTTTAAAACAGGCCTGATATCTCTTTTGGAAATAATACCTATAATTTCTTCACCGTCAACAACAGGAAGACCGCTAATTAACTCATCTTGCATTTTATTTTGAACATCCAAAATAGTTGAATCAGGAGTAATGGTTACAACATCACGAATGGTTAAATCCTCTGCACATTTAACTTTTTTGACTTCTTCAACTTGTCTTTCGAGTGAAATATTTCTGTGAATTACTCCAATACCACCTTCTTGTGCCATAGCTATAGCCAATTCTGCTTCAGTAACAGTGTCCATAGCAGCACTTAAAATAGGAATATTCAATTGAATTCCTTTTGATAACTCGATAGTTGTATCAATGTCTTTTGGTTCTACATAACTAGCGTTTGGAGTAAGTAAAAAATCATCAAAAGTGTAAGACATCCTTGCTTCTTGAACTTTTTTAGAATACATTAAAACACCAACTTAAAATGAATCACATAACTCTTTAAGCTCAGCAACTGCAGTATGATGTATTTTACCTGTATTACGGTCACCACCAACACAAGCAGCACCTCTGATACCAACCACATCACAACCAATATCATGCAATGGTTTTAATTGGTCTTTTTTAACAGATCCTGCAAGAGCAGTTTTTAAATTATAGCTATGAGCTTCTTCAACGAATTCAGTTAATTTATCAATATCTAAATAATCAAATAAAGTATGACCATCTTTAACAGCAGTATCCAACATTGCTAAATCACAATTTGCATCGCGAGCAACTTTTGGAATTTCCATTGGATCAACAGCACCAACACGATGAGCGTCAGCATATCCTGCAGCTACTACAATAGTATCAGGACTAATATCTTTAATAGTTTTAGATACATTTTTCATAACTTCAACAGCTTCATCGTAATTTTTGGTTCCGTATAATCCCA
The DNA here is from genome assembly GCA_015063005.1 of Methanobrevibacter millerae. Taxonomy (GTDB): domain Archaea; phylum Methanobacteriota; class Methanobacteria; order Methanobacteriales; family Methanobacteriaceae; genus Methanocatella; species Methanocatella millerae_B. Next base: position 4,834 of record SUTF01000004.1, read on the forward strand.
CTTTAATATAATCTGCTCCAGAAACATGAGCACCCATTGCTGCAAGAGAAACAGTACCTGGTTTGTAAGGTACATCACCTAAAGTAGCACTGACCAACTTATCTTCAGGAGTTAATTCCCTAATTTCTTTAATAACCCAAGGGAAATTAGCACCTAAAGATCCTTCTTTAGGGTTTTTAACATCAACAATATCTGCTCCACCTTTAATAGATTCTAGAGCTTCTTCATGATTTATAGGACTTATTAATAGAAGCATGTATTTCCTCCGTTTATACATATAAAATATTAAAATATAATATATTTATATTTGGAATTCCTTCTTTATAAGTATATGCTTTAAATCTCTTAATTAAAAAAAGTAAAATCAGTATGGTGAATCGTTATTGCTCACATTATCCTTGATTTTGCCATGAACCTTAGGATAAAAACCAACTTCTGAAGAGAGTTTTCTCATATTCTCAAGTATTTCATTTGTTGGAATAGCAACAGGACAATTTAAGGTACACAATCCACATAATGTACACATGTAAAGGCCTGAATTATAGCATGTCTCATCATCCTCAATAAATTTAGACATTGCAACGCCACGGCCGCCCAGATAGTTATTAAATCCAAATTCATTCCCAACTGCATTATAGACAGGACAATGAACTATACAATTGCCACAGCCAATGCACCACAGACATTCCTCACTTGCAGAACTTCTTCCATTGTCCAGAAATATTACAACTACCTTTTCAGCACCATACATGTTTTTTAAAAGCTTTTTTTCTATGTCTGCAGTTTTTGACGGTCCTGAAATTACATTCATATAAGAGGTCACATAGTTTCCTGTAGCGAATACAGTTTCCAGCTTTGCAACGGAGATTGCATCCTCCAATGTAGGTACTATTTTATCGATTCCAGCTACAATTATATGCAAATCTTTAAGTGAAACTAGTGAAATATTGCCCTCATTGTGAACCATTACGCATGAACCCTCTTCTGACGCTATTGCATTAGCACCCGATATACCTACACTTGCATTTTTTAACCTCTTCAATACATCTTCACGAACAAGTTCCATGATTTCACGAGAAATAGGCTTAACGTCACTGCCAAGAGATTCATTAACAATATTAGTGATTTCTGAAATATTTAAATGAGAGGCAGGACCCGTTGGATGAACTGGCTTATTATCAGTTTTTTTAAGCTGTAAAATACGGTCTCCCAAATCAGTTTCAACAACATCCCAATCCTTTGAAGCTAACTGAGATTTTAAATCTATCTCACCTAAAGTGTTTGACTTGGCTTTTGCAATGATTTTATTGTCAAAGTCTTTCAACAAATCAAAAATAATATTCAGAGCATCCTGCTTAGTTTTTGCAAACTCCACATCAATTCCATTGCGCCTGAATGATTCAATACATTGATGATATAGCTCATTTGAATTTTCAACAGAATATTTTTTAATTTCACGAACTCTGCTTTCCAATCTTTTGACCTGTGGTGAGTCCTTAATTTCTGATGATCTTGATTTTACAGTATTGAATGACTTTCTCATAGTTTCAAGTTCACTGCTTTTCATCTAACCATCCCCATACTTAATTAAAAATTCCGTTAAATCCAAAACTTCCAAATCATCATTCTTTAAATTGAGCTTACAAAAAGGACAAGGTGTGACCAATAATTCAGCACCAGTATCAATAGCTTGATTTATGCGTGAATCAGCCATTTGTGATGCAATTTCAGGATAAGCAGATTTTACTCCTCCACCGGCACCACAGCATATGCTGTTTTCACGGATGTTTTCCATTTCAACCAAATCGGCAACACTGGATATAACCTCTCTTGGCTCATCAAACACATTGCAGTGGCGACCCAAATGGCATGAATCATGGTATGTGACCTTAAAGTCTTTTTTTGTGAAAATAAGTTTTCCCTCATCAATAAGCTGATTGAGAAACTGTGAAATATGAATAACATCCAATCCTTCATAGTCATCTTTTAAAGTCTTATAGCATCCTGCACAGGAAGTTAATATAAGCTCCCCACTTAAAACTTCAGTATTCTTTTGAATCTGCTTTTTAGCCTCTTTTATAAAACCAGTCCTCATCAATACAGATCCGCAGCATTTTTCATCATCCAAAACTCTATAGTCTATCCCGGCCAAATCCAATAGCTTTTCGGTTGCATCTTTTATGGAAGTTTCCTTTTCACGTGCAGTGCATCCTCTAAAGTATATCATAAGTTTATTCTTCCTCATCATCCACGCTTATCTCATTATTGAGCGCAACTTCTTTAACAAGAGTATTCATATCATTTTGCATTTTATCGACAATGAAATATAATTTTAAAACAGTATAAAACAGAACTACAAATACCAATATGATTATAAAGTCCAAACCACGAGTAATACCAAATAAACGTGCGAATGTAATACTCATATTAGGAAAAATCGCAAATAAACTAACAATAATCCAAAATATGGACCATAAAACAACAGTTGCCAGTGAGTTTTTTCCCTTAAAGTATCTGGTAATAAACCATATTATGGCTATTATTGAAATTATTGGAAATATTAAAGCATATAAATACATTTTTTCACCTTAAAATTGATGTTTAATCATTTGGAACAAAATTTTAAGTGCTACTTTAACATTTGTTCCTTTAGCTTGAGTTTCAGGAGTATAAATTGTTTGAATTGGAACTTCCGCAAATGGGATATTGTTATCATTAATTTCACGTATGAATTCCGAAGAAATGAGATAACCTGTAGCATTGATTGAAATCTTATCCAATGCATCAATGGTTATTGCCCGAAAACCAGTCTGGGAATCACTTACATCCACCCCATAGAATATTCTTGTTAAGAGATTCATGATTGAATTTGCAAAACTTCTAGTTCTAGGCATGTCTTCAAATGGCCTTACGCCGATTACTGCTTGTGCTTCACCTGAAACCAATGGTTTTATTACTTCATCCAAGTCATCAGCGGAATGCTGTCCATCAGAATCCATACTGACAACATACTTCGGATTATACTTTAAAACTGCCTCAAAACCCGTTTGAGTAGCTATTCCAACTCCCCTATTAATCATCAGAGAAAAAATATGTATTTTATCTGGAAATTCCTTCTTGACCTGTTTAATGACTTCCAGAGTATTGTCTGATGAACCATCATTTACAATAACCATATTATAACCTTTGCGGGCTATATCCTCTAAAACAGGTTTAATTCTAGTTGCTTCATTATATGCTGGAAGAACCACATATGTCGCATTTTTATCTTCAGCAGTTATTTCATGTCCCATATCTACACCTATAATGGTCCGGCATCCTCTTTTCCTTCACGCATTCCCATTCCAGCTTCTTTTCTCATTGCTTTTCTATGATACATCATTTTAATCAGATTTTGTGCATGTTCACGAGCCCTGTTTTCAGCTAGCTTTTTCAATTCAACAGGATCTTCTTCCTCATCTTCATGAACAAAAACTTCCAATATATGAGTATTGGTCATTAATTGAGCATTGATAAGGCCTGTTGATGCTTCATGAGCACACATCTTATCTTTTTCCATAGGCCCAGGCATTCCAAGAGCCATAACTATATCACAATTTTCCTCTTCTATGAGGATTTTAGCTGTTACAGGCAAGTCTTTAACACCAGGAACTGTTTCACGTATTATCTTTAAGTCATAAGCATTATTTTTTAGCTCATCAATAGCTGCAGATGCCATGTCAAATCTAGCAAATGTAGTATCACAAATTCCAATCCTCATAAACTTCACCTTACAAAAAGATATGTCAATTTTAATATTTAACTATTTAGTGAAAATAATAATGTATTAAAAATTAATACTGTGAGTAATACTTTCAAAATAAGATTTATTATAAAATTAGTGATTTAAAAAAAAATTAGTTTTTATTTACAAGTTTCAAAAACTTGTCCTTTGCCTCTTCAATTGTTAATGGATAATCCCCTTCCATATCATAACCTTCCTTCTCAATTTTCTGGAACAACTCAGTTACGATAGGAATTTTTAAATTAGCCTGTTCAAGTATATCAGGTTGAGAAAATATGTCTTTTGGTGTTCCTTCAGCAATAAGTTTACCATCAACTAAAACAAACACCCTTTTTGCATAATCAGGAACCAAGTCCACTTCGTGAGTTGAAATGACAATAGTAATTCCTTCTTCATTTAGTTCCTTAAGTAATTTTACTAAATTAGTAACACCTTGAGGATCTAAACCTGCAGTAGGCTCATCCAAAATCATGATTTCAGGTTTCATTGCTAAAATACCGGCTATAGCAACTCTTTTCTTTTGACCTCCACTCAAATGATGAGGTGCTGATTTTTCAAAACCAGTCATTCCTACACGAGCTAGTGCCTCTTCAACACGGTCTTGAACCTCTTCCATAGATAAACCTAAATTCAATGGGCCGAAAGCAACGTCTTCCTCTACGGTTGGAGCAAAAATCTGGTCATCAGGATTTTGAAATACAATGCCCACTTTTTGCCTAAATTTAAGTAGTGATTTCTTATCATACTTAAGTTCTTCCCCATCAATGAACACTTTACCTTCATCAGGCTCATAAATTCCATTTAAATGAAGGAACAATGTTGACTTACCTGCACCGTTTTTACCTAAAAGAGCAACCATTTCACCCTGTTCAATTTTTAAGCTAACTCCTTTTAACGCCTGGTAATCTACATTATATGAATACTTTAAATCTTTAACTTCCAACATGATTAATTACCTCTCTTTTTTGGTTTATAAATTGGAATTTCACCAGTATATCCTCTTGAATCAAGCGAATGCTGTAAAGTTTCACTTTTATCAAGAGACCTTAAAAATATAGTACTTGCAAGTGCACCCAATGACTTAAATGAATTTAAATAGGAATGATATCCTAATCTAGTTTCCTGTGCCTTTTGCATAGTATCAATTTCATTCAAGAATATGAAAATTGAATTATACATCAACAAAGCAATTTCTATGAATAATTTTGGAACTTTTAAAGTAGATAAACAATTTAATATTTTTGCAATAGGTGTTGTGAGTGCTAAAAAGCCTAATGAAGGCAAACAACCAACAACTCTGAAAAATGTGTAAACACCATAATGAAGTGAATCTGTTGTAACTACAATTCCAAAAATACCTGTTTCATAAATTACTTCTCCTTTACCAAAGAAGAATATTAAAAAAAGACAAGTTATAACTACAAACGCCATAGGTATTGAAAGAAATTTCAAATAAGATCTGTAATTAATCTTTGCAATAGCCAATATGACTATAGACATTACACAGAAAATAAAAATATCAAAATATAGATTATCTAAAGCCAATGTTAAAATTAACAAAAATATTGTTAAAAACAATTTGAAGTAAGGATTCGCTTCTGTTAAAGCATTATGATGTGCTATATAATCCATATCAAACTTCATAAAATCACTAAAAAAAGAAATTATAAGAAGAAGACTTATTCTTCTTCTTTAGATGATTGTCCTCTCCATAAACCAAAGAAGTAACCAATAATGATTGCTCCAATAGCAGCTTGAAGAGCGAATATTAAACTTTCAATTTCTCCACTTGGTGGTTCCCAAATTGAACTATACCAAGGTTGGAATCCTGTTTTTTCTACAGCTTGACCAGCTTGGTCGTCTGATCCACCAAAGTATCCATCATCCTCACCATGACCATTATACATTGCTAATGGAGCAATGAAAATGATTATACAAACAATACCTAATAAAATTAAAGTACTTCTGTTCATAATATCACCTATGCTTCACTTGGAGCTAAAACATTAAGTTTAGCTAATAATTTTGGTTTGTAAGCTTTTAATCTATCCCAAATAATTACGGTTAAAATACCTTCACCAACAGCTAATGGAATTTGAGTTACAGCAAAGATTATTAAGAAATTAGTTAATGCTGTACCAAAGTTAGGAGCTGGGAAAGCTAAAGCTAATTGGAATGAAGTAGCCACATAAGTTAATAAGTCTCCTAAGAATGCTGCGAAAAAGATTGCAATAGTAGAAGATATATTAGCTTTAGTTAAAGCTTTATATACAATCCAACCAACAAGAGGTCCAACAATACCCATTGAGAAAATGTTTGCACCTAAAGTAGTTAATCCACCGTGAGCAAGTAAAATTGCTTGGAAAAGAAGTACAATAGTTGCTAAAACTGCGGTCACTGCAGGACCGAACAATGCTGCACCTAATCCGTTACCACAAGGGTGAGAACAGCTTCCAGTAACAGAAGGTAATTTCAAAGATGACAATACGAACATGAATGCTCCACTTACCGCAAGCAAAGCCTTGGATTCTGGAGTTTCATCCACGATTTTTTTAATTTGATATAAACCAAATGCAACAACTATGATTGAAATGACAAACCATATAATACACCACATTAATGGCAAATATCCTTCCATAATATGCATAATTTATTCTCCTCTTTTTAAATTAATTAATCAAATTTAGGTTTACTTAAATTAAAACAATTTAAATACAATTTGATAAGTATAAGTATTAATTTCATAGTATTTAAATATATAATATAAAATTAATATTTTATCAAATATACTTTAATAAATTCATCAAATATACAAGCCCATTTTAAAAAAATACTTAATATAACACAAACAAATATACATTACATGAACATAAAAAACAATTTAATTTTAGCATTAGATGTAGGAAGCGAAAATGAAGCAATAAACATCTGTGAGAAAATATCTGATGATATAGACACCATAAAGATTGGTTATCCGCTTGCACTTGCAGAAGGTCTTGAAATAATCCAAAAATTAAAGGATAAATTCGGATTTAAAGTAATATGTGACTTCAAGGTAGCAGATATTGATGCAACAAACGATAAAATCTGTAAAGAAACATTCAAAGCCGGTGCCGATGCAATAATATGTCATGGCTTCGTTGGACCAGACAGCGTGCAGGCATGCCTTGACGTTGCAAACGAATTTGGAAAGGAACTGTTCCTATTGACAGAAATGTCACATCCCGGAGCTAAAAAGTTTTTACAGTCTGCAGCTGATGAAATAGCTAAAATGGGTGTTGAAATGGGAATTACAAATTATGTAGCTCCAGCAACACGCCTAGATCGCTTGCAAGATATCAGGAATATTGTAGGTGATGATGCATATATCATCTCACCTGGCGTTGGAAAGCAAGGTGGAGATGCTAAAAAGACATTGGAAATATCTAATGCGATTATTGTGGGAAGAAGTATATATGAATCAGACAATCCAAAACTTGCTTGTGAAAATCTTTTAAAATAAAGTTAAAATTAACTAAAAGTATTTTAATTATTAAATATATAAATCTATATGTTCTACTTATCTAATGAACAAATAAATTGAAAAGGAGGAAAGTAACATGGCATCCGAAGTAACTAAATTAATCATGGAAACCATTTTAGGTTTAATTACCACTGCTTTTGCATTCGTTGCAGGTTTAGCATGGAACAATGCAATCCAAGCATTAATTGAACAATATGTTGGAACTGGAAGCGCATTATCCAGTTTATTCACTTATGCTATCATAGTTACCGTTATTGCAGTTCTCGTAACAGTTATTCTCGCAAGATTCGCTGCAAAAATGGGTATCGAATTAAACGAATAGAAGGAAAATTTAATAATTTTCCTTTATTACTATTTTTTCAAAAAACCATCCTGCCATTACATAAGACAATTCAAATAAAATAAAGAATATGAATGTCCAGAATGAAATAAAACCAAATAATGCCAATAAGAATATTACTATTTTCATTACAAACCTATATTCAAAAAATAGGATTAAAAACATATTTTCCGTATAATTTGCTATTAATTCATGACCTACCTCATCAGAAAGGGCCGCAAGTATACAAACAAGCACAATAGCTAGACTTAAATCAGGCAGTCCGAAAATCAAAGAGATTAATATAAATATAATTAAAGTAATCCAATGATGAATGCCATCTATTTTCAATGCAATCAGATTGCCCACCAATATTCCAATGAATATATAGGCAGCGCCCGAATCAATTACTGCCGCAGCACCTGATGCTAATGCACACAATACTCCAAAAATAGTGGCCATAATTAAATCTTTTTTCTCATCATATGCATCATCTGAAATTTTCATGAAAAATCCTGACATGAAAAATAAAAGACCTAAAATAAAATAATTCACTTAAAACACCTACAATTTATCCAAAGCTGCTGCATAAATTAAAGGAAATATTACTGTTACATCACCAATAACAGTTTCAAGTGTTGAACCGCATTGTGCCTTAGACCAGGATTTTGCTTCCTGCAGAGGAGCTCCACTTAAACTGCCTGCTTCCGGCCTATCCATCGTGATTTGAATTGCTGAATCAAGACCTCCCTTAAGCAAGGTTGAAGCAAGAGTATAATGTTTGGTCAATCCTCCACCCAACAGTATTCCACCAATTCTTTCACTATCAAAAACAAAATCGGACAAATAGTGCATATCAGCAACTGCATCTACAACAAAATCATGATCTTGTGTAAAAATCCATAACTGCAATCCAAACATGCTGTCAATTAAGCCCGGTGCAAAAATAGGAAGCTTCAAACGGGCTGCAGTAGCTACAAAAGAGTTTTCATCATCAATAAGAAGTCCAACTTCATACAGTAATTCCTGAATTGAAATCCTGCTTTTACGTGATGAGATATCTTCAAATATTTTAATGATTTCACTTTCAAAAACTGCAAAGTCATCTGATCCTACATTGATATCGGCAATCCTCCCAATTCCATCAGCATTCAAATCCTCATCGTCACGTCCCTCATCACGATAATGATTTCCACCGAAAGCCTCAAGCAAATCATGAGTAATATTAGCACCACTGGATATAATCAAATCAACATGTTTTTGACTAATCATTTGGGTTACAATATTTCTAAGTCCACCCGGAATTAAAGGGCCTCCCAAACTCATGAAAACATTCATTTCCTCATCTTTAATCATATCTGTCAATATATTGGATGCTCTGGCAACTCTTCCAGAACCTAAAACTCCAGACTTATCAAATTGATGTATTAATTCAGATACTTTCATATCCTTTTTAACTTTTAATTGGTTAACTTTATCCATTTAATCACACTAATTAGTAATAATCGGGAATTGTTCTAAGTTTGTCATGGAATTAATCAAATCTGTTCTTGTAACAATTCCAAGTAAGTTATTGTCATCATCAGCTATTATCAATCTTGAAATTGATTTTTTAAATAATATTTCAAGTGCCTTGGCAATTTTGAGATTTTCATTAATGATAATAACCTTTTTAGACATTAAATCTCCAACTGTTGCACCATCTTTATCATCTGCAAATGCATGAATCAAATCAGTCACTGTAAATACTCCAACCACTTTGCCATTTTTCATGACCGGGGCACCATCAATCTTATTTTCTGAAAATAATTTTGCTGCTTCTTTTAAATTACAGTCAGCCTTTAGAGAAATGACATTTTTGCTTGCAATATCGCCAACAGTTTGTTTAGGTATGCTTCTGATTGTGGTTGTGTCCACAAGCAGAATATTGTCCATATCATCCCTACCGACAATTTTTCCCATAATACCTAAATTATTTACTGGTGTCGGACCGATTCTAATCATATCCCCAAGATTTAAATCCTTAATACTTCCAAGAACTTTAACTGCGGCTTCACATTCACCAGGTTGTGGAACTGATGTGAATTCAATTTTTGCAACGGAAATATCCTTTAATCTTTCATCATTACAATAAATTGGAACTTTAGTTTCTTTATCAGAAATAGATATATTTAAAGAATGATATGCTTCAATAGTTGGTTTATATCCTCCTCTAGGACCAGGAACTCCCTTAACTAAACTTAAGCTCCTAAGGGATTGCATCTGATTGCGAATAGTACCGGGGTTTCTGTTCATAACTTCAGCAATATCCTCTCCTTTAATAGATTTCCCATCGGAAGATTGGTATAGATTAATTAGTGTTTGTAAAATTTCCTTTTGTACTGATGTTAACATAATTTTTCACTCATCAAATAAATTAAAACTACTACCATATTTGTAAAAGATACTTTATAAATATAATGATTTATCATGATATATAAAAAAACCGAATAAAAATGTTTAGAAAAATAAGAAAAAAATAATTAAAAATATGTTTTAATTATTCAAATTTATATATCGTTTAATTATGATATGATTCACATGCATGTCTATCCATAGGATGGGTATGTGCATGCAAGTGACGTACACCGTTTTCGGTTACAATCTCATCAATGATTTCCACATTTTCATGAGAATGTGTGTGAGTACCATCCTCATGGGAGTGATAGTGATTGTGAGCGGAACTTTTGCTTTTCTTAGCAAAGTTTCTATCATATAGCAATGCCGCATTTAATACTACCAAACATGATCCTGCATTGTGTACAATAGCTCCAGTAACAGGATTCAATAATCCCAATACGGAACAGACAATAGCTGCTGCATTAATTGCCATGGAAATTATAATATTCGCCTTGATTGTAAACAATGTGGAGTTTGACAGGTTTTTAAGATATGGGACTTTAGAGATATCATCTCCCAAAAGTGCAATATCTGCTGCTTCAATAGCAACATCACTTCCCATAGATCCCATTGCTACACTCACATTTGCGGTTTTGAGTGCTGGGGCATCATTTACACCATCTCCAACCATACAAACATTGTCACCATTTTCCTGGAATTTGGAAATCCATTCAAGTTTTTCTTCAGGAAGCAGATTGCCGTGAACTTCACCTATTCCCACCTTTGATGCGAAATAATTTGCAGCCTGATTGTTATCTCCAGTGAGCAAAACGGTTTTTGTCTTAATGTCATGAAGTGCATTAATCATTTCAGGAGCATCTTCACGTATCATATCAGACAATGCAATAATACCTATAATCTTATCATTTTGAGCGATTACGACCGTTGCCTTACCTTCGTTTTTGAATTTATCAAGATATTCATCAACATTGTCATTGATTCCATTTTCATTCAGAAACTTCAGATTACCTGCATAAATTATATTGGAGTTTATTTCACAGGATACTCCCAAACCAGGATACATTTTAAAGTTTTCAACTTCATTAATTGAAATGCCATCACTTTTAGCTTTTGCAACAATTGCCTTAGCCAGTGGGTGTTCACTTAAGCTTTCGCAGGATGCTGTAAGAGAGAGTAAATCCTCTTCAGATATGCCTAATGGAGTAATGTCTGATACAACCAGATTACCATATGTCAAGGTACCTGTCTTATCAAATACCAAAGTGTTTAATGCACCTAACTTTTCTAAAGCTTCACCAGATTTGATTAAAACACCATGTTTTGTTGCCTGACCAATAGCTGCCATAATTGCAGTAGGGGTAGCAAGAATCAATGCACATGGGCAGAACACTACTAAAACAGTGACTCCACGTTCAATGTTTCCTGTAACCAACCATGCAACTATAGCAATAATTAGTGCAACTGGAACCAGCCATGTGGCCCATTTGTCTGCAATTCTTTGTGTTGGAGCTTGCTTTTCATCGGCCGCTTTAACTAAATCGATTAATTTTTGTAGAGAAGAATCTTCGGAAAGACTTGTTGCCTTAATATCAATAGCCCCAAACATATTTGTAGTTCCACAGAATACCTCATCACCAACAGTCTTATCAATAGGCAATGATTCACCAGTCATTACGGATTGATCAATGGAACTTGTACCTTTAATAATTTCTCCGTCAACAGGAATGTTTTCACCAGGCAATATCCTTAAGTTATCTCCGAGTTTAACTTCGCTTGCAGGTATTACATCACCGCTGACAAGTCTTGCAGTCTGCGGGGTCAAATCAATTAAATTCTTTAAACCTTTTTTAGCTCTTTCAACTGTCCAGTCTTCAAGCAATGCTCCCAATGCCATAATCCATGCAACTTCACCTGCTGCAAATACTTCACCAATCAACAATGAAGCAATCATAGCAATTGCAATTAACAATGCAGATGAAATCCATTTTTCACGGATTAATCTTATCATAGCGAGCAATAACATTGGAATTCCACTGATTATTACTGTACCCCATGCGGGATTTAAATAAACTGGAGTTTGAATTCCAAATATCATGAAAATAATAGCGATTAATAAGAATATTCCTGAAATAATAGTCATTTTTAACCCAAATAAAAAATCTGTTATTTCATCTATCATACAAAACACCTCAAAGTATTACTTTTTTTAAAGTCATTTAAATACTCAGTATTACTAAAAAATTTTTCAATGAAAATCCCGAACAAGGGAAATATTAAAAAATTAATAAATATTACACTTTTTAAAATCATTTAAATATAAAGTATTACGAACAGCCAAAAAGTATTACTTTTTTTAAAGTCATTTAAATACTCAGTATTACTAATACATATTATGTCAATAGAACTTTATAAAGGTTATTACTTTTTTTGAGTTCATTTATATACTAAGTATTACTGAAAAAAATTTAAAAAAAATATGATTAAAAAAATTAGTTTTCATCATCAAGTTTTTCAAAATTCATGCATTCCTTAACATCCAATAATTGATGTTCATGAATTTTACACACAATTTTGTATTTGTTTCTTAATTCCAAATGTTTACAATCATCACAAATCATATTATCACACAATTAAGGTTTCATGGCCAAATCCATTATACTGAAAGATTCACCTTCTTTTCTTTCAGCCGGTGCCCCCATACCGAAAGCGGAGCGAGCGAATTCCTTGTTCATTCTTTTGGAAACCTCTCCAAAAATCATTTTATATGCTGTACATTGCGGATCAACTGCCTGAGGAGTCTGATATGCCACAATAGCATTATATGGACATCCTCCTTCGCAATATTTTACATATTTGCATTTCTTACAATTTTCATCAACATAATCTCTGAATTCCTGAAGTTTTGCCCAGGCATCAGAAGTCTTTAAATCATCAAAAGAAGGGTTATCTGAAACATTTCCCAATACATAATCATCCATTCCAACAAATCGGTAACATGGATATATGGAACCGTCAAAACCTACTGCCAAGGTCGTTCCAATGCAATCGGCAAACGTACAAAGGGTTCCTCTCCTTCTCAGGCTTGATTTACAGATATGATCCAAATCCATGATAGTGAATTTATCCAAATCATAAAGGTATTTGTCAAGCCATTCTATGAGCAATTTTCCATGCTCTTTCTGGTCAAGTGCCCAAGGGTCTGCATTATCTCCTCTAAGGGATGGCAATGCTGCATGGATTTTAAGATTCATTTTTTCTCCTTTGAAAAATTCATACAGTTCATCGGAGAAATCCTTTGAATAATCTGTTACGGTCAAAACGAAGTTAATAATTAATCCTTTGCTTTTGGCAAGTTCATATTTCTCCATAGTTTTATCGTAATATCCATCTCCCCTTTGATAATCATTGATTTCCTTTGGCCCGTCAATACTTGTACTTACCACAACATTGTATTTGACAAAAAGGTCAATCAATTCATCCGTTAAAAGCCAAATGTTACTCTGAAGAGAAAAACCTTCAAGATTAGGCAATTGGGATAGCTTTTCAAGTGCTTGGCTATAAAAGTCATATCCTGCAAGAAGAGGTTCACCACCATGGAATGTGAAATGAACTTTATCATCCCTAAAATCACCTAGCCAACCAATGATTTGATCAATTACTTCAATATCCATCATTTCCTTTTTATTTTCAGAACCCCAACAGTATTTGCAATTTGATGGACAGTTGAGTGTAGGGATAATCATTACATGAAATGTCATGCTATCAGTAAATTTTATTTAATTCATTTAATAATTGTTTTTTCTCATCTTCTTCCATATCATCGTTTACAAAGAAAATGTAGCCACATTCCTCACATTTTACAGTGTCCATTTCTGCATGAGCACGGTGATTATCCAACATTTTTCTATGAGCTACCTTATCTTTAGAACCACATTTTGGACATGGTGCAATTAATTCTTCAAATTTCATTTTTTCACCTATAATTAAAATTTGATTTTAAAATATATTAAATTTTTTAGTATAAGAAAAGTATAAATACTATGTTTCAGTGAGAACAATTTTTATCAGTGATATCAACAAGCTTTAAATAGTAATCAATCAATAGAAATAATCAATTTACTAATAAGGAGACATTACCATGACCTATGACTACTACGACTATTTTTTAAGACAAAGAAATAATCCCATTTTTACGGAAACGACAAACATCATAAGACAAAAGTTTTGGAGAGAAACATATGATGTGGTTGAATCTCAGGAATGGGAAGAAATATCAGACAAGATTAGAAAAAATTAGCGATTCAATAGCTTAACCATTTGTCTGTACAATGGAAAACCAATTTTTTGAATGAATACTAGGATGATGCTCATTCCTGGGAATTCAAATTCTTTTTTTACAGTTTTAAGCTCTTTAATAATATCCAACTTTTGAGGACATTTCCTTAAGCATTTTCCACAGCCATTACATTTACCTGCATTTCCGGAACTGCCCATAATTCCGCCCACATACTGGTAATAGTCAAATAAGGCAGGATTGAAAAAACCTTTATGGCCAAACAGATATTTTTCATTATATATCTTCATGCATTCAGGAATATTAACCCCCTGAGGACAAGGCATGCAATATCCACAGGTTGAACAATTAATCCTTAATGAATTCCTCATAACCCTTTTGACATGCTCAACAGTTTCCAAATCTTCAAAGCTCATTGACATTGGCATAGTGTTATTGGCAACCTCAAGATTTTCATCAAGCTGTTCCAGTGTGTTCATACCAGACAGTACGCATGTAACATTTCGATTGTTCAAAACCCATTCCATAGCCCATTGCGCATTACTTTTATTGGGATTTGCATTTTTAAAAATTTCTTCAGCATCGGCAGGCATTTTTCCTGCAAGAATACCTCCCTTTAAAGGTTCCATTATGAAAACACCCATTCCTTTTGAGGCTGCATATTCAATACCCTCAACACTGGCCTGGACATTTTCATCAAAATAATTGTATTGAACCATTACTACATCCCAATCATATCCATCAATCAATATGTCAAATTCCTCTTTTGGACCATGGTATGAAAAGCCAATATGTTTTATTTTGCCTTCGCTTTTGGCCTTATTTAAAAACTTAATCAAATCTTTCTTCAATAGCTTATTCATAGCTTTTAAATCAACAGCATGAATAAGATAATAATCTATGCAATCTCTTTGAAGTCTTTTCAGCTGTTCAGCCAAAATTGTTTCCATATCTTCATATTTTCGAACATTAATTGCAGGCAATTTAGTGCATAGTTTAACCTTATCCGCATATTCTCCCTTAAGGATTTCACCTAAAAAGCTTTCGCTGTCACCGTAAAGGTATGCAGTATCTATGAAATTAACACCATTGTCAATGGCATGATAAATCAGTTCACGGGCTTTTTGCCTATCTATTTTACCATTTTTCAATGGCAATCTCATTGCACCAAAGCCTAGGGGAGATATTTCATCTCCAGTCTTTTTAATTGTTCTATATTGCATATTATCAATTAAATAAAAAAAAAATAGTGGATTTGCTGAGAATATTCAGCAAAATACAATTATTCAAATTCACGAATCATTGTTTTCATATATTCAATTAATGCATCTTTTGATTCATCATCATCCAATGCAAATTCAATGGAAGTTTTAAGCCATTCAAAACGATTTCCGATGTCGTAGGTTTTTCCTTCGAAAGTATTTCCATAAATTGCATCCAATTTTGACAATGCATCAGTAAGTTGAATTTCACCACCCACACCCGGTTCGGTTTCATCTATTTTATCGAAAATATCTCCAGTCAACACATAACGACCCATAATGGCCAAGTTAGATGGAGCTTGGTGTGCCAATGGCTTTTCTACAAGCTTTTCAATTTCATAAATGTCTTTTTCAACTTCAGTTCCTTTAATGATACCGTATCTTTCCACTTTATCTTTTGGAACCTCTTCAAGTGAGATTGCAGATGCACCATATTTTTCATATACGTCAATTAATTGTTTTGTACATGGAACAGGACCTTTAGTAATGGAATCTCCTAAAAGTACTGCAAATGCTTCCCCACCAATATGCTTTTTAGCACAATAAATTGCATCACCAAGACCTTTTTGCTCTTTTTGCCTTACATAGCAAATATCAGCCAAATCAGTGATAGCACGAACTTGTTTTAAACGATCATCTTTACCAGCACTTTGCAAAGTCTGTTCAAGTTCAAAAGATTTGTCAAAATGATCTTCAATAGAACGTTTATTTCTACCGGTTACAATCAATATATCATCAATACCTGAAGCTACAGCTTCCTCAATAACATATTGAATGGTTGGTTTATCATAAACAGGTAACATCTCTTTAGGTTGCGCTTTTGTAGCAGGTAAAAATCGTGTACCAAAACCTGCTGCAGGAATAACAGCTTTCATATTTTATCACCAAATAAATTATAATTATTATTCTCTATTTCAATACATAAATAGTTACTTAACAAAAATAGATTGAAAGTAGTGCGGGGGACGGGACTTGAACCCGCGAAGGGACTGACCCACTAGGCCCTCAACCTAGCGCCTTTGACCGCTCGACCACCCCCGCATAAAACAAAAGTAGTTATAAAAAAATATGTTTTTATCATTATATATAGTTAACTGTTATTCAACGATTTTAATAGTAATTTTTAACTCTCCCTCATTTTTTAAATCATTGATTAAATCTGAATTCAGGTCACGTGCTGCCTTAGAAGATTTTATCATCAATGTTCTTGGACAAGTAAAATCACTTGTTCTACACACAATATCTGTTGGATGAGTTAAAGTCAAATCTTCATGTCCAAAACCAATAATTTCATCATGAGCGTTTTTTGTATCCAATATAACAGCTATTTTTGTATTGGAATTGGTGATTTTTTCCTTAAACTCTTGCGGAAAATCCAACATTGAATCATCCATATCCACACCGATAATACAGTCTGCAGTAGGTCCGATTTCAACATCTTTGGTTATTTCAAATGTAGACTTATGAAGTGATGATACATTCCTATGACCCTTAGACTTAATTTTAAATTCCATATTATAATATTGATTTTTGATGGATTAATATTTTTTCAAATCGTGAATGAAATCTAGAAAAATATTTCTGTTTGCAATTCCACCACTATGAGGATTCAATCTAAATGCTTTTGCATATGATTTAAATGCATCATCATACTGACACAAGTTCAAATGACAAGACCCTTTGTCAAAATAATAAGAGTCAACATCAGAATCTATAGATATTGCTTTCACCAGATACATCAAAGCATCTTCAAAGTGATATTTATGCATCAAAATTTTTGCCTTAACATATAATGAATATGAATTTGTTGAATTCAACTCCAAAGATTTATTAATATCAATCATTGCATCATCAAATTTACCCAACTCAACAAAAACATCCGCCCTCAACATATATGCTTGAGGATAATCATAAGGGGATTCAATCACTTCCCTTAACAGTTTAAGAGATTTCTCATATTTTCCAATGCTGTTGAAATACTGTACCTTAAATAATTTTACATCATTGTTATCGGAATCAATTTCTGATAATTTTTTTAAGCAATCAAAAGCCGCATCAGTTTCATCCAGTCTAATTAATGCAACAGATTTGAAACTTAATGCTAATGAATTTTTCTCATCAGTATCCAACACTTCATTGTAACATTCAATAGCCTCAATATAATTTTTTAACAATAAGTTACAGTTTCCTTTAATATTTAATGTAATCGTATCCTTTGTTTCACTTAACTTTTCATCACAAACAGCAATAGCTTTTTTATAGCACCTATTGGCATTTCTTCTATCCCCCAATCTCAAATAACATTGGCCTTTACTCATTATTACCAATGGATCGTTAATTTCATCGCTGCTGGAATTATTTATGCATTCAAGAGCTTTTTTGTATTTTCTTTTACTCATAAAATTCATTACCTCATCAATCAATCCTACTTCCTCAGTATAATATTCATAGAAATTCATTGTATATCACCTAATATTAATTTATATAAGTTATTTTATAATAAATAGTTTTTAAATTTATCTATTATTAGTTTAAACAATATTACTTTCTTAAATTAAAAAAACAAGCTCATATAAATATTTACCTCAACTAATAAAAATAATATTATCAGGTGAATAAAAAGTTACCAAATCATTAAATATTGATTTTTTCAATGTTGAATCATGATATACAGATGTTTAATATGTGGACACATCCACAATGAAGAATCAACGGGAATCTCACTGGATAAATTGGATAAATGTCCAATATGCGGTCAGGAAATTTCAAACTTTGTTGAGGATGAAAAAACTGAAACGCAGGAAAACACGCAAAATGTTAGCTTAGCATACCCAAAGGAATATGCAAAATCAGCCAAAGATATTCGTGCAATGGATTTAATTCACGAAAAGGCCATTAATGGAAAAAGCATAATTTCTGCAATGAACACTGAGTTAAAAATGCCTGATTGGGATGACATCCTAATATTAGGTTGTCAGCTAAATCCACAGCCTCTTGAAAGTGATGTTGAAGTTAATACACAAACCATTATCGGGAAAAATGCCAAAAAACCATTGGTAATTGAAACTCCAATATATGTAACACATATGTCCTTCGGAGCACTTTCACGAGAAGTAAAAATTGCTCTTTCTAAGGCAACAGCGAGATTAAAAACTGCTCAGGCCAGTGGTGAAGGAGGAATTTTAGCCGAAGAGAAAATAAATGCATACAAATACATTTTTGAGTATGTTCCAAACAAATATAGTGTCAATAACAACAATTTAAAATCTTCAGATGCAATAGAAATTAAAATAGGACAGTCTACAAAACCCGGTCTTGGAGGTCAGCTTGAAGGTTCAAAGGTAACAAAGGAAATTGCCAAACTAAGAAACAAATCTGAAGGTGAAGACATTCACTCGCCGGCAACAATACCTGAAGTTAACTCCAAGAATGATTTAAAAGATTTGGTTGAGGATTTACGTTTAAAATCTGATGGCAGGCCTATCGGTTTAAAACTAGCTGCGGGCAGAATAGAAGATGATTTGGAATATGCAATATATTCTGGTGCAGATTTTGTAACGATAGATGGACGTGGAGGATCAACTGGTGCCAGTCCAAAAATCATTAGGGATGCAACTTCAGTTCCAACAATATATGCCCTTTCACGTGCTCGCAAATATTTGGATGAAAAGGACTCGGAGATGAGTCTAATCATTACAGGAGGATTAAGATTATCTTCTGATTTTGCAAAAGCACTGTCTATGGGTGCTGATGCAATTGCAATAGGAACAGCGGCATTGATGGCGGCAGCATGTCAACAATACAGAATCTGCCAAACAGGACAATGTCCTTTAGGTGTTGCTACACAGGATGAAAAATTACGAAAAAGACTGAAAATAGATACTGCTGCAAAAAGAGTTGAAAACTATTTAAAAGTATCAACTGAAGAGTTAAAAACCTTTGCAAGAATAACAGGACATGATAATGTTCATGACTTAAATTTATCAGATATTCGAACATTGAACTCCGAAATATCTGATTTTACAGACATTAAACATGTATGATATGTAATGAAAAAATATGTCATTAATTATGCAAATATAGATAACTAATGAACGGATGTTACTGCTTAATCATTGAATTTAATGAAAACAAAAAGTTAAAGATTGGTTCCAGACTCAAAATTGATTTCAAAAAGGGTTGTTATGTGTACATTGGTTCTGCAATGAATAATCTAAAATCAAGAGTAAAAAGACATTTATCCAATGAAAAGAAGCTCCACTGGCATGTAGATTATCTGTTGAAACACAGCGAAATCACAGAAGTGATATATAACCTTGATAAAAAAGTGGAATGTGAGCTGTCAAAAGAAATGTCCAAAAACAATGAATACATTCAGGATTTCGGCTGCAGTGATTGTGAATGTGAAAGTCACTTATATTATTTTAAAAATGAAAAAGAAGCTATTGAGGAAGTAATTAAAGCTTACAACTCAATAGATTGTGAATTTAGAATTGGTATTTCTGATTTTTCTTGAACCTGTAGGAATACTCAAATGAATTCAATGCCATTTCACGCAAAGCATCTATATCACATGAAACCTTACCAGCCCATTCATTTTCCAATGATTCAATTTCAGACAATATTTCTAAACCTTTATCCGTTAAAACAACGTCATAAGGCAAATCGTCAACATCAAGAATTTCGGCCAATCCCAAACGTTCCAGTTTCTTATATTTTTTAAGATATAATTTTAAATGCAATTCAAAATGATTGTCATCATTAATTTTAGCATATTGCCTTACCCTAACTTTTCTGTGATGGGGCTTTGAATGCTTAACTATATTCTTGATTAACTTTATCTGGCTTTCATGCAGATGGATAGACAAATTATCCCGGACATAACAGCTTTTTGATTCTGATATTATATCCACCAATTTTGAAGCATCCTCCATCTGTGAAATTGCCTTAACATGTGGATGTGGCATGATAATCACTTCATTTGACCGAATAGGCCTCTCATAATACCTTTAGTAACTTCACGAGCCATGGTATTTGCTGCAGTAGTTGCTGCTTTTTCAATAGCTTTTTGCTGAGCTGTCTTTTTAGTTTTTTTGCCTGATGGCTTACCGCCACCCAAAATACTTCCCAAATCAAATCCACCAACAGTCAATGGCTCTTGTTGAGTTTCAGGAGCCTGTTCTGCTTGAGGTTGTTCTTGTGGAGCTTCAGCTTGAGGTGGTGTAGTCGGCACTTCACTTTCCATATTTTGATTCTGATTAATCTTATTTGCAAGCATCTCATAAGCTGACTCATTGTCAATAGCTTCAAGATATTTATCCTTGAATTCTGACAGATTAATCAATTCAGATCTTACATTATCATCAACCGGACCAATATATGACTGTGGAGCTATAATATTAACCTTTTGAACAATTCCAGGAACTCCTTGATCATCCAGAACTGATACCAATGCTTCTCCAATGCCCAAATTGGAAATGACATCTGCAGTATCAAAGTCAGGATTTGCTCTGAATGTTTCAGCCGCTACTTTTACTGCTTTTTGGTCTTTTGGAGTGTAAGCTCTTAGAGCATGCTGAATCCTATTACCTAACTGTCCTAAAATTTCATCAGGAATATCTGCTGGAGACTGTGAAATAAAATACAATCCAACACCTTTTGAACGGATTAAACGAGTAATTTGCTCAATTTTTTTCAAGAACTCTGGTCCCATATCATCAAAAATCAAATGAGCTTCATCAAAGAAAAAGACGAATTTAGGTTTTTCTGCATCTCCCACTTCAGGTAACTGTTCATATAATGAGGACAACATCCAAAGTAAAAATGATGAATATATTTCTGGAGACAAGGATAATTTCTGAGCATCCAATATGTTAATTACGCCGCATCCAGAATCATCTACCCTTATGAAGTCATTTAAATCCAAAGCAGGTTCACCAAAGAAGTCATTTCCTCCTTGGTCTTCTAATGTAATGAGGTTTCTTAAAATAGTATTTGCTGATTTAGCTGCAATGGAACCATATTTTGGTTCATAGACATCCTTATGCTCAACAACATAATTGATCATTGATTTCAAATCTTTTATATCAATGATTAGTAAAGATTCTTCATCTGCAACCCTAAATACAATGTTTAAAACTCCGCTTTGCGCTTCTGTAAGGTTTAAAATTTTGGATAATAAAACAGGACCCATTTCAGATAAGGTAACACGAACAGGCAATCCCTTTTCACCGAATAAATCCCAAAATTCAACAGGATATGATTTGAGTTTAAAAGAATCTATTCCTTCTACCCTTTTAGCAACATTATCGTTCATTTCACCAACTTTTGAAAGCCCTGAAATATCTCCTTTCATATCTGCTAGAAATACTGGTACTCCCATATCACTGAAGGATTCTGCAAGTGTTTTGAGTGTTATTGTCTTACCGGTTCCCGTTGCTCCTGCAATTAAACCATGCCTATTTGCCATCTTTGGTAGTAAGTAAACATCACCACCAATTAAAATTTTATCTTCCACAAACATTTTTCTAACCATTTTCTATTTTTTTAATTAAATAAGAAGTTTTACGTTCGATGCTTCTACGATTAAAAGCTTTTGCTATTCTTTTAATTGCATCCAAATTTTTAACGAAATTATCAAGCCATGAGAATATATCTCCTGGATAGACCTGAATCTGATATTTTCTGAATAACTTATTTGATATGTCAACAGGATCCTTGCCTTTTAGACGCTCATGGATAATGACTTCAGATATTCCCAACTGCAGACATCTGCAAAATGGCCTATCCTGACAATTGCATTTTAAAAAGTCACTTTGAAGACGAATTAATGCATCCTGGAATTTAGAATCCAATTTATCCAAAGCCTCACCCGAGGAAATGATATCCAAAGTGGATTCTGCAAACAATCGGGTTGAGAATTTTACCTTAAGTGCATTTGATATCTGATTGTGAATGACTGGAGATAAATAAGCATTTTCAAATAATTCCAAATCCAATGCCATTGCAATTATTTTTACCATCAATTTATCATATTCTTCTCTTTTTTTATACATTGGAGATAATCTAACATAGTTTATCAGATAATCCCAGTCATCCAGTGCAGTTCTAATAAATTCAGCATCATCCAAACTTAAAAAGGATACTGAAGTTGCCCTACCATATTTAGTTATTTTAAAATCATCACTTATTAAACCTAAGTCTTTCATCTCACGAACAGCTATATCGAGACTAATCGGAACATCAATGTCTTCATAAAATTTGTTCAATTCATCCATATTCCTTATGGATGTTGATGAAATGTCGGCTAAAATCTGTTCATAAGAGCTTTCCTCATCATACTCAATATAAACATCTTCACTATTGCTTTCAAGCAATTCCAAAGCTTTTGCTTCTTCAGATTCGCCCTGGAATTCATTATTAATTTCTGGAAGAAGATAAACAATACCCCTATCATGATAACTTGGCCTTCCGGCACGTCCAAGCATCTGTGAAAACTCATTAGGATTAATCCATTTATTTCCCATTACTAATGAATCGAATATTACCTGTGAAGCCGGAAAATCAACACCTGCAGCTAAAGCAGCAGTCGTTACGACAACAGACAATCTTGCTCGGTCAAAGTCCTTTTCAATCTTTTCTTTTTTATAATATGACAGCCCTGCATGATATGCTGCTGCATTAATATGCTTTTCCTGCAGAAAGTTTGCAATTTTATGGGTCTTGCGCCTTGAGTTGGTAAATATTATTGTCTGACCGCGATATCCTTTTTTGGACTTGGTATTGAATTCCTTTTTAGCCAATTTAGCCATCAAATGACGTTTGGATGATTCATTTCTCATATAAACAAGATGTCTTTCCAAGGGCACAGGACGGTCAGGATATTCAACCAATTTCATATTAAATTCATTTGCTAAAAATTGAGGATTCTTGACAGTAGCAGACAATCCTATAATCTGGGTTTTAGGATATAGGTTTTTAATTCTTTTAATTAGACCATTCAAACGGGTTCCACGGTCTTCATCATCAATCATGTGAATCTCATCAATCAGCACCACACCAAGATTGCTTAATGCATTTGAATTTCCATTCCTTAAAAGAAAATCAATTCCCTCATAGGTTGCAACAACAATGTCTGCATGAGATACATCACTATCAGGCAATTTAAGCTCACCTTTAGCCTTGACACGATTTCGACCAACCTTAATGGCTACATTCAAACCCAATTTTTTATATTTCCTTTTAAAATCACGATATTTCTGATTAGCAAGAGCAACTAAAGGAGTTAGAAAAATAAACTTTTTACCTTTCAATGCCTGAGAAATCCCAGCAAGTTCTCCAATCAAAGTTTTACCACTTCCAGTTGCACTTACAACAAGCAAATCCTCTCCCTTAAGCAATCCTTCATGAATAGCCAAATACTGAACAGGCAATAACTTATCATTACCGTTCTTGATTAAAATATCCCTAAAATCATGATTGATTTTTAGGCGCTTCATTTCAGCGGAAGGAATCTTAAGTCTTGATTTTGTGGAAGTCCTGTCAAACAATGTCAAATTCCTATTTTTCATCGGATTGAAATGAGGATCTAGAACTGACAATGTTTTTTCCAAGTCATCCGTTTTTTCAAGAGTGGATTTTAAGTTTCTGAAAATCTTTTTATCAAATCCCTGAAGCTTGATTTCATTTTTAATAGTATCCAATGCACAATTCTTACATAACAACTGGTTTTGATATTTGTATGAAAAATCAGAGTTTACAATAGTTATCATTCCATCATATGCGCAATAGTCACATACCCTGGTGTGCCTGACCTTAACGTTTAGAGACTTCAGAAAATTCTCGACCTTTTCGTCACGGGTCGCTAAAAAAACAGCCTGAGAGCGAAGAAGCTTGTTTACCTCGCCTGGCGGAACTAGTTTTTCATTTAAAGTGGAATT
The DNA here is from genome assembly GCA_015063005.1 of Methanobrevibacter millerae. Lineage (GTDB taxonomy): Archaea > Methanobacteriota > Methanobacteria > Methanobacteriales > Methanobacteriaceae > Methanocatella > Methanocatella millerae_B. The sequence goes on from SUTF01000004.1 coordinate 29,355, forward strand.
TTCCTTAAAGTTATAATCTGCAATAAATCTGGAAATAGCTAAAGAATCACCATTATGAGTAAATTTAATATTTCCAACATATTCCGGTTCCCTTTTATGATTTAGTGCGCCTTTTGGAGAACCAATAGGATATAGTCTCCACTGTTTTTTAATCTTTTTTAAAACTAGCATTGTATTTTATTATATCATTAATTGTTAATAAATTTTAAAAAAAAAAGAAGTATAATTTGATTAATCAATATAATCAAATCTAGTTTCCATAATTACAATAATTACAAAAGCAATCACTGCAACGATAATGCATGGCAATAAACCTGAAAAGTTCATGCTCACAGAATTTGATATTTCAACTAATGGAACTCTAAGTGATCCAAGCATTACACCAATAAGAAATGCCATAGTTATCTCTTCATGGTGTTTAAGCAAGTAATTTAATATTTTTGAAAATCCAAGTATACCAATTACTGCACCAATAACAAAGACAATTATTTCTGTGAAATGAAGCTCATGAAGTGCATTCAACATGTATTCATATTGTCCAAGTAATAATAGTAAAAATGAACCAGAAATACCTGGCAGAATCATAGCACATATTGCAATCATTCCAGAAAGGAATAAGACAATTAAAGAGTGATTAGCAGCTATTGGATTTAAACTGACAAAAATGTAAGTTAGTACACAACCGATTGCTGCAAATAAAACAGTCTTAATATTGATTTGATTAAGTTTTTTAAACAATACCACTGCTGAAGCAATAATCAAACCTAAGAAGAATGAATATGTTAATGCAGTATGTACATCCATACAATAGGTAACTACTTTAGCTAAAGTTAGAAAAGCTACACCAATACCTAAAATCAATGGAATGAAAAATTTAAAATCAATTTCCTCTAAAAACTGATTCCAAAATCCTTTCAAGTCTCCTTTAAACAAAGGCTTTAAAAAACCGAATTTAATATTACTGATTGCCTCTATCAAATGGGTATAAATTCCAGTAATCAATGCCATTGTTCCTCCGGAAACACCTGGAACAATATCAGCAGCACCCATTAATAATCCACGAATAAAAATTAAAAATGCTTCTTTAATGTTAAAATTCACATTATCTCCTCTATTTAAAATATATAATATCTTTATAATAACTGTTTTGATTGAAAAACTTTTGGTAAAGAAAAAGTAACTTATTTTCAATTAAATGATATTTGGTAAAAAAAAATAAATGTTGAAAATATTATTTTCCCATATCTTCAACTAATTCCTTAGCATATGGAGTAATATTTTCATTCAGCATTTTTTCTAAGAACTGGCCAGTGTATGTTCCGGCCTCTGCAATCTCTTCAGGAGTTCCGGTAGCTATTACTTCACCACCACCATCTCCACCTTCAGGACCTAAATCAATAATATGGTCTGCCGTTTTGATAACATCTAGATTGTGCTCAATTACAACAACAGAATTGCCTGAATCAGTTAATCTTGCAAGCACTTCAAGTAATCTTCTTATATCTGCAAAGTGAAGACCGGTTGTTGGTTCATCAAGAATATATAATGTCTTACCAGTACTGGTTCTTGACAATTCCTTAGCTAACTTAATTCTTTGAGCTTCACCACCAGATAATGTTGTAGCAGGCTGGCCAATTTTCATATAGCCTAATCCGACATCATATAATGTTTGGAGTTTTTTGGTGATTTTTGGAATATTTTCAAAGAATTCCAAAGCTTCCTCAACTGTCATTTCCAATACTTCATAAATATTTTTACCTTTATATCTGATGTCTAAAGTCTCTTCATTGTATCTTTTACCGCCACAGACCTCACAAGGAACATAAACATCCGCCAAGAAGTGCATTTCGATTTGAACTATACCGTCACCGGAACATGCTTCGCATCTTCCACCCTTAACGTTGAATGAGAATCTTCCCGGTTTATATCCTCTTGCTTTAGATTCAGGAGTATTTGCAAACAAATCACGGATATCAGTGAATACACCAGTATATGTTGCAGGATTTGAACGTGGAGTCCTTCCAATAGGTTTTTGATCTATTGCAATGACCTTATCAATATGCTCCAATCCCTTAATTTCCTTATATTTTCCAGCGAAAGTGAACTTTCTTGACAGTTTACCTTGAGCACCCTTGTATAAAATCTCATTGATTAAACTGCTTTTACCAGAACCACTGACTCCAGTTACACAAGTAAACTTACCTAAAGGAATATCCACCTCAACATCCTTAAGATTGTTTTGGGCAGCACCAGTGATTGTAATGAACTTACCATTTCCAGGTCTTCTTTCCTTTGGAATATCAATCTTTTTAGCCCTTGAAATATATTGGCCAGTAAGAGAGTCCTTATTGTTCATTATATCAATCGGAGTTCCCTGAGCAACAACCTTACCACCATGCTCACCGGCACCCGGACCTATATCAACGACATAATCTGCAGACAATATCGTTTCCTCATCGTGTTCGACAACAACTAATGTGTTTCCCAAATCTTTAAGCCTTTTTAATGCCTCGATAAGCTTTATATTATCCCTTTGGTGCAATCCAATACTTGGCTCATCCAAAATATACAATACACCAACAAGACCTGAACCTATTTGGGTTGCCAGTCTGATACGTTGAGCTTCACCACCGGACAATGTACCTGATGACCTTGACATGGACAGATAATCAAGTCCTACTTCAACTAAAAAACTTAAACGTTCTTTGATTTCCTTTAAAACTTCTTTTGCAATGAAATTTTCTCTTTCAGTCAATTCCAAATCCTGGAAGAATTGATAGGAATCCTTAATTGAAAGGTCACAAACATCAATGATTGATTTTCCGCCAATTGTAACAGCCAATATTTCCGGCCTGAGCCTTTTACCGTCACAGACATGACATTTTCTGTCACTCATAAATTTAGAAAGATACTTTCTTGAATAATTTGATTTGGTTTCAAGGTATAACCTTTCCATTCTTGGAATAACTCCTTCAAACTTACGATTGACCATATAAGACTTGTTTCTTCTCTTGAATGTAAATGCAATCTTATCCTTGCATCCATATAATATATTGTCCTGATGTTCCTGAGGCAATTCATTGAACGGCACATCCATACTGAAATTAAAATGATCTGCAACCGCCTGAAGCATCTGATAATAGTAATTCTCCCTTTTGGTTGATTTTGCCCATGGCACAATTGCTCCTTCATTCAAGGATAAATTCTTGTCAGGGACAATCAAATCAGGATCTATTTCCATTTTAGAACCTATACCGTTACATTCAGGACATGCCCCTTGCGGAGCATTGAAAGAAAACATACGAGGAGTCAATTCCTCAAAGTTTATTCCACAGTCAACACATGCGAAGTGCTCTGAGTATTTTTTCTCATATTCCTCATCACCATTATCGAATAAAACAGTAATCAAACCTTCGGAAAATTCCGCTGCAGTTTCAAGTGAGTCCACCAATCTTCTTTTAAAGTCAACGTCATGCCTTATCTTAAGCCTGTCAACTACAACATCAATGCTGTGCCTATAGGTTTTTGCAAGGTCAATGTCCTCTTCCAATTCACGAACTTCACCGTCAACCCTTACACGGACGAAACCCTTGTTTCTCAAGTCATCTAAAACATCCTTATGCTGACCTTTTCTGTCACGGACAATAGGAGACAAAATTTGGACTTTAATTCCTTCTCCCTCTTCAATGATGCTGTCACCAATTTGGCCAATGGTTTGATGAGATACTTCATTTCCACAATTCGGACAATGAGGAGTACCAATTCTTGCATATAATAATCTTAAATAATCATAAATTTCTGTAATAGTACCTACAGTAGATCTCGGGTTTTCTCTGGTAGTCTTTTGGTCGATGGAAATAGCTGGAGACAATCCTTCTATGGATTCCATTTCTGGCTTTTTCATTTGACCAAGAAACTGTCTTGCATAAGCGGACAATGACTCAACATATCTACGCTGTCCTTCAGCATAAATTGTATCAAAAGCTAATGAAGACTTTCCAGAACCACTTAATCCAGTAATTACTATGAATTCATCACGAGGAACACTAACATCAATATTTTGCAGATTATGTTCTCTAGCTCCTTTGATGATAATTTGTTTTTTAGAGTCTTCTGTCATAATAATCTCCTAAAAATATATTAATATAATATTATTGTTCTATAATATATAAACTATTAGAGAGCATTTGAAAAGAAATATTTTTTAATTTTTATCAAAAGCCTTAAGCGCATATAACTTATTTCTAAGCTCAGCAGCACGTTCAAAATCAAGCCTTGCAGCTGCCTCTTTCATGTCGCTTTCAACATCCTTAATCAGCAACCTAAGTTCATCTTTAGGCATTTTACTGATGTCCGCACCGGATGCGATTTTCTCTTCTGTTTCGGTTTTTTCTTTCAATGTACGTGTGGTTGATTTAGGTACGATGCCGTGTTCCTCATTATATTTCATCTGTAGGAAACGACGTTTTTTGGTGATTTCAGTTGCATTTCTAACTGAATCGGTCATATCGTCAACATACATTATTACCTGACCGTTCACATTTCTTGCTGCACGGCCGATAGTCTGTATTAATGAAGTTTCGTTTCTTAAAAATCCTTCCTTGTCCGCATCCAAAATGGCCACCAATGAAACTTCAGGCAAATCAAGACCTTCCCTTAATAGATTTACCCCTACAAGAACGTCAAATGTTCCTCTTCTCAAATCATCAACAATATCAATTCTTTCAAGGGTATCTATTTCAGAGTGCATATACCTTACCTTAACACCGATTTTGGCATAATAATCAGTTAAGTCTTCAGCCATTCTTTTAGTTAATGTTGTAACAAGCACCCTTTCATTTTTTTCTGCTCGTTTTTTGACTTCACCTAGCAAATCCTCAACCTGACCTTCAACCGGCCTTATTATTACTTCAGGGTCAACCAGACCTGTCGGACGAATGATTTGCTCTACAACATTTCTTGACCTTGCAAGCTCATATTGTCCCGGAGTTGCAGAAACATAAATTACTTGATTAACGCTTGATTCAAACTCATCAAATCTTAAAGGTCTGTTTTCCTTAGCTGAAGGTAATCTGAATCCATATTCAACTAAGGTTTCCTTACGGGCACGGTCTCCATTATACATTCCCCTGATTTGAGGGACTGTAACATGTGATTCATCAATAATGGTTAAAAAGTCATCTGGGAAATATTTCAATAATGAATATGGTTTTTCTCCCCATTTACGACCGGACAAATGCATGGAATAGTTTTCTACACCTGGACAATATCCCATTTCCTGAAGCATTTCTATATCAAAACGAGTTCTCTGCTCTAATCTTTGAGCTTCAAGAATCTTGTTCATGGCATTTAATTCATTCAACCTTTCATTTAATTCGGATTTAATGTTGGCTAATGCCACATCCATCTTGTCCTGGCCGACTACAAAGTGCTTTGCGGGGAAAATCATATATCTAGGCAAACTTTCAATTTTTTTGCCTGTTATCTTATCAATGATGCTTATTGCATCTATTTCATCACCAAAAAGTTCAATTCTAACAGGCGGTGTTCCATGAACGGGATTGATTTCAATGACATCTCCCCTGACTCTGAAATGTCCACGGTCAAATTCAATGTCATTACGTTCATACTGCATGAAAACTAGTTTTTTGATGATTTCTGATCTGTCATAAATATCGCCGACAGCTATTCCGAATGCAAACTCCCCATAATCTTCAGGAGAACCGATACCATAGATACAACTCACACTGCTCACAACAATTACATCATCCCTTGACAAGAGAGACTGAGTTGCAGAGTGACGCATCATATCAATTTCTTCATTGATGGAGGCCTCCTTATCAATGAATGTATCTGTTCTTGGCACATAGGCTTCAGGCTGGTAATAATCATAATAACTGACAAAGTATTCGACAGCATTGTCCGGGAAGAATTCCTTGAATTCCTCGTACAATTGTGCAGCCAATGTTTTGTTATGTGAAATGACAAGGGTGGGCTTTTGAACCTTTTCAATGACATTTGCCATGGTAAAGGTCTTTCCGGAACCGGTTACCCCAAGCAGTGTCTGTTCACGAATATTATCATTTATGCCTTTAGCCAATGAATCAATAGCTTTCGGCTGATCACCAAGTGGTTTATATGGTGAATTAAGTTTAAATTCCTTCATGAGTTATCAACGGTAATATTAAAGCTGATATGAATATATCTTGCAGAGCAGCAAGGAACAACCCTTTCATCCCTTACAGTCAATTTACCATATTTAGCCAGCTTAGATTCAACTTCCCTCATTATAGCAGGAGCATTTCTTTCATCAAATACTCTTAAAGAACCTAAAAAAGTAGTTTTACCCCGCATATTCATTACAGAAATACCGTCTACCTCATAAGGTTCGTTCCAATCTTTTAAAATGGAATTTGAATCATCAATTAAGTCTTGTTTAATTTTTTCCTTATCAATTGGCATTTTTATTTCCTCAATACATCCACTATGCTTTGAGCTAGTGAAACACGAGAAGTATCAGAAGATAAACTGTTGGTTGATATGATTTTATCTGCACCTGCAGCGTATATTCTTACTGTTCCACCGTTTACAAGTATTGGGTGAACACAGCATACATCAACGCTTTCAGCACCATACTGTTTTAAAATTTTGATTGCATTAACAATTGTTCCACCAGTAGCAATAATATCATCAATTATAAAAGCATTTTTTCCTTTTACTGAATCCACATTTACTGTACTTTCATCGGCACCTTCACATCTTACATCCACTATTCTGGTTTCTACCTTATCAGGTCCTAAACGGACTTTGGACAAGTAAGTACAGTCACATCCTATAATTTCAGCCATTTCACGTGCAAAGCCATATGCACCTTTATCTGGAGCAATGATTATTGGATTACTTTTTTCTTTTTTAATATATTTCTTATTAATGTATCCTGCAATTGCAGGCATTGCAGAAACGTTTTGAGTTTTGATAGAAAAGAAGTCTAGGACACATTCTTCATGAATATTGAATGTTATGAATTCATCTGCTCCTGCAGATTCAATCAAATTAGCAACAATTTTTGCAGAAATAGCTTCCCCATCATTGAAACGTTTTTCTTGTCTTGCATAGCCCAAATATGGAACTACAACGCGAACATATTTAGCTCCAAGATCCTTTATGTTTGAAATCAAGAACAACAATTCCATGAGATTTTCATCTTGGGGATATCCTGTTGACTGAATGATAGTTACTTCTTCGTCCACTTTGCCGTTGACACGCAAATATCTTTCTCCATCAGGAAAACTCTTAAATTCAACATAACATAATTCTTCTCCTAATTCCTTTGCAACATGAGCCGCTAAATCTTGAGAAGCTGAACCGCTTATAATCATAATATCACCATAAATTTCTATTATTATATAATTTGAATTTACAGTAATAAAAAGTTAAGTATGAACTTAAAAAAATAAGATTTATCTAAACATCACATATATTGATAAAATAACACCAACAGTTGAAATTGCCAATTGAATATAACCATGACGTCTCAATTCCCTATATGGAGCTTGAATTAAATAAAAAGGTAAGAAAAATCCGAAGAATGTGAATATTGCCATATTCGTATGTTTTGAAAGAAGACCAAAAATAAATCCACTCCATGAAAGAAATATTGTTACGATATAGGACAGAATCAATACTTTTTTATTGATTCTAGGCTGTGCCTTATATACAATGAAATTTTTAGGCTGAACTCCCTCAATTAAGGGATTGCCACATTTGGCACAGAAATCATAATCATCCTGATTTTCATATTCACATTTAGAACAAATTCTAGTCATCACTATAAAATTATAAACTAAAAGTATATAAATTTATTTTATATTAAAACAGATTTATTAATATAACAATTGATTTGGTGAAAATATGGAATATTATAAATTGAACAATGGCGAAAAAATGCCTTCAATTAACTTTGGGGTCTATGAAATTGAGCCTGAAGAAACAAAAGAAGCTGTACTTAAAGCTTTAGAAGTTGGATATAGAGGAATAGATAATGCCCAAGTCTACTACAACCAAAAAGAGGTTGGCCAAGCAATAAAAGAAAGTGATGTTCCCCGTGAGGAAATCTATTTGACCAGTAAAAACTGGGTCAGCAATTCAGGATACGACAAAACAATCAAGGCATTCGATAAAACATTAGAAGAATTGCAGACTGACTATTTAGACTTGTTTTTAATCCATCAACCTCTTGGAGACTATTACGGAACTTATAGGGCACTTGAAGATTTGCAGAAAGAAGGCAAAATTTTATCAATAGGAGTATCTAATTTCTATCCTAAACGTTTGATTGATCTGATAATGAACAATGATACAGTACCACAAGTAAACCAAGTTGAAACAAGCCCATATTTCCAGCAATGGGAAGCAAATGAATATATGAATGAATATAACGTCCAACATCAATCCTGGGGTCCATTTTCAGAAGGAATTGATAATCTTTTTGAAAACCCTATTCTTTCAGAAATAGCAGAAAAATATTCCAAAAGCACAAGCCAAATTATTTTAAGATGGTTAATTGACAGAAAAATAGCAATAGCATGCAGATCAGTCAAAGAAGAAAGAATGGTTCAAAATTTTGACATATTTGACTTTAAACTATCCAGTCAGGATATTGAAAAGATTAAAGAAATAGACACTGGAGAAAGTCCTTTCATGGAAGTAAATGACCCTACCGATGCAATAGAGTTCAATGAAGAAATAGTTTAATTTCAAATTTTTATTATTTTTTATTTTTGAAAATTTAAAAAAAAAGAAAAAAAGTTAATATGTTTTATATGCATCATATGCAGCATATAACTGGTATATTAATGATATAGCTCTACCAATAAGACCTAAACCAAACCAAAATATTGCAAATGATAATATTACAAAAATTACAAACATTATTATTGCTTTTTTCTTATATCCATTTATTCCCTGACCAAGACCCGGAATAATAAATGAAAGTATTGCATTAATTATTGCATCCCATTCCATTTTATCACTTGAAAAAAATTTTTAAGAAACTGAAATATCGTTAAATTAAACTGTATATTCCATGTTCCATATTAATCATTAAATTTAGTTATATTTAAAATTAATGAATCAAAATATATTTAGCAAATTCTAAAATATTTATTAACAACTTTATAACATATATATTTTATCTTTTAAAAAAAAATTGGTTAAAGGTTAAATTATGAAAGTTAAAGACGGCATAATCGGATTAATTATTGGAGATGCATTAGGTGTTCCTGTAGAGTTTAACTATAGAGAAGACCTTAAAATGAATCCTGTTACAAAAATGGAAGGATATGGTACTTACAATATGCCTCCAGGAACCTGGTCTGATGACTCATCAATGACAATAGCCACTATGGCAAGCATTGTAAACAGAAATGGTATTGACTATGATGACATAATGAATGAATTCTTAGAATGGGTTGAAAGAGGAAAATACACACAATACAATGATACATTCGATTATGGAATAACAACAATCAACGGAATTAACAATTACAAAAAAGGGTTTGAAGCTATTGAATGTGGTGGAACTGGTGAAAGAGACAACGGAAATGGATCTTTGATGAGAATTCTGCCTCTGGCATTTATTCCAAACATCGATTATGAAACTATTGAAAACATCTCTGGCCTGACCCATGGACATATGAGATCAAAGATATCATGCGTATTCTACATTGAAATAGCAAAATCAATGCTTGAAAATGACTTGTCAATTGATGAGCACATCAACTTGGCCAGTGCAAAAATCAAAGAATACTACAAGGATTCCGGTGAGTTGCATCATTTCGATAGAATATTCAATGATGACTTAAATGATGAGGACACAATAAGTAGTAAGGGCTATGTAATCTCCACATTTGAAAGTGTAATCCATTGCCTTAAAAATACCGACAATTTTAGGGATGCAGTACTAAAAGCTGTGAACTTAGGTCGGGACACTGATACTGTTGGTGCAATATGTGGAGGACTAGCAGGAATATTTTATGGATATGACTCAATTCCTATAGATTGGATTGATGAAATTCCTAAAATTAATCAAGTCATTGAATTATGTGAAAAGTACGAGGCGTTTTGCGATGGATGTTTATGAAACTATTAAAAATATAAGGGCTAGATGCAATAATTTTATGGACCCTGATTTAGTAGCTACAATAATTGATGAAAACTACTACATGGGCAACAATAATATTTTAGAAATAACTGGATATGACATTTCAGAAAATGATAGCTATGAAGACAGGCTCATGAAAATATTAAAAAAAGAAAATATTTTCATTAACTGTGGAATGCTTGCATTTATCCCAATAGTCAATGAATGCGATATTTTTTCATTCATCGATGAGACAATCAAGATATCACAGGAAGAATATGAAAAAAATGCTCACGAAAATGAGTTGTATTTTGGAATATTGATTGAAAAAGATACATCGGATTACATCATTGGAACAATTGATTTGTGCGGATGCAAAGTCGAATCTAGTTTTAGACCCGTTAAAAAAAGTGATGATGGATTATATAAAAAATTGGCAGAGATAATTGAAAAAGAAATTATCTCTTAATTAATTTTTGTTTTATGCTTTCCCACATTGCCTGCTCTTCACCGCAACCAGTCATGATTACATAATCATACTTTGACTCAACAGCGAGTTCATATAACTTATTGATTCTTTTTGTCATTTCATCATAGCTTAACGGATAGAATTCGGCATCAGGATATTCTTTTTTAATGATATTATAATATTCTTCAGCTTTTTCTATGGATTTTCTTCCAGGAACTACAATTACATGAGCAGGTTTGAGAGCTTTTATCACTTCGAAGTGGTCTTCAAATATTTCCTCTTCATCAACATCAGGTGTTGTGTAGATGAATTCCAAGGGACCTTCAATAAATTGATTCATGAATAATGCATTGATTTTTGCTGCATCACCATTATCTCCCTGACCAAGACCTATCAATTTATTTTCATGTTTTACCACTTCAAATCTTCCAGGAGGGATGAATGACATGTCTAAATTATCAAATACCTTATGGATAGTGCTTTCTATGTTTTCAATTTTTGGAGTGAATGTTGCATAAGTAGTTATTGAAGCTAAAGTATTGTATATATTGTGGAATCCGAATGGAGGAACTGTTAAATCAACTTTAAACGAAATATCATGTTTATTAGGGAAATTGAATAAGTTTCCTTCAATAGTCATCATCCATTTTTCATTGGTAAATTCTATATTTGTCAATTTTACATTTGGTTCTGGGCGTTTAAATCCACATTCACAGGAATATATTCCCCTATGATTCAAAAAGCGTTTTTCATAATTTAGTTCTTTTCCGCAGGAAGGACATTCTATCTTATCTGCATCGAAAAAGTCATGAATGTCATCAACTTCAAGGCCATAATAATGAACCTTTACATCATTACATTTTTTATAGCCTAAAAATGCAGTTCTTGGATCATCAGTATTGGTTATTATAAATCCCTTATTCATGCCTTTGGATAATAACTCTTTTGCTTCATAATATTCATTGAAAGGATTTTTAACGCCTGCCACCTGAGCATGCTCCGGTGATATTGTTGTATAGACAACACCAATTGGGTCAACGACTCTTTGAACTGTATCAGGTATTCCATATTTCTTATTACGAATACCATATTCAAAAACTCCAATTTCTCCTTTTTGCTGAATTAAAGCAGAAGCAATAGCATTTATTGTATTACTTTCAAAACTACTCCTTATTTCCAAATCATTTGATAATAATTTAATTAAAAGAGTAGTTGTTGTTGTTTTACCGTTTGTTCCAGTCAATATAATAGAGCCAATACCTAAATCAGAAGATAACTGGGAAATTGCATCAATACCTGCAATTTTTGTAAAAACAATCCCTGCAAAACTTTTACCACTACCAGACCCTAATTTTGATATGGGCCCTCCGATTTTAGCCAATGATTTTGCAATACTCACTTTAATACTCATAATATTATACTTATAAAACAAAATATATAATTATTTTGGAAAAAATTAAAAAAAATAGTAGTAAACCAACTAGTTAGTAGTTGGTTTTTGTATGGTTGATTGAGGAACTTTATCAGCAACTTTTGAACCGATTGATTTCATTTTTTCAATCAATTGGTCTTTTTTGCTTCCACTAATCAAGATATTTTCTAAAACATCACTTAATGTTTCAGTTGGAATAATCTCAATCATATCTTCATATTTTTTCTCAATCATTACATCTTTTAAGTTTGATTTTGGAATTAAAACTTTTTTCATTCCGGATTCTGCAGCCGCTTCGATTTTAGCTGTAGCACCACCAATAGGCATTACATCTCCACGAACATTTAGTGAACCTGTTAAAGCCACAGTCTGATCGATTGGAATCTCTTCAACAGCAGATATTACAGCGGTAGCTATACTTACACTAGCGGAGTCACCTTCAACCCCATCATAAGTCTGTATAAATTGAACGTGAATATCATAATCTGATAAGTTTTTGTTAGTGTACTTTTTGATTAATGCACTTACATTTTGAACAGATTCTGAAGCAATTTCTCCAAGTTTACCTGTAGCAATGATTTGACCACCGTTTTTGGATTGAGCAGGAGCTGCTTCTGCAGCTATAGGGGAAACGATTCCGCTTCTGTCACCAATGACAGCGAGTCCATTTACCAAACCGATTCTTCCACCTTCAGGGTTAACCATACTGTATTCTTTTCTTTGGATAATTGATCTGTCAGCCATTTGCTGTTCGAGAGTTCTTGCGAATTTTTTAGCCTCTAAAACATGTTCAGCACTTACCAAATCTTCACCATGTTCAATAGCTACATCACCGGAAGATCTGACTAATCCACCAAGCTCCCTTAATCTTAAGGTCAATGCATTTTGTTTTCCGGATCTACGTTTAGCTTCCATAATAATTTCATCTAATGCATCTGGAGCGAAATGAGGAATTCTTCCATCATTTTTAACTTCCTGAGCTACAAACTGGACTAATTTTTCCCTGTTTTCGGTAGTATCTTCCATATAATCTTTCATGAAAACCTCGTAACCGTAACCTCTAATACGAGATCTCATTGCAATGTGCATTCCTTCAAGAACTTGAATGTTACCTGATGCTACAAGCACAAAGTCACATGGCACTGCCTGGGATCTGACCATTGCACCACTTGAGTTTTCACTTTGTCCTGTAATTGCATATTTCTTTTCCTGCATTGCAGATAATAGTTCCTGTTGGGTTTTCATTGACATTGTACCTATTTCGTCAATGTATAATACTCCACGATTTGCCTTGTGAATCATACCTGATTCCACACGCTCATGTGCAGGAGTTCCTAATCCTCCAGATTGGTATGGGTCGTGACGTACATCTCCAAGTAAAGCTCCCGCATGTGCACCAGTAGCATCCATAAATGGTGCAAATCTTTTATCTTCATTATTTACAAGTAACTTAGGAGCCATCACATTATTTTTAGGCTTGATTTGGAGTGAAATAAGTAAAATTAATGCTGCTGCAATAATAGATTCAAGAATTCTTCCATAGAAAAATCCTATGACTAATATTCCACCAATAGCTAATGTAGTTATAAGAGTTTTACGTTCCTCATGTCCTCTAGCAGAACCTTTAGTTGCCTTTACTATTTTTTTACCTTCTCCCGCAGGAACGGTTCTTATTAAAGGATGATTATTATCTTCAACATTCGGATAAATCAATACATCTTGAAGAGTTTCATGAGGCAATATCTGAGCCATTCCCTTTGCCAGCATTGATTTTCCAACACCCGGATCACCAATTAACAAAACATTCCTTCTTTGCTTTGCTGCCTTTTTAATAGTTTCTATGGACTCTTCGTGACCAATAACCTGGTCAATTAATAAAGGAGGAACCTCAATGTCTTTAGAACTTTTGATATTATCATAATCTAACATAGGTTTAGTTTCGTCACCTTCATCATTTTGTGCAATTTCTGGCTCTAAAACAACCTCTTTAGAAGAATCATCAACTGGTTCTTGTTCATCAAATTTCATTAAAAAACCTCACTATTTCATATAATAAATTCAACATTTATAAAATTCATTTTCCTACTACTAATTATATTGATTTTATTATATATAAAAAGTTTTCTAATTTAGTAAACTCAAGTAAGAAAAATAAAAAAAGAAGTAAATGAATATTAATCCTATCCACTTACTCAGAAGTGACGGTTACTTTATTCGCAATATTACATCCATTATAAGATGAAGTAATAATATACACGCCAGCTTGCAAATTAATATTTAAATGAGCTATACCAGCACTGTCTGTGGTTCTATTATAAAATACTCCATTAATATTAAATGTTATGGACTGTTCAGCAAAAGGATTGCCCTGACCATCCAACAATTGAACATTGAATTGATCACTGCTTCCAAATACTTTTTCAATATCATCAGCAAATAAAATCGGTTTAACAGTAATGTTATTGGATGCCATACATCCATCACAGTCAGCTGTGATTATGTAATCACCAGGTTCAAGATTTACATTAAGTTTTGCATGACCTGTTTCGTTTGTTACACGTTTATAGAACACACCATTAATATTAAATTCCACTGTTTTGCCTGCTCCCGCAACACTGCCATCATCATTCAATATTTTTACAACATATTGGGAATCATTTCTGTAGAATTTAATCAAATCATGATTTTCTATTATTTTGGATACGACAACAATCTGATTAGCAGAATTTTCCCCATTTTCCAAATTGGTTGAGGTAATAATGTAGGTTCCTGCCATCAAATTAATATTTAATCTAGCAACACCATCTTCAGTCGTATTCCTATAATAGAATACACCATTGATGTTAAACATGACAGTCTTTTTAGCTAGAGAATTGCCGTTGCCATCAGTGAAGTTTGCATAAAACTGAGTACCATTTTTATAAACTTTAACAATGTCTCGTGCAGCAATGGTGGATAAAACTGTAATTTTAGACATTACAGATAAGTTTTCACATTTCACGCTAACGTCATATGCACCAGGTTCCAAGTTAATGGCTATTGATGCGGCACCATTTCCATCAGTGACCCTTTTATTGTCAACACCGTTTACAGTAATGACTACTTCTTTATCACGTATTGGATTGAATTCACTGTCAAATAAATATGCATAGAAACGAGTACCATTTTTATAATATAATTCCACTTCAGGAGCGGTTAAAGTAACATTAACATTCACAT
Organism: Methanobrevibacter millerae; assembly: GCA_015063005.1. Classification (GTDB taxonomy): domain Archaea; phylum Methanobacteriota; class Methanobacteria; order Methanobacteriales; family Methanobacteriaceae; genus Methanocatella; species Methanocatella millerae_B. The sequence goes on from SUTF01000004.1 coordinate 44,616, forward strand.
CAGTTTTATTATCGTCGGAAGTTTGGTTATCATCACCAGTATGATTTTCACTGGAAGTGCCGTTGCCTACTTTAAATGAAACAGATTCCTGATTGAAAATATACTTATTGGTGGATACTTTATCATTTGCATCAAGAATTACTTCATATTCACCAGCAGCCAATCCGGACAATGTAATGACAGAATTTTCCTTGTTGACAACACCCACTTCATTTCCGGACATTTTAACCGGAATATTGTATTGCATGAAATTTGTACCGACATCAACATAGATGTTTACGTTTTCATCGCTTCCAGATTGTAATGCAGTTAAAGTATCATTTACTTCAAAGGTACAGTCCTTAATGGTCGGAATGGATCCTTCAATGAATATATGTCTTCCCTGACTTGCAGTATTATTTATAAAAGTACAATTGTCCACCAAAGCATCTCCACGGGATTCAATATATAATGCTCCTCCATCAGCTTTTGCACTGCAGTTTGTGAACAATGAATTTTTAATAGTTAGGCTTCCACCTTTTTCAACATAAACTGCCCCACCGTTTCCAGTTCCAATTTTTTTACCATCAGTATTCCAGATTACACCACCAACTGAGGTACATTTATCAAAAATACAATTATCAATCAATACATAACTTTCCTTATCCACATCAACACATGCTGCATAGTCAACAGCCCTTGAATTGGTAAAATTTGAATTATAAATATTTACAGTACCCTTTTTGGTATGGATGATACCTGATTTTGCAGAACAGTTAATGAATTGGCAGTCATAAATATTTGCTGTTGCTTCCTTGATATTGAAACAGTTTCCTTCTTTTGATGAACCTTTTATGAAAGTACTGTTATAAACATTTAAAATAGAGCGTTCTTCCCCATAAAAAGATCCTCCTTTTTTAGCAGTGTTTGAGAAAAATGTAGAATCATAAACATTGCAAGTACCTGAATTGTGAATTGCTCCACCTTCTGTTCCCCATCCAGTATTTTCAGCAAAATAGCAATGATTAACAATCAGATTACCGTTGTTTACAATACCTCCACTGCCTGAGTCTCCAGTTTCAGCATCAAAAAATGTTAAGTTAATCAATTGGACTGTGCTTCCAGCAGTCGTACGGAAAAAACCGTTTTGATTCAATGCATCGATGATTGATTCGCTATCACCATATCCCTTTAAGGTAATGGATTTGGAAATGCTCTGCATTGAATTCCAGGCATAGTTTCCTCCCAAAAATACTATAGTATCGCCATTATTTGCACTAGAATAAGCATTATACCAATTTGTTGGACTATCTGCACTTATTCCAGAGCCAGTTCCCTCCGGACTGATAAATATTTCGCCAGATGCGCTAATTACATAACCCGTATTGTCATCGCCTACTACATCATTAGTCTGATTGAAATCATCACTTGCAAATACGCAAGAAGATGAAATTACAATACTTAAGACAACTAATGCAAATAATAGGGATTTAACCTTATTATTTAAAAAAATCATTTTATCTAATCTCCCCTAATTAAAAATTAGGAATGTGAATAAAAATTTATGCATACCTAAATTCACATTGGTTATAATTTTTGAAAATATAATTATATAAAGATTTACATAGAGATTATTATTAATAGAAAATTTAAAAAAAATAAAGTGATTTTTTATGGCTAAGTGTATTATGGTTCAAGGGACATCATCAAATGCAGGAAAGAGCATGCTTGTAGCAGCTTTATGTAGAATATATAAAAACAGAGGATACAATGTAGCTCCATTCAAATCCCAGAATATGTCTTTAAACTCATATACGACATTCGAGAATGGTGAAATTGGAATAGCTCAGATGTTACAGGCAGAAGCTGCAATGATTGAACCAAGCATACATATGAACCCAGTTTTGCTTAAACCAAAGGGAGATTTCACATCCAATGTTATTATTCAAGGAAAATCAATCGGAGACATGAATTTCTATGATTATCAGCATAAATATCATGATACTGCTTTTGATGCCATAAAAGAAAGCTTTAAAATATTATCCGAGCAATATGACATAATCATTATTGAGGGTGCCGGTTCCCCTGCAGAGATTAACATGAGAGATCAGGACATTGCAAATATGGAAATTGCCCATTTAGCGGATGCAAATGTAATATTGATTGCAGATATTGAAATGGGTGGTGTGTTTGCAGCCATTGCTGGAACATATGTTTTATTGGATGATTATGACAGATCCCGCCTGAAAGCAACCGTCATCAATAAGTTTAGAGGAAACTTAGATATTTTAAAGCCAGGACTTGACCGGATTGAAGAGATAACCGGTGAGCCTGTTTTAGGAGTACTCCCATATGATGAAACATTAAGGCTTCCCGAAGAGGATTCCGCATCCCTGACAACACATAACTTCGAAGATGATAAGGACATCATGATTGGTGTTATCAGACTTCCAAAAATAGCTAATTTCACAGATATTGATCCTTTTGAAGCTGAAAGCGATGTTGGAATAAGAATGATTGGAATTAACGATGACATTGGTGATGTTGATGCAATCATCATTCCTGGAACACGTAACTCTACACAGGATGCATATGAATTACATCAAAGCGGACTTGCAGAAAAAATCATTGCAAAAGCATCAGAAATTCCTATAATTGGAATCTGTGGAGGATTTCAGATTTTAGGTAAAGAAATAATCGATGAGGATAAAAAAGAGTCCAAACATGGAAGCATTAAAGGATTAGGATTGCTTCCAATAACCTCAGAGTTTAAACGTGAAGACAAAATCGTTACACAATCCGAAGCCATTATTCCAGACAATCTTGAAGGCATAGCATCTGAAATGTTTAAAAATATAATTGGCGAGACCATAACCGGTTATGAAATTCATGAAGGAACAAGCAATCTTTATGATACCAAAGCCCTTTTAAAGATTAAAAAGGGACAGGGAAATGATGAACAGGGAGATGTTGACGGAGCATGCCATGAAAACATTTTTGCAACATATTTCCATGGAATATTTAATAACTATAACTTCAGACGGGAATTTTTAAACTACATTAGAGCTAAAAAAGGCCTGGAAATCCAAACCGGAGAAGATCCATACGAAGCTCAAAAGAATTATTCATTGAATAAGTTAGCTGAAATCGTTGAGGATAATTTGGATATGGACATCATCGATAAGTTAATTTTTTCAGACTAATATTATATAATATGAAAAACATAAATACTAATACTAATTAAAGGAGATTTAAAATATGATTGTTAATGTAAAAGCAACTAATAAAAACAATGGCGAAGTAATTTCATACAAATTAGAAGGCGACTCCACTGCTGGATTCTTATGTGACGGTACCCACATGCAAGAAGTAGCAGATAACAAAATCAGAGAAGTTAACAACAACTTAATCTTACAAGGTTCACCTTTATACACCATCAAATCTGGTGAAAGTGCTGAAATCGAAGCAATGACCTTTGACATTGAAATTAACGCTGAATAAATTTATTCAGCTTCTTTACTATTTTTTACCAAAAATCATCATTAAAAAAAAAAGAAATTTGGAGGATTATCCCCCTCCAGGAATGGTATACTTATCGTTAACCCCATAGAATATTCCATCCCCTTTTCGTTTTTCGCTTACATTCAATAATGCATTATTGAATATAATATTTAATAGTTTATATCCATCCTTATCAATTAAATCTGTTAATGGAGAGTTATTTTCCCTTATGCCTAATGCATCTTTTTCAATGTCAAAGCATGATGCATACAATATTTGAGATGAATTTTCCAAAGCAGATTCAGGAGGATATTTCTCAGTCAAATCTTTTGACTTTAAATAATCTTGGAAGTTTTTCCACTCTTTTTTAATTTCCTTTCCTTTGCTTGTTAATTTACCATTTTCAAGGATATCTTTATAATTATTGCCATCATATCCATTTTCATTTTCAATAGCTTTAGCAAAGTCCATTAAATCATTTTCGAACTTATTGGCAACTGAAGAATTGTTACCCTGCTTTGCCATTGATTTTAAATTGAATTTTTTATTTTTGTTCATGTTTTTAAGCAAGTTAATAGCTAATGATTCTGAAGTTTTTAACTCACCTTTATTTGCGATTCTAAGCGTTATTTTTTTCATTACTTCCATATCTTGTGGAGTTAATTTTTTTCCAACTTCATGAGAGTCATCCAAATCTATGTCACATTTGATTTGGTCTTTATTGATTAAATCAAGTATTGTAAGAGATAATGCATTCACACCTATCCCATTATTTTTTGAAAATAATATTGAAACCATAGGATATGAATCATCACTTGGAGGATTTTTAATGTTTTCATCATATTTGTTATTGTTTAATCCTAACATATTTACCACATCACAAATATTTTTTTTATTAATCACCATTTTTTAAAGATTCAAGGTATGCTTCGCGAATTTCCTCAGCGAAATCATCGTTTCCTTCGACAATTGGTCCTGTGTAGTCACAGTCCTTGCAGACACATTGTGACCAGTTTTGAGGAATAATCCAATCAATATTTTTAGATCCGCATCTTGGACAAATTTTATGCATTTTCATTTTTAAATCTCCATTAATCTTTTTTGTGTTTTAACCATACACTAATTACCTAGTCTATAAAAAATTGTATATAAATGTTTTTGAATGTAAGTGCACACTTACATTATTAAAATGAGAATAAATAAAAAATTAAAAGTTATAATAAAAAATAACTAAAATTAATGAGTTTAAATAAGAATCAGATAATCCTTGAATTTATTAATGCAATACAATCACCATTCAAGGATTAATTTCTACTTTAATTTTTAATGGTTATTACAGTACTGTTTAAACCTAATACCCTGGAGTAGCCAATTTCATCAGCAATTTTATTTAAAACACCAATATTATCAAATTCAAGGTTTGGATTTTCAACTACAGGATTGAAGTCAATGCCAGTATCCTTAATAGAAATCAAAATATTATCTTCATTATTTCTAATGATGACATCAATAGTATCGACATGTTCATTAATGTTAATGATATTTACTAACATTTCTTCAATAGCCAAGCTAACTAAAGTTACTGATTTATTGCCTTTCAGATAATTTTGAACATTCTGAGCTAAATTAACCGCTTGTTTAACATCACCATTAATAGTATGTTCAAATACTTTTGAATCGTCATTATGCTTGTTAATGAAAAATCCAGAATATTCTCCATCAGTCTTTTTATTATAATATTTTGAATATGCAAATATGAATAATATGGTTAATAATTCAGCTATTGCAAATGAAATCCAAATTCCATTTCCACCAATTGCAGAAGACAATATAACTGCTGCTGAAATTGGCAATACAAATCCTTCAAGCAATGAGATAATTGTTGATAATTGATTTTTTTGAATAGCTTGAGAATAAAAAGTATATAAAAATGTAATAGCAATACCAACATAGCTTATTGCAAATATTCTCAATGCATTTAATACAACAGGAACATCTGCAGGATTTTTAACACTATACAGGAACAATAAAGATTGAGGATAAACAATAAATAATACAGATAGTGCTAAACTTGAAGCAATGACAATTTTTAAAGATCTTTTAATTATATAATTGACTCCAGAATAGTCCTCTTCCTTAAAGTAAACGGATACGATTGGAGACATTGTTTGTGCAGTTCCAATCAAGAAAATATATAAAATAAATAAACTGTTATAACAAATACTGAATGCGACAACACCTGATTTTCCTATATAAAGGCCTATTAAAAAGTTTATGATAAGTAACTTCAAAGTTAAGTACAACTGGGTTGATGCTGATGAAAATCCTGATGTTACTATTTTTTTAAGGAAACTGAAGAACGAATTAATTTTCAATTTAATAAATTCTAATGTGCGCTCTTTTTTAAAGAAGTAATAAGAAATTAAGATAGATCCCACCAAATAACCTGTTGAAGTAGCATATGCTGCACCTGAAAGACCCATGCCAAATAAACTGATATAAATTACATCACAACAAATATTTACAAGATTTGCAATCAATATAGCCCTAAATGGCAATGTTGGAATACCATCTGCCCTTATGAAATAAGATAAACTCATCATATAACATAAAAAAGGCATTCCGATAATTAAAGCAACAAAAAATTGATTAACATCATTGACTAAAGCAGGCTGTGAAGAACATAACAATTGAGCAATATTGCCCGAAAACAGCAAACCAAAAATAGTAATCAATATTCCGATGGATATCAGTGAAATAATCGATACTGAAAAGTAACTATTACTTTTTTCTTCATCAAATTCGGCTTTTGCAACAGAACAAAGTACACTACCACCTAATCCAATCATCCAGTAAATAAGATTGACAAATGTGATTACAGGAGCAACAATTTGAATCGGTGCAAGATTACCTGCACCAATCAAAAAACTTACAATCAGTCCATCTACAAAAATACAAATATTTCCTGCCATTGATGTAAATAATGTTGGCAGGAAAAATTCCCTAAATTTATTTTTTAACAGTTCATAGTTTCTTTCATACATTGTTTACCTCTAAATACTAAAAAAATCTAAATCATCCAAATATTTAATAAAATTATATATGTATTCTTGTGATACAAACGGCCATTTAATACCTAAACGATACAACACCTGAATAGTATAAGTATTATCAACAGGTACCCAAATCTTTTTAACTTTTCCAGAACCTATTGAAGTAATTAGACCAGACACTCCGTCCTGTTTGGATTTATCTGCAAGAGCTTTATCTAAAGCAATTTCATATTCATTTTCTTCAGCAGGATCGATATTTAATCCTAAAGGTTTGATAATTTCAATTATATCTCCAAAGCAAACACGATGATAATCATATGGATGGAAAACATTGCATTCTTTAGGAGTTTTTGAAAGATTTACAATGGCCTTTGCAGTCGTGTCAATTGGTGAAAATTCCACATTGTTCATTAGCATTGAATAAGGCATTTTTCCTATTGTTATAAATGCTTTTAAACGATTGATGAAACCGTTTGATTCAAAATTGATTTGGAATTCACTGTCTGAGCTTCTTGCCATCAAGTTTCCAACCCTCATTATTTTCACATCCAAATCATCATTGATAGCTGCTTCCAGTACTGCGCGTTCTGCTAGGAATTTAGAATTGAGATATTGGTTATCTACAGCCTGACCAATAAATAAATCATTTTCTGAGAATTTAACATCAACGGGAGGATAATTGTTAATGCTTTCACCTGCAATACTGTATGTAGATACTTGAACATATTTTGCATCTTTCATTTTTGCAAATTTAAGTCCATTTATTACACCACCAAAGTTAATGTCTTCAATATCTGTTCCGGATGAGAAGTGTTTAACATTAGCCGCACAATTAATTATCGTATCAATTTTTTCAGGAATAAGCTTTTCAAAGTCTTCAAAGTTAGTAATATCACCTTCAATTATATGCAATCTTTCATCAAACAAATCAGAATATTCATCGGAGAAGTAATAAAACAATAATGATTTCAATCTTTCTTCTCCATTCAATACTTTATTAGCTCTGATAAAACAGTAAACATCCCCAGTTTCATTATCAAGTATTTCACGAAGCACATGTATTCCCAAAAATCCAGTAGCTCCAGTAAGTAAAATATTACCTAAACTATCCTGAATTTCACCATTAATAAGATTTTCAAGATTATTTTTCTTAAGCAATTCATTAATTTGAGAGTAATCATAGGACAATTCTTCTTTTTTCTCAAATGATTCATCAGATAAAATAAACTCTGCCAATGCTCTTGGCGTTGGATTTGAGAAAACATCACCATAGCTCAAATTATAATTTCTATTTAAAGCTTCCATTGTGATTTTAGTAACTAAAAGTGAAGTTCCACCAATTTCAAAGAAGTTATCTGTGGCGCTTACCTCATCCAGTCCCAAAATTTCTGCAAATAAACTGGCGAAGAATGCTTCAATATCATTTTCAGGAGCAACATATTCTGTAATTAAAACTGGTTCAGGCAAGTTCCTCAAGTCTGTTTTACCATTTACTGTTTGAGGCATTTCATCAAGTTCCATGTAAACAGTTGGAACCATATAATATACCAATTTTTCAGCAAGTGATGCTTTTAAATCATCAATATTAATGGAATATCCATTTTCTTCACGATTTTCATCTTTGTACTCATCATGAACCGTGAAGTAGGCACATAAATGATCATTTCCTTTAATCTTTTTAACAACAACAGCAACTGATTTTATTCCAGGGAATTTTGAAAGGCCCACTTCAATTTCACCTATTTCAATTCTTAAACCTCTAAGCTTAATTTGATTATCCATTCTTCCGAATACATAATAATTTCCATCTTCCGTGACTTTAACAAAGTCTCCTGAACGATAGAATCTGACTCCATTAATGACTTCATAGCTTTCAGCATTTTTCTCAGGCCGGTTTAAATATTCCCTTGAAACACCTTTTCCAGCAATATATAATTCCCCAATAACATTTGGAGGCAATGGATTTGAATCAAAGTCCATAACCATTTCATGAACATTGAATAGCTCCTTACCAATGTGAATATCTGAGCTTTCCAACAGGTGCCCATTACAATAAACTGTTGTTTCTGTTGGTCCATACATATTAAAGAATTTTCCGTTAGAATTTTTGGAAAGCAATTCATATAATCTTGCTGAGAAGGGTTCACCAGCATGAATATATACTTTAAAACCATACATCGTTTCTTGCATTGCTTCAATTTCCAAATATTGGAGTAAACGTGAAGGTGTAGCGATGTAAACATTTGCTCCAGACCTATGAATCAAATTCATCATTTCAATTGGATCCTTGTATTCTGTATCATCAGCAAATACCATTGGAACTCCATTCAATAAAGATCCCATTAATTCCTGCTGGAATACATCAAATGCTACAGTTGTAGTAGATAATACTTTATAATTTTCTTTTTCAAGATTGTGCACTAATTCATAAGTACAAACATTTCTAGGGTCAGGATATGCGAAGTTTGCAATGTTTCCATGCTCCAAAATTACTCCTTTTGGAAGTCCGGTTGAACCTGAAGTGTAAATCAGATAAGCCATATTATTTGCATGCACATCAGGATTAGGATTTGAAGTGTCTTCTTCTTTTAACAATTCATTAACATCCAATAAATTATTAGAGCATGTAGATAAATCAATACCTTTTTTATCAACTACATCATCAACAATAATAAATTTTGATTCACTATCAGTTAAAACATGCTCAATTCTTTCTGTAGGATATTCTGAGTCCACAGGAATAAATGCAGCACCTGATTTTAAAATACCAAACACTGACGCCATTACATTACTATTCCTGTTTAATATAAACATTATTCTATCTTCAGGACAAACACCTTTTTTAATAAGACTATGGGCAATCCTATTTGCCTTTTCATTTAACTGTGAATATGTAAACTCACCATCACTGGCATATAAAATAACCCTATCAGGATGCAATTCCACCTGATTTTCAAATATTTTGTTTAATCTTTCCTCAGGAATTTCATCATACTCAAAACTATCAATGCCCCAATCATCACTTTCTATTATTGAAATGTCTTTCATCAGTGTATTTTCATCAAATGTTTGGAATTTATTTAAAACAATTCTAATAGAATCCAGGAATGTATTGATTAAAGATTCTGTGTATAGTTGATTGTTGTATTCACAGAAAATTCTGTATTGATTATCAATTTCAACTACATTGATGCTAATTTTAAATTTCAATCCATCATAGTCAATTGATTGTCTTTCAACATTCATTCCACCGATTTCAATGTCTTCAATGATTTTTCCATGATATGCATATAATATTTCCGGAGTGATTCCGAATTCATTTGAAATTTCAGTTAAAGGATATGATGAATAAGCCAATACATTTAACCATTCAGAATTTACATATTCCAAGTATTCCTTAAGATTTGAATCAGAATTTAATTTTAATGCTAAAGGTAACGTTTTAACCATCATGGCCAATGTTTTCTGCTGATTTGGATTGAACCTACCATTAGTGATAGTTGCAATCAGTGTGTCCCTGTTAAAGACAAACTTATTTATAACAAATGAAGTAACGGCCAAGAATAAATTATTTTGAGATATATTTGATTTTAAACAGAAATCATCTACACTTTCTTTATCAAGGAATATATCTTCCACTGCAGCATTGCCCTCAGATTCATCACCATTTATATCCTGTGGGATTAGTGTTGCATCATCAAATTCTTTAATTCTATTTGAGAAGAATAATTTAGCTTCTTCGTATAAACCTGATTGTTCTGTTTTAACTTCATTTAAAGAGTATTCAAAACCGTCAAGTTCCTCCAGTTCATAATCTTTTCCATCATAGATTTTAGCTATTTCATCGAATAAAATGTTTAGGGATGTTCCATCAACAAGAATATGGTGGAAATCCGCAAGCAGCATTGAATTGCCAACTATCTTAAATCTAAATAATGGCCCTTCATCAAGTTTAAACGGTTTTACAAATTCATCTATATTAACTTCATCAACCACTTCAATAAAATCATCGACTTTCAGATTATTCTTTCTTTTTTGATAGGCATCACCATTTTCCATCACAATTATTGTTTTTAAATATGGATGGTTTTCAATAGCTTTAACAATTGAGGATTTGAGTTTTTCTGCATCAATACCATCCCCAAATTCCATTTTCTTTGGAAGATTATATGCTGTATTTTCAGGATCTTTAATGCAGTCAAAGTAAACACCCAGTTGATTAGAAGTTAATGGATATAATTCTTGAACATCACTTGATTCAGTATCTTCAATTTTTATTTCAGATGCAATTTTTTCAATAGTTTTATATTTTAAAATCTCAGTAACATTTAGCTGAGCATTTAAATTACTGTAAATTGCAGAAGTTAATTTAATGACTGTTAGAGAGGTTAAACCTACACTAAATAAATCAGTGTTGACACCAAAAGCATCGTTTCCTAAAATTTCACTTACCAAGTCAAAAAGTTTTTTCTCAATATCTGTTCTTGGTTTTATAAATTCATCAACATCAATTTCCGGATCAGGCAAGTTTTTAAAGTCAGTTTTACCATTAGGTGTTTTTGGAAATTCATCAAGTTGTGTAAAATAAGATGGAATCATATATTCCGGTAAAGAATCAATTAAATGCTGTTTTAACTCATTGATGTTAATATCCCTTATAGCCGTGAAATATGCGCACAAATGCTCAACCGAGTTAATTTTTTTAACAAGAACCTTTGAAAGAGTAACATTTTCATAATTTGCAATAGCTCCTTCAATTTCAGACAATTCTATCCTTAATCCTCTGAGTTTAATTTGAGTATCATTACGTCCTAAAACATATAATTCTCCGGAATCATCTTTTTTACCCAAATCTCCAGTATTATAATATGGAATATTGTTTAGCTGCATGAATACCTTTTCAGTCTGTTCAGGATTATTCAAATAACCTCTAGCAATTCCAGCACCACCAACATATATTTCACCGGATACATAAGGAGGGAGTTGATTTCCATCAATATCCATTACTTTATCAACTACATTAAGCATTTTCCAACCTGCAGTTACATCAGGAGAATCAATTAGCTTATAATGTGAAGCTATTGTTACTTCCGTTGGTCCGTATGAGTTATAAATATCAGCATCAGTATATTTTGACAACCTATCAAACAATACTGGAGGGAATCCTTCACCACCTATAATAATAATATTACAGTTGGCGACAACATTCTGGATTTCTTCAAGCTGCAAATATTCAAGCAATCTTGTTGGTGTTGAACCAAAACCTTCAGCACCCGTCTTTTTAAATAATTCGACTAATTCAAGAGGGTCAATAGCTTGTTCATCATTTGCAAATACCACAGGCAATCCATTTAATATAGTACCAAAAATTTCTCTTAAAAATACAATGAATGATACAGTTGATATTGAAATAAACTTGTTGCATTTATGGTTTAGCTCATAAATCGGAGCATTTTCCTTAACATTTGCAATATAATTTGATATTCCCCTATGAGTAATCATTACGCCTTTTGGTTTTCCAGTTGAACCCGAAGTGTAAATTAAAAAACAGAGATTATCTGGAGTTAAATCAACATTAGGATTTGAATCATCACTTTCCTTAAGCAATTCATCAATGTCAATTCTATTTTCACCATCATATTCAATATCTGTTGATGTGATTACAAATTTTGAATCACTGTCATCCAAAATCTGATCAATCCTATTTTTTGGATATTTTGGATCAATTGGAATAAATGCTGCACCCGCTTTAACTATACCAAGAACAGTTGCAATCAAATCACTGTTACGAGCCATCATAAACATTATTTTATCTTCAATATTCACTCCTCTTTTGATTAAACTATTGGCTATCCTATTTGCCTTTTCGTTTAACTGTGAATAAGTTAGCTCACCATCGTCAGCGTAAAGTATTGTTTTATCAGGATTTTTTAAAGCAATATTCTCAAATATTTTATTTATCAGACCTTCATTTGCAAGTTCCACTTCAAAATCATCATCTAGTTCAATTTCTCTCCTTATAGAAATATTTTTCAATAAAGTTTCATCAGAGTCAAACCGATCCAACAAAACATCAATTGAATCAAGAAAAGTTTCCATTAACTCTTTTGAGTAAAATGATTCATCAAAACTGATATTGATGTTTCCACTTTCATAATTGAATACTAATTTATAATCTTTAGCACTATATTCATCAATAAAAAACAAGATTTCACTATCAAAGTTTAATTTTTGATTGTTTAAAAGAGGATACTTGTTAAACTCTTTGAATGAACTCTTAAAATCATTTAAATATTCTTTTACACTTAAATCTGTGTTAAAATGATATCCTGCTGCAACACGATTATATGCTATCAAAATATCTTTTGAAAATGAGAATTTAGTTAAATCATATAGGAATGTTGCAAGCAATAATTTTTCTTTTGATAAACCATACTTATTTGACAAGTTTTTCAATTTATCAATATCTATTGGTTTAGAAATTTTACTAAAGTGAATATTATCTCCATTAACATCAGGTGAGATTGCAGTCGGATTATCAAATGAATTAATCAAATTGTTATAGTAGTTTTCTGCTTTGAAAAATTCAACTTCATTTATAGTATAATCCCTGCATTTTTTAGATGAATCCTGATTAACTTGTCTTAATAAATCTTTTAAATCATACCCCATTTGGTCTATTTGACTTGATTCAAAACAAGATTTATCATATTCTATGAATATTGACTGCAATCCATTCTTATCAGAGAAATTCTTATTAATCCTAAAATGAAGTGGGAATTTAATATCATTTTGAAGTGTTAAAAATTTTGAATCATAATCAGTTGAATTAGATACAATTGAAATCATTGAAATGCAATCCGGATCAATACCTTCATTTCTCAGATCTGTAGTATACTCACTGAATTGTAATTTTGCATGGGTTAAACCTTCTTTTAGAACACCTTTTGAATAAGCAAGCAATTCATCAAAAGTCAATTCTTCATCATACTCCAATCTTAATGGAATGGTATTAACAAACATTCCTAAAGCATTATTCTGACCGAAATATCTTCCATGAACCGAAGTGTTTAAAACCAAGTCATTAAATAGTTTATTGTCTTTTTTAGACTTTGACAAATATAAAAAACAAAGTGCAAGAGAGATTATGAATGGAGAATAATTTAAATTAGAGGGCTGGTCAAAAAGAACTTCCAAATAATCCATTTCAGAATCATCGAAAGAATACCAATCTTGAGAATAATCCTTTAAAGTATCTATCCAGTATTTTTTATCATTAGTAGCTTCATCAGATTTTAAATATTCCAATTCTGCATTAACATAATTATCATATGAATAATCAATCGGAATAAACTCCTCATTATTTTTAACGCATTCCATATATCTTTCAATTTCCTGAGGGATGATTGAAAAAAGAGATGTTCCATCCAGCAGAATATGCTGTACAACACCTATGAGAATCGTTGAATCCTCTGTTTTTAAAACAGCCCATTTATATAAAGGACAATCAAAAATATCATCAAAAGGTTTATCTAGATAATTTTTTATAAAATCATCAAGGCCTTCATCTAAAATTTCAAAGGAATCAATACCAATATCCATTACGTCAGTAAAATATTGCTTAAATTCGCCATTTTCATCATATTTAATTTGTAAACCCAAATATTCTTTTGAAATAAATTCTATTGCTGATTTTACGATTTTATAATCCTCTAAATCATAATCCTTTCTAAATTTAAGATAGAAAGAATCATTGTTAGGATTATTTATTTCTGAAAATAAAAGCATTTTCTGAGCCGAAGATAAATTAAATAAATCCATAATCTCACCATACTTTAAATTTTTTAACTAAAAAATATTAATTATTTAATATTTATGTAAATTGAATTATATAAAAATTTTTTAAGACAAATTTAATTAAACAGCAACAATACAATCCAATTAATAGTACACATAATAGAGAAATACTGGATCCCACCAACGATTCAAGAAATCCCAATCAAAAAAAAATCCATACTTTCACCTCCAATCTATTAATTAACTCATCCATATATTTTTAGTTTTAAACTATTATACTTAGACATTATTATATTAAAAAAAAGACATATAAAGTTTTTTGAATGTAAGTGCTTACATACATCCTTAAATTCTTTAAAAAAACAGAAAAAAACTAATTAATAGAAAAAATAGAATAAAATAAAGACGATATAAATTTTTTAATATTTGTATTTTCATGATTAAATTGCAAAATATATAAAAAGTTAACACAACTAATATATTAATATATAAAAAGCAAGGGATTATTATGAATATAACTAAAAATTATAATGAAAAAGAATTAACCATGACTATTGAAGGTCGTGTTGATACTATAACTTCACATGATTTAGAAAAAGAAATCAACGACGAATTAGACAATTTTAACTCATTAACATTAGATTTTACTGATTTAGAATACATTTCAAGCGCAGGTCTTAGAGTTCTAATTGCAACTCAAAAGAAATTAAAATCAGACAATATTCCATTCGTTATTAAAAATGTTAATGCTACCGTAAGTGAAATATTTAGAATGTCTGGTTTTGATAAGATTTTAACGATAGAATGAACACAATAACTTTAAAACCTGAATTAAATCAATTATATACTTTAAATGAGTTTATATTAAATGAACTTCCGGAAGAAAACATTCCGGTCGAATTGATAGTAGAAGAAATTTTTGTTAATATTGTAAACTATTCAAAAACAGATTTTATTAGAGTTAATGTTAAATACGAAAACGAAACATTGACAATGGAATTCATTGACAATGGAATTGAATTTAACCCTCTTTTAAAAGAAGATTATAGCATTCCAAATGACATTGATGAGGCACAGATTGGTGGACTTGGAATATTATTTACTAGAGAAATAGCTAACGAAATTTACTATCATAATATAAATGGTGAAAATCACTTGAAAATTGTTAAAAAAGTGGAATAATGAAATCCAAACTAAAAAATATATTGATATCATTTATATTAATAATAACTATAGAAATTATCCTTTCCCCAGTGATATTTTTTGAATTGGGAATAACATTCCCACATGTTGGTCTATTATATGTTTTAGGATTACTATTGGGTCCCTATGGTGCTTTAGGTGCAACATTGGGAAATCTATTGCTTGACATAATTGCAGGATATTCTCCCAGAATAATAATTCCTTCAGCTATTTTTACTTTTGGAATTTCATATTTAGCATATAAACTTTGGTACTCAGGTTTTAAAGCAGAAAAAATTACAAAACCTCAGTTAGACACAGTTTATCACATTTTCCTATTTATATCAAGCATAATAATATGTGGATTTATTTATTCAATAGTGCATGGACTTTTGTTTGGCCTTTTTATTGATTTAGATGTAATTGAAGACATGTTAATTATATATTTTATAAACTTCACTAATCTTGCATTTATTTTTGGAATACTGGGCATTTGGCTTTCTAAAAAAATCGATTTTATAACCACACCAAAAAAATCCAAAAGATCAATTAATCAAAAAGTTTATCGAGTATTAATCTGTTTATTAATAATCACCACTGTATTGTCATTATTATCAATTATAATAGATATAGATAACAATATTATTATTGGAGAATTAACTTTAATAGGAATATTATTATTTTGCTATTTGACAAAACCCCTTGAATATGAAATTGAATCATATGACAAAAATAGAATAATTGAAAAAATCATCAATAATTTTCTCATAATAACAGTAACCATAGCTATTATTGGATTAGCAATTTCAATTTTTGCTTATAATTATATAATAAATACAAATGCTAATTTTTTCATTATGAGTATGCCTGGATTTATAATAACGGACATAATTCTAGCCATATTTTTCATACCAAGCATGATTATCTTAAAATATATTGAAAATAAAGTAATCACGCCAATCTCTCGATTTTCAGAAATAAAACCATTTATTAAAGAAAATGAAAAAATAGAATCTGAAGGATTGGTTAATATTTATTCCAATTATATTAATGAAAACAATGAAATAGGAACTCTTGCACAATCCTACACAGATTTGATAGAACACAACAATAAGTATATTGAAAATATTAATGAAATTGAAGGTGAAAAAAAGCGTGTTGAGGCGGAACTTGATATTGCAACCAAAATTCAAGCGGCTTCACTACCAACTAAAGCACTTGAAACCAATGAATTTACGGTCAATGGCTATTCACATCCTGCAAAAGAAGTTGGTGGAGACTTTTTTGATTATTATATGTTGGATGAGGATAATTTAGCTATTATAATTGGTGATGCTTCAGGCAAAGGTATTCCCGCAGCATTACTTACAATGATTACACAGGTTATGGTCAAACAGATGTTAAAACATGATAATGATCCTTCAAAAGTTTTATATTCACTAAATAACCAATTGAGTGAGAATAACCCGCAATCAATGTTTCTGACATTATGGCTTGGAATATATAATAAATCAACTAAAAAATTAACATTTTCAAATGCAGGACATAACCCTCCATTAATAAAAGAAAATAATGAATTTAGATATCTAAATATTGATCCGGGACTTGTACTTGGACTTATGGATAACTATGACTATATTAATGAAGAAATAACATTAACAGATCAATTGGTATTATATACTGATGGAATAACTGATGCAAACAATCTTCAAGAGGAAATGTATAGTGAAGATAGGCTTTTGGAATTCTTCAATGAATTTGAAAGTAATGATGATCCGATTAAACCATTATTAAATGACATCAACATTTTTACCGGAGATGCAAAACAATTTGATGACATGACATTATTATACATAAAAATAAAATAATTCTAGATATGTAACCTTTGATATATGCATTTTAGTTATTGATTCATACAAAATTGTTTTTTACTAAATATTTGATATAGAAAATTGATATAGACATTAAATTAATGAACCTGCACATGATTAAAATATAGCTAACATTTCTTTTAGAAAGAGGATTTATCAATTTTATATTCATAGAATATATTGCACCACCCACATATGCAATTATAAATAGAAAAAATATTGAAGTAAAAACATCCGTAAATAATAAAAAAAGAAAAGAATAAAAGGTTATTTAAAAAATAAATTAAATTAAGCCTTTATTCCATTATATAAAATATCTAGGAAATTATTGGCATAGCGGTCAGAGTCAATATTAGGATTCTCATCATATACTTTCAATAAAACTACAGACTGGAATGTAACACTAAAGCAAACCAATGCCAAAACTCTGGAATCAACCGCCCTGATTTTTCCTTTTTCAATTTGAAATTTGAAAAATTCATCGAGTTTATCAATGATTACATTGGTAATTCTTGAAATCAATTGTTTTTTCTCAGGAATATCTCGAACTTCTTCCATAGCTATTTTAAATACACTAAACTCATTATCTGGAAGATTTAAAAGTCCAATGAAATTACTTTGAAGATATGCCTCAATTTCATCATCCTCGTTAAAATCAAAAATATCTGCCAATTTATCAAAAAGTATCTGAAGATAGTACTCCTTTGTAATCTCAACAAGATTATTTTTATTTTGAAACTTCCTGAAAATAGTTACTTCATTTACTTCTGCTTCAGCAGCTATTTTTTTAGTGGTTGCTTTGGTAAAACCTTCCTTTTGAAGAATTGCAAAAGTAGCATGTATAATCTTCATTTCAGTGCCATTGAATTCAGCCATAATCTATCCCCATTTTTTATAACTAATTTATATTATGCTTTAACAAAGTAATATAAATTTTGAATAATAAAGTTAAAATCATATGAAATATCAAATATTTTGTTAAAATTCAAAAAAATATATTGAATATAAAAAATATAATTTATAACAAAATATTGTTTAATATTCAATTAATATATGATGGAGTTTAAAATGAATAAAAAAGATAATATGACCATTATTGGTGCTACACGAGGCTTTGGCAGATGGATAGCGGAACATTTAAACAATGATTTCAACAT
The DNA here is from genome assembly GCA_015063005.1 of Methanobrevibacter millerae. GTDB lineage: Archaea > Methanobacteriota > Methanobacteria > Methanobacteriales > Methanobacteriaceae > Methanocatella > Methanocatella millerae_B. The sequence continues at coordinate 63,156 of SUTF01000004.1, forward strand.
TACCATCACAAGCCCCGACAAAGATTCAGGAATTAAAGTTGCTGAGGAGTTAAATGTTAAATATAACTCAGACAATGTTGATGCTATACAAAATGCAGACATTGTTATTTTTAGTGTACCAATAGACAAAATGGTAGAAACCATAAAGGAAGTCGCTCCACATGCAAATGAAGGGTCATTGTTAATGGATGTCTGCAGCGTGAAAACAGAACCTACAGATGCACTAATGAAATATGCTCCGAAAAATGTGGAAATATTGCCATGCCATCCAATGTTTGGGCCACGGATTCCCTCAATCAAAAGACAAATAATAGTATTGACTCCTATTAAAGGTAGGGCAAGCACTTGGCTAGATCGTGTGAAAAGATATTTGGTTGAATCAGAATGTGAACTTGTAATAACGACTCCACAGGAGCATGACAAGTATATGAGCATTGTTCAAGGCCTGACTCATTTTTCATTCATTACACTAGCTTCAACAATCAGAAAGCTAAACATCAATGTTAAAATGTCAAGGTCATTTTCAAGTCCGGTCTATAGTCTAATGCTTGATATGGTAAGTCGTATCGTTTATCAAAACCCCCATCTTTATTATTCCATACAGAAAAATAACAAGGAAACTTCAAATGCAAGAAAAACTTTGATTAAAGAGGGAATATACCTATCCAAATTAATCGAAGATGACAATGAAGAGGATTTCGTTAAAAATATGGTGGAATCTTCTAAGCATTTAGATGAACGTGAAGAAGCATTAATCCGTTCAGATAAAGCAATAGGGATGTTAAGCCAAAAAGTTAACGTATTAACAAAATCAATAGGAAAAGAATTAGGTTTAGTGGATTTATATTCCAAAAAGACATTTGTAGGTATCGTGAAAAAGGTTACATCAAAATGTGTAATATTGGAAAACAATGAAAATGAGGAAATTACATTAAAAATTTCCAGCATTGACATATTATCCAAAAAAGATCTTTTCAAATGGAAAAAAGACAATATTAAATTGGAAAATTTTGATTTAACTGTCAAGTTGCCTTCAACATGTGACGAAATATACTTGATTAAAATGTTTGAAAATATTGAAGGAATTATAGATGTAAAAATAACTGATATCAGCCAGATTAACGAGTACCTGACGAATTTCACATTTAACTACTCAGTATTTGATAAAAAAGATAAAATTTATGTTGAAAAGTATGTCGAAGGAATTGGCTGGAAAATAATATAATGAGAAGGAATAATAATGTTAAAAATGATGTTAACCCCACGATTCGGAGAAATAGACTGAATGAAGCACGTAAACAATAACCACATTGGAGAATGGTTTGAACTTGCAAGGGAAGAAATCTACAGATATTTCATACCTGACCTTGACTTGAATCTGGAGAAATGGAAATTGATTCTAGTAAGAAACGAAACGGACTTTTTAGGCCAAATTCGTTATGGCCAAGATGTAGAAATAAGAACATATATTCTAAAAATCGGAAATTCATCATTTACTGTAGGAAATGAAGTTTGGCAGGATAATGAGATTAAAGCAAAAGGAAAATCAATTATAGTCCACTATGATTATTTGAAAGAAAAATCCATAAGAATTCCAAATGAAATTAGATTAAAACTAAACAAACTTTACTTAAAAGAAGAGGATATAGGAAAAAAATAACCATTCCATCCCATACACTTTTTTGAAATCATCATATGAATCAACCATAATTTTAAAAAAAATTTAGGCATACCTAAAAATTTATATTATTATTCAACATAACTATTTATATAAAATAATACTGGAGAATAATTATGAATTTAGAAGGTGTAGAAAAAACAATGCTTTTGACATTATTTGCCAAAGCAAAGCATTCACAACAAAAAAATCATAAATTCTATGATTCAAAAGCGATAGAAATCATTTCTAAAATAGATTATGATTTCAGTATTGCTGAAAAGGACAAATTTATGCAACTTGGAACAATCGCAAGAACCATCGTATTGGACGAAATGGTTAGCGAATATATTAATGTTCATCCAGACTGTACCATCGTAAATATTGCATCCGGAATGGATACGCGTTTCAACAGATTAGATAACGGTAAAATCAACTGGTATAATGTGGATTTGGAAAATTCTGCCAAATATAGGCTAAAATATATTGAAGATACAGACAGAGTAACAACACTTGCATTCTCAGCAATGGACCCTGACTGGGCTCAGGAAATTTCAATAAGAAATGATGTTTTGATAATTGTTGAAGGTTTGACAATGTATTTGAATCAGAAGGATGTAGAAAAAATAATTAATATAATTGACAAAAATTTCGATAAATGTACATTATTTATGGAAATAATGCCACCAATTTCAGTTAAAAACACCAAAGAGGCATCTGTAGAAGATACAGACTCCAAATTCATATGGGGTGTCGATAAAGGTAATGAATTAATAAAATTCAATAACAATTTAAAATGGATAAAAGACGTTAATCTATTCGATGGAGTTAATGTCTACAAACCACATTACAGAATAGTTACCTGGCTTCCAATGTTAAGAAAAAGAATGGATTATATTACTGTACTTGAAAAATAGATAATGCATTTTTAACTATATTCCAGTTTATGCATTATCATTTTTTAATTACTGAATTAAAAAAATTTAACACTGAAATTGGAATTAACCAAATCCAGCTAAAACACCAATGTTATAAATTAAAAATGAAACGACATATGCAGTAATTATTGTAATTGCACACATCATTAAAGCCCATTTATAGCCATTAGTTTCATGCTTGATTGCACCGATAGTACCGAAACATGGAGTGTACAATAATGTAAATGCCATGAATGAATATGCGGACAATGGAGTGAATGTATCATGTATCAAATGAGTTATACCGCTTTCATCATCTTCACTAACACCTCCAAGAGTACCGAAAGTAGACACAATCACCTCTTTAGCAGATAATCCTGCGATAATAGCTACAGCAGCCTGCCATGTACCGAATCCTAATGGAGCGAAAATTGGAGCAATAAAATTACCAATCATGCCCAAGATACTTTCTGAAGATCCGTATTTTACACCCAATGGCAATATGCTTAAAGCCCATAACACCATAGAACATGCAAGAATTACTGTTCCCGCCTTTTTCAAGAATCCTTTAACCTTTTCCCACGTATGCAACAGAACTCCTTTCAAGGCAGGTATTTTATATGTTGGAAGTTCCATTACAAAAGGAGTTGATAATCCTTTAAACAATATTCTTTTAAGAATTGCAACTACAATAAGTGCAACTATAATTCCTAAAATATATATTGACAATAAAACGATTGCATTATGATCCTTGAAAAATGCTGCAATGAAAATTGCATAAATCGGCAGTCTTGCAGTACAGGACATGAATGGAACAAGCATCATAGCAAGCTTACGGTCATTTTCATTTTCCAATACTCTCGTTGCCATAATAGCAGGTACGCCACATCCAAATCCCAAAATCATTGGAATGAATGCCTTACCATGAAGCCCAACAAGTTTATGCATAAATATGTCCATTGTGAATGCTGCTCTTGCCAAATATCCACAATCCTCCAGGATACTTAAACATAAAAACATTATAACAATAATAGGCAAGAAAGAAATTACTCCTCCAACACCACCAATAACCCCATCACAGATAAAAGATGCCAGATAAGGATTTGGAATAAAACTTGCCACAAATTCCGAAAGCAAAATAAAACCTTTTTCAATTAGCTCCTGAAAAGGTGATCCCACAGCATATGTCAGTGAAAACATTACAAACATCACGACAAGGAAAATCGGAATTGCTAAAATCCTGTTTGTTACAATCTTATCTATTTTATCGCTTATAGACTCATCTTCAATGTCCGGCATTTCGACAGCTTCCGCCACCAAACCGTCAATGAACGCATATCTTGCACTGGCAATTACCTCTTCCACATTTTCATTGTATATGTCATAAAGGTGTTTTGATACCTTGTCGGATTCTATGAAAATTGATGAGCTTTGAGGTGATTTTTGAACTTTTTGAATGACTATTGAGTCCTTTTCAAGTAATTTGATTGCAGTCCAGACTGAAGGTACATTCAACAGGTTTTCATCTTCTTCAATAAGTTCTTGCATATCTTCCAAATGACCTTTCAGCTCAGCACCATAAGCCAATTTTTCACTGGTATCAATTGGTTTTTCTGCCTGTTTTTCTACAATATTAAATAATTCATCTAATCCATCACCTGTTTTAGCATTGATTTCGACCACGGGAAATCCTAATAGTTCACTCATTAAATCAATGTTGATTATATGGCCTCTTTTCTTTGCATAATCATTCATATTAAGAGCTAGAATCAAGTTTGCTCCAAGTTCCATCATTTGAACCGTTAGATATAGGTTACGTTCCAAGTTAGATGCATCAACAACATTAATAATCACATCAGAGTCCTCATCAACAATAAAATCCCTTGATACGATTTCTTCTATGGAATGAGCACTCAATGCATAGTTACCCGGCAAATCAATAATATCATAATCATATTCCCCATGTGAAAAATGACCTTTTGCCTGTTCAACCGTTTTTCCAGGCCAATTTCCAACATGCTGGTGCATACCGGTCAATTCATTAAAAACAGTTGTTTTACCCACATTCGGATTTCCTGCCAATCCGACAATCAATTTTACCATTACTACTCCCCAATTATTAAATATTAATTGAAATTATTTTAAGAAAAAATTATAATTTCCATAAACTCTTCCAATTCCCCTAAATATGATTATATTTTCCCCTTATGTTATTTAAATTATGAACATGGGCATTAAATCATTAAAATTTAGGCATACGTAAATTTTTAGTGAAAAACATATCATGAAAATTATTCCCAAAGAGAAAGTGGCGTATTTTAAAAGTTTAAGAATTTCCATAAAACATTCAGGAATTATACATAATCCGAAGACAGATACTGATTTAAATTATGATAATATTGACATGTTACTTAACATTTCAGATAACATCGACCATTCTCAAATATAGGATTGAATAATACTGTTATTACCATTTAAAAAGAATAATGAATAGATTACTTTAAAAAAGATAATCTAATTGAATATTCATATCTAGACTCAGTTAATGTTTGGAGTAATTTGTCCAATTCCATTTAATTTTAATGGTCTTGTCAATAAATTGTTTTTTCTTAATTTTTATTATTTTTATCACATACCATCAATATTTTTAATATAATCCATTTAAATAGTTATTTTTAATTTTTATAGAGATTCTATTTTTTCTAGAGAAAATTTCATTTCAACTAGATATTTTTCAACTTTTTGACAAAATTCTTAAAAAAAAGGATATGTCTCAACATCATTTATATTTTCTACTATATCAACTGGATAAACTTAACCAGACAACATGTACCACATTTTTAAATCAAAATAAGACATCAATAAATACAAATTAGAGTTAATGATGAGTGAATACTTAAAGGTATTTTAAAGTAAAATTAATAAAAAAAATTTTATCCAAACAAATTTGGAAACTTTTCAAAAATAGGAAAATTTTTAAAAAAAATATTTAGTTATCACAATCACTTATTAATTCATTCCGCAATCAAAAAAAATTAATAAAAAAAGAAAGGAATAAGATACAGATTATCTTATTCTGTTATAGATAAATGCTCCAATTGTAATAATCACGAATGCACCTATTATAATTACTGCACTTTCAACAACACTAACCAGGACATTGCCTAATGTTTTCAAGAAGTCCATAATTGCCTGAATTAATGACATGATTTGATTAATTAAATCCATAATGAAGGCTATAATCTGATTGATTAAACCCAAAATGAAATTTATAATACTATACAGTAATCCTAAAAGTTGCTGTATAAGTGATATAATTGCAGAGATAAGCCCATAAATGTAATTAAATAGGGATTCAATCCAGTTGAAAAGCTGTTGAATGGCATTCAACATAATTGTAACTAATTTTAAAAATGCATCAAGTTCTTTCCATAAAGAGTCCAGCATATCTAAAAGTTTTTGAATTGCATCCATCATAGCTTGAATTTCCGCCACAATTTCTTCATACAATTTTATCAGCTCTTCTACAGCACTGATAAAGATGAGAATATCATCTATTAATGTATCAATAATATGTTCCCATGCATCATAGAGCATATCAGCCATGAAAAGCAAGAAATCAAATAATTCCTCCCAAAATGTGGCATTTGTTTCATTATCAAATAGCTCAGTCAAATTGGTAAAGTTGCCTGTAATGTTTGTGGTATTTGTTATATTGGTTAAATTGGTTTGATTTGTGTTATCACTATTGATAGTTCTAAGTGATACTTTATATGCAAAATAATCTGATACATTACCAGATACAGACTCTAAAACTTCAAAACTAAAAACAGCTTCAGTATGGTTATTTATTTTAACGACCCCACTGCTACTTGAAGCACTCGCTCCACTGACCTTACTAGGAGCGGATCCGGATTGTATAACCTCAGCCATTATGCTTCCAATTTGACCTGATAAACCATATTTGTAGCATCCCATTATGGCCTGCTTCAGAGTATTTGAATTACTGGCCTTTGATGCAGAGACACTTTTGAATTCATCACCAGAACTTGCAGGAGGTTTTGAATAATCAAGCATAAATCCTCTAAACCCATCGCTAAACTTAATGTCGCTCCCACTTCCTTGAGCTAAAATATAGTTATGGGATTTATCATCCGTTTTGTTTTTATCTGTTGTCTTATTCGTATTAACAGGCTTAGTATCAATCGTTTTGTCATGATCAGTTGTACTGTTATCACCATGAGTAACATTGTCCGCAACGACAAAGCTTAAAAAACAAAAGGAAATTAATATAACAATAATTAATGTAACTAGTTTTTTGTTCATATTATGCCTCTGTATTAATATTTTATATTTTTCGCATATATTAAGATTATGGCAATTAAATTAATCCAAACAACAGAACATTTGTTCTGTCAACCAATGCTTAATGGTACATACTTTAAATTTTAAATACTATTATCTAAAAATATATATCTTAAAGTAGTTAAGTTATGTGATAAATATGAATTTACGTGAAATTATAACGGATGCCATTAAATATCCTATTAGCGATACTCGAAAATTTTTAATATTCTGTGTTTTAATCATTCTAATGAGCTTATCAATAGTTCTTCCATCATATGGCCTTAAGAATAGTACTCTAGCCATCATTTTAACCCTTGTAACTTTAATCGTTTTACTTGTAGTTTTAGGCTACTCCATTGAAGTCATTAAAAGTGGACTTGAGGGTGATGATACACTTCCTGATTTTGATTATGTGAAACAATTTGTCATTGGCGTTAAAGCAGTGATTTTAGATATAATCTATTTCATCATACCAGCAGTCATTACAATAATTGTCGCTTCCGCAACCGGACTGTTTTCATCATTCACACAAATCGTATATGTCGGAATTGACTCTTTAGCTAATGAAACAACCAATGTAACCACGATAATAGCTGCAGTCCCAAAATCAACAATGAACACATTCACTAATGCGTTATCAGTTACTTTAATTGTTGCAATTATCCTATTTTTCATATTTTCATTGATGTCATTTTCAGCACAGGTCAGATTTGCAAAATTCGGAAGCGGAACCGAAGGCCTAAGATTCAAGGAAATAATAAAGGACATGTTAAGTATCGGTATTATAAAGATTATAGTTACATTGATTGTAATTTATATAATTGCATTGGCTTTGGTATTTGTCATCACTTTGATTGGATTGATTCCATATATTGGGGTTTTCATAGGTATTTTTGTCGGTGTGCCATTTATACTGTTGTTTTTATACAGAGCTATCGGTTTATTGTATGCAGATGCATATTAAACCATTTTTTCTTTTTTTATAGTAATTTTTTGCAGAAATCATTCTATATCTTAAATAGCTACCTTTTTTAGAATCTTTTAGTGAAAATGTAAATTCGTGTTAAAAACCAGATAATTTCATCAAAATGAAAAAAAAGTTGAAAGAATCATTGTTTCATTTTAAAATTGATGTCACGAATTGTAGAAATTACTGGAATCAACAAGAACAGATACATAAAATCCTCTGAAAAATTGTAATCCAGAAGATTTACAGCTATAGTAATGCCCATAAGAATGATCAATGTATTTATAACATATCTCTTTTCATTTTTTGAAGGATTATTCTCTAAAAATCCTTTATTATATGCATAAAGATACATAATCAAAAAGAACAGGATTGTCAAAAATATATTTATTCCAAAAAGCAAATCAGCTACGAAAAACTTTGAATAAACCCCTATCATAGAGGTTGTAAATGGAATAACAGATATGCAAGCCAAATATAAGATATTTATCCATAAATATGGCATATTTAATGAATTAATCTTTATAAATTCATGATGATAAACCCAAAAAGAACTGACCAGAATAAAACTAACAATAGTTAAACCAAAAGTATGAGCAATGGATTGTAAAAAAGTTAGAAATTGCCCTTCAGTTAACAATGGGGCTCCAGGCAAAGCCATACTAAAGACCAAAAGAGTCATTACCATACCAAAAATACCATCCGTCAAACCTAACAATCTTCCAGGGTCGATATCAATATTGCTTTCAAAAGATTCTATAAACTTTGAAAAGCCATTCTTTTCATCCTCTAATTTTTTTTTGACATCAATATGGGATAGATATTTTTCTGTAAAATCATCTCTAAACTTCTCAATTTTTTCAAGATTTTCTTCATCCAACTCTTTTGCTATGTCATGAAGTCCAACATTAAAATAATTTTTCAAACTTTCATAATCATGTAATTCTTCAAATTCATCATCTTTGATAATATCACCCATCTAAAAAAAGAGTAAAAACAAATTTAATTAAAATTTCTTCTATGTTCAAAATGTTTGATACAAATCCTTGAGTGCCTACATCTCTTCTGAGGTAAAAATTACCTTTAACAAATCCATACATTTTCAGCTACTTTTTTAACTTCTCCTTCATTACCTTGCTTAAACTCAGAGATTTTAGACATATCCTAACCAATATCACTCATCTAACAACATAATACCCCATCATCATTTAAGACATCATCGACAGCATGTTCATGAGCGCCAGTTCAAACAACTGAAATCCCCATAACTTAGTTACTTATTAGTAATTTATATTTAAAAATATTTATAATTTTTTTACATAATATTTTAAATTATTTAATGAATATCTGAAATATGGATGTCTTTCAAGAATTCTGAATTTTGATGAAGAGAAAAAATTGATTATTTAACTGATATTTTTTCTACAATTGTATTGAAAGACATTATTTTCAAGAAAAACCACTCATTTTATCGATATTTTATTAATTCAAGAAATGAAAATGCGGCACCCTCACCACAAATTAAAAAGTTGAGTAGAAAATTAATGATACTTGGTATAAACAAAATAGTTAAATAATATGCAAAATAAATATTATATTGTTAATTTTAAAAATTTACAGTGGGCCCGTAGCTTAGTCTGGCAGAGCGCTTGGCTCTTAACCTTGTTGTCGCGGGTTCAACTCCCGTCGGGCCCATTTTCATTACTTTTAATAATACTTAAATTTATTAAAAACTTAACCTAAATCCATTAATTAATTATATAATACCCATAACCTCACAAAATCTAATTTAAAGAATTTTATTAACCCAATGAGAAATTTTCATTAATTATTTAATTAAAAAAGCATTTACCAATTTTTTGCAATCAACATGATAATGCTTGAATTGACAACCAAATTTATCACTTCATTCATTTGAAGTTGAAATTTATCCTTCATTTTTTTATAGTACTTCATTCATTTGAAGTAATATTTTTAACTACATCTAAATGAAGTACTTCAAATTGTTAAAGTATATATTTTATAAAATATATAATTAATATCCGGTGTTTAAAATGAGTATTGTACCTTTACATATTCCAATAAATGAAATTGATAAATATTTTTACAACAGAAAAGAAGACATTAAAAAAATAGAATACTACTTAAACTCATTAGAATTGGGAATTTCTCAATCATTACTTATCAGAGGCGTAAGAGGAGTAGGAAAAACTTTTTTACTTCAAAAAATAAAACAGGACTCTAAAAAAAATTTCATAGTTTCTTATGTTGATGTTTCAAGAATTGTTGGAAGGGATGATACTCAGCTAAAAGCACAAACCGTTTTATTGGAACTCTTGGACGAAATGAACAATTCAATTTATGAAAGGCTAAATGACAATAACAAAATAACCTTTCTTTTGAAAAATTTAATTGACAAATTAAAACTAAAAGATTACAGTTTTTCAAAAGGAACACATATCACAGAAATACCCATACCTGCAACAGATGACAACTATAAAAAAATAAGCAAATTTATAATGGAATATCCTCAAAAAGTTGTAGAAAGCATTGATGGTATCGATGGATTTATAATAATCCTTGATGAATTTCAAATGCTTAAAAAATTAAGAAAACCTGAAGATTTCTTCTGGATGCTGAGAAGCTACAGTCAATTTCAATCAAATGTAAGTTATGTAATGACCGGATCAATTTCCCAAACATCAGACATGATAGAAATGTTAAACGGTGCAACTGGTGCATTTGGAGGAAGAATGATACAAATAAATATAGATCCATTTACAAAACAAGAAACCGAATCTTATTTTAAAGAAAGATTTCCGGAAATAGAATTCACACAAAAAGGATTTGACCGCTTTTACGAATACACAAAAGGAATTCCAATGTACATTAACAGTTTTTACAATGCATTATCATCCCATGAAACATATGATGAAGACTCAATAGATTACATCTTCCTCAACAATATGGATCAGATTCTTGTAATGTGGATTAGAATATGGGGTACATTAAACAATTACGAAAAAAATATAATCTGTACAATGTTAAATCAGGTACACATTACCTGGTCTGAGTTGGAAAAGAATTTGGACATGGCTCCCGCCACTTTAAATAAGTATATTAAAACATTGCAAGATAAAGGAATAATAAACTATTATGATGGAAAATATTCTCTTGAAGATTTAATGCTTGAAACCTGGTTGAATCATGAAAAAGAGCGTACAGGAGTTTATCCTTATTAAACAAATAATTAAATGATTTTTCATCATCAAAACATTGAATTTATGAAAATTTAAATTAATGTTTGTTGACCATCAATATACCTAGGCTCCTTAACATCCTTTTCAACATCCCTATCATTAACATTCCCAATCAAAAGTGGGGAGTTTGTATTATAATGGTTGAAATTCCTTTAACAAGCCTCAGTGGAAAAATTTGCATAATGGTAATAAAATTATCGCTACATATTCGAAATTTGTTCATTAACATGAAACAAAATTAATTAATCCCAACTCTCAATAACCATATTAAAAAAATGCATATATGGATACAAGCTATTTAAGAAGCAAATATTATGAAAAATTATAAAAAAGGAACATGACTCTTCCGACAAAATGAAAAAGTTTACAATCTTTTACGAAATTAGTCCAAACAAATTCTTAGAAGAAATTTATAATGAAATCATTAATTTAAGGGTTATGCTTTTTAATTGTCGCCTTCAGACGCAATGCACTCAAACGAAAAATGCTCGTTATATATGCAATTGAAAACGCAAACAGAAGGCGCTTGGAATTACCAAACATCCGATTATCAAAAATAATTGGAGTTTCCACCACTTTAATTTTTTTACCTTGGGAGGATTTCTTAATTTTCAATCTTAAAAGCACTTCCTCCACAACATCAAAATGCACACTAATCAACTCAGGCTCCACTTCCTTGAGACTGCAAGTATGATACAGACGAAAATCCGTTGACATATCTTTCGCAGGAATCCCAATTACAACACCATATATCCTATTCAGAGAACGAGAAATAAACTGTGAAATTAGGGTGTCATTGGTTACTCCCTCTTCCATATAACGGGATCCAATCGCCACATCTGCATTCTCACTCATAAATATATGATAAATGTCTGGAATATACTCTGGATTATGTGATCCGTCACTGTCCATAATAAAAAATTTCTGATACTGTGCAAAACGGATACCTATACAAAATGCATCGGCAAACCCTGTCTCTTCTTGAATCACATATCGCACACCGTTTTCTTCACAAACTCCACTGGTATTATCAATTGATTCTTTAGAGTCCACAACAATAATTTCATAGGGCTCTCCACATTCATCCAGTTTTTTTTAATCTGTGGAATGAGCAAACGCAAATTTTTTTCTTCATCATAGGAAAGCAATACCCTACTGATTCCATTTTTCAAAAAATCCGGCATATAATCAAATTCCTTTATCTAAAATAATAATCTTTAATGCAGACACTATCATTCAAATAAGATGTTGAAACTTCGTGCAACAAAGTATTTTCAGTTGCAACAATTGAATGTGCAACACCTGGTAAGATACGGATGCTATCATTTTTTGAGAAATATTCCTTTCTATCTTCAAATTCAATATAACCTGACCCTGATAGAATGTACATTGTTTCATCCTTTTTCATTATGGTAATGAAATGATGTTCTAAATCCTTCTTTTATGTATAACTCTTTTGTTAAATACATTTCTGTTAAGATTAAAACTTTTTCATATCCCCACGGTTTATCAGTTTTATTTTTATATTCCTTTTTAACTGCTTATAAATCTTTATAAGTATCTACTGCAATCCAAAAGATTCCATTTTCTTTATAATATCCCAAATTATTTTCTTTTGCAATCAGTGGGAAATAAATTTTTTCTATGTCCCCTGTCTCAAACTCAAAAAAATCAATTTTAGATTTTATAAAATAGATTCCTCCATTAATGTAATAATCTTCAAGGATAGGCTTTTCTTTAAAGGAAACTAAACGGTCACCATTTATTTCAACAATCCCGTATGGAGATTGCATTTGTGTCACAAACATAATTACAGGTAATGATGATTTAATCCCATAATCAATCATTGCTTTCAAATTAATATCGGAAACAATATCTCCATTGCGTATAATGCAATGTTTATCCCCCTCAATTGCTCCCATTCCTAAACGAATTGCATTTAATGTGCCCAATTGTTCATCTTCAATTACATAATGGATTTTTACTCCATTGTATTCATTCCCATACCTTTCTTCAATTTTTTCATGCAAAAATCCTGCAAGAAGATATACTTCATCAACACCCGAATTTTTAAAATCCAATAACTGCTTGTCTAGAATAGTATAATCCTCTTTAATTTCAATTAATGATTTTGGTATTGATTCTGTAACTGGCTTTAACCGTTTTCCAAAACCTCCGCATAAAATCATTCCAACAGTTTCTATAATTATCTCCTTTCGGCAATATATTATTTGATATTAATTTAATAATATTTTAATTTTTCTTCCAAATCATATTTTTCAAAAACTTAAGTGATTGGGATTGAACTTAATTTTTTGGAATAACCTGTTTATATCACCTAATTTTTATTTATTTTTAATTTAATAGTAGTAAATTAATACATAACATGAAACTAATATATTAAAATGTCCACTATTCTATTTGAGACTGATATTGAGACGATGACAATGCAATTTAGTGAAAATCACTTAAGTTCTTGAAAGTGAATTATAATAGCCAAACTTTATTTGAAAGTAAATTTTAATGTATAATAAAGATGAGAAACTAAAATATTATCACAATTACTATCATATGCTGAATAAATATAATTCCACATGAAAAGATGTTATGACACAATTGATAAATTTTAAAAAAACGTGATTTAAATGAATTATGATTTTGATGTAGTAATTATCGGAGCCGGCCCTGTTGGTTCAACGATTGCTTTTTATCTCGTACAAAATGATTTAAATGTGGCAATGGTTGAAAAGAAAACAAAAATAGGATATCCTTTACAATGTGCGGGAATTTTAAGCAAACATATTTTTGAATATAATGAATTGCCTGATGAAATAATCCTAAACACGGTTAAAGGCGCATTTCTCCATTCCAAAAACCATATTCTAGATATCATAACAGATGAAAATGTAGCTTATGTAATTGACAGAGCGAATTATGATCAATTTTTATCAAGACGTGCAATTCAAAATGGCGTTAAACTAATCAGTAAAAAAGCGATTGATGTAGATATTGAAAAAGGAATAACTTATCTCTCAGATGAACGAAGCATAAGTTCAAAAGTTATTGTAGGATGTGATGGATTCAAATCAGTAGTATCAAAAAATATAGGAAATGATCAGCAAAATTTCAAAGCATCGCAAATGCTTGTTTCAATAAATGATGAGGATATGAACAATTTTAGAAAATCAAATAGGAAAACCGACGATTATGTGGACATGTGTTTATATGAAAACGCAATACCTGGTTTTCTATGGATGATTCCCCTTCAAAAGAATAATTACCGGGTTGGATTATTCTCCAATGACTCTCACAGACAGCAAAACACAATTATAACAGACTTCCTGAATGAAAATTTTGAATATGAAATAATTGAAAAATATAAGGGATTAATTCCTATTTTCAATAACAAAAATAGATTGGTTAAAAATAGAGCAATACTAATAGGAGATGCAGCATCACAAATTAAACCCACTACTGGCGGAGGATTATTAATAGCATTCGATAACTGTAAAATAGCAAACAAATACATTACCGATGCAGTAAAAAAAGACAATATAAACTTATTGGAAGGATATCAAAAAGAATTTAATAAAAAATATTTAAAAGAATTAAACTATCAATCCAAAATACAAAAAACTTTTAAATTATTGAATGATGATGATTTAGATTATCTCTTTGAAAAAGCAAAACAAAATGATTGTGAAAATATTATCTCTGTGTATGGGGACATGGACAATCAGTCAGAAGTTGTAAAAGAAATGAAAAAAAGAGGTTTAATGTTTAAAATTATGCCTAAATTTATTTATAAAAAAATTGTGAATATATTTTAGATATAAGTGATTTAATGGTGTTAATTTCTATCCACTCACAAAATTTGTTAGTGTAAAAAATTTAACTGATAATTTTATTTTTTTACTGGGTTTTTGAGGACATTTTGTTCAATCCATTTGAGGTCATCAATTTTGATTTGAGTTATTGCACCTGCATATGTTCGATAAATTCTTTTTATTTTTCCTGGAAATGTTACTTTGAACAGTAATTCAACTAAATTATTTGTTTTTGGCATATTTTTATCATTTAAGTAGTTTAATGCTTTATTTATCTTTTTTGATAGTTTTTTGATGAAGTCTTTTATTATTGGAGGTAATTCTTCTAATTTGTCATTTAATTGATTGAAATATTTCATTGCGGTTTTTAAAGATTTGGCACGGAATATTTTCTTGATTGTTTCTTTATAATCTAAGTGTTCTTTGATTTTAGCTTTGTATTTTCTTATTTTTTCTTTATTTTCATCTATTTGTTGTTTTAGCTTTTTTCTTTTTTCTAGGTTTTTGTTTGCTTTTTTATCGGATTTTTTAGGTCTTCCTCTTTTTAAGGGCATTTCTTTTTTTAATTCTTCTATTTTTGCTTCTTTTTTCTCATTTGCTTTTGTTAGTGATTCTATGAGTCTTTTTTTTAGTGTTTATGTATGGATTTAGTTTTGTCATTAGGTTTTGCATTATGTGGAATGTGCAAAGTTGGTGTTTTGCACCTAATCCTTCTATTATTTCTGGATATGAACGATATCCATCAGTAATGATAGTATCTAATTTTATATTTGCTGTGGACTCTTTTAAGAACATTTCAATGTATTCCTTATTGAATTGGTTTTTGGGAATTAATTCATCATTGATAATCATCTTTGTATGCACATCAATTAAGGCTAATCTTACGTAGATTTTCTTATTAATCTTTATATATTCTTCATCATAACTATAATAACCGCTAGGCTTTATATTTAATTTTTTAATTTCTTTTAATATTTCTTGTTCTTTATTGTAGAGGTATTGTGGGATAATTCCTTTTCATGTAAGTATATGCTTTGTCTTGATATATTGAAGTTAAATTGTTCGTTTACAATTTCAGTTTTTGATCCATATGATGAATATGTAATTTTTGTGCACATTAATCCCTGTTTTTTGATTTCTCTTGTATAATTACAGTATTTATCAATATACTATGGCAACATTGTTGTCATGTATTTTTCTTTATTTTTAGATTGATATTTATAAGTTTGCTTATAAATTATGTATTTTTTGTTTAATTTAAATTCAACTAATCCATTTTTAACATGTTTTTGAGCAAAATCAGAATCATATTCTCTATAATCAAAATAAATCACAAATAAATCAGTAACCATAATTTCTGAGAATAAATCAACGATTTTAGGAGAAATAGTGTTGCAAATGTAGAGTAAATTTCCCTGTCCAAATAAGTAATATTTAAATAAATCTTCAACACAATATATCTCTGTAGGCTTTTTATTTTCGGGTTTTATATATAATAATTAGTCTACATTTAATTTAAACATTTCTACAAACTTTAAATTTAAAAATAAAACTTAAATAGTTGATAATATTTAAATAACTTGATATTCATAAAACATATACTAATTTAATTAATTTAAGTAGAATATGAGTTATTCTGCGAATAATGAATCATATTTTAAATGATAATTAGAGAAGAATGGTATTTTATCAAAGCAGTAATATCATTTAATTGATGCAAAATCAAATCATTTTGCCCTTATTTTTTATTTAACAATTTAATATTAAGTTAATAACAGATTAAGTTTTAATAAATAGAATGTATATAAAATAAAAATAAATTCATCAGTTAAATTTTTTACACTAACTTACCTGGAATAAAAACTCTACTTCGGGATTCATTAATTAAATCCATATTAAATAAAGAGATAATAAATAAAATACTATCATCAAATTGTTTTCCCAGAAGTTTAATTATAAACTCAGATAGAAAACACTCAAATTTATTTTGATCTTCAAAAATAGAATCATCCAATTTAATATTATCCAATTTTTCAAAAATATCAAATGAATTATTTACATAAATATCCTCAAGAATATTTCTTTCAAAATTAGATAATAAAATAAATATATTTATATCAAAACCTCCAAAATAATCACCAATTATTTTTTGAAGTTCGTCATAATCCTTAGAAATTTTTGATACATCATAAAATCTTCTTGAAAAACTATTCAAGTCATAAGAAGAAATATTATATACATCAAATAACTTTTATTAATCCTAGAAGATTCAACATATAACTTTTTAAAAAAATCACAGTTATTAATAGAATTAAATAATTTATTTTTGAACCTTGATGGTTGATATATCCTATTAAAATAATGAAAATGAGTATTTAATCCATTTTCTGTTGTTTTTAAATTATAAATATATTGTTCAAAATCTGAATAATCCTCTTTTCTGATTCCCTCCCTATTTTTATAATCAGGAAATAATTCAAAGAATATTGCGCCTTCTTCGCTATACTCATCTTTTATTTTGAAAAATTCTTTTCTCATTTCTGCTTTGGAAGAACGTGAAAAATTGTCTATTAATTTTGTTAATCCTAAAAGAAAATGTACCTTTCATCATCATTGAAAGAATCCATAGAAATATCTTTTAATTCCCGAATAAAGTTGTCAACCATTATAACACCCAAATTTTAGAATTTAATCAAAAGTTAAATTAATATGTATTTATTATGTTAGTTAATAGATTTATAATTAATGTGGAATACTTCTTTAATAACCATAGATAATTTAATAATCAAATAAAGTTGTTTGTTTAGGTTCAATATATCTTATTACCTTTGTTTCAATTAGCTTATCATCTTCCTTAAGATGTCCAAGCAACAATGGCGATTTCTCATCATGCAGTTTTATAACATTTTTTGGAATTTCAGGTTTTCGATTGGCGTAGCAATATTTGCATTCACTTAAACAGGAATTGTAAGCACCTATGTCTCTTGATGGAATGCAATGACAGTTTTCTCTAATTCCATTAGCTTTAACATTTTTATAAACTACATTGTGCGCCTGTTCTAAAATTTCACGTGTGGTGCATCCTGCAGCATAAATACCATATTTCTCATAGCTTTCATTTGTTGCACATGATTGAGTATACAGATTATATTTTTTTGATAGCTCTCCAATTCCTTTCAATAGCTTTTCTTTATCATTTACAGTGAATGGAATTATTTCAGGCATGTTCTCTTCAACTTTTTTGTACATATCAACAAAGCTAAATATGCATCTGTAAACTAACGGTGAGATTTTTTCGGCCATGTATTCAAATGTTTCCAAATGTTTTTCAACAGGGTATTTTTCAGTAAGAAGTATCGGATCATATCTCCAGAGAATCTTATTCTCACCAACAATATCAGATAATCGTTTCAACGTTTTAATAGATTGATTTATTGATGGGACTTTCGGTTCTATGTCCTTGCCGTATGCAGTAATCGTGTAGTTGCACAATATATTGTACTTTTCATCAATGTCACCTATATGTTTCAAGATAGGTTGGTAGTTCTTGGAGCAGAACAGAAGACAATCTACATCTTCAGGATTTAAACTTAGCTTATACACATTCTCCCTTGCAAATGGATTTCTTGAATATGCATATCCCTCTTCAAGTCTGTTCAATAGCCATGGAGTGTAGTAGTTCACTATATCTGTTCTTCCGCCGACATTTATTATCATGTTATCACTTACTATATCTGGTGACATTAACATTTCTTATTTGTGTTTTGGCCAGCATCATACTGCCAACTTTGATAAATAATAACTGTTCAAGACAACATTTTTATTTCTATACATTCACCAATGTTTTTATTTTATATCTGAATATATGTTAAAATTCTACGATTTGAACGAATTTCCAAAATTTTAATTATTGAGGAAGAATAATATTATTATTTGTAGTGAGAGAAAAGTAGTAGATAATTTCTAACTATTGGCATAACAATATCTGCATCCATGCATGCAGGTATTATATAATCCAATATCCCTTCCCATTAAACAGTTGCATTCACGATTCCTATATTTTCCTTTAGGGACCTTTAAATTATTTCCAATAGCTTTTTCCAACACCTGTTGAGTCATGCACCCTGTCGAATCAAATCCAAACTGGTCAAGCAATGTTCCTTCAACGCATGTCTTCATTTGCAGACCATATTCGTCAGCAATCTTAGCAAAATTTTTTCCAATGACTAATCTTTCATCTGTTGTGACTTCCTGAGCTTCAGGAAAATTACGTAATACCTTTTTATATAAATCTATAAAGCTTATTGTGCAGTCAGAAGTATATTCATGCAGTTCGGATGCCATTTCTTCAAACTTGTCAATATGAAATTCCAGGTCATACTTTTCAGTTATGAAAATCGGGCCATATCTCCAGGATATGGCATTGATTCCTACAATTTCAGATAACTCCTTGAATGTTTTTATAACTTTCCTATAATCAGGAACGTTGAGCTCAATATCCTTTTCATATGGAGTTATTGTCACAAACCAAAACTGTTTATATTCTGACAAATTATCCAGATTCCTTAGCAACGGCTTTGGATTTTTGGAACAGAAGCATATGCAATCTACAGTTTTAGGATTGAAATTGTATTTATAAATCTGATTATTATAAGGGTTTTTGCTGAAAACAAACCCTTCTTCTACTCTATTCAAGAACCATTTATGAAAAAAAGCGGGAATGTCTGTTCTGGTTCCGGTATTGAGTATCATAAAAAAATAAGTGAAAAGAGATTATAAATCTCTTCCGAAAATGTGTACTGCTGCAGTTCCTCCGGTACCACCAATGTTGTGGGTCATACCGATTTCTGCACCATCAACTTGACGTTTTCCGGCTTCGCCTCTTAATTGCCATACGATTTCAGCAGCTTGAGCAATACCTGTTGCTCCAAGAGGGTGTCCACGAGCTTTTAAACCACCGGATGAGTTGATTGGGAAGTCACCGTCAATTTCAGTTTGACCTTCTTCAATAGCTATTCCACCTTTTCCTTTTTCTGCAAATCCTAAGTCTTCTACAGCTAAAAGACCGTTGATTGAGAAACAGTCGTGAACTTCAGTAACATCTATGTCTTTAACAGTAACTCCTGCCATGTCATATGCCTTTCTGGAAGCCACTTTGGTTGATTGGATAGTGGTAATATCCTTTCTGTCATGTAATGTTAATGTTCCTGAAGCCTGTGCAGATGCTTTAACGTAAATTGGAGTGTCAGTGTATTTTTTAGCATCTTCAGCAGGCACCATGACAACAGCGGCCGCTCCGTCAGTTACTGGAGAACAGTCGAGTAAAGTTAATGGGTCTGCAACCATTGTGGAGTTGATTACTTTATCCACACTGATTTCAAATGGGAACTGTGCATTTGGATTGTTTTTAGCATTTTTGTGGTTTACAACGGAAAATTGTGCTAACTGTTCACGGGTTGTACCATATTCGTACATATGTCTTTTTGCAATCATTGCATATAATGAAGGAAATGTAGCTCCTTGCTGTGCTTCCCATTCCTGATCTGACGCTGTTGCGATAGCCGGAGTAGCATCCACCACATCCGTCATCTTTTCAACACCAGCAGAGATTACGACATCATGAAAACCTGATGCAACTGCCATGATACCTTGTCTTAAAGCTAATCCTCCGGATGCACATGCAGCTTCTACCCTAGTGGTTGGAACAGGGTTTAAACCCATATGATCTGAAATAAGTGCTGCAATATGTTCCTGTTGTACAAATAATCCTGAAGACATGTTTCCAACAAACATTGCTTCAATTTCGCTTCCTCCTATCTGTGCATCACCAATAGCCTTTACACCGGCTTCAGCGATTAAATCTCTGAAAGAGGAATCCCATAATTCACCAAATTTTGTTTGTGAAACACCAATAATAGCAACGTCTCTCATAATTTAACCTCCCTACATTTTAATTTTACCTTTGAATTTAGCGTAAACAGCATAATCGACATAAGTCTTATTGGAAATGATGTCTTCTGTTTTAGGAGCCAAATCTCTTTTCTTAAGTATTTCGTCTGTCACTTCTAATGTGAATCCGTCACTACCTGCACCTGAACCGTATGATACGACGAATATTTTGTCGCCAGGTTCTGCAACATCCAAAATAT
The DNA here is from genome assembly GCA_015063005.1 of Methanobrevibacter millerae. Lineage (GTDB taxonomy): Archaea > Methanobacteriota > Methanobacteria > Methanobacteriales > Methanobacteriaceae > Methanocatella > Methanocatella millerae_B. The sequence goes on from SUTF01000004.1 coordinate 84,280, forward strand.
TGGATAATGCAAGAGGAACAGCACCGGAGTAAGTATTTCCAATGTTTGGAGTTAATAATCCTTGAGAGTATTGTTCAGGAGTGAATCCTAACTTTTTAGCTGCTCTTAAGTAAAATTTACCATTAGGTTGGTGGAAACAAGCATAATCATAATCAGAAGCCTGAGAATCAGTTAATTCAAATAAGTTTTTAGCTGCACTTAGCACATGCTTGAAGTAAGCTGGCTCACCTGTAAAACGTCCACCGTGGGAAGGATAGTCTTCACCTTCTCTTCTGTAGAAATCAGGAGTGTCAGTTGTGAAACTGTAAGTCTGTTCGATTTCAGCCAATACGTCTTTTTTACCAATGACGTAAGCAGCACCACCAGCGGATGCAGTGTATTCTAAAGCATCACCAGGAGCACCCTGTGAAGTATCGGCACCAATAGCCAATCCATATTCAATCATACCACTTTCAACAAGACCCATTGACATTTGAATTCCAGCAGTACCTGCTTTACATGCAAATTCCAAATCAGCTGCGGTCAAATCAGGTGTTGCACAAACTGCTTCTGCAACAATGGTTGCTGTTGGTTTTACCGCATAAGGATGTGATTCAGAACCAACATAAACAGCACCGATTTTTTGTGGATCTATTTGAGCTCTTGCTAGTGCATATCTAGCAGCAGTAACTGCAATAGTTGCAGTATCTTCATCAGCAGAAGGAACGGACTTTTCATTTACAACTAATCCATTAGATAAAGCTACAGGGTCATCTCCCCAAACTTTAGCTATTTCTTCTACTTTTATTCTGTATGAAGGCACATATGCCCCATATCCTACAATTCCTACCATTAAATCACCGTTAATTTTAAATTTATAGAATAATCATTAAAAAGTATTTTAATTAATTAATATATGATTTTAAGTATTATATAAAAGTAACTACAAAAAATAACAAATTTAATAAGATATTCAAAAATATTCAAAAAAAGAGAAATTTCAATATGCAGCTGCCGGGATTCGAACCCGGGTTGTAGGCTTGGAAGGCCCAAGTAATAACCAGACTATACCACAGCTGCAAAAGTAAAAGTGCGGCGTCCGGGATTTGAACCCGGGTCTCTAACGTGGCAGGCTAGAGTCTTAACCAGGCTGGACTAACACCGCATAAAATAAACAACAATATTATATTGTACCACAATAATATATAAAGTTTTTGATTTTTTTATGCTTTAGTCATTTTACCAGAAGGCAAAATTATTATTCAAATCAAAAACTTTACCCAAACATTAAGCTTTTCTTGCAGTTACGCAAATCCAATCATTTTCGTCATTAATATATGATTTAAAGTCTTTAAAACCTGTTTTTTCAAGAGATTCCTTCAATACTTCTTCAGAGTAAATTTTCATATCAAGAAGTTCCACCAAATCATCATATTTTTCCATTTGGCCTTCCCTATAGACAGCTTCATTGCAGAAAAATACCAAAGCGTCTTTTTTCAAAACACGATTAACCTCTTTCAGGTCGTTGATGAAATCCGGCCAGAAATATATTGTTTCAAAGCCAGTCACTATATCAAAAGTATTGTCATCAAAAGGCATTTCGGATACTGATCCCTGAATAACTTCAACCTTGCCTTCATCAATTGCATCCTTATTGAGTTTGGTTGACTTTTCAACGCTCACTTCAGAATAGTCTAATCCGACAACCTTTCCTGAGGTGACCTGTGAAGCGAACCTTTCAATATTTCTTCCGCCACCACAGCCAATATCCAATATCACATCATCTTCATTAATGTCAAAATGACTGACACCCCAAACAGCCATCGTTTCATGGGACTTGTTCATCCTGTCCAATATCTGATGACCCAAATCGCCAACAGGCTTTCTTGCATTTTTAATCAATTCCTTATCTTCAATATTGTGGCCCGTATTCACCTTATCTTTATCGCTCATCAAAACACCTACTTTTTCATTCCTTTTCTGGTTTTTATAGCTTGACCTGACTGGAAATTATTGATTTCTACAGCAGACAATAGTGATTTACCATAAGCTAGCAGCTTATCCTCTTCATTAACAATCAGCACTTCATCGCGAGCCCTTATGTTTTCATCACATTCGACTACGAATTTTGAAAACACGCTTTTTCCATCCAAAGCGAAAGGCTCTGAGTCCTTGTTTACTACAACACGATTTTGTGGGTACGGCATTGCATTGTGCAATCTTTTTGCACCTTCCTTAGACAATACCAAATATGAATCGGATGCTCTCATATTTACAATCAAGACCTTTCCATCATAAATGTGCCTGATTTTACCTGTCTTTTTACTCTTTTCTATATTAATATTGCCTGTAAACAAAGCTTCGCCCGCACCAACACCAAACTGATAATCGGCAATGGCCTTGATTTTTTTAACATCATCCTTTTTATATCTGATTTCATCATTTTCAATAGATTTATTATATAATCCTATATCCAAGTCTTTGATTACCCTTGAATGGATTAATACCTGCTCATAGTTTTCAATGAAATCTGAGAGGAAACTGCTGATAAAATCAATACTATCCTTATCGCGGATTTTTGGAGTTGCACTTTGGCTTAGAGGATATACTTCATCAATTTCTAAAGGAATCAAACCGAAAGGAACATCCAACACCATGAAGTCAGTGTTGTCAGCATCAAATTCCTGCTCGGAACCGTAAATATAAAACTCTCCCAACTTGCCTGAAATGAATTTTGAATACGGTTTGCGTGTCGGAGGAAGAATCACCAAATCACGTTTTTTAGGCATTTCAAGAAGCTTTTGCTGATGCCTTAATACTTCGCTTCGTCCGAGTGATTCAGGTCCTGTATAGAAGAATGCTGATTTTTTGCTTCTAGGGTCGTATTTTTCCAAATCATCGCTGTAATTAGATAACTGTCTAACCGCATCCAATAATGCAGGATGGGCTCTGCAGCGCTCTTCGACAAGCTCCATCAAACTTCCTTCATAAATTGCCTGTCTGATTAACCTTAGCTCTGCAAATGAAACATGCAAGTTATGTTGAGCAATCAAATCCCTTCTTTTTTCTTTAGGCATTGCCCTTAAGTCATCTGGAGTGTATTTTGAGCAGACTTCACATGAACATGGCATTTCCTGGAGGTTTTCAAGCTTGAAAGTTCCGCGTGTTGACAACAATCTGTCATCCTCAGCATATAATATGTATGCTGCTGAATCGAAAAGATCACATCCCATAGCCACAGCAAGGGCAAATATCATAGGATGGCCTGCTCCCATCAAATGGCGGGCGGTATTGTCGGGAAGATTTGAAATTGAATTCATTACAACATCCACAAGTTCCTTATAGTGATAGGATTCCATCAATGGGACCACCGCACCGATAGGATACAAATCGGCATCCAATTTAGACAGTTCAGAAGCGCATTTCTGCCTTAAATCCATGAAAGTTGACCCTTGAACCACAGAGTTCAAAAGCATTTCAATATCATTTTCCTTTTTAAACTCAACAGCTTCCCTAGCACGTTCAAGGGTGATTTTTAAATCGCTTTCAGCCTTTTCACGGTCGACAAATGGTGCTGTCGGAATGTCCAGGCTTGTTCCAATATCAGTTCCAATCAATTCCTGGAATTCAATGACTTCCTTGTTGGTAATTTCCACATCACCATAAACGGAAAGCTGAAAAGACCCGGAATCCGTCATTACAGGTCCGTCAAAATTAATCAGATTATGAAGACCCTCATCAATTGCCTTTTGTTTTAATTCATCATCCTTATAAATCAGATAAGCGTTGGTTATTACAATGTCTGCACCATACTTTTTAACGTCAACTGCCTGTTTTCGCGGGTGTATAACAGGCATTAATGCAGGCGTTTTAACGTTACCGTGTTTTGTTTTTAAAACACCGACTCTTCCTCTCATATCTTTTGCTTTTATTTCAAACATTTAATTTACCTTAAAACAGTTAGTTAGAATAAAGTTATTTATTAAAAATTATATAAAACTATCTCATTTTTGAAATCAATATTGATATCAAATTAGAAAAAAGAAGTTTAAAAGGAATAAGAAAAGGTTATGTGTGGATTTAACCTTTTCTAAATAAAGTTGGTAAAACATCGCTGTTTTTACCAAATCCCTGTTTGTAAATAGCTATCCAAAGAAATTAATTTTTAAATCGTGTTTTAGGCATATTAATTTCGGGAGGAAATTATAAAGGAAAAATACATATTATTGGAAAATGGGAATTTTGAATTTAACCTCTTTGAATAGCTCAATTTAATAGGTAACCGATTATCCAATATGAGGATGCTTGCTTAGGGAGGAAATACTGTGATTTTTAAAATGCAAATCCATATTGAATTGAATCAAGCCACCATCTTTTCCAGCACATGAATGTTCGGCAGAAGACCTGATTTTTGAAACTTCAAGAGATTGTGAAACATTATACATTCCAATCAATTTTGATATGACATCATTAGTCAAATGGGCAGTCTCATTATCCAAAGTATTGGATGAATCAGTCTCAAGAGTTTCGAAATGAATTGTATCGTTTAGATTGACTTTCATTATTACACCAGGATCAAAATGTTTTTGGTTTTCATCGGCTGAGATATTGTGTTCGTATAAATTCTTGTTTCCATCTGTGTTATTGTAAACATCATTTAATGGAGTTTGATTGTTATTTGAATGTGAAATATCAATTGCGTCTTCAACAGGCACATGAGATACTTCAATGAATCTTTCGCCAGGCATCTTTGAGTCTGGCGAATGGATCTTTACATCCAAACCCGACTCATCAGGCTCAGCATCATCAAGAGATATTGCCGAAACCTCCGACACTATAGCGAAAGACAACATAACAATCAAAAACATCAATACAACATTTTTCTTATTATGCGTTCTTTTCACCTCTTTAATTAAACTCCAACCTTGGAAACATTCATGATTTATCATGAATATTAATCAAATTATTTTTCTCAAATATTTGATATCTCCCAAGATTGTTAGTAATTATTAACTCGTAAGTAGTATATAAATCTTTTTGTTAAAAATAGGCAAAAAATAAGCATAAATAAAGAAAAAAAGGCATTTTAAGCAGAAAATTAAATGGATTAAAATCCTTTAAATTGAATATATCTAACCAAAAGTAAGTAAAAGTTGCATCATATCCTAGCCAATCACCAAGATGAATTATAACCAAATATAGCATTATAGGATTAAATATAATAAATAATGACTTTTTTTAATAAAATATGAGATAATATAACTCATTTACAGACAAATTGAATTAAAAATACTTATTTATATTAAAAAAGCTTGTAAAATCGAAAAGCTTTTTAAAAAGCATTTACCCAAATCAAAGCAATTTCAAATCTTATCGAAAGCCAAAAGCAATAATTAAAGCCAATAACATTTTACAAATTATGGCAAAATTTATTTACATATGCCCATCAGAAAAATAAATAAGTCGATTTTTACTTAAATTATCAAAATTCCCCCAAAATAAGCTTGTTTAGGCAAAATTAGAGCCGAAAATCGATGAATAAATTTACAGCAATTAAAAAGAATAAAATCAAATTTAAATAACAAATATAAAATATTATTAAAAATAGCTATTTAATTTTAATAAATAAATAAAATAAGATTATAATCATGAGTTAAACTATAAATAAACATTTAATAATGGAAATTAATTTAGAAAACTATACTGGATTAACAAGGAATCTTGAAGTCTTACCTGCAAAAAATAAGAAAAAAATTAATTTTTTCGAAAATTGCACATGACAATTCAAGACCCATTATAGATATTCACTTCACGGTATGTCGCATACATTCCATAAATCCATAAAATAAATATGATTACACCCAATACCATTCCAAAAGCATAAATTGAAATTATGTTCAAAATCAGATATAATCCAAAAATGGAAAGGCCTTTTCTTACATCACCAGCATATGCAATACCAAGACCAGTCAAGAAAAATGATATTAGTAAAGCTAATGCCATATTTTTTTCAGCCATAAGTTTTTCCTCCCGATATTACTAATATAAAGTTTTAATTTACCACAATATAAATTTTTATAAGAAAAAATCCTAAAATATTAATTGATACAATGAATTATGAAAATAAAGCTCGCGTAATTAATGATGATATATTTGATTTAATCAATCAATGTTTTGATGAGGAAAAAAGTAGTCGAAATAATGAAAGTAGACTTAATTTTTTTGATACTTACAACAATTACTTTGTTTTAACTGATGATGGATCTTATTCTATTAACTCGAAGGAAATAAACCATAAAATTGAAACACTACATACATCTACTGGTGCAATTAGTGAGGCATTTGAGAAATTTATCAAGCCGATGAAGTTTGACTACACAAAAGACATTGCAATCCTTGACATCTGTGCGGGGCTTGGATACAACTCATCAGCTGCCATTGATGATTTTTTAAAAAATTCCAAAGATTCAAGATTAAATATTGATATGGTTGAAATTTCAGCAGCTACCCTTGCATGCGGACTTTTGGTGCCTTCTCCAATCAAAGCACATGACATAACAAGAAAAGCTATTGAAAATGAACTGATCAAACAGGATTATGCCACATTGGAATTGGAAACCGCAGAAATTCCTGAAAATATCGGCATTAATGTTTTCATTGAGGATGCAAGACAAACTGTCCAGAAGCTGGAGGATGACACATATGATGCTATTTTTTTAGATCCTTTCAGTCAGAACATGGCGCCCGAGCTATTTTCACTGGATTTATTCAAGGAATTCAGAAGAATAATAAAAGATACGGGTATCGTTGCAACATACACTTCCTCAGCACCTATAAGAGCAGCATTTATTGAAGCTGACTTCTGCATTGGTCTTGGACCGATTTTCGGAAGAAAACAGGGTGGAACCCTTGCAAGCCCATCACAGGAAATGCTTGACATATCCCTTCCGAAAAACGATGAGATAAGAATTGCACTGTCCGATGTTGGAATTCCATTCAGAGATCCTGGCCTTAACAATTCAAGCGAATATATCCTGGAGAAAAGAACCGAGGAAAGGCATGACAAAAGACATACCACCAAAATATCATCCGCAGTCAAAACACCAATATTTTTAGCCCAGGAAATGGATGATGAAAAATTGAAAAGACGTGTTGAGCGCAACCTGGCCAAAATGAATATTCCTTCAACAACATCAAAAGAAGCATACTATATTGTTGAAATAGAAAACAATTATAGTGAAAAACAAGATTTAGATAATAATTCAAGAAAAAGAATTTTGGATATGTCTGAAAAATTAAAAAAAGTTAAAAATGGAGATTATTCATAAATCATTTCACCATTTTTTAACATATATGCTGCATCTTTTGAAGATAATACTGATTCGGATATTATAGTTAGCGTATTACCGCCTCCATAAACATGCTCGTTTCCGAAAACACTCCAATCAGCATCACAATCTGCACAGAAGATATGTCCTTCTGCACTTCCACCTTCCTTATAACCTGTTGCCGGGAAAACACCATAGTTTGATGTTTCATCACCAGTCCAGAAAATACCCCAGTAAAGTTCGTTACTTCCACAATATGGACAAACTCTTTCAAATACTGTCATGTAGAATTTATATCCATATTCAGATAACTCACCTGAAGCTGAAGGTCTTCCGATTGCCATGATTGTTAAATTATCCGGAGAAACACCATATTGAGAATAATATAATGTCTCATTGGATGATAAGAAGCTTTTGATATCCTCATAAGTAATGTTTATATCTTCTTCAGCAGTGACATTAATTATATTATATATTTCAAATCCATTGTCTAGGTCTTTAGTGTAAACGTCATGAATTCCATTATCCAATGTCAATTCAAGAGAAGCCATACCATATGCATTTGTCATTACCTCATATGACTCATTGCCAACAGTAATGGACACATATCTATTTTCTCCAACTGAACCATCGCCATTAATCAAGATTACATCAAAGGATGTTGTTTTATTGTCACTATGAACATCTGATGTAATTAATGTTGGAATTACAGTGACCAAATTGGAATACATTTCACCGTTTATCGGATTGATAGCAGTTAAAATATAACTTCCCGGCAATAGATTGATATTTAATCTAGCCACACCATTTTCATCCGTTGACCTATCATAGAAAACACCGTTAATGTTAAATGATACAGAAGTGTTTGCTAACAGACTGCCACTGACATCTAAAAAGCTAGCGTAATATTGTGTTCCATTTTTATAAAACTTAACTACATCTGATCCGCTGATTGACGGCAAGACCGTAATTAAATTGGAATACATGAAACCGTTTTCCTGCATAGCTGTCAAAATATATTCGCCAGCAAGCAAATTTATATTTAATCTTGCTACACCGCTTTCATTAGTTTTACGGGAATAGAAAACACCATTAATATTGAAAGTAACTTCACTATTAACCAATGGATTACCATGATTGTCTAAAAAGGCAGCATAATACTGAGTATCGTTTTTATATATCTTAACGATATCATTACCTGAAATTGTTGGTAAAACTTCAATGTCACTGTTTAATTGAATGGCATTTGAACCATAATCATATAGTGAATAAATAGAATAATTTCCAGGATTTAAATTGATAGCCAATGATGCTTTTCCATCAATATTTGTGGTTCTAGTATAATTGATACCGCAAATGTTAATAATGACGGATGCATTTTCTACAGGCAAATCGCCCTGCATCACTGTTACTTCATACCTAGTTCCATTCTTGTAATACATAGACAAATCCTTAGTCTCTAATGAAAAGTCGTCCTGACTAACGGATTTAATGTCTGATACATATAAAGGAGCTCCCGATGGAGGTTCCTCATCCGCATCGCTTGTTTCAATATCATCACCAGCAGCAGCTGTGTCAAAAGCAGCAACTGCAGAAATGGATAACATGAAAACAAGAGTTATAAATAATAAATTAATTTTTTTGTTAAACATATATTAACCTCGTTAACATATCAGATGCAAAATCACGTTTTGCATCGGCAGTATAACCTTATTATCTTTTCTTATAAAAAGCTTTGTATTTTCAAAAAGCCGATAAATAAAGCCAAATACCTAAAATAAAGCAAAATTAAAAGGAATTGAAAAATACATATTTTGTTGTTGTTTATAGAAACAATCAAATAAGCTTAATTTATGAATTTAAAAGCCAATAAGTGCCTTATTGATATTATCAAAATGAACCTTATATAAATAAACACTTCACAAAATATGAAAATTTTTAAAATCAATGAAATAAATAATGATATTGAATCCTTTAAAATAAAAATAAAAAGAAAATAAAAGTGGAATTGCCGAATAAATGAATTATTCAACAGTTACACATTTTGCTAAATTTCTTGGTTTGTCAGGGTCAAATCCTTTCTCAATTGTAATATAATATGAAAGCAATTGAAGCGGAACAATATAGACCAGTGGGGCGATAATTTCTGAAACGTCAGGATTAATCTTGAATACTTCAGGTGCCTTTTGGGTCAACTCATCATCATCTGCCGCACCAAATGCCAATACATGAGCACCTCTTGACTTTACCTCTTCAAGGTTGCTCATTGTCTTTTTGTATGAGTCTCCAGGAGGTATTACTACAACTACAGGTATTCCTTCGTCTATTAATGCAAGTGGCCCGTGTTTGAGTTCTCCTGCTGCGTATCCTTCTCCGTGGATGTAGGATATTTCCTTGAGTTTTAGTGCTCCTTCGAGTGCGGTTGGGTAGGAGTATCCTCTTCCCAGGTAGAAGAAGTCTTTTGCATAGTTGTATCTTTTTGACATTAGTTTGATTGATTCTACGTCTTTTAGTACTTCATCTATGAACTCAGGTACCTTATCAAGTTCTTTGAGGAGTTTTTCGTCTTTTGCCATCAGTGCTGCGAATAAGTAGACTGCGGTTAGCTGTGATACATAGGTTTTTGTTGCGGCCACTCCTATTTCAGGTCCTGCCTGTGTCTGTATTACGTATTGTGCTCTTCTGGTTATGGATGATCCTGCAACGTTTACTATTCCAAGTGTTTTTGATGTTTCGTTGGCAACGTCAAGTGCTTTTAGTGAGTCTGCGGTTTCACCGGATTGTGATATGAATATGACCAATGTATTCTCATTTAGGGTTTTTGCTGAGAATTTAAACTCTGATGCCAATATAACATCTGTTGGTATTCCAGCAAGTGATTCTAGCAGGTATTTTCCGGTTAGGGATGCGTGGTAGGATGTTCCGCATGCTACAAAGCAGATTCTTGTGATGTCATCCATGTCTTTTATGATGTTTTCGATGTTTTCCTTTTGTGTCAGGGTGTTTCTGACTGCGGTTGCCTGTTCGTTGATTTCTTTTATCATGAAATGGTCGTATCCTTCTTTTTCGGCCATTTCAGGAGTCCAGTCTATAGTGTCAACTTCCTTGTTGACTTCATTGTCGAACTCATCGTGGACGACTACGCCTGTTTTGTCCAAAATGACAATTTCTCCTTTTTCAGGATATATTATATCTTTTGCGTATTTTAGGATTGCAGGTGAGTCTGATGCCAGGTAGTATCCGTCTTTGCCTAATCCGACGATTAGCGGTGAGTCTTTTCTTGTTGCAACAATCTTTTCTGGTTCTCTTGAAGATATGGCTGCGATTGCATATGCACCGTCAAGAATTTCAATGGTTTTCCTGACAGCATGCTCCAAGTCAAAACCATCATCCATATATTTCTGAATCAAATGTGGAATAACCTCAGTATCAGTATCAGATCTGAAGGTATGACCCTCAGCAATCAAGTCGGCCTTGATTTGAGAGTTGTTTTCAATAATACCATTATGCACAACAGCAATGGTATTTTCCTCATCAAGCTGAGGGTGAGCATTCAACTTGGAAGGATCACCATGAGTAGCCCACCTAACATGAGCAATACCAAAATCACCAGACATGTCAGGCAAATTCAATTTTTTATTAACTTCATCAATCTTGCCCTTATCCTTCTTGACATGGATGCCACCATCATAAGTGGCCAATCCGATTGAATCATAACCCCTATATTCTAACTTAGAAATACAATCAAAAAGAATAGGAGCAGCATTACTATCATTTTCCTTTAAGATACAACCAACAATACCACACATATTAACACCAATTAATAATTATAAATGTCTTCATATAGCTTTACAACTTCACCGATGATTAAAATAGCTGGAGTCTTAATCTCTTTTTGGGAAATGTTTTCCAAAGTTCCGAATATTACGTTTTCATCAGGCAAAGTTCCACTCTCTATAACACAAACTGGAGTGTCTTTATCACGATATTTCATTATTTCAGCAGTATTTTCCTTAATATTTCCAATACCCATTAGAATAACCAATGTATCTGCAGTATAATCCCAATGAACCTGACTTTCAGCCTTGGTCGGGTCTTCATGACCTGTCACTATAGTGACGGAAGTTGCAACAGCCCTATGGGTTACAGGTAGTCCAAGAGAAGTAGGTGCCCCGATTGCTGAAGTCACACCAGGAATAACTTCAAATTTGATATCATGTTCCATTAAGGCCAAAATCTCTTCTCCGCCACGACCAAATACAAAAGGATCCCCACCTTTTAGCCTGACAACATTTTCATGTTCCAAAGCCTGCTGAATAATCAGTTCGTTGATTTGATCCTGTGTTTTATAATGTTCTCCTGCCTTTTTGCCTACATAAATCTTTTCAGCATCATCAGGTGCATGAGCCAATATTTCTTCATTAGCCAAATAATCATATAAAACTACATCAGCCTTATTCAAAGCTTTAACTGCCTTAAGAGTTATTAAATCTGCGTCTCCAGGTCCTGCACCAATTAAATAAACTACCATCTAAATCACTTTTATCTATAAAAATCCTTTAAAGAAGTTTAAACCGTCAGTGGATCCCAATATCTCTTCACAAGCTCTTTCAGGATGAGGCATCATTGCACAGACAAGTCCTGATTCATCACAAACACTTGTAATAGCTTCCATTGATCCATTCGGATTTCTGTCTTTAAATTGCAATACTATTTGATCTTGATCTTTTAACAAATCAATGTCTTCAGTGTAAAATCTACCTTCTGCATGAGCAATAGGTATTTTAACAGTTTGTCCTTTTTTGAAATCTTTTGTAAATGGAGTTCTTGTATTTGAAACTTTCAAATCAACCCATTCACAGTTGAATTTAGGATTTTCATTAGTGATGAATACGCCAGGAACAAGTCCTATTTCACCTAAGATTTGTGCTCCATTACAGATTCCCAAAACTGGTTTTTCTTCTTTGACCAATGCTTTAATTCCATCAATTACTGGTGTGATTGATGCCATAGCACCTGCCCTTAAGTAATCTCCATAGGAAAATCCTCCAGGAATTACCACACCGTCAAAATCGGTCAAATCGTCATTGCTCCACCAAACATATTCGGCTTCAAGGCCAACAAGTTCAATAGCGCGAGCCACATCCCTATCACAGTTGGTTCCAGGAAATCTAATTACTCCGATTTTCACTTAAACCACCTTATTTACCGCAAGCCATGTTTTGTGGAATTACATTAATTTTGTAATTGTGAATCACTGGATTGCAAAGCAATCTTTCGCACATGTCTACAACATTTTCACGAATTTCTTCCCTGTCTTCACCTTCCATTTGGAATTTGATAATGTCTACAGTTTTTGCATTTTTAACTTCATATCCAAGCAAAGCTAAAGATCTTTCGATTGTTGTAGCTTCAGGGTTTAACATACCGCTTTTAAGAGAGATTTTCACTTCAATATCAAATAACATCTAAATCACCTTTTCATCATCAGGAATAATCCTATTATAAACTTCTACATAAGCATCCATTACTTCAGAATCCTTACCTTTTCTGAATAATTCTTTATCTAGCATTTCTAAGGTTTCAGCATCCCATAATCTGCATCCGTCAGGAGAAATTTCATCACCTAAAAGGATTTTACCGTCTTTGTCCTTACCGAATTCAACTTTATAGTCAACCAATATGATTCCTGCATCTGCAAAGAATTCTGTTAGAATATCGTTGATTTGTAAAGCTTTTTGAGTAAGCAAATCAATTTCTTCCTGTGTTGCGATTCCTAATGCCTTGATTATTGAATCATTGAGCATAGGGTCATGATACTCATCTGCTTTAAAGTCCATCTGTACAATTGGAGGGTCTAATTTAGTACCGTCTTCAATCGGATATTTGCGGACAAGACTTCCTGTAGCTATATTTCTGACAATCACTTCAATAGGAATCATGTCAAGCTTTTTAGCCAACATTATGTTTTCTTCAGGCAAATCAATAAACTGTGTTTCAACACCGTTTTCTTCTAAAACTTTAAAGATTTTAGCTGAAATAACTGCATTATATGCTCCTTTTTTGTCCATGACTTCTTTACGTTCGCCGTCACCTGCAGTCATATCATCACGAAACTCGATAATAACTTCATCGTCATTATCTGTTGTGAATACACTTTTTACCTTACCAGAATTAATTAACTCTTTTTTCTCCATGATATCAACAAATTAATTTTTAGATTATTATACAATTACTTTTGTCTAAAATGTTATATAATACTATTTAAAAAAAGAGCAAAAAAATAAAAGGAAAAAATTAGATTATTTTTTTCTTAGGCCGACACCAAATACAATCCCAATAATTACAATAATAAGTAAAACAATCGGAATACCTGTTGGAATTTTAGCCAATTCAGAAAGAGGTGACTTTGGTGGTTGCTTAGGTGGCTGTTTTACAACAGTAGTATTGTTAACCTGTTCTGTAGAGTGATTTACAAGAGTAGTATTGTTAACCTGTACAGAAGACTGGTTTACAAGAGTAGTATTATTTACTTGTTCTGTAGGAGTCCTGTTTGTATTGTTTGCATCATTAGTGATATTTTCACCAGAAGCATTTGTTGGAGTGCTGTGTGTAACATTTAAAGGCTCCCCACTAGCATTGGCAGTAGTTTGACCGGATGCATCACTAACTGTTAAGTTAACATCTTTAGAAACTTTGGAATAATTTCCGTTTCCTTCATAAGTTACAAGAACTTTATAGTCTCCTGCATTCAAGTCAGTCAAATTAACTGTAGCTTTTCCATCAACAACATTTGCCCGATATTCCTGTCCATTTACAGAAACTGACACTTCACCCTTTGCATCAATTGGAAGTGTAATATTTACATGAGCGGTTTGACCCTGACTAATATCAGCAACTAAAACACTCATTTCAGTTTCGGCTGCAAAAGCAAAATTTACAGCAAAAATTGCCAAAAGCATGATTAAAAGAATAGATAATTTCTTCATGTTAATATTTTATTTAAAAAGGGTTAAATAAAATATTGTATTTTAAATATACTTCAAATCATCCTTATTTTTACCAAATTTAATGCCGTTTTTAGCACCATTCGGCAACTCAGATGATATAATAACTGGAAAATCAGAATCAGAATCAATAATCATTGTATGGATAACATCCTTTTGAGTTTTAATTACAATTTTATAGATACTATTCTCTTTGGAAAGCTCACCTTTCATGAAAACTTCATTAAAACTCTCTTCATACAAATATTCGGGCAAGTCAGCATTTATGTCAAAATAAGCCAATAAATCCTTTAAAATCATAGAAATCAAAAAAAATAAAAAATAAATTAACTATGCTTCGATAGTTAATTGTTGAGCCACATTACAAGTTTCATAATCAGAAGTACCGTTGAAAGTACAGTTGAAAGTGTATTTACCAGGATTTACGCCAGCAATACCGAATCCCATATTACCATTGTTGTCTGTGGTAAAGTTAATGTGATTTTGTTCTCCACTTTCAGCAATTACGATAATGTCAATCATCTGATTTGCAATAGGTTTTCCGTCAGCTCCTGTCAAAGTCAAATTGAATGAATCACCATTTTTTAGTTTATCCGGACTTTTAACTTCCATTTGGCTTGCTTGAGCTGCATAAACAACAGAACTTGCAATGACAAATATCAATAGCGCAAAGATTATCTTCTTATTCATATTATCACCCCATTTCATTCCATGCTTGGCAGATATTTCTGATCTGACTGGTAAGATGAACCAATCAGCTTACCTGTATCAACATCATATTGCCTGAATCCACCATCACGATAGGTGACTTGCTTATAATATCCGCTACCTGCCTGATGGTTGAATTTTACTTCTTCAGATACAATATCACTATTTTCAGTATCATTATCTGCATTTTTAGATACTACAACACTTGAATTATCGTTTCCACTAGAATTCACAACATTCAAATTAGAATTGTCATTATTGTTACTTGTCATGAAAATCACCCCCGCAACAATTAATGAAGCAAGAATAATAGTTAATGAAACTATTAAGATATCTTTAGTATCCATAAAATAAGTATAGTTTTAATAATATTAAAAAATATCTAATTTAAAAAAAATGGAGAGTATAAAAAAATTATACTCTTTCCTCAATTTCGTCCCAGTCATCACTTTTAGCCGGAAGCAAAGTGAATACTAATGTAGCTCCCAGAAGAAGAATTGCTGAGACAATAGTGAAATTAAGCTGTTCAATTGACGCATTGGCTACGACATCAAACATTCCACCGACCCATACTATTGTAATGAAAATCGGAAGAACATATTTAACGATAATCAGCCACCATTTGCCGAGCTTGATTGTTTTTGATCTTGAATTTAAAAAGTCAATCAACCTTTCAGCCTTGAATATCCAGGCAAATACTATACATTCCATTATTACACCAAAGAGGATTGCAATCTGGTTGATGAATGTATCTACAAATCCAAGAAGGTCTCCACCGAATGAGGTTGCATAAACCAAAGATATCACTGCACCGACAGCAATCAGTATTGTCATTGTCCTTGACCTTGAAAGGGCGAACTTGTTTTGAATTGAAAAGGACAAAGGCTCAATTGTGGACAGGATACTTGTAAGACCTGCCAAATAAACCGTAAGGAAGAATAACGGTCCTAAAATATAAGCCCATTGACCTAAAACATTGAAGACTGTAGGATATACGATAAAGACCAAACCTGTTCCTTGAGTCACCAAATCGGCAACTGCAGTTCCTGACTGCAATGACATATAACCTAAAATTGAAAATACGGCCAAAGCGGCGAAATTCTCAAAAAGTGAATTTGCCAAAGCGATAGAAATAGTATTTGTAATCAAATCAGCATCATCCTTAGTGTAGCTTGCATATGTAAATGCAATTGACATTCCAAGACTTAGGGAAAATACGATTTGGCCGAATGCTGCCATCCAAATCTCAAATTTGCCTAAAAGTGACCAGTCCGGATTGAACAGTTCCGCCAGACCGATAGATGCGCCAGGAAGAGTCAGAGAAAAGCCTACAATGACAATCATAATTACAAAAAGTAGTGGAACCAAAACTTTTGAAACCTTACCGAGACCTGATTCCAAGTCCCTGTGAGAAATTACCCAAATAATAACCCAACCGACAAGCATTGCAACAGCAATCATCGGAATGAAATTAAACAGTCCATCAATTGAACTTGAGGCCTGCAAAAAGCTGATTGTGAAATAAGTGTTAGGATCTGCTCCCCAACCCTTAAACAAGCTTAAAATCATATAAATTCCATCCCAGCCCAAAATAGCTGAGTAATAAATCATAATCATAAAAACAGCGACCGGCAAGAACCAGCCGAGATACTCCCATTTGGAGTTAATCTTTCTGATAGCTTTAGCAAAGGAAGATTTATAGTTATATCCGACACCATACTCCAAAATAAGGAAAGGAATACCCATCAAAAGGATAGCAACTATATATGGGATGTAAAATGCTCCTCCCCCATTGGAATAAAGCACATAAGGATATCTCCAAATGTTTCCAAGACCAACTGCAGAACCAATCATCGCTAGAATAAATGACAGGTTACTGCCCCATTCATTTTCTGCCATATATCTAAATTGTATTTTAATATGTATAATGTTTATGATTAAGCTTAAATATCCATTAAGAAAAAATGATTAATCATGAATGCCTTTAACAATAACGGAAACATAAAACAGTTTAAGCTAACAAGACTAATCAATGAAAACTGTGCTGATGAACACGTAGTAACAAAAATGTCCATAGTTCTTAGAAGAGATAAGATTGAAGCCCCATATTATATGGTTACAAAAATCAAGGTTTCATCATGCATCGACAATGCAGACGGAGGACTCATCCATGCAATGGATTTGGCGAGCCTCAACAGGATGCATAATCTGACTGAAAAAGCATATAATGAAATCGAAAGCCTTATTGATGATATCAGTGAATCAGATGAGGTTAAAGTAACTTCAGATGAAAAAGGAATAAAAATGACTATAATGTCGAGAAGCAATGCTGATACCATTAATCTTTTTGAAAAGCATCAGGAACTTTTTGAAAGGTTAGATGGTCTGATTTGCTAAGAAATATGTTAAAATTGAGTTCTTGGAGTTAGTATTAACATCATTGGCGTTATTATTAACATTATGATGTTAATACTAACAATATATAATATATGACTAGATTAAATCTTGCCAATAATTTTATATAATCCAAAGTATTTAAAGGATGGTTGAGTTTATGTGCTCCCAATTGATGTGTTAAAATAATTCATAATATTGTTATTTTACACCTTTTTCTACTTTATATTCATCTCATTCAATTTGCCTTAGTTTTAACATTTCTTTTAAGTCGTTATCTGTCATTTCTGTGATGAATGATTCATTTGAATCAATAGCTAATTCAGCCAATTCCACTTTTTCACTAAGCACTTGATTGATTCGCTCTTCAAACGTTCCGGTTGTGATGAATCTATAAAGATTTGGATTTAATTTCATCATTCACCACCCCTATTCGCCAGGCATCTTATTCTATTTTAAACACTATTGCTCTTCAAAAACCAGGATCTCTATCAGTCCAAAAATTGGCGAATAGCTTTGAATTGTCCAAAACCTCTATTTTAAACATTTTAAAATCATTTTGTAATGCTCATTTGATTTTTGAAGTTGATGCATATGGTTCGATAACTAAAAGAAATAGGCACCCTAGAGAGTATTATTTCTTATCAACTCAAATGAAAGCTTGCATTTACCAGCAGAATGCTCAATCCACACAAACTAAAGGTGATTCGGTTCATTATTGGAAAATTATGTTGCTGCTTCACTATTCATTATGAAAGAGAAAACAAAAAGAGATTTTGGAATATTTTATGATTCAAGAAAAAAAAAACTAATGTTGATTTTTTAATCAATACGGTTATGGGAGATATAATCCCAATTGAAGTAGGTATTGGGGATAAAAATAAAAGACAAATAAAAAATGCCATGAACAAATATAATTCTGATTTTGGAATTGTAATTTCAAATAAAACTGAAAGTATTGTTAAAGATGAGGATGTGTTATTCATTCCAATCAAAACATTTTCATTAATGTAAAAAAAGATTACTGTATCTGTTTTAAATTGGAACCATACACTTTTTTCATCAAATTTTGTAAATATAAAAGTTGATAATTGATAATTAATATTTTAAAATTCTTTAAATTGCTTAGTTCTAATAAAAACAATTTAGAGAAATAATAAAAAAATACGAAAATACATAAAATCTGTCGAATAATTAAATTTTGTTCATTGATTTTTTTATATTTATTGTTTATAATAAATTGAATCATTAATTTAATCAATAAATACAATGTATATTACTACAAGAAATATACGTTGAATCATAATTCAACTACAAAGAATATTCACCAAAGTCCAAGGTTTCCGTTATATGATTATATCTGTCCTCTTCGGGAGGAAGTTGCATATAATCACCATAAAGACTTGTTAAAATATTATCATAACCTGAAGGAATATTGACTTCAATATCTTCAAATTTAATCTTTTTGATATCTTTAAAATCATCACGTCTAAAAATTTGAGGATATTCCTCCGCAGTAGCTGAAATATCAAAAACATATTCTGCATCGGGATTTCTATATTTCCTTAAAAAGTTTAGACATCTCCTATTTAATGTAGATGGCTTGATTCTAAATAAATTCAAAATATAATGACCTGTATGGGTTGCTAGTTTTGTTGCAGGAGGCAAGTCATCCAACTTAAGTTTTGACATAATTAATAGCTTATTATATAGAAATGATTTTTTAAGCTGATAATTTCTTTTAAAATTACCCTCCGCCAAATCATCCAAAACAAAAATATCCATATTTATTCCAATATGAAAATCAACCTGACTGACCCAATGCTCTTCAAATTTGGTATTTTTAATCATTAATTTTGCAAGCAAATGAAAATAATCTTCATGTGTTTCATTACATAACAATTCATATTTATCGTTTTTAGATGTAATGAAAATCTTTTTAAATTTTTCAAAATCATCCCTAAACATTATTACATCCAAATCATCATCCCATGGAATGAAACCGTTATGCCTGACAGCACCCAAAAGAGATCCGGCATACATATAGTAATTCAGATTATTTTCTTCACAAATTTTAATAAAATCCTTTAAAATCATTAATTCCAAGTTTTGAAGATGTTTTAGGACTTTATCATCATATTCATTATATTTCAAGAGCACCACTCATCTAAGTTATTTGGATAAATATTTCATGAAGTTTTCCTTGTTTTCTATTGCCGTTGTTGTTGGCCTTCCCAAATCGTCACGTGCCCCAATGGAACATTTGACTTCAATAAAGCATAATTTATTCAAGTCTTTGACTTTGTTGAGTTCGCTGTCCAAATCATCAAAATTATCGATAGTTACTGCATATGAATATCCGCAGGCCTTTGCGATTTCAACCAAATTCATATTTGATGCTACAGTCGGCATTCCACCAACAGTTTCGTGAGCACCATTGTTAATTACAATATGGATAAAGTTATCAGGATTAACATTTGCTACAACACCCATAGAGCCCATATGCATCAATACTGCACCATCACCATCAATGCACCAGATACGCTCATCTGGCTTGTTGATTGCCACTCCAAGTGCAATTGATGAGGAATGGCCCATTGATCCAACAGTCAAGAAATCATATTTATGGGATTGTCCATTAGCTTCCCTTATTTCAAACAGTTCACGGCTTGCCTTACCGGTTGTTGAAACTATAGGATCCTCCCCGCTGACATCGACAATATGCCTGATGATTTCTTCACGAATCATTTCATTGTCATTTTTGTATTCGACTTTCTCATCATATGTTAAGGCATTTTTTCCAATGACAAATGCAACGTTTTTTCCTTCATCGAGAATAGATGAATATTTTTTCATCTGATTTTTTAACTCATCAACTGAGGTTTCCTTATCAATGACGAAATTTTCTATATCCATCAAATCAAGCAAATCACAGGTGATTTGTCCCTGATAGATGTGCTGAGGTTCATCATGGATTCCCGGCTCGCCTCTCCAACCAATAACAAAAATGCAAGGAATAGCATAAACTTTATCGTTTAAAAGGGATGCGACCGGATTGATAATGTTTCCTTCACCACTGTTTTGCATATAAACAACAGGAATCTTTCCCGTTGATAAATGATAACCAGCAGCCAATGCAGTACAGTTACCTTCATTTGCAGCAATTATATGGTGATTTTTATCAATTCCATAAGTATTCATCAGATAGTTACATAATGCCTTTAACTGTGAGTCTGGAACGCCTGTGTAAAAGTCACAGCTTAAAACATCAACAAAATCTTCAACTTTCATGCTATTTCCCTTATTTATTTAATTGTGGAGTTATTATTTTTTCAATCAAGAAATCTGCGGTTTTTTCAATATCTTCGTATTTCACTTCTTTTGGAAGGTCAGCTTCAAAGACATTTTTAACTTTATCAATTAAATCATCCGTGTAAATCAATGTAGCGTCCTTGATGTCTTCTACACCATCCAATGCTAAAGATTCACGATTAGCCTTATCCATTTCATCAAATGTAAATACTGATTCGTCAATCCAGGCAGAAATATTATTATCTTTATATCCTATGATTACAGGATATCCTCCGATGTGACCGAATACTCCAGGTGAGAATACTTTTTGGTCTTCACCTGTGCGTATTGCATCGATTATTGCACTGATTATGCGATAATTACTTGATGCATTCATCATGTTTCTTTTTTGGTCAACAGGCATGCTTATAGAACATCTTGAATAGATTTCATCATGATTAATATCCTGTTCTTCGCCTTTGTAGTATATTTTAAGAGGTAATTCAACTCCTTCGGTCTGTCCTTCCTTGCTTATTACAACATCATGGAAGTGTGCTGCTGCAAAATTAAAGTCAACATTCCAGAAATCATCTACACCCAAAATGTCTGCTACTGCAAATTTCATTCTTGGAATCAAATGGTTTAGGTTTCCGCTTCCAAAGTCAGGATATGCCTTTTCAGCACTTTTAAGCCATGGAATTACTGCATCAGAATAAGAGGTGTTGATAACAACAGCATCAGTATCCACATTGTCACATGCTTCCATTATGTTTTTTGTGAATTTAATGGATAATGGAGTCCAGATACCATAAGCACGCACATTATTCCATGATATACTACCGTATTTAAGACCAGGATAAGCTCTGCTTGAGTTAACAATGAAATCCGGATTATGTTTGTCTATTGCATTTTCAATTGATGAGATGTCATTTAAATCAACACCTGCTTCAACAATGATTTCAGATTTGTTCAGTTCACGAATAAGACCTGCAACACGAACTATATTAACGTCAGATTGCATTTTTTCCTGGTTTCTTCCAACAACGACCAATTTTATTGCAGGGTCGTTTTTACTGACTAAAAAATCCAATAAATAGGTACCTACACTACCTAAACCAATAATCATGATTGTAATTTCATCATTTTTAACATGCTCTTCTACAACTTGTAATCTTTCATTTAATGACTTCATAAGTTATTCCTCCAATATTTTTTAATAATTTCATAATCTTCACGAGTATTACAGTTTACCCAATGCTTAAATGCAATGACATCTATCTGATCATCTGTTAAATCAAAATACTTTTGAATAATACCTAAATTAGTGTCTTCAATTAAATTCTCCTTAAAATTCTCATTAGCTATTGCAAGCAATTCCAGGTCATTGAATTTCCAAATCTGACCAGAATTAAAAATGGCCTTGAAAGGCTCGTCAATATTCAACAATCCATGGTCACTGTTAAATGCATAGACATACTTATCTTCACCATTCTGATATAAAACAACTGCTTTATTTGAATAAATCGCTTCAGGATTTGTTGTCAAAACGCTATTTTGCGATTCAATGACATTTTGGAATGAATCAATATCAACATCCAAGTCCCCTTCAACAAAAAGAATCTCATCAATATCATCGAACTTACTTAATGCTTCACGAATTCCAAGGTATAAACTATATCCTGAGCTTAAATCATCAAAATGATCATTATAAACCAGATTAATTTTATCCTTTAAATCATCTGGAATATAATCTGCAACATAATCAATCAAATCATCATACTTATATCCGCCAACAATGATAATCTTATCTGCATATGCAGTTTTTTGAAGCATTTGATAAATTAATGTATCTTTAGGATTTTCATCATAATATAGACACTTTAATATTTTTTCATCTTCAGAAAATCCTTGGTTGAATCTGCTTGATATGCCTGCGACTGTAATGACTACTATTTTCAAAGTATTCTTCTCCTTTAATTTTTGGTGTAATTTTCAACACATTCGGTTAATCCTTTATCCAAATCCATTATTGGTTTCCAGTTAGTTCTAGCTTTAATCTTTTCAGTAGATAACAATCTTCTTTCAGGATCAGACTCACGATAACCTTCAAACTTAATCACAGGTTCATCAATACCCATTTTTTCTGCAATTAACTTAGCCAAATCAATGATTGAAATTTCCTCATCAGTAGCAACATTATATATTGTACCATCTAATGCTGAATCTGTTTTGGCCAATTCCAATACAGCACTGCAACTGTCATAATTGTTTAAAAATGTTCTGCGATTCTTTTTAGAGTTTTCAAGCAGTACAACCTCATCATTATTTTTAAAGCTTTCTATGATATGAGGTATGATATGCTTTGGATATTTCTCGTCCTTGCTGTACACATTAGCAAATCGGATGGAGCATCCTTTGATTTTACCGTTATCCACTGCATCCTTCATGAAAAACTCAGTCAATAACTTACCTGTTGCATAGCTGGTTCTTTGGCTGTGCTCTGCATCAGCCATAGTGATATAATCAGATTCCTTAACACCACCATGTTCGTTCCAGGAGTTCATTGAATAAACCTCGGAAGTGGAACAGTTAATGTATTTATCAGCGCCAACATCAATAGCTTGGCTTAAAAAGTCATTCATTCCCACAACATTAGTTTCATAAGTTGAATAGACTTTATAGAAATGTTCTGTGTGAACAACAGCTGCACAGTTTATATAAATTACTTCATCAAAACCATCTTTTAATTCCAATACCAATGATTTAATATCATTCATTTGCTTCTTATCATTTAAATCATATTCAAAGAATTGGAATCTTTCATCATCAATACAGTCACTTACTGTTTCAATTGAAGATGCAAAAAAATTGTCAAAACCAATGATTTCGACTGAATCTTCACTTTGATTTAAAAGCTGGCGAACCAACTCGTTTCCAGTCATTCCGGTTACACCACTGATAACATATAAAATTTTCATGTTTAACACCTATATTCCATTTTCTAATCTTTTTTGATAAAATTCATCAACGCTTCCATCAAATAAATCCATAGCTTCTTTTACTGGATATTTGACTGATTTTAATTCAACGCTCATTAATTCTGTGTCTAAAATTGCATATTGTGCATTAGGATTGTGATTTCTAGGCTGTCCTACAGAGCCTGGATTAATGAACAGGACTGACTTTTTATTTCTCATATCCGGATTATCAACTTCGTAAAACTTTTGAAATGTGTGAGGATAATGGGAATGTCCTGATAGGACAATGTCATAGTCAATATAGTTTCCGTTCAGGTTATCCGGGAAAATTGCTTTCCAGAAATAATCGTTTAAAGATCCGTGAACAGCTAAAACCTTTTTATTATCTAAATTAAATTCATATTTACCTTTATTTATCAATTCATTATTCAAATAGCTCCTAGCATCATCACTTAATTGTGAATCTGTGAATTTTGCTGATTCAACTCCTCTTTTGGATGAAAAAAAGTTAAAGTCATGGGTTAAAATAGCTCTTTCATGATTTCCCCATATATTGCAGATGATTTTGGATGAGAGATTGTCCTTAATGTAGTTTGTAACCTCATTGGATTGCATCCCATAGTCAATCAAATCACCTAACAGGACAATATTATCAAAATTATCTTTTAAATCACCCATTACTGCATCCAATGCATGTAAATTACCATGAATATCTGATAATATGGCATATCTTGACATCTAATCACGTTTATAATTCATCAATTAATGTAATGATATCTTTGATTGACAAAAGTTCCTCATCGATTTCATGAGCTCTGTGATGTTTTAAAATGCTTTTGGCAGCATTCTGCATTGCAGGAAAAGCTGCTCTCAATAGTTGGTTAGCATAAATGACAATATTAACTCCATGGGCGATTAGTTCCTCTTCAGTTATTGTATTAAATGAGGACGGTACAACGACAATTGGAGTTTCCTTATCTTCAGCTCTGAACTCGTCGCAGAATTCCAATATTTCATCAGGCTCTTTTCTTCTGCTGTGAATCATGATTCCGTCTGCACCAGCATCCCTAAATGCAAATGCTCTTTTAAGTGCATCATTCATACCCTGTTCTAAAATTAGGCTTTCTATTCTTGCAATAATCATAAAGTCATCAGATAACTGTGCGTTTTTACCTGCAGCAATCTTTTCACAGAAATGATCTATTTCATCCTGAGTCTGCTTTACTTCAGTCCCGAAAAGTGAATTTTTCTTCAATCCAATTTTATCTTCAATGATAACAGCAGAAACTCCCATTCTTTCTAAAGAACGTACAGTATAAACAAAATGCTCTGCAATGCCACCGGTATCGCCGTCAAAGATGATAGGTTTGGTTGTAACTTCCATAATATCGTTGATTGTTCGAAATCTTGAAGTCATGTCAACCAGTTCAATATCAGGCTTTCCTTTTTCTGTACTATCACACAGGCTTGAAATCCACATTGCATCAAACTGGTCGATATTATCTTTTTCTGCAATAACTGTTTTTTCAACTATTAAACCTGTAAGACCGCTGTGAACTTCCATAGTCTTGACAACAGGAACCATATCCAATAATTTTCTCAAACGGCCTCTTCTAAGCTCAGGCATAGATAATTGTTCCCTCATTTGCCTATCAATTTTTTGGATTTTAGGATTGAATGTATATGGAACCTCAATAAGATCTCCACCATATTTATCCAAAACATCCAAAATGTTTTGCTTAATAACTTTCATGGAGTCTTCAGACCAGTTGTCTCCATGAATTATGAAATCTGGGCGAAGTTCCTCAACCACTTTATCATACATTATTTGATCTTGAATAATGACTTTACTAACATCAGGAATTTCTTCAACAAGTTTTACACGTTCAGAAGTAGATTTTAAAGGAAATCTATTATATTTTACCATTTCAGAATCACAAAGAACACCAATAACAACATCCCCATATTTTTTAGCTTCATTAATTAAATTTAAGTGTCCTTCGTGAATGATATCTGTACAAAAACAAGTATAAACAATAGGATTACTAGATGTCATTTTAATTACCTTAATTTATATATAATATATTATTTATTAAAAAAGAAATATTTAAAAATTTCCAATAATATATTATTTATATAAATTCCTCTAATTAACAAATTAAAATTAAACTTCAAAATGGAGAAAAACCATGTTTAAAACAAAAAGATACGATGATGAAACATTAAAACACCTGCAAAAAGTGCAGTTAATGATGCTAAAGGATTTTATTAAAATATGTGAAGATAATGACATATTATACTTTATGAATGGAGGATCATTACTTGGAACTATCAGACACGGAGGATTTATCCCATGGGATGATGATATTGACATAATGATGTTTAGAAAGGATTTTGATAAACTTAATGAATTTATGAAAAATAATCCGAATGACAAATATCATTTAATAGATGTTTTAAATGAAGAAACTTATCATTATACCTGGGCAAGATTTAATCTAAAAAATACTGAACTTAGAGAATGGTGGGCGGATCAAGTTGACTATAAAGTTAACATATTTATGGATATTTTTATTATATACGATATGCCAAAAAATAGATTAAAAAAATTCACCCATAAATGGAGATGTTTTGCACTTAATCAATTAGTACAGTATTCATTAGTGAAATTTGAAAACGAATCTAAAATAAAGCAATTTATTCAACAGAGCATATATTATATACTTAAAGTAATACCGATTTCTCCAACTACAATTAAAAAAAGATGCATCAAAACATATAGAAAATATGATTATGAGGAATGTGAGGAACTCTGTGATTTTCCAGCATTAGTTTTATTGCCAATATACAAGAAAAAAGACTGGTTACCGGCCAAAAAAGCAAAATTTGAAGATATTACAGTTAATATACCGAATAATCCTGATGCAATTTTAACTATAATTTACGGAGATTATATGAAGTTACCTCCAGAAGATAAAAGATTCAGACCTGCTCCTGAAAAACTGGACTTTGGTGAATACTAATCATTTATATATAAAAATAATATTATAATATTAATATGAATTATAAAATTAGTGTAATTATTCCTTGTTATAATGCAGAATCAACTTTAAATAGATGTATCGACTCAGTTATCAACCAAACATTTGGTTTTGAAAATATCGAATTGATTTTATATGATGATGCTTCAACTGATTCTACGAAAAAAATCATTGAAAATTATGCTAATCAATACAGCAATATTGTTCCAATTTATTCCACTGAAAATAGTGGTTTTCCAGTTCGTGGACGAAATGAAGGAATAAAAATAGCTAGTTCTGATTATATTATGTTCATGGATAATGATGATGAATATGATTTAAACATTTGTCAATTTTTTTACAATATTATTAGTGAATCAAACCCGGATTTAATTTCTTGTGGAAAATTTAATTTAGATTATTTATCTAACGAATACAATTTAACAACACCAGACGATAAAACTAAACTAAATATCAAAAAAGAAGACATACTTTATTTTGAAGATAGATTCATTTGGAATAAAATTTACAAAAAAGATATTCTATTAGAAAATAATATTTTATTCCCTGAAAATAAATATGCAGAAGATTTATATTTTAATATTAAATATTTACTACATTGTG
Source organism: Methanobrevibacter millerae (assembly GCA_015063005.1). Taxonomy (GTDB): domain Archaea; phylum Methanobacteriota; class Methanobacteria; order Methanobacteriales; family Methanobacteriaceae; genus Methanocatella; species Methanocatella millerae_B. The sequence goes on from SUTF01000004.1 coordinate 111,609, forward strand.
AAACATTAATTGATGTTCCAGAGTATAAAGGATATATAAGACATGTACAAGAAGATTCAATATCTAGAAGTTGGAATTTAGATGATATGAGCCACATATTAGATGTTTCAAAATTAATATTTTCAGAAATATCCTCATACCAGAACATAGACTTTTCAAGATTATATAAAAAGGAAATTGGCATTATAATATATAAACTTTATTCATTACATTTATTGAATAATAAAAAAGAAGTTATAATCTTTTTAAAAAAAATTCATGAATTTGAAAAAGAGATTTCATTTAATGCTGCATTAGATTCTATTCAAGACCTAGCGAATAGATTAATATTAAAAAATAGATATGGACTTTGTTATTATTATTTGAAAATAGTTGAAAAAATATATAATTCAAATAATTTAAGAAAATTATATCGTAAAACTACTTAAATTATTTATTTAATTTTAAATAATCATATGTCCTTTTAAAACCTTCCTTAACTGAATATTTTGCATTCCAGTTAAGTTCTTTTCTAATTTTTTCAGAGGACAATATTCCAAATTTGAAAGGAGCATATCCTGAGTCATTGTCATCATGTTCAATATTAAAAACCAATTCTATATTCTCAGGAGAAATTTCTACCATTGTTTCAGCCAGCTGCCTAATGGAAACTTCATTTCTTTCATCAGAAATGTTATAGACAATGTCTTCGCTTTTTAATAAAACCTTAAATATTGCACTTACTGCATCACTAACATAAGTATATGTTCTAACTGATGATCCGTCACTGTTCAATACAATATTTTCATCATTCACCAAGTTTTTTAAGAAATCCGCCTGAACACGACCATCATAAATACTCATTCCAGGTCCATAAGTATGTGCCAGCCTAACAATTTTTGTATTTAATCCATATTCCTTTTTAAATCCAACACACATGTTTTCAGCTGCCTTTTTACCTTCAGCATAAGCATTTCTTGGAACCAATTGGTCAATAATTCCAAAACTTTCCTCAGTAAAATATTCCTGATTTTCCAAAGGCTGACCATAAATTTCTCTTGAAGAAATAAATAAATATCCTTCCAAATTTTTTTCACGGGCAAGAATTAATGTATTTGCAGTTCCCAAAGTATTGGCAAAATTTGTCTCAACAGGTTTTTCTTTCATTATCTTTGGACTTGCCGGACTGGCCGCATGAATAATGTATTCGATTTCACCATCATAGGTTATTTTCTCTGAAACATCCTGAACAATAGGACAGACATAATCCTTACTTAATATATCATCATTTAATTTATTTAAATTCCTAACAAGAGGTATTATTTTAATATTAGCATCATAATCCTCATTTAACTTAACTAAAGTGTAAATAAAATAGCTTCCAATCATTCCTGATGCACCAGTGACCATTATACTTTTATTGTACAATTCATTAAGCCCATCATTTTCCTGAATTATCTGTTCTGCATCGCCATCAATAATATAATTTAATAACATAATTTCATCTTAAAAAATTTATAAATATTTATTCAAAATTTTATTAATCTTTTTATTTAAATATAACATAATTTAAAATTTATTTTAGTTTAACTATAAATAACATTATTAAGTAATAGTAATATCAAGTGATAAAAATGAATTATTTAATTTTAATGATGGGTGGAAAAGGCACTAGATTAGGTGCCGATAGACCAAAACAATACATAGAAATCGACGGAATACCAATTTTCGCTTATATATTAAAATCATACAACCAAGTCGAATGCATTGATGAAATAGTCATAGTATCAAATGAAATTTGGATAGACTATGTTGAAAAATGGACATCAATGATACAGATAGATAAACCTATTTCAATTGTTGCTGGAGGAAAAACACGTTCACATTCAGTTTACAATGGACTAAACGCTATTTCAAATAAAGCAACTGATGATGACATTGTACTTCTTCATGATGCAACTCACCCATATGTTGATGAAAAAGGTACAATTGAAGTTATCGAAGCAATAAAAGAATATGGTGGTGCAACATTAGGAGCATACCAATATGACACAGTATACAGGATGAATGAAAAAGGATTCATTACGGATGTTATTCCTAGACAGGAACTGGTTGCAGGGGCATCTCCAGAAGGTTTCAAATTTGGTGAAATATTCCCAATTTATGATGCTGCAGATGATGAAGAACTTGAACAGATGACATCCGGTGGAGCATTGGCTTTAGAGCATGGAATCAAAATGAAAACAATTGAAGCAAATATTATTAATTTAAAAATTACTTATCCAAACGATTTGGAAATATTTAAAAAGACTATTCACAGTTATTTCTTTGAATAAATACTCCTCGTGATTATATGACTCATCCAATTAAAGAGATTCTCTCAAAAAGACAAGATGGAATATCTTCAGGCATTGCATCATACTGCACTTCAAATAAAATAGTTTTAGAAAGTATTTTAGAGTATTATCTAGAAAAAGACGAATATGTGTTAATTGAATGTACTGCAAATCAGGTAAACCAGTTTGGAGGATATATGAACATGACTCCATCCGATTTTAGAGACTACATTTATGATATTGCAGACAACATATGTTTTCCCAAAGAAAGGATTATTTTAGGAGCAGACCATTTTGGTCCATTGGTATGGGCAGATAAAGATGAAAATGAAGCTATGGAAAATGCAAAAGAGCTTTTAAGACTAGCTGTGCTTGCAGGATATACAAAAATCCATTTGGATACCAGCATGTTTTTAGGAAGTGATGATACTTCAAAAAAATTATCAGATGATATAATAGCTAGAAGAGGAGCAATTTTATATAAAGTCTGTGAAGAAGCATTTGCTGAGAGGATAGAACAATACCCAGATTCTATTCATCCCGTTTATGTAATTGGTAGTGAAGTGCCTATTCCTGGTGGAGAATATGAAGAAAAAAACACTTTAGAAGTTACAAGACCTGTTGATTTTGAAAATACAATAAATGCCTATGATGAAATATTTAAAGAATATGGTCTGAATAATGCTTGGGATTATATAATTGCTGTTGTAGTGCAGCCTGGCGTTGAATTCAGCAATGAAGATATTCATGATTACAATAGAGCACAAGCAAAAGATCTTTGCGATAAATTAAAAGAATATCCAAACCTTGTTTTTGAAGGCCATTCTACTGATTATCAGTTTGCAGAAAAACTAAAAGAAATGGTTGAAGATGGAGTGGCCATTTTAAAAGTTGGACCTGCAGTTACATATGCATTGAGAGAAGGATTATTTTCATTGAGTTTAATAGAAAAAGAATTGATAAAAGAAACTTCTAAAAGAGCTAATTTCATTGAAACTCTTGATGAATTAATGATAAAAGATCCTAAAGATTGGGAGAAATATTGTGCTGGATCAGAACTGGAAAAAGAAATAGGTAGAAAATACAGTTTTTCAGACAGAAGTCGATACTATATGGCTCGTGATGAAATCAACTCAAGCATTGATAAACTATTTGAAAATTTAGATTCATTTGATATATCTTTGGGTATGATAAAACAATATTTTCCTAAAGCTTATCTAAAAATTAGAGCAAGAAAAATTTCCAAAAATGCAAAAAATCTTTTAAAATCAAATATAAACGATGTAATTAACGATTATGATTATGCAATAGAAAACTAAAATTATCTATAAACAAAAAAAATTGAATAAAAGTTCATACAAAGAAGGAAAAATAATATGAAAAAAATAAAATACTTTATAGATTACTTTAAATATCTAAAAAATCCGATTTCTGCATTACTTTTTAAATTTGGTGTTAAAAAAAATTGTGAAATAAAAATTAAAAAATCTGATGTAAAAATTAATTTAAAAACTGTTAATACTTTAAACAAACTCATGTATTTATTAAATTCTGCACAAACAGAAAAATACAATGAATTAATTGAATATATCAAATTAATAGACAATGATACAGAAATTGTTGTGATAAATGATATAAAATATAAAAATATCCATAATACTGATTTTAAAAAAAATCATCCCTGCGATTATGAAATATGTATCGAAGAATACTTTAGTGATGATGAATGGAATATGTTAAATATTGAAAATAAACATATTATCGATATTGGAGCTAATGTCGGAGATACTGCATTATATTTTGCTAAAAATGGGGCGAAAGTAATTGCATTTGAACCTGTAACACATTTATATGAATTAGGTCTTGAAAATATAGAATTAAATTCTGATTTAAAAGAAAATATTCAATTTTATAATAAAGGTGTAGGTGGAAAAAGAGGAAAATTAAATATTGAAAACATTTCAACAGAAGCCTATCTAAATCAAGAAGATTCTTATCAAATCGATGTTATAACAGTTAATGACGTATTAGAAGAATATAATTTCCCTGCAGATGTTTTAAAAATGGACTGTGAAGGTTGTGAATATGAAATAATCCTTAATTCAGATTTAAGTATGTTTAACGAGATTATTTTTGAACATCACGCATACATTGTTAAAAAAGAATGTGACATTCTAATTGATAAATTAAAATCACAAAATTTTAAAATTGATAAATATCCTTGTAATGCAAGTAATAAAAGTTTTAAGGAAATTGGTTTAATTCATGCATATAAATAGAATAATTGATAAAACTTTAATTTAGAATGAGGAAAATAAATGAATAAAAAATACAAAGTTAGTGTGATAATACCTGTTTATAATGCTGAAAAATACCTAAAAACAGCAATAGATTCAATTATTAATCAAACTATAGGTTTTGACAATGTAGAATTAATAATTGTTAATGATAACTCTAAGGATAATTCTAAAAAAATAATAGAAAATTATGCTAATAAATATAATAATATTATTGATATTCATTTAGATAAAAACTCTGGCCTTCCTGGAAAACCTAGAAATATAGGTATTGATAAAGCAACTGCAGATTACATAATATTTTTAGATGCTGATGACGAATACTTCCCTAATGCTTTTGAATTACTTTACAATACTATAGTTTCAGAAAAATCAGATTTTGTAATGGGATCACATTATCATGATAATGGAACTAGGCAAATGAAAATAAATATTTTACATTACTGTGACGATAATTCAGATATAATAAACATTAATCCATTAAAAAATCAAATAAATTTCAATAGAACTAGTCATAACCATGTTGCACCTTGGGGTAAAATATTTAATAAAACATTAATCAATGAAAATAATATCCGATTTCCTGAAGATACTCTTGCTGAAGATACTTATTTTTACTTCAAAACATTGATTAATTCAACTAAAATTACTCTTTTACCAAATAATATTATATATAAATACAATATTTATGAAACTTCCAAATCTACAATCCATAAACATAATTTGAAAGCTTTTAATAATTATCTAAATGGATTTGATAAAGTAATGGACATATTGAAAAATGTTCCATACTCAAAAAGAATATTACTTACTTCAAATTTAGGAAATTTACTTTTAATATTAACTAATTTAGATAGGAAAGATAAAAAGGACAACATGAAAAAATTAAATGCCTTTGAAATGAAATTAGATGAACAAATCACTTTCGATAAAAAAGAATTGAATATTTTAAATAAGAATATACTTAAAAAACAGTATACTAAAGCAATAATTATCTCGGAAATCTATAAAAAATTATACGGAATAAACTTTATTAAACAGATTTATAGAAAAAATCATGAAACTTAATTCCATTATTAATTTTAATTTCATTATATGAAAATAAAAAGTATGTTCTAAGCATATTATCAATAATCATGATTTTATTAATAAGACCACAAAAAATTAAAATCGGAACAAACTTAATTTTATCATAAGATAAAATATTATTAAATTCAAACAAAATATATCTTAAAAACAACAAAAAAAATTTAAAAAAAATAGATATGCTTAAAAGAATAACAATAATAAATTTAAAAACTGAAAAGGTTAAATAATGGCTAATAAAGTAAGAACAACATTTGCAAACATGGGATGGATGATGATTTCCCAAATCATTGCAAGTGTCTGTGCATTTGTCTGGACAATTGTAACTGCATGGTATCTTGGACCTTCAGATTATGGTATTTTCGGTTCTGCAGTTTCTTTTGCTGCTCTTTTTGGAATTATAATTGATTTTGGACTTCCAACATACATTGTCCGTGCAATTTCAACGGATTTTGAAAATGAACATAAATATCTAGACAATGCAGTATCCCTAAAGCTGTTCCTATCAGTATTATACATATTAGCAGTATTCGTTGCATTATTAATACTTGGATGGAACAGCAAGCTTATAACAATCACTTTACTGGTTTCCTTTGAAAACTTAATCAAGTCCTATCATGTAATTCTATTCTCATCATTCCAGGCACATGAGAAAATGAAATATCAGGCAATTACAAACACAATTTTAAATGTTTTAACATTGGCATTCATTGGAATTGTTACATTTACTGATTTCGCTTTAATCGGAATTGCATTTGCATACATTATCGCCAACTTTATTGCATTAATTTATGAACTGTATGCACTTAAAAAACATACAATACTTCCCAGATTATCCTTTGATTTTAGATTCTACAAAGTTTTGCTCAAAGCAGGACTTCCATTTGCACTGACAGGCCTATTCTATACAATATATTACTCCATTGATCTTGTCATGATTACACAATTTTCCACAACATATGCAACAGGACTTTATAACTCAGCGTACAAGCTGATTACTGTTTTAACACTATTTTATACAATTTACTCTTCAGTTATATTTCCAGTGATGAGCAAACTGTTTAAAAATGAAAAAAACCTATTGACATTCAGCTTCAACAAGTCAATAAAGTACCTGTCCATAGCCACAATTCCAATTGCAGTCTTCACACTATTTTACGGATACGATCTGATTGGAATTTACGGTGCAGAATATATTGAAGGAGGGGGAGTTTTAAAAATATTGATATGGACAGTATGTTTCCTATTCATCAATGGAGCATGTTCATTGGTCCTAAATGCATCCCATGAAGAGTATTCTGTTACTAAAATTTACACTCTTGCAGCAATATTCAATATATGCCTTAATCTGGTTTTAATTCCAAACTATTCCGTTTATGGAGCATCAGTGGCTACTGTTTTAAGCGAAATACTAATATTAATATTGGAATTATATATGCTTAAAAAGATCAATCACCTCCCAGACAGACATCTGATTTATGATTTAACCAAAATATGCATAGCTTCTTTAATTTTGGGAATTGCACTATTCGTACTTGACTTGAACATGTGGCTGGCAATGGTCGTGTCAATAATAGTTTATTTTGCAGCACTATTCCTTTTAAGAACGGTTGATGAAGATGATAAAATGATTATCAGACAGATTTTAGGAAAATGAATGATATTATGAAAACCAAAAAAGAGAGAATATTCTACTACGATGTACTAAGAGCATTTGCAATAATTGCTGTTATAATATGCCATGTAGATCACTTTTTCGGCCCATTAACAACACCAACACAAATAATAGCTCAAATGACATTTCATGACATTGGAAGAATTGGTGTGCCAATATTTTTAATGATCAGTGGTGCGCTGCTCTTAAACAGAGAATATCCAAGCATTCCAGATTTCCTGAAAAAAAGATTTGCAAGAATCATATATCCATTCATATTCTGGATTATTTTAATCCTTGGACAGTTATACTATCACGGATACAATTCAACATTCATGTGGAACGTATTCACTGGAGAAAGTTCCATAACATGGTATTTCTGGACACTTATTGGAATATATCTATTTATTCCCATCATCAATCCATTCGTTAAGGAATACAAACTAAAAGGTGTAGAATACTTTTTAGCCATATGGTTCATTACAATGATTTTAAAAACATTCAATTCATACCCATTATGGAGCAGCTTTGATTTGAATATGTTTGCAGGATACATTGGATACCCATTGCTTGGATACTGGCTTGCAAACAAGAAATTCCCATTAAATGATAAGAAACTATGTATAACCGGCATTATCATGCTAATTGTTTCTTTAAGCGTGTTCGTATTTTTCAATTATAATAAAATGCCTTTTATAAGTGAGATTTATCAGAATATACCAATAATTTTTATGGGAGTTGGACTGTTCATATTTGTCATGTATTTGGACAAGCTAAACACATTTAACTCAATAAAGGATAATCTCATCGGAAAGGCAATACTCTCCCTAAGCATTTGCAGCTATGGAATGTACTTTTCACATGTGATAGTCGTAAAAGCATTATCTTATCACAATCCAGGATCCAACCTGCTGTTTCCACTAATGTTTGTGCTGATAGTATTTTTAAGCTGGCTTTTACCTTATGTGTTAAGCAAGATTCCATACATAAAGACTTTCAGTGGTGTTTAAACAATAAATTTTTATTAGTCTAATTTAATATTTTATTTTGTGGAGAATCTTTTTATTACCCTATACATTTTAAGATTCTCCACTTATTTTATCTACATCACCCACCACTAAATGATATAAAAAATTAATAAAAATTATATATTGAAAAGTAACTTCAATTAAATTAATGAATATTTGATTAATCCTTGAAATTATGATGCTTGAAATTAATTATTTAAGCATGAATTTTTCCGATGTCTGAAGTTTGACAATAATGTTCCAACACCATTCTAAAAAAAGTCTATAAATAGAAAATACAATATTAATTTATCATAATAAACAGTTTAAATAAAATTAATAAATTTTACAAACTCTCAAACTTTATATAGAACAAAGAATAAATTAAATCAAAAAATAATATTAAAAGAGGATTATATGAAAGAAATAACTAATTTAGATGAAATGTACAATGTTTTAGAAGAAATTAATACCAAAAATTTTTCAGATATTAAAAATTCTTTAAAAAATTTTTTAATGAAAACAGCGGAAAATAGAAAAATTTGGTGTGAATATACATGTTTACTATTTAGAATAGCTAATGGTGAGTTAAAAGGATTATTAGTATGTGAAAATGAAAATAAAGAAAAATTTAGTATTCCGAATTTAGATGATTTTACTGAGGATGATTTAAAATATATCGAAAAGAGAATGGAAAATACTGAAAATGATTTACTTAAATTAAGATATTCTACAATCCTTTGTAATAAATATCCTCATGTAGATAAAGCTAAAATTATAATTGATTCATCAGGGAATTTAATTTGTAATTTAGAACAAGAAATTCTTCAAAATAACAAAATAGATAGTTTTTTCTTAATAATAATTATAAACTCATATAGATACTCATTTAAATTTAATTATGACAAAGATAGAATCAAAAGTAAAATCATAGATTTAATAAATAATAAATCATTTTGGAACAAAGACCTTTATTTGATTCCATGTGGTTTAATTGAACATGTTTTATCTGAAAAAAAGAATTTTAAAGGAATTGATAATCTTAATGATATCTGTTGGAATATTTATAAAAACATCCAATCATTAAACATTTGGAATAAAATAAAAGTGTTAGAATTAGGTAAAAAATGTGATTCAAAATCCCATAAATACAATTGGAAGATGGAACTGGGAAAACTTTATGAAAAAGAAATGGAAGAATCTGAAGATCCAAATTTAAAAGCATATCATTGTTTAAATGCAAGTGTCAATTATAAAAAAGCAGGTAAAATAAGACAATCAGAGGATTTATTAAAAAAATATAGAGAATTTCCACAAGAGTTTAAATATTCCACACTTTATGGTGAAATTGAACATACCCCCGAACTTATTGAAGAAATCATAGCATATGCAGATTCTATTGTAGAACAAAATGAACCAACATTTATTTTAATGTATTTGATGAAAGATCCCCGATTAACTGAATATTATGAAAACAGTTTATCCTTTGTTGAAAAATCAAAAGAAGATTTTCCATTACTACATATTTTTCCTATAGCTTTACGTGATGAAAATGGTTTTGTAATTGAAAAAATTAATCCAGGCATTGATGGAGATAATCATGCAACAATGGAGTATTATAATTGGTTAATTAAATTCATATATTTGCCATTTATTTCACGAATAATTAACACATCTTACATCACAGGCAAATTATCTCCAAAAATTATTTTAGAGTTTTTAAGAGATAAAACTTGGTTAGGATTAGATGAAATACATAATGTAGGTAAAAATGATTTTTTATCAATGATTGTCCCAATAATAAATAATTATTTTCAAGAATTTGAATTAACATATTTATATAATATCCCAGCACCACATTTTAGTCTATTTATTGATTCATTGATTCTTAAAATTGAAGGTATTTTAAAATTAATATATGGTATTGACAATGAAATAAAAGAACAAAAAGAAAATGGTGTTATTCAAGACAAATCATTAAATAAAATATTAGAAGATGAAAATTTTGATTTTATTCCAGAAGATGAAATATTCTTTTTAAAATATTTATTAATTGATAAATCCGGATTGAATTTAAGAAATAAAGTTGCTCATTCATTAATGAGAAAAGAAGACTATAATATAGGAAATGCTAATTTATTATTATTAGCTTTACTTAAATTATGTTCATTTCAATTATATTTTAATGACAAGACTGTCAAAAAATAATTTAATAAAGTTATTTCCAACAAATATGAATAATTCAAATTTTTCTAATTTTTTATTGTGAATCTCTTTAGTTTAGATATTACTTTCTAAAAATTCACATCTAAATTTAAAAAATTAAAAAAAATATATTCCTAAAGTTCAAAAAAAAGACATGTGAAAGAATTTAAACATTATTTACAAAAACATATGGCCATTACAATAGTATTAAATGAATTCTAAGAAAACATATAATCAATCCATTCAACAGGATACATAAAATATTTGATGATAAAAAATAGATAAAAAGATACAATTAAAAATAAAAATAATAAATTAGAAAATTATTTTAGAAATCCATCATTAAATAGTAAAATGATTTAAAAAAACTTTGAAACGAACATTTGATTAGATAATAAATAAAAAAGAATTAGATAAATAATCAAAAAAAAATCCTGACAAAATGACTGCATCTAATTAAATAGCTACCAAAAAAATATAATTAAAAAATTATAAATTGAAATTATGGAATTAAAATATAATATTTCTCAACTGGGAATGATTAATGCTTATTTATTTGGAAATGCAGAAAAATGTTATGAATTCCTTGAAAATAAAAAATATATTAAAAAATTAGAAGAAATGAACCAATTAGGAGTAATTCAGAATACAACAATAAAAACATCCCATAAAAGAATGGAATATGTAGTATTACAACTATTTATTTTAAATTTACTTAAAGGCAGACCATTAAATTTTGATTCAAAATCTAGAAAAGAAAAATATAATCTTGGATTATCTAATACCAATAAAATAGGAAAATTTACAGTTAGTGGAATGGATTTAATTTCAATATGGATTTTGTTATTTAATTCAGGCCATTTAATGGGTACTTTTGCATCCGAAAAAGGTTTATTGAAAAGTATTAAAAACAATTCTGCCCTTTATGAAATTTTTGAAAATAATATGCCTAATGAACTTAAACCTCTTTTTAAACGATCAATAGATAATAATGAAGTATACCATCTTCACAAACTCTTAATCATTTTTTCATTAAATATACACTATAAACAAGCAAGAAAACAGAAAAATAAAGAATTTATAAAATTTTTAATCAATTGCTGTCAAGAATATGTTTTAAATCGTGACAAACGAAAGATAAAATTAATATTAATTTTCAATAAAATACGGCAAATTTCATATTTATTCCTTGATTCACAATATTCAGCATTTCCAATTAATTTTTCAATTACTCCAATCTTATTAAATCTAGATGAGTATATTAATGAGATATTATCAAATTCTAGTTATTTTAACAAAACATTAAATTCATTAGATAGTTTACTTGCGCATAACATATATTACTCAAAAGAATCAATTGAAGAATTTAATTTACATTCATATAACTATTATAAAAAATTTGTTAATAAAAATTTTACTGAAAATGAATTAAAAAATATGATAATCAGTGCTGAAAATACAAAATTTACAAAAGAAACAAAAAATGATTCCCTCCACATATTTTTAGATTTTAATGGATTTCTTGAAATATTCTATGAAGAAAAAATCAATACTGATTTAGAACTCCAATTAAACAAATTATTACCAGAAAATTGTTTATTATCAATTGAAAATAATCTAAGATTTGATTTTATTGTAATAAATATAATTTTTATTTCAGGAAACACACTCAATCATTTGATAACCATTTCAAAATTTACAAAAGAATTAGTAAAAATAAAAAACGAATTTATTGAATATCATATTCCGCCTTCCAGAGAAACAGAAACTCATGACACAATTAAAGAAATGGTTTATTACGAAGTAAATAGGGGATTTTCAAATGCATTTAAAGAAATATTACTTTTTATTTTAAACAATATTACTGAAAATTATTATTTTAAATTTGTGGACAAATATGACAATATTGAAATAATCTCCCCAATAAATAAAAATCATATCGAAGAAACATTCAAAAACATGTTTAATCGAAAAATGAACTCTTCAGTGAAATATGAAAAATTATTCTTAGAATCCCTATCAAAAAAACTGATTTATCCATCATCAACAATGTTAATTTCACTTTCATCAATTAAAGGATATACAAAAACAAAAGATGATTTGAAAGTTGAAATTGATGGATTAATATTCCAATATAAAGAGAATAAATTACATTTATATTTCATTGAAGCTAAAAATCAAAGTAAACATGCGGATAATGATGCTGAAAAAGCTTTAGAAGAAAAATTTAATAAATTAAATTTAAAATATAGTTTTAAAGAATACAAAAAACTTGATAATTTTAAAGGCAAATATTGTCATTTAATAATTTAAATAAACAAAATATTCCAATATAATTAATTTAAAAAAAATAACAACAAAACGGAGAAAAAAAATGAAATACGATTATTTAATTGTCGGTGCAGGATTATTCGGATCTATTTTTGCACATGAAATGACTAAAAAAGGAAAAAAATGTCTAGTAATAGAAAAAAGAGACCATATCGGAGGTAATGTTTACACAGAAAATATAGAAAACATTAATGTCCACAAATATGGTGCACATATTTTCCACACAAACAATAAAGAAGTCTGGGAATATATCAACCAATTTGCAGACTTTAACAGATACACCAACTCACCGGTAGCCAACTACAAAGGTGAACTCTACAATTTGCCTTTTAACATGAACACATTCTATCAGATGTGGGGCGTTAAAACACCTGATGAAGCCAAAGCTAAAATCAACGAGCAAAAAGAGGAATTTAAAATAGATAATCCTAAAAATCTTGAAGAGCAGGCAATTTCACTAATCGGAAAAGACATTTATGAAAAGCTCATCAAAGGATATACCGAAAAGCAATGGGGAAGAAAATGCAGGGACCTTCCGGCATTCATAATAAAAAGGCTTCCTGTAAGATACACTTTCGACAACAATTACTTCAATGACTTATATCAGGGCATACCTATTGGAGGATACACTAAAATCATTGAAAAAATGCTTGAAAACATTGAAGTTAAACTGAACACCGACTTTTTTGATGACAAAACCAAATGGATGGATATTGCTGATAAGATAATCTTTACAGGAATGATTGACCAATACTATGACTACTGCTACGGAGAACTAGAATACAGAGGACTTGACTTTGAGTTTGAAACACTTGATATGGAAAACTATCAGGGAAATGCAGTAATCAACTACACCGATGCAGAAACTCCATATACGAGAATCATAGAGCATAAGCATTTTGAAGGCTCAGATTCACCTAAAACAATAATCACAAAAGAATATCCTAAAACCTGGAAAAAAGGAAAGGAAGCATATTATCCTTTAAATGATGATAAAAACTCTGAATTATTTAAAAAGTATCAGGAATTGGCTAAAAAAGAGGATAAGGTAATCTTCGGCGGAAGACTTGGAATGTATCAGTACTTTGATATGTGGCAGGTTATTGATGAAGCACTGAAAGCCGTAAGGGAGGTTGAACAATGAAAGCAGTTATTCCGGCAGCAGGTTTCGGTACAAGATTCCTGCATGCTACAAAAGCACAGCCAAAAGAAATGTTGCCAGTTTATGACAAACCCACAATACAATATGTAGTTGAAGAGGCAGTCAATTCAGGCATTGATGATATTTTAATCATAACCGGCAGAAACAAAAGATCAATAGAAGACCACTTTGACAGGTCAATGGAATTAGAATGTACTTTAGAAAATGCAGATAAGCATGATCGTTTGAAATTAGTTAGAGACATCACAGGCCTGGCAGACATCTGCTATATCAGACAAAAGGAACAGAAAGGTCTGGGTGATGCAATAAACTGTACTAAAAAGCATGTTGGAGACGAACCCTTTGCAGTACTTTTGGGAGATTCAATAACAAAAGGAAAAACACCATGTACAAAGCAACTTATTGATATTTATGAAAAGTACGGCAAATCTGCAATTTCACTTGAAGAGGTTCCGCAGGAAAAAGTATCAAGATATGGAATCATTGATGGAGTGAAAGTTGAAGACAATGTATATGACATCAAAAAACTTGTTGAAAAGCCAGCAGTTGAAGATGCGCCTTCAAATATAGCCATTATGGGACGCTACGTTTTAACTCCAGATATCTTTGATAAGCTTGATGAAACAGAACCTGGAGTTGGCGGAGAAATCCAGCTTACCGATGCCCTTCAGAAACTGGATTCAATCTATGGAGTTACCTTTGAAGGGAAAACATATGATATTGGAAATCGAATGGAATGGCTAAAAACTTCAATTGAATTTGCAATGGAAGATGAAGACTCTAAAAGAGAATTAAAAGAGTTTATTAGTAGTTTTATTTAGTTCAATCTTTTTTATAATCAACAAAACATTTCTCCTAAACAGAGAGTATCCAAGCATTGGAAACTTCTTAAAGCGAAGATTTGCAAGAATCATCTATCCATTCATATTCTTGATTATTATACTTTTAGGACCAGCTCTATTACCACGGATACAATTCAAAGTTCATCTGGAACGTCTTTATAGGTGAGCCTTCCATCACATGGTATTTCTGGATACTGATTGGAATATATCTTTTCATACCTGTCTTAAACTCATTTATAAAAGATTATAAAATAAAAGGTGCTGAATACTTTTTAGCAATCTGGCTTTTTACAATGATTCTAAAAACGTTCAATGCATATCCGTTATGGCATTACTTTAATTTGGATATGTTTGCAAGCTTTATCGGATATCCAGTTTTAGGATACTGGCTTTCAAACAAAGAGTTCAAGCTAGATGACAAAAAACTATGCATCATAGGTTTGATAATACTAATAATTTCTCTAGCAGTATTTGTTTATCTCGGCTACACAAAAGTCAGTCTCATAAGATATGAAAACCTTCCGAACATGTTTATGGGAGTCGGACTGTTCCTATTTATCATGTGCCTTGACAGATTAAACAAGTTCAACACAATCAAAGACAATTTCATCGGAAAGACAATTATGTCTTTAAGCATTTGCAGCTACGGAATGTACTTTTCACATGTAATTGTCGTTAAGGAACTATCATACCACAATCCGGGATCCAATCTCCTGTTTCCGGCAATGTTTGTACTAATAGTGTTTTTAAGCTGGCTTTTACCATATGTGTTAAGCAAGATTCCATATGTCAAGACTTTCAGCGGAGTTTAATCATTAAGTTTTTATTGAATAAAATTCAAACGAGATAATGGGGAATCCTTTTTATTCACCATACATTTTTAGGATTCTAATCACCTACCAATTAATGATATAAAAAATTAATAAAAATGATATAGTGAAAAGTAACTTCAACAAAATTAATGAATAAATGATTAACCATTGGAATTATGATGCTTGGAATTTATTATTCAAGCATGAAATTTTCTGATGCCAGCTGTTTGAAAAAAAATGTTCTAACATCATTTCAAAAAAGCATAGATAAAATGAAGTCATTATGATTAATCAATCATTAAATATTTAACAAGAATCAGGGCGTCAAAACTTTAATCATGATTAGCTATATTTACAACTGATTTTATAAAACTACATTATTATGATAATTCCAACTGAAAAAAAAGCAGATACAGAATCATCAAACAGAATAAAAAAACACATATTTAGATTTAATAAATAGTTGATAAAAAAGTAAATTACTAATAAAAAACATATATACAGCATATTAATCTGAATAATGAAGGAGTCAGCAAATGGATGAAATCAATTCTGAAATGATAAAAAAAACAAGAAACTTAATCAAAAATAATCTTGCTCAGGAAGATAGCAAAGAAAACAGGTTTTATAAAGAAAGCAATGAAAATCATCTTGGAGAAGAATTTGAAAAATATATTGAAAGAAGCGAATTTAATAGGGATGCAGACAGAATCCTTTATTCAAAAGCATTCCGCCGTTTGGAACACAAAGCCCAAGTCTATTCAAACAAAAGAGGAGACCATTACAGGACGAGATTAACACATACATTAGAAGTCACTCAAATTGCAAGAAGCATTTCAAGAAATCTTGGATTGAATGAACAGTTAACTGAAGCAATTGCATTAGGCCATGACATTGGACACACTCCTTTTGGACATGCCGGTGAAGAGATATTGGATGACATAATGAGAGGCAAAGATGATTTAGACGGCAAATTGGAATTTAATATTGATTATGGTGGATTTAAACATAATTTTAATTGTCTTAAGATTTTAGAAATCATTGAGAAAAGAGAAACCAGAACTGGTCTGAACTTAACCTGGCAAACATTAGACGGCATTTTAAAACATACCCATGTTATTAAAGGAGATAAAAAATGGGATTTGACCAGATTCGTTAGAGACATTTCAAATTATAAAAACATTATTGAATATGATTATTTTGATGAAAAAAGCAAACCAAGTCACGAACATTCTTTAACATTGGAAGGCCAGGTTGTCAACATTTCAGATGAAATTGCTCAAAAAGAACATGACTTAGATGATAGCTTAATAGATGGAAAATTATTTAAATTGGATGATATGTTCAATGAAATCATGAAAATAATGGAAGAAGTTTCTAAAGAGACTTCATCAGAAAACACTGGATATGAATTATTTTGTCTATTAAAGAAAAAAGTATATGAATTATATTCCACTACCAAAAACCATAAGAAATGGAAAGAATTAATAAGCGTCATCATTTCCTATTTTATTATTGATGTAACAGAAAATACTATACAAAAAATTAATGAATATGATGATTTGGATAATATAATCTATTTTGATGAAAAAAATAATAAATATATTAAAGAAGAAATCGTAGATTTCTCACAAACCGGAAGCAAAGTAAATGAAAAAATTGATGAATACATTGAACAGGGAATTATTTTTTCATTTAACGTTAGCAGATTCGATGGTAAAGGAAAATACATATTAAGACAATTATTTAAGGCTTATTATGAAAATCCAAGACAGATGCCTGAAAAGGAATTGATTATTTTAATAAAAAGGATAAAAGAAACAATTAAAAAATATCCTCAATTAAGAAAAAAATATGATGATATTGCATATGATTTTGATGAACTCTTCAGCATTAATGAGTATAATGTCTATTCGACTAAGTTAAATCCCGTCCTGAATATTTTAAAATTTAAAAATCGAGAAAAACTGAGACATACTTTAAATTCCAATGAAAACTTTTCAGAATTTCTAAAAAATATTATGGACATCATAGGTTTAAATATTGAAGAGAAAATTAAACATGACTTCGAAATAAATGAAATTGTTGATGAATTTTATGAACATTTATTCAATTATTGCAATACTCGATCAATAGAGGAAATTAATTCCATTTCCAATATGGAACATAGGAATTTTTTATTATTCTCAAAAGGTTGGAATGAACTGCATTACGAATACATATCAACAATTTGTGATTATATTTCAGAAATGACAGATAATTATGCAATAAAAGAGTATCATGAATTATATATAGAGTAATAGCTAATGAAATACAATTTTCTAAATTAAATTAAGAGAAAAAATTTATTATGAGACAATCAACTACAAAGGAATCATTTATCAGTGAAAGTAAATTTCAGGAACAAAACCCAAAATAATTATAACACTTTTTCAAATAATTATCCTAGAGGGATTATAATGTCAATTAAAGAAGAGTTAATATCAAAAGGTTATAAAGCATATGAAAATGATGAAATCATTGTTTTTTGGAAACCTGACTTATGCGTTCATGCAACTGAATGTGTAAGGGGCAATAATGGTGTTTTCAATCCCACCAGACGCCCATGGGTTGATTTAAGTCAGGGTGAGGCAAATGAAATTGCACAAATAATCGATAAATGCCCATCAGGGGCACTAAAATACGAACTTAAATAAAAAATTTCTAAAAAAAAGAATTAATAAATGAGATAATAGTCATTATCTCAATTAAATATTATAATTAAAAATGGCCAAGATAACCATCGAAACTCCCAGGCCTAATATTTTTTTCAACACGAATAATAGTATTCACTGAATTATCAGTAATATCAGGAACAGTAGGAGAAAGCTCAGGTATCGTGAAATTAATGCAAGGATTCAAATATTCTGCAGGAATAATCCATTTTACAGACTGGAAATAAGTATCCTCTAAATCAATAGATGAATTATCATTAGTAACAGAAACAGGGCCAACATTAACCAAATCGTCACCAGCAATAGAATTATCTGCAACAGGTACATCTAAATCCATTTCAACCGGAACAGAAATGAAAACATCATTCATGATATCATCTACAGTTAAATCAACAGAACAATTTCCATCCATATTATCATTTAAAACAATACCAGAATCATCATCCAGATTAGAATGAACAGGGTCAAACTTAACCAAATCATCACCAGCAATAGAATTATCTAAATCACCAGCATTTTGATTTGAAGAACTTACTAGATTATGATCCATATCCATAGACACGAATGCATCATGAGGAACAGCAGAGTCATCAATAGCCATGTTGTCAACATCACTAGTTGCACATGCAGCGCCTGCACAAACACAAACCGCCAATAAACAAATTAAACTTAAAATTATTTTCTTCAAATTATCACCTCATGATTTTATAGTATAAATTCGACCACATATAAATATTTTCGAATGTAAGTACTTACATACAGCTTAAATTAAATAAAACAATTAAATTACTAAATAAATAAAAAAATAAAGATTTTAAAATATTTAATTAAATATTTAAGTAAAATCATGAACAATATTTTCCATTGTTTGTCCATGCCTTAAAAATTAATTCAAATGTCTCAATTTAAAGAATAACATACCCAATCATTAAAAATATTGAAAATAAAAGCAACATAAATTTAAACAAGAAAAGCAGATCCCAAAATAATCAATTATCAATTAGCTATATCTAAAGCAAAAAACATGGAAAATCTGATTTCCTGCAATTATGGAACTAAAAAACCAAATAATCCCTTTGCATCGGCAGGAACATCAGGAACATACTGATATTGTGAAGCATCAAGTTTCAATTCCATTGAACGACCTGACGCATTATTTGCATTCTGATTTGATATCACTTCATTCAACATCTCTTTTCCGTCGTTGAATGCCTTGGTCTGAACGTCATTACAGTATGAAGTGAGATAATTTGCCCTGTGATTATTATCAGGTATCTGTGCTGCTTTTGAGAGTACTTCCCCCATTGAGCTAAACATATATCCTTCTGATTCATTCCAGTATGCCTGAACGGGCTTTCCATAAACATTATAGTTATCAGGCCCCATACATTGAGTACAAAGACCTTTAGAGACGTAATACGGATAATGATCTGTATCAAATACGCCTGTATCATTTGCAGGCTGATTTGCTCCGTAAGCCTCACTGACATTTACACAGTCGTTGGATACAGGCACAAAGACACTGTAAACGGGAGGACCGCAGCTGACCCAGCTGACACATGACATTTCAGAAGGAAGGTTTGAAAAAACCTGAATAATATGGGCACTTAGTGTCTCATCACTTCCAATTGCCCTTGTATCATTTCTTCCAGCCTCATCCGGAGAATATGGTGTTCCTTCATAGCGGTCACGCAAAATGTGTGCTATATCCTGAACTGAAACCTTTTTATCAGGTGTGAACGCAAGAGAATACATAGCGTTGCGGTCATAGTCTGAGCTGTATTTTGACGGCTCAAGAAGTCTGTGACCCTCCCATGTCCTCATATGGGCAGTATCGTTGTTAATCTTTGTTCCGGCATAAGTTTCAAAGAGATTGATCTCACCGTTTCTTCCCTTTACTGCAAAACCGTTTTCTTCAGGAAGATTGGTTAAATCCGCAGATGTGATGGAATCCTCATAGTCAGACAGGTATTCCAGAGAAAATTCATTGCCGAATACTGCTACCTTGTCATTAGGCATTTTTACAGCGGCGTACTGATGTCCTCCGTAGAGTTCCACATACCACACCTCGTTTTGATCAGCAATGATTGCAATATTGGACTCAGCATTGCCATACTTGTCAACGATTCCCAAAAGAACTTCCACGGCTTCTCTGGCTGTTTTACTTTGACAAACCACAAGGTCTGCTGCGGAAGCTTCGGCAAGACCTCCTTCCACCAGAGGGTCTGCTTTCAGTGATTCATTGTTTAAATGGGCTGAAACAGACATTGTCATGGATACACCATATTCATTGGTACATGCGGCCGCATCGCAGTCAGGCCTATCGGATGCATGAGCACTATCCATATATGGTGTTGCAGTGTATTTATAAGTGGTTGCGGGAATCTCCGTTTTAACTTCTCCATCAGCACTTACAGGCATGAATCGGCCGGGACTGTTGTCTACATGAGGAGTTATCGTTATATGATTTCCCCAGTCGGCACGATAGTCATTTGACCTTGCAATAATTATTGAACCGTCTGCGCTTGCATCCTTACCCACATATATTCCGGTACATGCTGCCGAAACCTGCATGCTGCAAATCAAAACAACACAAAAAAACAAGCCTATCAATTTTTTCGATGAGTATTCCAACTTCAAAAATAAAAACTCCATAAAGAATTTATGAAATAATTTATGGCTTTTCAATATATTAAATATAACATTTTTATGCTTAAAAGCAAATTATTTCTTTAAATTTTGATGCTTGAGATTGCAAAAATAAGATAATGATTCAGGCAGATAGTCACGAAAATCATCCGAAACTACCCGCTGTGAGAAAAATATTATGAAAAAGTTTTATATGTAAATTATGAAAGAGCAAAAGCTATAATCCGATAAAACATGAAGGGATATGCAATTCTTTTTACAAATTTATTTATCATCACGTTTAAGTTAACTATGATTTTAAGTTTCAAACGTCATCAGGTTTGTTATCCTTAAAAATGCAATTATTTGATTCGTAATATGAATCGGACAACATTATTGCTCCACGAGATTGCGCACAATTTTTTTAAGTTCCGATTCATATATGTACAATTCACTATCAAAGCCATATATCGCTCCACCATCTCGATTAGAACGATTTTCATTGAATATTGATTCATCAATTTTTAAATCGGCTTTGCGAATATATATCACCCCACCATCACGGTTTGAAGTGTTGTGATTAAGTTGGCTTCCATTTATCTTTAACTCGCCGGTACAATGCATTGCCCCGCCATCCTCAAAAGCAATATTATTGTTAAGCACAGATTCAAAAATGGATAATTCACAGTTTTCATTGAATATGACACCACCATTATCTGCGGAATTATCAGAGAGTTGAGATTTTTCAATTATCATCTCTCCACCATCATTATTGAATAGTGCTCCTCCTTTGATTGCCTTGTTTTGATGAAAAAAAGAATTGGCAATTCTCAACTCACCATCGTCATTGAATACTGCTCCACCATATTCAGCTTTGTTTTCACATATTTTACTATTTAAAATATTTAAGACACCCCAGTTGTTTATCGCTCCGCCGAATTCTTCTGCATCATTATTTAAAATTAAAGAGTTTTCAATGATTATTTCACCTTCATCATTGAAAATTGCTCCTCCATCTTCGGTTGAATGTCCGTTTTTTAAAGTAACATTTCGGATTGTTATTTTCTTGCCGGTGCAGTTGAATATTCGTGCTTTTTTATCAGCATCTATGATATGGCCACATCCATCAATTACAATGTCATCAATGTCCAAAGTAATGCCTTTGGAATAGAAAAACTCCTCACCTTTTTCTAGAATAATATCTGTGTCCAGAACAATTTCATCGATGTCGCTGTGAATCAAATCATCAAGATATTTGAAATTTTTACCCATGAAAAACACCTAATTAATAATTTGAAGTCATATATCTATCAAATTTTTTTTATAAATTTCGATTGGTGTATGACTTTTAAACTTTATATAATTTAAAGAATAAAAACTAAATAGGTGAATCCAAGATTTGAGGAGTTATCAAAAATGAGAAATGTTGGTACTGTTGTACGTGGAATAAGGACACCTATTATTAAAGAAAACGACGATTTAGCAAGCATAGTCATTGATTCATTAATGGCTGCAAAAGAAAGTGAAGGATTCGAATTTAAAGACAAAGATATCGTTGCAATCACAGAAGCGGTTGTAGGAATTTCAGAAGGAAACTACGTCACCGTAGATGACATTGCAGAGGATTTACAAAACAAATTCCCATCCAAAAGCATTGGAGTAGTAAATCCAATATTAAGCAGAAACAGATTTTCAATAGTTCTGAAAGGAATTGCAAGAGGAATGGACAAAATCACATTACTGACTTCATTTCCTGCAGACGAAGTTGGAAACGGAATATTGGACGAAAGAATTCTAGATGAAAGCGAATTCAATCTAGCAAGTGTCATCACAGAAGACGAATACTATGAAACTTTCGGTTCATGGATACACCCATTCACCGGAATCAACATGATCGACTTCTACAAAGAACTGATTGAAAGCGAAGACTGTGAAGTGGAATTCGTATTCTCCAATGACATTAAAACAATCCTAGATTATACCAATGACGTTTTAACCTGTGACATTCACACAAGAGAGAAAAGCACAAAATTATTAAAAGAAAAAGGAGCCAACGTTTACGGCCTACACCAAGTCCTAACAGAACCAATTGGTGATTCAGGATCCAATCCAGATTACGGACTTTTAGGATCAAACAAGGCAACCGAAGAAAAATTAAAACTCTTCCCAAAAACCGGAGACAAATTGGTTATGGAAGTTCAAAAAAGACTAATAGACATGACCGAAAAACAAATCGAAGTAATGGTTTACGGTGACGGAGCATTCAAAGACCCAGTAGGACACATCTGGGAGCTAGCAGACCCTGTTGTATCACCGGCACATACACCAGGACTTGTAGGAACTCCAAACGAAATCAAACTAAAATATGTTTCAGACAACAAATTCGCAGACCTAAAAGGTGATGAATTAAAAGAAGCAATCAAAGAAGAAATTAAACATAAAGACAAAGACTTGACTGGACAAATGATTACCGAAGGAACCACCCCAAGAGTATTGACTGACCTAATCGGATCATTATGCGACCTTACAAGCGGTTCCGGAGACAAAGGAACACCAGTCATATTCATACAAGGATACTTTGACAATTTAGCAAACGACTAAAAAAACATCCGCTTTAACCATCACAAACCAACACCACAATAATAAGAAATAGCTACAATTAAATTAATAGTTAACAACAAACTTTGATTATTACAAATCGAATTTTAAAAATAGTTAAAGATAATAATAGTTTTATAAAAATTAACTAATGCAATCCACATTAATTAAAAAAAAATAGATGAAAAACTTACTAAAAAAAGTAAGTTTATTCTTTTATGTATTTTTTCAAGTCTTCAGCCTTATCGGTTTTCTCCCAAGGAAGACCTTCAATACCAAAGTGACCATATTTTGCAGTCTGTTTGTATTGAGTATCCCTTAATCCTAGGGTTTCGATGATTCCGTCAGGAGTCAATCTGAAGTTTTCACGAACAATATCTTCCATCTTTTTAGTAGTTTCCACACCGGTTCCAAAGGTATCCACCATAACGGAAGTAGGCTCAGCAACACCGATAGCATAAGACAACTGAATTTCACATTTTTCAGCAAGACCGCTTGCAACGATATTTTTTGCAATGTATCTTGCCATGTAGCATGCGCTTCTGTCCACTTTAGTGCAGTCTTTTCCGGAAAATGCTCCACCACCATGTCTTGCATATCCACCATAGGTATCTACAATGATTTTACGGCCAGTCAAACCTGCATCACCATGAGGACCACCGATTTCAAACTTACCTGTCGGATTGATATGTTCTTTAGTATCTTCAGTTATTAATCCTTCTGGAACAACTGCTTTGAATAACTTTTCACGAATATCTTCTTTCAATCCTTCCTGATTTTCAGACATTGACTCATCATGCTGGGTTGACAAAACCACTGCATCAAGAGAAATGACGTTTCCTTCCCCATCATAATTTACTGACACTTGTGCCTTACCGTCAGGCCTTAAGTATGGAATTTCACCAGATTCCCTTAATTCAGTCAATTTGTTGGTTAATTTACGTGCCAAATCAATAGGGAAAGG
The DNA here is from genome assembly GCA_015063005.1 of Methanobrevibacter millerae. GTDB lineage: Archaea > Methanobacteriota > Methanobacteria > Methanobacteriales > Methanobacteriaceae > Methanocatella > Methanocatella millerae_B. The sequence continues at coordinate 136,224 of SUTF01000004.1, forward strand.
CATTAATGACTCGGTTTCATTGGTTGCATAACCGAACATCATACCCTGATCTCCAGCACCTGTTTCATCCTCACCACGGTCAACACCCTGATTAATGTCAGGAGACTGTGCGTGGAGCCTGTTTACGACTTCACATTTGTGACCGTCAAATTCTAAATCAGGATTATCATAACCTATTTCAATGATAGTATCCCTAATAATCTTTTCAATATCATCATCAGATAATTCTGCAGTAGATGTTATTTCACCAAATACCATACAGAAATCTGTTGTTACACATGTCTCACATGCAACATGAGCATTCTTATCCTGAGCCATGTATGCATCCAATATTGCATCGGAAATTATATCTGCAACCTTATCAGGATGTCCTTGAGTTACTGACTCTGAGGTAAATGTTCTATATATTTCACTCATAGTTTCACCAAAAAATAATATATCTAAATATAGTTTACTCAATAAAATAAATATACTTTTTCATTAATTAACTTATCCAAGCCCCAACATTTCATTTAAATCATTTCATATTATGATTATTTAAAATCAATAGCTAATTTAAACACTTCAATTATTATTTACATATATTGTGTGAGAAAAGGAACAGCAATATTAAAAAAAATAATGGCAATGGTTAACAAGGCAAAACTTAGTGTTTAATCAATATCTGCATTCATCACCTCATCCATACTAAATCCCAAACTACCAATTACCTTCTCCATCGTCGAATCAACAGGAGAACTCTTAACCAAATCACACAATACCTTCAAAGTATCATTTCTTTCTTCTTCCCTACCTATTTCAATACCTTCCTTTCTACATTCATACTTCATTGCATCCAAAACTGGACTTCTTTTATCTATAACTTGTCTCAATTCAATCATCCCCTCTAATCTAAGTATATCCTCATCCGTTCGCGCATACTTATGAATCATACATTGCATAGCATAAATCAATTCATTTTTAACGTAAGAATCTTCAATGTTTAAATTCAAAAGTTCTTCACAAATCAATTCGATGGCTTTTTCATGGTCTTTGGTACAACATCTTGGCAGGTTAATTAATTCCAGCCCTTCAACATCACTGAATTCTTCTTGTTTTTTAGCTTTATCCAACATGCTATTTAATCTTTTCCAAGCATTCTCATCAGGAAAGGATATTATTTTAGGCCTTAACAAATCTGTTGATGTAAAACCACAGTTCACCCAATCCCGAGGAAGTGTTGTTGTAATAACACTAATTACAGGATATTTTGTTTTATAATAGATGTTGCTTTTGTAGTTATATACTTTTTTAAGAGTGTCCATATTGACATTATTTGTTTCATCCTCTACATTTATAACAAATTTCCTTCCATCTTCCATTTCAACATGATATACAATATCTGCTCTTGGAATTCCACCACCAGCATTAGGATATTCATTACATTCACTTCCCAGATATTTACCCGGAAGATTATAGAATTCATGCGCAACTGCACCAAGATATGTGAACTGCCGCTTCATGAATGTGTCTTCAGGATTATTCATTCTAATTTTTTTAGACATTATTCTTTTCCTACAAAGTATTATTTTTCTAGAAAAATTTTTCAAAATACATGCACGCAATAATGAACATTAAAAAACATATATTTAAGTTATTTGTAATAAATCGCACAATATAACATTTAAATTAAAAAATAACCTTATTAAGACAATAATTACTTCATTAGAATATCAAATATTAAAAATAATCCGTTAAAACAATTGAAATAATAATTTTTCATATGTTTAAGATAAAGGAAAAATGCATTACGCAAAAATGGCAATAAATATCTGATTATATGAAAAAAGACCCATAAACACAAAATCATGAACAGAATATTCCTAAATTTCCAAATATTATCGCAAAAGAAAAGATAACCCATTAAAAGCAATATTTGTATAATGATGTAAAAAAATATTTAAAAACTAAACAATATACAAACAATCATGAATAAAAAGTATTTACTTATCGCAATAGTCACTATTATAATAATAGCAGTAATAGGCATTTTTGCATTTTCAGGAGGTAACAGCACGCCTGTAAGTGAAAATACCAATATCGTTGATGCGAATGCCTTGACAGAAAAAGGAAGTTTAAGTATTGAAAGCAAAACGCAAGATGAAGATAAAGGATTTTTTTCAACTGACAAAAGTGATGTAAACAGCATTTTTGTAAACAATTCAGGAATTTTAAAGTTGACCAATTCAATTATTAATAAGACGGGAGATACTGCAACTTCAGGAGATGACGCTGACTTTTATGGTGTAAACTCAGCCGTTCTGGTTAAGGATTCATCACAGGCAACAATTGAAAACTGTGAAATCAATACCAATTCCAAAGGATCAAACGGTATTTTTGTAACTAACACCGACTCAGGCCAAGGCCAAGGAGGTGAAGGCGGTGCTCCTAGTGACGGGGGCTCTACTCCTGAAAAACCGCCTGAACAATTGCAAAAGGATGCTCAGGGAACAGATGCAACCAAGGCAACCATAAAAAACGTTAAGATTACAACCCATCAGGACAAATCCCGTGGACTTGACTCCACCTTTGGAGGAATCATTGAAGCTGAAAATATTTTAATCAACACTGACGGGAACAGCTGTGCTGCTCTTGCAACAGACCGTGGTGAAGGAAACGTCACAGTTTCAAACTCCGTTTTAAACACTGGAGTCAGCAAGGATTCAGGAAGAGGATCTCCATTAATCTATTCAACAGGAAACATTACACTTAAGGATTCCAAAGGTACTTCTTATGTTTCACAGCTTGCATGTATTGAAGGTAAAAACTCAATTTCAATTTCAAACTGTGATTTAAGCTGTTTTGCAGAGGGTAACCGTAAGGATGGAGACAACTATGTTGATTTGGCTGGAGTTTTCATCTACCAGAGCATGAGCGGAGATGCTGATGTTGGAACATCCATTTTCAATTGTAAAGATTCCACATTATCAATCGATTCATCATCCAACTACTATAAAAGCGCTCCGATGTTTCATGTAACCAATACAAAAGCTGTAATAAACCTTGAATCATCCACATTTAACTTTGGAAGCGGAATACTCTTTGACATTTCCGGCCAAAACCAGTGGGGTAGTGAAGGCTCCAACGGTGGAGACGTAAACCTGACTGCCACAAATGAAAAACTTGCTGGTGAGGTTATTGTCGATTCAATAAGTTCCCTTAACTTCAATATGAAAGGAACAACATTTGAAGGTGCAATAAACTCTACAGGAACCACCAATGTCGTTGTTGACAACGGATCTACTTGGAGCCTGACTGGAGACAGTAATGTGACAAGCCTTAACAATACCGGTACAATCAACCTAAACGGCCATAAGCTTCTTGTCAATGGTGTTGAATATAAAGGATAGATTTAATCTATCCATTTCTTTTTTTAAAAATAGAAAAAAGTATTTAGCAGTTTTTACCTGCATCATATACTTCTTTTAATAAATCTTTTTGATTTTTGACATCTCCGAATCCGGAGAAAATTTCTTTTATGTTAGGATTTTTTGAAAAGGCTATGAAATCCTCAATGCCTTTCAATGCATCGCCGTTTGATGAACCGGCTGCAGTGATAATGTAATAGTCTTTGTTTTCTAAATATCTAAAAATTGGATAACATCTGTCAAAAAACATTTTCAGGGTTCCGCACATTGAGAAATAATACACTGGAGTTGCATATACAATTACATCCGCCTCCATCATGTCATCCAATATTATGGATATCTCATCATCCTGGAAACATTCCCTGTCAGGTGTTTTGCATGCATAGCATGCCTTGCAGGATCCAAATTCAATATCTTCAAGGAAGTATTTGGTTGCAGTGTTGCCTGCATCAACAGCCCCCTTTACGAATTCATCACATAATGTGTCTGAGTTTCCACCTTTTCTAGGTGAAGAACTTATTACTACTACTCTTTTTGCCATACTACTCATCTACCCATTGCCTAATTTTATCTGCACTTTCTGAACCGGTCAATCTCAATCCTTTTGCAAAGTCAAGTTCAGGATATGCGTTTGCCAAATCACTGACACATTTGTCTATGCCTGATCCTCCGGAAGTGCAGAATGCCTTGATTGTCTTTCCGCTTAAATCAACACTTTCAATGAATGTATTGATTATTGTTGGTGCGGTATACCACCATACCGGAAAACCTATGATGACAGTATCATAAACGCTTACATCTGTTGTACCTGCGATTGGTGGCCTGAATGACTTGTCATTCATCTCTATGGTTGAACGGGACTGCTTGTTTGTCCAGTCCAAATCCTCCGGAGTGTAGATTTCCTGAGGAACGATTTCAAAAATATCATATCCATTTTCACTTGCAATTTTCTCAGCGATACTTTTTGTAACGCCGCTTGCTGAAAAGTAAGTAACTAACACATTTGACATTTTTATCACCAAATGTATAATATGTTAAAAATACTATTTAATTGTTTATTTTCGCAACAATCATTTCTCTAAAAATATAATTGGATTATGAAAATGACAAAAAAATAGTTAGGGATATTAATGTCTTATTGCATAATCAATCTGCAATATTTTCCCCGACATTAATATTTTCCCCCTAAGAGATTACTCAAAAGAGTTTTCTCCAATCCATAATATTATGCGGACCAATATATAAAATTAATTTTTTTAGAAAATATGAAGTGCTTTTCAAGTGAAAAAGACCCTCGCGAAAACAGAAGAATGTTTTCTAAAAAACAATCATTAAAACACCATATATTAAAAAAAGATGAAAATAAAGTAACTTATCTATTTAAACCAATCTCCCCAACACAAATAATAATAAACATTAAAATCAAAATATATAACATTATAATTTATTGAAGGTAAATATGATGAAAAGACCTATTGTTGCAATTACAAGACCTGCCGACAGGGCAAAGAAAGCTTGTGAAATTGTAGAGAAATTAGGTGGAAGTGCTGTTCTTGCACCGACACTAGACTTGAAACCAGTAAATACGGATTCACTTAAACATTTAGTAAAAAACGTTGATACTCTTGATTGGATTGTCTTTACTTCTCCAACAACTATCGATTCACTAAATTTATTCTATCCGGATTTTCTCAAAAATCTGAACTGTAAAGTTGCAGTAATCGGCAATAAAACCGGATCACTTCTCAAAAAGCAGGGAGTAGATGTTGATTTGATGCCTGATGACTTTACAGCAGAGGGTCTGGTTGAAGAGTTTACAAAATCCAATATTAAAAACAAGATAATTGGAATTCCAAGAACCGCATCTGCAAGAGACACATTGCCAAAAGGATTGGAAAAACTTGGAAATGAAGTTATTTTAGCAGAAGCATACAAATCACTGTTTCCAATGGATGATAAAAGCGTGAAGGAATTGATTGCCAAAATTGAAAATTCGGATATTGATGCAATCACTTTTACAAGTCCATTGACTGTCCATAATTTCTTTAAGATTTCACAGGAGAATGCTGAACTGGCCAAATTATTATCAGATAATTTACTGACTGTTGCAATAGGTCCGATAACAGGACATATTTTGGATGACTATCAGGTCAAGCATATTTACCCAGACACTTACACGGTTCCCGATATGATGGAACTGCTATTCAAAGTATGGAGAGATTCTAATGGAAGATAAAATCAGTATTATCCTGCCAATATTCAATGTTGGTGATCATCTTAGAGGAGGAATCGACTCTTTAATCAATCAGACTATAGGAAATGAGAATCTTGAAATCATAATGGTCAACGATTGCTCAACTGACGGTTCAGGTGAAATTATCGATGAATATGCTGAAAAATATGACTGCTGTATAGCAATTCACCATGAGAAAAATTCAGGAGCAGCATTTACTCCACGTAACACCGGAATTGATGCATGTACCGGTGATTACATCATGTTTTTAGACCCGGACGACAGATACACACCGGATTCATGTGAGACATTATACAATGCCGTTAAGGAAAATGATGCCGATATGGCATTTGCAAGGTTTAGAAGAATATTTGAATATGGAGGAAATGTGCAAAAGTCCTATTCACCTTACGAGGATGATTTAGAACATGCGTATCCCGATGAGACCTTTGAAACTCCTAATTTCCTGAACGTTTCTGATTTTGTATGGGACAATTTCATTGAAAGATTTTTATATGGAAAGGACTTGGAGGTTACCTATAAAAGAGATGGGCCAATCGATAAAATCATTATTGATGAAATTGAACAGGAACCTGACCTTTTGAAGATGGCACCGTCAGTTTGGAGTAAAATCTTTAAAAGGGAACTGATTATGGATAACAACATCCGTTTCCAACCATACATTTCAGGAGACGACATGGCATTCACCTTAGAAACTCTTTTAAAAGCCAAAGGAATTGTCTATTTAAACAATTTCATGTGTTATGATTACTACATAAGGGATTTGCCTGATGACAAGTCAATCACAAATACGGTGAACGTGAGACTTCTTGATGACCTGATGGAATCATACATCTACTGCAGAAAGCTTACTGAGGGATATTCCAAGGAAATTCAGACGGTTTCCGTAAATCCACATCTGCTTCATTGGATGAATACCTGGAAAGGTTCTCCATTCACCAAAGATGAAAACAGATTGCTTTTAAAGAAAGTGAACAAGCTCAAAAAAATACATCAGACAGATACCAAAACTAAAATGCTGTTATCTGCAATGACAACCGCAATCGAAACTTCAATTTTTACTTCAAAAGCGTGATATGATGGAATTTGATTATGTAATCGTAGGGGCTGGATTATCCGGCCTTACAATAGCTGAAAGAATTGCAAATGAACTGGATGAAAAGGTGCTCATTATTGAAAAAAGAGACCATATCGGTGGAAACGTTTATGATTTCTATGATGATGGTCTTCTGATTCAAAAGTACGGACCGCACATTTTCCATACCAAGGAAAAGAAGGTTTACGATTACCTGTCCAAGTTCACCGAATGGATTGACTACGAGCACAGAGTATTGAGTTACGTTGACGGAAAGCTCGTGGTTATGCCAATTTGCATTGATACATTAAACAAACTCTATGATTTGGATTTGAATGAGGATTCAATGCATGACTGGATTGACGAGCATAAGGAAGACATAAAAGAGATCAAATCTTCAGAAGATGTCGTTTTGGCAAATGCGGGAAGAGACATCTACAATAAACTGTTTAAAAACTACACTGAAAAGCAGTGGGGTACTTCAGCCGCCAATCTAAGTCCATCCGTAATATCAAGGATTCCATTCAGATTCAACCATGACGACAGGTACTTTGAGGATGCATATCAGGGAATGCCTAAGGACGGATTCACCAAAATGTGTGAACGCATGATTGAATCAGACAATATACATGTTGGGCTTAAGGCAGACTACAAGCAATACATCGATAAAATAAAGTATGACAAGAAACTGATTTATACAGGTCCAATCGATTACTTTTATGATTACAAATATGGGGAACTGCTCTACAGATGCCTGAACTTCGTCTATGAGATATTAGATGAGGATTCCTATCAGGACGTAGCCGTTGTCAACTATCCGAATGACCCATATTTCACGCGCATAACCGAATTTAAAAAATTGACAGGACAGAATGTTGAAAACAAAACTGCAATCATGCGCGAATATCCTGGTTTCAATGGAGAGAAATGCTATCCATACCCTACACAGGAATACCTGGATAAATTCAAATTATATGAAGCTGAAATGAAAAAAGAAGAAAATGTTATCTTTGCAGGTCGTTTAGCCAAATACAAATATTACAATATGGATTTGGTTGTTAAGGATGCCCTGGAAATATTTGAAAAGGAGATTAAATAATGATTACTATCTGGCCACAATATCTGGATAAAAATTTAAGTTTAAACGAAGGAAGAAAAATATCAAAGGAATATGCAGTTTCAAACCCTACAATAGCTGAAATTGAAAGGGCTCTTAAAAGATTAGGTTTTACCTATAATTCACAGAAGGAAAGAGCATATCCTGGAAAATGGTATGAAAAATCAGGTCGTGTTTTAGTTGAATACGAAAACACCAAACTGGAGCTCATCAAAGAGGTTAGCTTAAAAATCAAGGAAATCCGGAAATGATTAAAATGGAAATTCCTGAGCTAATGGCTGAACAGTACCGTCAAGCAAAAGAACTGATTGAAAAGTCAACCAGCATTAAGGTCTATTCACATATCGACTGTGATGGTATCTGTTCAGGAGCAATCCTTTCAACAATTCTTGACAGACTCAACAAGCCACATGAAATAGATTTCGTTAACCTTGATGTTCTGGATGATATTGAATTGAATCATGAACTGACTATCTTTTCTGATTTGGGTTCAGGCCAGCACATCGATACCAAAGCCACCAAAGACAATAACATTCTCATTTTAGACCACCATCCACCATTGAGAGATCTTGACTATAAAGACAGTAAGGAATTTACCTATTTGGAAATCAATCCAATTCACCATGGAATTGACGGGTCATACTATGTCTGTGGAGGAGGCCTATGCTATTTTCTTGCAAAGGAATTTGGATATACTGATTTAAGTTGGATTGGAGTCCTATCAGCAATCGGCGATATGCAGAATACCCACAGCGGACATTTTGAAGGGTTGAATGAACTAATTCAAAGCGACGCTGAAAACGAAGGCTATCTTGACTTGAAAAGAAATGACCTGAACATCTACGGACGTAACACTAGGGAACTGTTCATTGCACTATCATATTTCAGTGACGTTAAATTGCCAATTACAAACAATCAGAATGAATCCAAAGCTCTTTTAGATGAATTAGGAATTGACTCAACAATAAAAAGAGTAACACCTGAGGAATCTGAAGTTTTGGAAAAAATAGGCATTTTATGTGAAGCGGGAAGCGACTACACCCTGACAAGACAGGACCGTGCAATTTTAAACAAGGAACTTGACTCAATCAAGGCTGCCCAAACCCTGCCCCCATATCTATCAAAGGATGAGTTCATGGTTCTATTTCAAACGCAAAGAAGAATCAAAAGGAAAACTTTGTCCGATTTGACTGATGCTGAAAAGGGAAAGCTCTATAATGCATTAAACCGCATGATAATCAATGAGGTTCCTCCAAAATACTATGAACACATTCCAAAAATACTGATTGGAGATTCATATACATTTCTTTTGGAAGACCCTTCAAGCTTTTTAAGGGACGGTGCTGAGTTTTCAACCGCAATGAACGCCTGCGGAAGAAACCATGAAGAAAAAATAGCTATGGAAGTTTTAAAAGGTAACCGTGACTGGGCGCTGGTGGAACTTGAGGAGATAAGCAGAAAGCATCGCTACAACCTTGCAACATCCATGGAAAAGGTAGCTGACGGCGACAGAATTATCGAACTTGAAAACCTCCAGTACTTTGACGGAACGGGAATAAAACCGGAAATTGTCGGTACAATAACTGGCATGATTTTAGGATACTGCAATTGGAGAAAGCCTATCATCGGATTCACACAAATAGAGGACACCGATGGGATTAAAGTGTCTCTGAGATGTTCACGTTTCCTTTCATATGATGGAATCCATTTCGGAAATATCATTCGTGAAGTGTCCCAGAGCCTTGGTGGAAGTGGTGGAGGACATGCAATGGCATGCGGTGCATACATTCCACTTTCAAAAAAATCAGAATTTTTAGAAAAATTCAATCATGCATTGGACGGAAAAATATCAAAATAAATTTATATTAATAACAATAAAAATAGAATCATTAAATAATGAGGAATGAATTATATGAAAGCTTTTAAAAAGAGAGGTGCCTTAACTCATTTTCAAATTTTAAGTGAAATTTCTAAACAAGACCCTCATCTCAAACAAAAAGATTTGGCGGAAACTTTAGGAATCACTATTCAGGCTGTTTCAGAAAATATTAAAACTTTAATTGAGTTAGGTTACATCACTTCAAAAGATGGTAGATCACCATATAAAATAACCCAAAAGGGTATTGATAAAGTAAAAAGAGATGCAATCAGTTTAAGAAAATATTCCGATTCAGTATTGGAAACAATGAATCATTATAAAACCATTTGGCCAGCAATTGCTGCTGAAGACTTAAAAAAGGACAGCGTAGTTGGTCTTTACATGGAAGATGGTGTTTTATATGCCCATAACAGTGAAGAAAATGCCAGTGGTGTTGTTTTGGAAGATGCTGAAGAAGGATATGATGTTGCATTGACTAACTTAACTGGTCTGATTGACATGACCGTTGGTGAAGCTACTGTCATTAATTTACCAACCATCAAGGAAGGAGGATCTGGTGCATCCGATTTAAACTTGATTAAGGATGTTTATGAAAACGGTACCAAAAGCGGTGAAAAAATCGATAAGGTTGCGGTTGCAGGAACAATTTCTCGTGTTGTAGCTGACAAGCTTGATTTAACCGTTGACATAGAATATGCTGCACCTCAAGCAACAGCAAATGCTGCACGCAAAGGTTTGAATGTTTTAGCATTATGTGTGGGCGACATGACTAAATCATTTGTGCGTGAATTGGAAAATGAAAAAATCAAATACAACATTATAGATGGAAGAAAATAATTATTTTTCTCTCATCATTTTTAATAATGCAGCAGCAATTTCAATTGAATCCATTTTAGATGAAGTTATTACATTTACATAATCATCTAAATCATTATTTTCTATTAAATTTTTAACTTCATCCAATACTTTTTTATTTTTAATTCTCTCTATTTCTGAAAAACTTGGAACTTTTTTATTCTTAATATTTAAATTGTATTTTTTCCTGATTTTTACCAAGTCATGTGATTCATAGTTTGCAACGATGTTGAATGCATATCCTGACTCGCCTGCACGGGCAGTACGGCCGATTCTGTGAATGTAATCTTCGGGATTTTGAGGAATATCATAATTGACAACAACCTCCACTTCACTTACATCAATTCCACGGGCAGCAATGTCACTGGCCACCAAAATGGAAATGTTGCCATTGCGGAATTTGTTCATTACCTTATCCCTGACCTTTTGGGTCATGTCCCCATGGATGCTGTCAACCTTATATCCATTCCGTTTAAGATTCCTGTAGACAAAATCGACACGGCGACGAGTATTGCAAAAAATCAGCCATAGATTGAAGTCATAATATTCAATCAGTTTACATAAATCATCAATCTTATCTCTGTCATCGCTTTTGAAATAGAATTGCCTGATTTTTGGAATTGTCTTTTTGCTGTCAGATATTTTGATGAATTTGGGATTGTTCTGATAAAGTTTTGTAATCTTTTTGATTTCATCAGGCATTGTGGCTGAAAACAATAATGTTTGTCTCTGTTTTGGGGTGTATCGCAATATCAATTCGATGTCATCCCTGAAACCCATGTCCAGCATTTCATCTGCTTCATCCAAAACAACTGTTTCAACACCAATCAAATCAAGAGTTCCTCTTTCGATATGGTCAATCACACGTCCGGGAGTTCCAACAATAATGTGAACTCCCTTGTTCAATACCCGAATCTGGCGGCCGATTGCCTGTCCTCCATAAACGGCCAATATCCTTACCTTGTCCATATCCTTTGACAATTTCTTGATTTCATCAGCCACCTGCATGCACAGTTCCCTTGTAGGACACAATATTATGGCTTGAGGAGACTTGTCAGGTACGAAAATCTTATTAAGCAACGGAATTCCAAAAGCCAATGTTTTTCCGGAACCGGTTTGGGCCTGACCAATAACATCCCTTCCCTTTAAAGCCTCAGGAATTTCCTTGCTTTGAATGGGCGTTAGTTTGGTTAAACCCATCTTAGCTGTTGCACTTTTAATATTGTCGTTTATTTTTAAATCATCAAAATTCATTACTTTAATATTTGAAAAAATTGTTATTTATAATTTTAAATATTTTAAAAGACTAATATTATATTACTAAAATGGGGATATTCTTATGGAAAAGTCATCACTTGAAAATCTAGTTAATGAGATTAACACTGAACAGTTGATTAAAGAAAAGTTAGAGGCCAAGATTTCAGCTGAAATAGACAGAAGAATTGAATCTGGCATGAATGATGAGTTCATCAACCAGGAAATCGAAAGAAGAATGCAGACTGATGAGGTTAAAAAGATTATTCAAAAGCAGGTTGAGGATCAAGTCAAATTAAAATTGGCTGAAGAAATGGCTGAACAGGTTACCGAGGATGTTGATGAAATATTATACTCACGTGAAAACGGTGAAACAATAAATGAGCGTGGTATCGACATTGGACTTGAACAGGGCCGTCAGCAAGGTATTGAAATCGGTTACAAACAGGGCTTTGAAAAAGGAAAACAGGAAGGAATTGAAATTGGCCGTGAAGCCGGATATGAAAAGGGCATTGAGGAAGGAGGTCCTGGATCATATCAAAGAGGACTTGAGGATGGAAGAAAACAGGGGCTTGAAAGGGTTGCAAGAACAATGTATAAAGACAACTATCCTTTGGAAGAGATTACAAAACTGACCGGCCTGATATTGAAAAGGCCAAGCAGAAAATAGGAAAAAATCACTATGGAAAATAAGTTAATTATAAATGAAAAGTACTCCAAGGAAAATCATCCTACAATTGAAAGTATTCAAATAATTGAAGGTAAAAACAATTTCCCCATTAGCTGGTTGAATCAGCAAGGTTATTGTGAATACCAGATATATCTCCAGTACATGAAAGGCATAAAAACATCACCTACAAATGCCATGCTTAAGGGAACACAGGTTCACAATACATTAGAAGAAAAATTCCTGGAGGATGCCACACCTGCAACATTCGATGAGGTTGTTGAACTGTCAAAATCCGAAGCAACAATTTCAAGGGAATGCTTTGTAATGTCTCCCTCTGACGGAATAAGAGGTTTCATCGATGAGATATGGATGACACCAAGCGAAATAGTAATAATAGATGACAAGCCTGGAAGCAAGGCCTATCCATCAACCATCAATCAGGTAAGGGCATATTGCCTTGCATTCAAAAACATGACTAACGACACACGCCCAATCAGAGGAGCACTTCGCCAAAGAGGAACAGACAACATTTTCTGGAGCGAAGAGTTTGACGCCAATGCTGAAAAGCAGATAAGATTTACAATTGATAGAATGCATGCACTTTTTGAAGGACAAAAACCTTTCATAGCAACCAAAAATCCGAACAAATGCAAATCCTGCAGATACCAAAGCTATTGTGAAGAATGTAAAATTTGAAGTGAAACTATGAAAGATGAAAAAACAAAAATCAAAGAAGAAAAGATCATAGAACTCACAACAGAATTTTGTAATGAAAAGCTGAATCGTGAATATGAAGAGCTTTGCGTGAAATTAATTGAAAAAATGGGGCGCAAACATGAAATTCCTTTTAAAAGAGGAAAACTTGAAATTTGGGCGAGTGCTGTAATTTATGCCCTTGGACAAATCAACTTCCTTTTTGATAAGGCATCCGAACCTTATACAACACCAGACGATATATGTAACTATTTTAACACCAAAAAATCCACAGTATCCAATAAGGCGAGAGATATTAGGAAAATGTTTAATATGGGTCATTTCGATAAGGAATTCTCATTAAAATCCATGCTTGAAATTCAGCCTACATTCTATATCGATGAGAAAAGCGGAATGATTATACCCGAAGAATTCATGATAAATCCTATGGACAGCTATTTTGATGAAGCATATGAGCATTTTGCAAAAGGAGATATTGATAATGCAATAGCTATGCTGGATGCGATTGATAAGGATAATCCGGAATATGAGCGAGCAATGTTTTATAAGTCATTTATTTTAAATGCAAGTGGAATTGAAGATAATTCTTCTGAGAGATTCCAGGAATTCATATCCAATTTTGGAGAAAATATTGATTTAAATGATATTTTAGATGATGAAGTTGATTTAGAAGACCTTGCAAAAACAAATGGACATTTTGATGAAAATGACCCTTATGATTTGTGTATGAGAGGAGAACTTTATTTTGATGAAGAAAACTATGAAAAAGCCATTGAATATTTTGATTTATCATTGAAAATCCTTCCAAATCAGCCAAATGTTTTAAAATATAAATCCCTAGCATTATGTGAACTAAAAAAATACAAAAAAGCATTTAAAACCATTGATAAAGCAATTGAACTGACTCCTCATGATGATACATTATGGGCCACTAAAGGAAGCATTTTCATTAGTCAAAAAAAATACAAAAAAGCACTGAAATGTTTAGATAAAGCCCTAGAAATAGATGGGGATGATATTGATTATTATATTGAGAAGATACATGTTTATAAAGAAATGGGAGATTATGAAAATATAAAAAAAGTGCTGGACATTATAGAAAAAATCGATGCAGAAAATCCAGAATTCTTATATGAAAAAGGAACCTATTTCCTTTCAGAAATGGAACCTGAAAAAGCAATAATATATTATGATAAATGCTTATCCATTGATGATAAGCATGTTGAAGCATTATTATTCAAGGCAATGACATGTGCTACTTTAAAAAGAGAAAAAGAAGCGAACGATTGTATTGAAAAATTTCTGAAATCAATCCGTTTTTACTGATGGAACTTAATGAGTTGTTTGAAGATTAGATTACACGATTCAATCCCAGATACAATTTGTTTTTCTTATACATCTTATCCAGAATTTCATTCCATTCTTCAACTGTTATTCTTCCTTTATTAGGAATCAGAGAGTCAAGGGATGCCTCATTAATGTTTAAAATATCCGATAATATGTGTGCTAGTGTTCTGCCAGTTAATGATAACTCATAAGGATCATAGCCTGTAACCATCAATACCCAGACATTATCCTTTGAAGAGCTGTTATATTCCTTTTTAAGAGTATCATACCAGTGAGTGATTTTATTCTCACTGTCTCCAACTTCTCCATCACCTACTGAAATATAATATCCCTCTTCGGTAAAATCAATTGTTTTTATAGCATCAGATATTTTAGAGTTAAGTTCCGGTGAGCCGATTTCCAATTCAAATTCATTGTTTGTAATGTAATCCTCAAGATAGTTTTCAACTTCCTTGTGATTTTTAAAATAACCTATAGGCTCCAGCCTATCAGGATCACGGTCACACAAATCATAAATCAGGTCTTCATCGACATCATATATTTCGTATCCATCAAGCTTATGTGATTGATAAGGCTTGAAGTCAAGACAATAGTTTTCCAAATCGTCTTTGTTTAAATACCACAGAACCTGCACTCTTTTAATCATATGAATCAATAATTAATTTTATTCTACTTCGTTTACAACAATTGTTTTTGTAAATACACCTAAAATTCTATCATTGCGTCTGATTATTTTACCGATAGCCCAATCGAAAATTATTGGGAACCAGAATATTTTGGTTAAATTTCTGACAATAGCCTGAGCCCAGGAAATTGGATAACCGTTTCTGGAAATTACGCGCAAATACATTAAAGCTTTACCGACAGTTGCACCTTTGGATTTTTCCAAGCCTATGAAATAGATTAAAATCAAAACAGGCACAACATATGGGAAATACATATAAACAGCAAAAGTACTGTACGGATTGATGAATATGGATAATAAATAAGAAACAATCCACATGAATGCGGAAACTACAAAAAAGTCAATCACATATGCAAGCACTCTTCTTGTAAATATACTGGCCATATTAAACACCTCAACATACTCTAGGAACTGGATCAGCTATAGGTGCTTCGAGAATACGTTCTCCACCAATAGGAGTGTTTACAATCACATATTCGCCTTCAACAACTTCACCTATGATTGCTGCATTTTCACCATATTTTTCACTTTTAATGGCTTCAAGAACCTCTTCGGCCTTGTCAGCCTTAACGCCCATTACAACTTTACCTTCATTTGCCACTTCAAATGGATCTATACCCAACATTTCAGATACTGCATGAACCTCTTCCCTTATTGGAATTGCATCCTGTTCCAAAACAATACCTTTTCCGGATTTGGAAGCCATTTCATTAATTGCATTGGCAAATCCTCCACGGGTCGGATCTTTCATTGCAGTGACTCCTCCAACGTCCAAAGCCTTTTTGACAATGTTCCACATTGGAGCAACATCAGATTTCAAATCTGTGTCAAAGCCAAAACCTTCCCTAAAAGACATTAAACTCATACCATGGTCGCCTAAACTACCTGTGACAATGATTTTGTCTCCAACTTCCAATCCGCTATCGCGAACGACTTCACCTTTCTTGGCTATTCCGATACCTGTTGTAACCATGACAATACCATCAAGCTTATCCTGCGGCATTACTTTTGTATCTCCTGTGATGACAGCCACATCAACCTCTTCACATGCTTCGTTTAGGGATTTCATTATCCTATCCAAATCCTCTATAGGAAAACCCTCTTGCATAATGATAGCATTGGAAATAGCTAGAGGTTTTGCACCCATTACAGAAACATCGTTTATGGTTCCTGCAGCTGAAATTCTACCAATATCTCCGCCAGGGAAAAACAATGGATCGATTGTATGACCGTCTGTTGTCATGACAATTTCATAATCGCCTAAAGGAATGGATGCACCATCATCTAAAGCATCCAAACTAATACCGCCATTCACACTCTTTTTTGTAAGATTATCCAAGACTGTGGAAGCGATTAGATTAGCCATTACTTCTCCGCCAGCACCATGATTCATATTAATTTTATCATCTGACATTATATCGCCTTAGAAAAATATATGTTAAAACAAGTATATTAAATTAGTTATAAAAATTGAAAAAAAAGAGAAATTAAAGATAAATTAATATCTTTAGATTAAAATTCCGTTAACAACACCATCTTGACCAGGTCTAGATGTTACTTTAGCATTACCTTCAGGAGTTTCTACAACAGCACCTTTAGTAATGATGTTCCTTCTTACGTAGTTTGGGTTTGCGTTGTTTTCAATTACTCCTAAAATATCAGTAATTTGAGTTTTACCGGTTTTTACATCGGTTAAATTAATTTTATTAGCTGCTGCTAATCTGAGTTTTTCGTTTCCACCACGAGTACGGATTTTTCTTAAGTTTTTGTCATCCACTCTAGTTTCAGCAGGATCTCTTCCTAATTCTGATTTCCTTTTTCCACGGTTTGCAACATTTCTTGCACCTGATGGACTTCTAGTTGATTTTCCTTGAGAAATTGCCATTATTTCACCTAAATAAATATAATAATTAATTAATAATCGCTGTCAATAAGCCTCTTTTCAGTAAATCGTTGGACAAGAAAAATAACAATTTACATTATGAGAGCAAAAAAGAGCCTTAATGAATAATGATAATAAAATATTACTTTTTCATTATATATAAACTTTATTTTATTTAGGGATTTTTGTCATTCTGAGAGACAAATGAAAATTTTAGATTGCAATTCGGACAGTAGAAGTCATCCAAAAGGGTGCCTCCACAAACAGGACATGTATCTGGAGAAGTCGACAGATATACAAATTCCTTATTGGAGGAAGTTTTTTGAGGGACAATAGGCTCTGGAGCAGTGAATATTTCATCAGTTTTAGATTTAGCAAGTATTTCATCGACAATATTGTCAAAATCCTCTTCAGTGATTTCACCATCATCGCTTGCCTTTAAAATCTTTTCAATATCCTCATCAGATATCTTATCGCCCAAAACATCTTTCAATAAGTCAACCAAATCATTATCTTCAATGTAATATTCTTCGCCAGCCATTGTAATTCTCTCCTTGAAAGTTATTTATACACAATAATTAATATTCTTTTCTAAAGATTAAAAAAATGGAATAGCCGAACTATTCCCAAAAAATTAATTTGTATCCCATAACTCAGATATTTCAAATCCAAAACGATTACTGGATTTTAACTTGAAAATTTTATCATATGCCACATAAATCTCAAAGTCTATTTCCAAATCATCACTGTCAATAGCTACGGCAATATGAGGATTTTCCAGTATTTTTTTATCAACACCCAAGGATTTGGATGCTTCTCCAATGTAGAATGACACAGGCATATTGTTTTTATCTGTGTTTAAAAAAATTCCCCCACCAATGAAGTAGTTGGCTGCAAATCCATTTTTATCTGTCAATTTTCCGGACAAAACATCATTTGTCTCATCATAACTTGTAACTAATTCTTTTGTTTCCATAATATCTAACCTCTACTATTATTTTATAATAACAATAATATAAAATAAGTGTTAGAGCATTTGAACAGTAATATGATTGTTTTTACTGATAAAAATTGTTTTAAGTGGCGAAAATTGTTGCGAAATATGAAAAATGTTGTCAGTGAAAACTTTTTTTAAAGATAATTTTCAAAGTATAATATGGTGCTGCTGTATGGAAGACACAAAAGAACAATTTGAATTGGAAGCCGAAATAAAATCTCAAGCGGAATTGTTTTTAAAAAATTTTAATTCAACGCTTCCTGAAAGTATGGAGCTTGAATATGAAGGATTTTATAGAAGAGGCTTTTTTGTAACTAAAAAAAGATATGCCGTTATCGAAGATGGAGAGATAATAGCTAAAGGATTGGAATTAGTTAGAAGAGATTGGGCACCAGTAGTAAAACAAACCCAGGAAGCAGTACTTATGGCCTTATTAAAGGAAGGGGACTCCCAAAAGGCAATTGATGAAGTTAAAAAAGTCATGAAAAGGCTTAGAAAAGGCGAAGTTGAAAACAAGGAACTGGTTATACATACACAAATCAACAAGCCTCTAAGCGAATACAAACAGGTCGGTCCTCATGTGGTGGCTGCCCAAATAATAGAAGACCATGGAATTAAAGTGTCTCGCGGAACCATCATCCAGTACATAATCAAAAAAGGAAAAGGCTCAATCAGCCAAAGAGCCGTGCCTTACGAATACAGTGAAGGAATTGAGTATGATAAGGATTATTATGTCAACAACCAGATAATTCCTGCAGTCGGACGCATTATGGAATCACTTGGCTATTCAAAAAAAGACCTGCAAGACTTGTCTGTCGGTGAAAAACAGCAAAGCCTTGATGCATTTTTCTAAAAAATTATAATATGGTGTTAACATCACCGATATTTTCAATTATGGTAATGTCCAATTGCTCTTTTTTAATGTATTCCCTGTCCTCTTCAGTAACATTGGAATTAACCAAAATAGCACTCATGCCCGCATTAACAGCACCTAAGGCATCTTCTCTGAATTTATTTCCAATCATTACTGATTTTTCAGGATCACCCTGCATTTTTCTTAATGCGACATCATAAATTAGCCTATCCGGCTTTTTTTTGCCTACTTCTTCGGATGTGATTACCTCATCAAAAAAGGAATATACATTTAGACGCACCAATTTTTCCCATTGCTTGATGGTAATACCGTTTGATATTACTGCTAAGCGATAGCCCTGACTTTTCAAATAAATCAATGTGTCGATTGTATCTGCAAATGGTCTTAAAAGTGCCATTTTAACGTTATGATATGTAATCATTCCCAAAGCAACGAGCATTGGATCCTCATGGCCTAAAACAACCTGAGTCAAAACGTTGAAATGCTTGCCGTAATTGGATCCTTTTTCACGGATGATTGTTTTTAAAACACCATACGCTTCATCCTTATCCAAAGGTAATCCATTATCGACCATCAATTCAATAGCTGCTTTTCTTGCAGTCTGTGCAAAAGCGGAAGTATCCAATAATGTATCGTCTACATCAAAAAATACAACACGATCATCTTCATTTCTAATCATATTTAACCCTCTTTGTTAAATTCAAGTTCTAAGGTGACCGGACAATGGTCAGAACCATAAATATCATCTAATATAGTAGCTGATTTAACTTTATCTTTAATTTCCTCATTCACGTAAAAATAATCAAGACGCCAGCCGGCATTCCTTTCACGGGCACGGGTACGGTAACTCCACCAGGTGAAATTGTTCTCTCCTTCATCAAACATACGGAAAGTATCAATGAAACCTGCCTCTTCAAGCTCATCTAACCATGCACGTTCTTCCGGAAGATAACCTGATTTTCCTTCACAGTTTTTAGGATTGTAAACATCAATAGGATGGTGAGCAATATTATAGTCACCGGTAATTACAAGATTTTTTCCCTGACTTTTAAGCTCCTTAAGCTCATCGAGCAATGCATTGCAAAAGTCAACCTTGAAATCAAGACGCTTTGCATTCATTCCGCTGTTCGGGAAATAGATGTTGTATAGTATGAAGTCTTCATACTCTATTTTCAAGACCCTTCCTTCGCTGTCAAGCTCTTCAATTCCCAGTCCACGGGTAACGTTTACGGGATTGATTTTGGAGTATGTTCCAACACCGCTGTATCCTTTCTTTTCGGCTTCATTAAAGTGAGATTCATAGTCATCGACTTCAGCTAATTTCTTAGGAATATCATCTTTGGTGGCCCTTACTTCCTGGAAATTGATAATGTCTGCATCAGTATTATCAAACCAATCCCAAAACTCATCCTTTTTGGATACTGCCCTAATTCCATTCACATTCCAAGAAACTAACTTTATTGACATTATAATTTCACTCCATCATCCAATTTCAATTCACGAAGCCATTTGATATCGCTTTTGTAAAGCATACGAATGTCTGATACGTCATATCTAATCATGGCCAGTCTTTCAATACCCAAACCGAAAGCAAGTGCAGGTTGGTTGATTCCGAGAGGCTTCAATACTTCAGGCCTGAACATTCCTGCTCCTCCAAGCTCAATCCAGCTTTCCTTTTCCTCCAAATAGATTTCGGTTTCGGTCGATAGGTAAGTATAAGGGAAGTAAGCAGGTCTGAATCTTACTTCAAATCCTAATTTCTTGTAGAATTCCTTTAAGGTACCTAAAAGATTTTGATAACTAATTCCTTTATCGCAGACAAGTCCTTCAACCTGGTGGAATTCAGGCAAGTGCTTATAGTCAAAGGTTTCTCTTCTGAATACCCTTCCTACGGAAAACATCTTGATTGGAGGCTCATGCTCAAACAAGTGTTTTGTTGAGATTCCTGTGGTGTGAGTTCTTAAAACGCTTTGGCGTGCAATGTCTTCACTCCAATCATATTGCCAACCGATAGAACCTGTGTCAGCACCTGTTTCATGTGTTTCTGCAGTAAGCTTAACGATATCACCATCAGGCAAGTCACATGTGAGAGGATTTTTAAGATAGAATGTATCCTGCATTTCACGGGCAGCGTGATCTTGAGGCTGGAAGAGGGAATCAAAGTTCCAGAATGCGGATTCAACAAATTCCCCATTGTCTTCTGAAAATCCCATGTTCAAGAATATTTCACGAATCTCATCGATGATTACTCTCAACGGGTGTTTTTTTCCTGCAAATATAACTGGAGCTTCAGCGTTAATATCATATGGACGATACTGTAGGCTTTTCCATTCGCCATCTTTTAATTGTTGGTGTGTTAATTGAGTGGCCTGTTCTTGAATTGTAAATCCTTCTTTTAGGATAGCTTCACCTTTAGGTAAAAGTTTAAAGGAATGTGAGGTTTCCTTTTTAACTTCCAAAATGTTTTTCCTACCAGTAAGCTTTTTAAAACCTTCTCTCAAATCATCGGTGAATAATTTTACTCCATCAGCATTAGCCTTAAGATAATCCAAAACCTTTTCATCGACATCAAGCTTGGATACAAAATCATTACCAAATTCAGTAATGTTTACTACACCCTTATCGATTTGAGCCCAATTTTTACGGCGCAACCAACCGATAGCAATATTTGCCTCTTTTTTATCGATTCCTGCTTCTGATGATAGGTCTTTCATATGGATTTGGCGCTTTTCAGCCAAAACATCCAATATTCTCCTTTCAGGAAGACCTTCCTCAGCATATTTAAGCCCATCATCAGTTAGGGAATAAGTTTTTTCAACTTCCTTGTCAACTTCAATAATGTCTTTGGATGCAAGTGAACCTGCTGCACTCATGACGGATTTAATGTCCATGTCAGCATTTTCAGCAATTTCTTCAGGAGTTGCATTAGGATTTGCTTCCAATTCTTTTAAAAGTTTCTTTTCATAGATATGTAATTCATTAATGGTTTTTTTAATATCCTCACTCATTTAAACACCATACTAATTATCATTAATAATAGTATAATATATATTTTAAATTATTAATAAAGATATTGAAAAATAAGTTCTAAAAAGAGTTTTTTAAAAAATAGATATGAAATAAGTTATTAGGCTCTTCATTATAAGAGCCCACAACATTTAAAAAAATTAATTGATTTTTAAGATTTCATCCAAGTCCAGTCTAGGTGATTCATAGGTATTAATATGCTCTTCAGATTCGTATCCTAAAGCTACACCCATGATAATATCCTCATCTTCTGGAATTGGAAGGTTATCCCTTAATATATATGGATATTTAACCAATTCATAAGCAGGAATTGAGTTAACTCCCAAATCAGTTGCAGCAAGCATCAAACTCATACCAAAACCACCTAAGTCATAGATAGACCATTGGGTGTGGTTTTTAGGTAATGTTAAGTAAACAACTGCAGGAGAATTGAATAAAATGTGTTGAACATGATTGAAGTTTTCCAAATCTTCGTCATCATCGAATTTTCCGATTGCATCCATAAAGTCTGCCATATTCTTTTGTCCCCTTTCGGAGAAGTTTGTCCTGTGTCCAGGGTTCATATCAGCTGATCCCTTGATTTTTTGGTCATTTTCAGCAATCCATGTTTCACGGATTTTTTCAAGGGTTTCACCGGTTGCAATGTAGACGTTCCAAGGCTGGCTGTTTTCCCATGAAGGTGACATGCCCGCAATATTAACAATTTCTCTTAATGTATCTTCACTTACTTCATCTTTTTTAAAATCCCTTGAAGAGTGTCTTTTTTCCATAACTTCTAAAAAATTCATAATATCACTAATTATTACTTTAAACACTTTATTAATATAAATTAAAAAGTAAGTATAACCTTACAGGTAAGTTCAAACTTACCTAAATACTCAATTATAAAAAAGATTAAAATAATAAGATTAAATATGAAAGATAATATCATTTACCGAAAGGATGCCTGCCCAATAAACAGCGTTTATGATTTGTTAAGCAGAAAATGGGTTTTTGGAATCATGAAAGACCTTTTTGCAGGCAAAAAACATTTCAACGAATTCAAAGAAGACAAGCCTAATTTAAGCAATGTTGTCCTTTCAGACACATTAAAATACCTAGAAAATCAGGGAATGATTTGCAAAAAAATCATAGAAGACGATACAAAAAGAAATACAGAATATTATCTTACTGAAAAAGGTAAAAAAATGAATAAAATATTGTATGAAATGGTCATATTCGGATTGTACGAACTGGAAGGTGACTTGAGGGACGAAGAGTTTAAAAAGGAAATTAAGGAAGGTTATGAAGAAATATTGTTATAGGTACTCCCTTGCAAGGGAGATATCCAATATTTCCGGCTGATTATCTTCAAAATATTCCAGCCTTTCCCTGAATTTAGCTACCAAATCATCCTTATTTTTCAAATGACCACTTACCTTGGCAACATTGTTTTGGTGATGTCCATAGAAATACGTGCTGTTCGGGACATCCAATGCTTCAATCAATGCTATTTCATCCTCAAGGATTTCTCGTTCTGTCAATTGGACAAACTCGCCATCATCCCTCATTTGAGCAAGCTTTGTTCCTGTTGCAATTCCCGTTGTAATGATTGAAATCATCATTGGAGGATAAGTGTTTAACAATTTGGCAGTGTCTTCAATATTCTCATCCCTATACTTTTTGCCTCCTGCACCACCCATCAAAAGAGCGATGTATCTAATTTTGGAGTTTTTCAACTTTTCAAGTGTTTCATATTCCTGTTTTGAAGTATATCCCTTATTCAATTGTTTCAATACACCATCACATCCGGATTCAATTCCAATGTATATGTCATCATATTTAGCTTCAGCCAATTGATTCAATTCTTCCTGTTTTTTGTGCATGATGTTTCTGATTGAAGTCTGACAAGAAATGATAGAAATTTCAGGAAAATATTTGCGAATCAAACTGCTTATCTCAAGCAATCTTTTAGTTGAAAGGGCGAAAGGGTCGCCATTTGCAACAATTATTTTTCGTAGATTATGAGGATATATGCCAGCCAACTCCTGCAAGTCCTCTTCAATATGGT
Source organism: Methanobrevibacter millerae (assembly GCA_015063005.1). GTDB lineage: Archaea > Methanobacteriota > Methanobacteria > Methanobacteriales > Methanobacteriaceae > Methanocatella > Methanocatella millerae_B. The sequence goes on from SUTF01000004.1 coordinate 160,311, forward strand.
CCATTGGAGAAGCACCGAATTTTACATCCTTGTACATATTGCAGAATACACATTTGTTCCATGAACAACCATAGGTTATTTCTAAAATTGGAGTGTTTGCCTCCAACGGGTGTCTATATACGGGTCCTGTATAATGCATTTCATTAACCTCCATCAATTATTTAGTCAATTATATGAAAAACCAAACATATAAAGTAAAAAGTAATGATTAACTTACCGGTAAGTTCAAACTAACTTTTTTTATTGACATATTTCTAAAAGAAATAGAATAATATGGACAGACAGAGATTGGAAACATTTGGTGATGTAATAATTGCAATTGTTTTGACAATATTGGCCTTGAAACTAGCTAACCAACATTACGAATTTAGACATATTTTCAACAAATAATAGTAAAAAAAGAGTTATTCGAAATTGGATTTCAAATAACTTACAAAAATAGATGCCGCAGTTAAATCAGCAGTTGTACCCGGATTATAATGATTTTTATATAAGTAATCATCAAATTCCTTAACTTTTTGTGTAAAATCACTTTCATCTTTTAAGTTAAGCAAATCTCGGGTCATCATAGATATTTTAAGTGCCTCATCAGAGCCGTATTTTCTTGAAATCAAAGTATCTGGAACCTGAGACAAGATTGTCAAGAATGTTAATAGACATGCATCATTCATTGATTTCTCATCTTTTAGTTCATGATATGCCGGATAGCCTATCTCAAAAACGGCAGGCATGTCTGATGTCATCTCACGAGCCAACATATCCCATGGTGCTGATATTTTTAAAACATCATACATTGTCTGGTTGTTTTCCCTTAGCTCCTGTTTTGCATTGTCTGATGCAACATCATACTCGTCCTGGTCTCCCATTCCACCAGCATCTGCAATATTTATTGCATCATACAAATCACATGCATCATCAACGGATGTGTTAGCCATTAGCTTAACGACATTTGGACGGATTTCATCAAAATCATTACTTATAGCAGCAGCCACTGCAATAGGTGTTGTCATCATCACAATACCTAAGTTCGTATTGTTTTTAATCCACTTGTCGGTTTCCGCAACAGCTTCAAGAACATATTTTCCTAATTTTGGATTTTCAACATCAACATCACTACATGCTTCACGGATAGTGTCTCCAATTACAATTCCGCTAATTACAAAGTCTTCAAAGACCATATCATCATAGTCACGTGTTCTGTGAACATTTCCTGGCTTTGGATAACCACTAACTTCTAGTGCAGATGCGATTTGAGCGATTTTAGCAATTTCTGAAGGTTTCATTCTATCATGTCCTCCAAAAGCACCTTAGCTGCAAAGTTTGTGATAATTAAATCAGCCCCCGCTCTTTTTATTGAAACCAAACTTTCCATTATTGCCCTTTCTGTCAGATATCCTTTTTCAATAGCTGCCATAATCATTGAATATTCACCACTAACGTTATATGCAACCAACGGCAACATGAATTCATCCCGAACCATTCTTACAACATCCAAGTAAGGCAAAGCAGGTTTGACCATTAAAAAGTCACAGCCTTCAATTACATCCAATTCACATTCACGAATTGCTTCAACGGCATTTGCAGGATCCATTTGATAGCTTTTCCTATCCCCCTTATGAGGGGATGAACAGGCCGCTTGACGGAAGGGTTCATAAAATGCTGAAGCGTATTTGGCTGAATATGACATGATCATTACATTATAATATCCGTTTTCATCCAAGGCATTTCTGATAGCTCCAACCCTGCCGTCCATCATATCAGAAGGAGCTACAATATCTGCTCCCGCACGGGCATGGGATAGAGCCACTTTTGCAATGTATTCCAATGACTCATCATTCAATATTTCAATTCCATCATCAGTATCATCATTTTCCTTGATTAGACCACAATGGCCATGAGATGTGTATTGACATAAACAGACATCAGTTATTACAACAAGATTAGTCTGCTTTTTAAGTTCACGAACAGCCTTTTGGACAATTCCAGTATCTGCATAGTCAGGAGTTGCTATTTCATCCTTTTCCTCTTCAGGAGGAACCCCAAAAACAATGATAGATTTCAATCCTTTGGCTTCAAGTTTCTTTGCAAATTCAACTCCGCTTTCCAATGAGTATCTGTATTCGCCGGGAAGGGATGAAATTTCTTCCTTTTCATCACCGGAAAGCTCTTGTTTAAAATAAATTGGATATATCAAATCTTCTTTTTGAAGTTTCGTTTCACGTACAATATCACGAATCTTTGAATTTTTTCTTAATCTTCTCATTCTTGTAATTGGAAACTGCATTTAATTCACCTTTATATTAATATTGAACATTGAAATTATTTATAATAATATCATTATTAATAGTTAAAGCTAAATATAGATTAATATGTCAAACAAAATTGGGGAAAAATTTCAAATTACAAGTTTTGGTTCAAGCCATGGAACTGCTGTCGGTGCAATTGTTGATGGCTGTCCGGCAAATCTTGAACTAAGTGTAGAGGATATTCAAAAGGAATTGGATAAAAGAAAACCAGGTACAAGCAGTGTGACCACACCTAGAAAGGAATCAGATGAAGTAAAAATACTATCTGGAATCTTTGAAGGAAAGACTGACGGCACACCAATAACTGGAGTCGTTTTTAATAAAAATCAGCACTCAAAAGATTATTCTATGTTTAAAGATACTCCACGCCCATCACATGGAGACTATGGCTGGATGACAAAATATGGAAATTACGACTATAACGGAGGAGGACGTGGAAGTGGTAGAGTAACCATTGGTCATGTAATCGGCGGTGCTGTTGCCAAAAAGCTTCTTGAAACACAAAACATTGAAGTCATTTCTCATGTTACTCAAATCGGAGATATTAAAGCAGAACAGCACCCATATGACGAGATTAAAAACAACATTGAAATGAATCCTGTTCGCTGCGCTGATTTGGAAGCTGCAAAAGAAATGGAAGAACTGATTGTAGCCAAAAAGCAGGAAGGAGATTCCGTTGGAGGCATTGTGGAAACGATTGCAATTAATATTCCTGCAGGTCTTGGAGAACCTGTTTTTGAAAGGCTTGATGGTGATCTTGCAAGAATTTTAATGAACATCGGTGCTGTCAAGGGCGTTGAAATAGGCCTTGGCTTTGATGTGGCAAACAAAAGTGCATCAGAAATAAACGATGAATATTATATTGAAAATAACACTGTAAAAACAAAAACAAATAATTCCGGAGGCATAATTGGTGGCATGAGCAACGGAATGCCAATCATATCCAGAATTGCAGTTAAACCGACTCCATCAATTTCCAAATGTCAGGACTCAATAAATCTGGAAAAAATGGAAAATAAAAAAATAGAAATAAAAGGAAGACACGACCCTTGCATCTGTCCAAGAGTAACTGTAGTGGCTGAATCCTCAACTGCAATAATTTTAGCAGACCATATGATTCGTTCAGGATTCATAAATCCAAGCAATCTCAATGAGTAGGTCTTCTTTTCATTTGAGAAAATTCATCGGTTTCCCCATGTTTGATTGCAAGTTTATTGGTATTTTTCCTTTCAAAATGTGACAGATTATTATTGGATCCGTGGAAAGGAGCATCAACATCTTTAAGTGATATGATGCGTGCTCTTGCAGGATTATTGAAATTAATGTCTAAAGCCATACCATCAAATGCAGCCAAAGTCTTAACACCTGTCAATCGGGTAATGCGCTTTGCCTCACCAATAGGATTATTGGAAATCATTTTAAGACCCAAATGAGTCATGATAGCCAATTTAGGTTTAATCTCCTTTAATAATCTAATAAATCCCTGTGAACATAAATGACCCTTGATTGATTTTCCACCAGGACGCAAGACACTAGCTATGAATACATCTGCACCCTCATGCGCTTCAGATAATTCAGGAAAATAGGAAGTGTCTGAAGTATATGAAATCTTAAAGTCCTTGTATTCCATCTGAAAACCAATTCCCATAGGATCGCCGTGTCTTGTTGGAGTGGCCTTGATTAGACAATTATCAAAATACCTGACATCACCGGATTCCATCTCTATCAGATTAGACTTGGACTGATGATATGATGAAATGCAGGGACCCCACTGTTCAAAACCAGATAAAACACTTTTTGAACCTATAATATGACCATTATCTTGCGTCATACCTCGAGTCATCGCTTCAATCAGTATTTCAGCATCATTATAATGGTCAGTGTGCGCATGAGATACGAAAATTCCATCAATATTTCTAGGATCAAGACCAAATTGATATGTTCTAACTAAAGCGCCTGGACCTGGGTCAATGTGATAATTCTTTCCGCCCAAATTATCGATTCTAAATCCGCCAGTCATTCTTCTTTGGTTGATGGCTGAAAATCGTCCGCCACCAGTTCCCAAGAATATAAGTTTCATTTAATTTCCTCATAGTGAACATAGGATAATATTACATGACAATGGGGATTTATTTCTTTTAAGACATAAAACTTCATCTTTGATAATGACTTTATCACCGACTTTAATGTCATCAGTGTCAGCAAACATCATAACCTTTTGATTAGGACCTGCTAACGGTTTCCAATTGAAATTAAACGCTTGAGTCTTTTCATTCAATTTGACTTCAATCATCTTTCCGTCGATTGAATCAACTTTTCCAACTGGCCCTTCATCAATGATTTTATTTGCTAATTCAATTTCTCTTGTTTTTTGAATCATTTCTTCAGTCAATTGTTGCCTATATTTAGTTAAAACTTTTATATCTGCATCAATAGTAATATTAAGATGTTTTTGAGCTTCAGATGGATTGAATTTTGGTTGTTGAATCAAAACATCAAATTCCTTACCGATAGTTGGGGTTTTTTGAGCAATTTCACCTAAAATCTCTTCAAAAATATCTCCCATCAACCTCAAACTGTGTGAAGCTTTCCATCTTCTTTGAATTAAAGTTTCAGCTTGCTTTTTAGCAAAGTCATTTCCAAATAAAATAATACCTTTTTCGCCTGCATTACGGGATTTTGTCTCTGATCCGATTAATTCTACAATTTGATAACCGTTGGTTGTTCCATAAATCCTTTTACGTTTTGTTTCATGACTTCCTTTAGTGCTTACTTCGCCTCTAACGGTATTTCCTACAATTCGTAACTTATCAGCATCGTCAGTTATTTTAATTGGAACATCAAGTTCTTTAGAACGTTTCATAAGTTCATCGTCAGTTGTAATACTTCCGTCATACAATTCGTCTTCCAATGCTTGCCTATTGTTACCAAAATAAGCAATTCTTCTTTTATCACTGGCCATTACACAGCCTTTCTTTCCAACATAAGCTATGATTAAACTCATAATCCTCCTCACTTAATCAAATTTTTAAAATATTAGTTGTATATTATTTATAGCAATTCTAATATTAAATCATTTTCATATTATGATGGCACTTTTTGTTTTCAAAATCCTTTAAAAAATTACTAAATCCATATATAAAGGTTTAAAATTAATTATTTAAACAATATCTTTATATAATAATAAATCGAAATATTAAATCATAAATAATTGTTAATTATTTATCATTATAGATTATAGTGTTAAATATAAAGGAGAAAGTTTTATGAAAGACCTCAATAAGATGTTTAAACCTGAATCTGTGGCCGTTATTGGAGCCTCAAACACTCCTGGAAAAGTAGGATACATCATTGTAGACAATTTAATCAATGATGGATTTGAAGGAAAAATATATCCGGTAAACCCTAAAGGCGGGGAAATTTTAGGAAAACAAGCATATGCAAGTATAAAAGATATCCCCGAAAAAGTTGATTTAGCAATAATCACAATCCCATCAGTCTTTGTTAATGATACAGTACGTGACTGTGGTGAAGTTGGCGTTGAAAACATGGTTGTTATTACCGCTGGTTTCAAAGAAGTTGGTGAAGAAGGAGCTAAATTGGAAGCTGAATTAACTGAACTTGGTGAAAAATACGGAATTAACATTATTGGACCAAACAGTTTAGGAATTACCGATTCACACACTCCTTTAAACGGATCATTCTCACAAATGATGCCACCAAAAGGAAACATTGCATTTATCTCCCAAAGTGGAGCAATGATGGTTGCAATTATCGATTGGAGTGTAACTTCAGGAATTGGATTCAGTAAAGTAATCAGTCTTGGAAACAAAGCTGGAGTAAACGAAATTGAATTATTACAATATTTAGCTGAAGATGATGAAACAAATGTAATTATCTGTTACTTAGAATCCATTTCAGATGATGAAGACTTCATCAGAACCATGAGAGAAACAGCAGCTAAAAAACCAATCATTATTCTTAAATCCGGTTCATCCTCAGCAGGTGCAGAAGCTGCATCCTCACATACCGGAGCATTGGCAGGAAGTGACCTCGCATTCGATACCGCATTCGGTCAATCAGGAATCATGCGTGTAGAAACCATGGCAGAATTATTTGACTTAGGTTTAGCATTTTCCAAAGCACCACTCCCAGAAGGCAGTAATGTAGCAATCATTACCAATGCAGGTGGAGGAGGAGTTTTAACCGTAGATGCTATGGAAAAAGTAGGTTTAGACCTTGTTAAATTTGATGATGAAACCACAGCCAGGTTAAAAGAATGTATCCCTGACGAAGGTAGTGCAAACAACCCTATTGATGTATTGGGAGATGCACCTGTACACAGATACCAAGAATCTCTCGACATCGTATTGCATGATGACAGAGTGGACAGTTTAATCGTTATGGTATGTCCAACCGCTTCAGCTGATCCTGACGGAATTGCACAGGCAATATTAGACGGAAGAAAAGATTCTAAAAAACCTATTGTTGTAGTTAACATGGGTGGTCCATCATTCGAAGCTGCAAATGAACTCTTAAGAGAAAACCACATTCCAACATATGTTTTCCCTGAAACTGCAGTTCATGCTCTTGCCGCAATGACCAACTATGCTAAACTTGATGAAAGGGAATACGATGACGTTGTTGAAAACATCACTGACGTTGACAAAGACGCAGTAAAAGCAATATTCGAAAAGGTAACTGCTGACGGAAGAGATACCTTGCTTGGAAGTGAAGCATATGCAGTAGCTGAAGCTTATGGAATTTCCGCTGCACCAATCAAATTATCCACTTCTGCTGATGAAGCAGCAAGTTTGGCTGAAGAGATGGAATTCCCTGTTGTGCTTAAAATCGCATCAGACAAAATTTTACACAAATCCGATATTGGTGGAGTAAAAGTTGGAATTTCAACTGTTGAAGAAGCTAAAGAAGCATATGATGAAATCATAGCAAACGCTAAAGCTGCACACCCAGACATCGTACCTGATGGTGTGGAAGTACAAAAAATGATGGAAACCGGTCAGGAAGTAATTGTAGGTATGATTAAAGACAAACAATTCGGACCTATGATTGCATTCGGTATGGGTGGAATCTACGTTAACCTTATTGAAGACGTATCATTCAAATTGGCTAAAGGATTATCATCCCAAGAAATTGATGAACAAATTGAAGCTACCAAAGTTTCAGAATTACTTAAAGGATACAGAGGAGAAGCTGCCTGTGATATCGAAGAAGTAAAAGAAGCTATTAAAAGAGTAGCTAGATTAACCTTAGACTTCCCAGAAATATCTGAACTTGATATCAACCCTATCTTCGTTTACGAAGAAGGCTCAAGCGCTTTAGATATTAAAATCAAATTATAATTTCTCTTTTTGAGAAATTCCCTCTTTTTTTATTTTAAAACACCAGGTGTATTTATGAACGGTGAAATAGATTTGGAATTATTTACCCTTGCCATCATACAACTAAACAATGCTTTTCAAAAACTAAGTGAAAATGACACAGACGTTAAGGAATCACTGGATTCAAGCTATGAATACCTTAATGAATTATCCCAGTCATTGGAAGACATGCTTAAGGAAGATGAAATCAATGCAACAGAAGTTGAGCTGTTTTCCAAATATGCACTCAACATATTCCCTGAGTACAAAACCCAACTTGCAAACCTGGAAAATTTAGATGATGATTTAAATGAATCCGTGATTAATTTAATTGAAGTTTTTGATAAACTATACAAAATAGCTGATGACTATTTTAAGAATAGGATGGTGATGATGTGAAATATGATTTAAGTAAAGTCGGCATACATATGAACTTGCAATATGAATGCATTACTACAACAATTAACTCGAACGGGAAAAAGAATTCTGCTCCATTCGCATTCATCTACTTGGGTGAGGACAAAGTGATGTGCAGAATCTTTGAAGGTTCACAAAGCCTGAAAAATATTCAAGAAACAAGACAGTATGTGGTTAATGTAACCCAAGACCCAATTATTTTTACCAAATCAATAATTGATGAGCTTCCAGAAGAGCATTATACTGATGATGAAGACATTGCCATTTTAAAGGATGCCGGATCATATCTAATCATTGAAGTTGATGAAATTGAAATGAAAACACCAGAAGACTTCCCGATAAAAAACGACACCAACATTTACTTCATTAACGGGACAATCAAAGACTTTGTCATTAATGATGAATCCATAAAAGCATTCAATAGAGGTTTTTCTTCATTAATCGAATCATTGGTGAACTGCAGCCGCTACAAAATCGTGAATGGCGAGAAAAAGCAGTTTTATAAAGACCGTCTTGAAGAAAACAAAAGAATCATCAATAAAGTATCCGACGAAAACACTCAAAAAGCAATGGAAATCCTTGCTGAAGAGTACAACAAATACTAATTTTTAAAAAAAAAAGATAAGGAGGGAATTATTTTCCTTCCCAGTATAATTTATCATGTGGAATAGTATTATTTAAAATACCTAAATCAACTTCTAATTGCATGAAACTGTCCACGTTAGCTTTATAGGTATCGTTTAAACCTGAAATGAATGGGAAACTAGCTAAAGAGTTTGCTTCAACATTCTTATCAGACACGATATCTTTAGGTAATAAATCTACAACTGCACTAGCATTATTTTTGACATTATCGTTAATGAAGTTAGTAGCGTTTTCGTGGATTGCTACAATATTTTTAACAGTGTCAGGGTGTTTGTCGATTAAATCTTGTGATGCTACAACAACACAGCAAGGGTGGTTAGGTAATATATCACTAGATCTTGCTAAAACACCGTTTCCAGCAGCTTCAGAAGAGCTTACGAATGGTTGGAAAGTTACACCAGCATCAATTGTGTTGGTTCTGATTGCATCGTTGATTGAAGGAGTTTTCATTGCGGATGCATTTACTTTATCCATTGATAAGCCAGTTGAGTTTAAGTAGTAGTTTAACAATACGTATTGGATTGATGCTTCACCTGGAGTTGCAATGTTTTTACCAGATAAGTCTGAAGCAGAAGAAATTCCAGAATTGTTAGAAATAATGATTCCACTACCTTCATTTTGAGCAGCAGAAATGATTTTTACAGGAACACCTTTTTCAACTGAAGACAATACAGGAGAAATACCAACGTATCCAACGTCAACTTTTCCACTTGCCATAGCAGTCATTAAGTCCCCACCATTGTTGAACTGAACAAGTTCAGTTTCAATACCTTTTTCTTTGTATAAACCTTGAGCATCAGCTACAAATAATGCAGAATCGTGATCAGAAGGTAAATAACCAATAGTTACTTTGTTGCCTGAGTCCCCACCTAAAAAGTCGAACCATCCAGCGCTAACTGAACCCATTGCGAGTAAGGCTATTAAGACTACAGCTAAAATAACACCTATTTTTTTATTCATTGAATCACCAAAATTTTTTATAACAAATGTTATATTTTTTCATATAATCAACTAAACAAGTTGAAAACAGCAAAAAAATAAAACATCATGAATCCCTATAATCATTAATATTAATTTAGGAGTATATAAACTTACTGACTTGAAAATTTGAAAAAATAATTATCATCAGCCAAAAAAACGAAGTAACAATGTTATTCAATAAAATGTGGGAAATTAGTTAAAAAGATAAAGAGGAATAATATCCATTAAGTCTATAGTTATAGTTATTCCAGTTAACAACCTGACCCAATGAGTTTCTACGATTTATTGAATCACTAACAATCCAGATGTCATCCACCAAAACTTGAGTCCATACATGGCCGCCTGAATCCCCATCACCGAATACACATGTTCCATGAACATATCTGGCAGGAAGGCCCGCAGCCCTATATAAAGCAATTGATAAATGAGATTGGTCAACACAATTTCCTCTTTTGGCATGCAATGTCCCTACAGCACCATAGTAAGTGTCATAGTAATAGCTATATGATATTTGATCCCTCACATAGTTAAATATGGCTATAGCCTTATCCAAAGGATTGGTTAAACCACCAGTCAATCGGTTTGCAAGCGCAACAATCTCAGAGTTTGAAACAGGACAGTTTCGAGAACTGGCAAGATATGGAGCCAAATTTGAAATAGTGTTTTTGGAATTCAATACACTGTTTGATACAAGGATATTTGATTGGCCTGCATTATCTCCTTCAATATACATATATACAATTATATACTGTCCCAAAGCCAAATTTCCAACAGAAATCGTGGCAACACCTTGATCATTTGTATATGCACGCGTAGTTATCCCATTATATGAAAACTCAATTAATGCATTTGAAATCGGATTTTTATATGCATCAAGCAGTGTTACTGAATAGTCACGAGTCAATTTAGGAATCAAGCTTAAATCAACACCGGTTAAAATACTTCCATTAACCAGAACATGATTTGATTTAGTGTCGGCTTTATAAAACGGATTAGTAATAGATGTAGTGACATCATAGTATCCTACCGGAAGATTGATATTTAACTTAGCAACCCCAGAGGCATTAGTGGTTCTTGCATATGAAACTCCTGAAATATCAAATGTTACATCAATACCCTCTAAAGGAGCCTTATTCCCATCAGTTAATATTGCGGTAAATGCTTTGCTGTCGCCATAATCAAAAGCCAAATCCTTGGTGGATAAATATGCAGAGATTTTTGAAACAGTAATAGTATTTGATCCCACATTATAATCTACATCATTAATTTTTGAATATACATAGGAAATTTTATAAGTTCCAGGATTCAAGTTAATGTTTAGGCCTGCAACACCATTTTCATCAGTAATGAGGGAATATGAGTTGCCTGAAACATTGAATACAATGCTTTCATTTGCCATCGGAACTGACTTCAAATCCGTCAAGGTAACATTAAATCTTGAACCGTCATGATAAGTCATCTTCAAATCTTTTCCGGATAGGATATTAGTTGCATTTTCCACAGTTAACTTATTTGAAGATTTATATGAATAATAATTCATGTTTCCTTCAAATTCATATTCTATTGAATATTTGCCCTCTTGAAGCTTTGGAATTACTATTTTTGCCTCACCGTTTTCATCGGTGACTATATTTTCGCAAATACCATCATACTTAAAAATAATAGTTTCTAAAGGAATTGACTTGTTGTTTAATCCCACCAATGTGACAGCATAATCCCTATTTAATCCTGCAATAGCATGGCTATTGGAATCTTTAATTGTAACATGAGATTTGGCAATTACAATCCTGTTAGAAATAGATAAGCCTTTATGATTGGTAGATGTTATGATATATTCACCGACATTGAGGTTGATATTCAAATATGCATTTCCTTTAGCATCAGTGCTTCGAGTGTAAAATACTCCATTGACATTGAATTTGACCTCGCTATTGGCTAAAGGATTACCCCCATCATCAAGAACATGTGCAGTAAACCTGCTTCCGTCCCTATATGTCATGGTCAGGTCATTTGAATAAATTGTAGGTAATACTTCAATATTGTTGGAATGCATTTCACCATTAAGAGGATTAGTGGCAGTGATAGTATAGTTACCCGGATTTAAGTTAATATTTAGCTGAGCAATGGCATTTTCATTAATACTGCGAGTATACATGACCCCATTAATGTTGAATGTTACGCTTCCAGCAGTTAAAGGATTGCCTGAACCATCCAATAGACTTACACGATATTGGGTATCATTTTTATAGTATTTTACAATATCCGAAGAGATTAATGTGGACAGCACAGTGATATTATTGGAGTGCATTTCCTCATTGACAGGGTTGGTTGCAGTCAGGACATATTTTCCCGGCAAAAGGTTTATGTTTAGCCTAGCAACACCATTTTGATCCGTTTTTCTTTGATAGAATACTCCATTAATATTGAAGGTAACCATAGTATCCCTTAAAAAATTGCCGCCAGCATCAACAAAAGTGGCGTAATACTGAGTATCGTTCATATAATACTTCTCAATATCCTGCCCATTAATTGTAGACAACACTTTTACAGTATTGGAAGCAAAAGATGATGCGTAATTTTCATTACCTGAATAGCTGGAAGAAATATTGTAAATTCCTGGATTCAAATTAATTAGGATGGATGCAAGTCCATATTCGTTTGTGGTTCTTGTATAATTATTCCCATTGATTTTAAATATAATGCTTTGATTAGCCAGAAGCTTACCTTCATCATCAGATAGAATAACATTGAATGCAGTTCCGTCCTTATAATATAATTGAGTATCGTTTCCAAAAAGAGCAGTTTGCTTTACACTATTGGAAACATCACCATAGGAACTTGCATTTGATATGGAAATATCCTCATCTTGTGAAAAATTATCATTTAATAAACCAGAATCAGTCATATTCGAAGCTGAAACTGAAGAAATACCGATGAACAATATTAAAATAAATGTCATGACAGCAACATATTTATTAGAAATTTTTTCACATCCATATCAATTAAAAAAAAACATTATTAAAATAAAGATATATAAAAATTAATTAAATTATAATATATAAATATTTTCAATATTTAAATACAAAATATAAACAAAAGCACAAAATGATTACTTGAAAATTAAAAAAAATATGATGAATTAAACATCACAGCAGTTTTCAACAAATGCCAAATTCAAATACTTTTTTAATTCATCAGACTTATTAGGATTAATATTTTTCAAAGAATTGATGCTTGTTTTTTTGTTATTTTTAGAAATTAGAGTATTGGCTTTGATGAAACCATTTTTCTTGACTAATTCCAAAAATCTCTTACCATAAGTAAGTTCAGGATTGGAAACACGCTTAAGCATCAGATTTAATGTTGCAGGATCGCCTATTCCCAACACTTCACACATTCCGTGCATTTCATTGATTATTTCGCCAGCCCATTGCTTCAATGTAACCTCTTGGCCATCTTTAATGAGCCTCATTGAATCATCATAAGCTCTTTCTGCAGTGTTTTCTTCATTTAAAAATGCTTCCTCCTGCCAAGATTCGTAATCTGACTCTGATTTAATCATCATATAAATCAAAAACAATTGAAGAAAATGCATGTCATGCCTTACAAGACCGCATTTGTAAAATGGATTGATGTCCAATGTTCTGATTTCAATATATTGAATTCCATCATTTTTCAATGAATTCAATAAGTCCTTTGGATCTTTTGGCTTTAATCTTACCTGAGTGTATAGTTCTCTGGCACCAGAAATATCTCCATTTTCAATGAATCCGCTAACATCACTTACAAATCCATCAACACTTTCGTAAGAAGGATATAATTCTTTTAAGTTTTTATATCCGCATGATGCATTTCTAAATGATGGACCATTGGTTGAATAATAGCTACCATAGCCATCTTCACCATCCATCAATTCAAGACAATCATTTGTAAATGTCTTATGACAGCTTACAGAACAGCCTGTCAAGTATATTATGAGCCAGCAGTGCCTCAAATAATTTCTTGCAATTTTTAAATAGACTTCATTTCGAAACTCCTGAAAAGACAAATCAGGATTATATATCTTATTTAATTTCCTTAAAAAATCATCAGTAAATGAAAAATTGAAATGGACTCCTGAAATCATTTGCTTTTTAAGACCATACTTTTCAGCCAATTTCAGCCTATATTCATGAGAATCTGCACCTTCCTCAGAGTATTGGGCTATTGGAATATGCTCGTCATCAGGCAAAATGCAGGGAATTGACTGAAACCACAGATATTCATCGTCAGGAATTGATGCATTAACCAAATCAGACAATAGGGAGAATGTATCAAATGCCTCATCAATAGTTCTGAATGGAGGAGTAATGATTTCTATTTGGCTTTCTGAAAAGTCTGTAGTTACCAAAGGGTTTTTCAGTTTGTCTCCAAAAACTGCAGGATGTGGCGTTAGAGATAATTTTCCATTCTTTTTAGCCCTTAAACTTTCCCATTCAATCCCAAATGAACCAGCCAAAATTTCATCTGGTGAAAATCTAGATAATCTTAATAAATCCATATTCATTCCCCCAATCAATACAAATCTAATTTCCCATAATCTTCAATTATATTTTCCAATTTTATTCCATTATTTAATGATGTTATAATCTCTTTTCCAGGATTGGTATGTTTTTTAATACGATCATATAATGCTTTTAAAAATATTTCTTCACCGATTCCCCTTTCCTTCAATCCGTCCCTTGCCAAATCAACAATATCTTTAGATAAATTGCAAATATCTTTTTTATCAATGAAAGAAGGAATTTCATATTGTACTAAAAGCTTTCTAAGTTCCCCTGCAGTATATCCCTTATGATAAATTACATCATCGTTATCTATTATATATTCCAATTCATCTAATTTATCTTTAAGGCCTAGATGAAATGCTGCAACACACATGGAGTCACGAATCGGCTGTGTGCAAATGCTTCTGAACTCAACGGTTCCCCTGAATGTTAAGTTAATGAACTTGAATGGCCTTAAATATTTAATATCATCGACACAAGGCCTGATATCGATGTTTCGATACTCACCATTGCAGTAAATTTCACCTCTGACATATTCCTGTTTGAAATAGTCAAGCAAATTCATTGACGGAAAGTTGATATATGCACCATCACGCATTACACAATAGATATTCAAAGATTCAAGATATGCCTGCAAATCATCAATATCCTTAAAATCAACATCATATCCCCCAATATTATGAGGATTGACACCATGAGTCGAATATTCCCATAATGAATCTCTAAAGCATGTTATATTCCGATTTTCTTCATAAAATACTGAATTGGAAAACAACAATGCCTTAATTGGTTCAATTTTTGAAAACACATTGATTGTTTTGACCAAATCGTCCTTATAGACATCCAATTGAACCTGTGAAGCTGATGAAAACATTCCGTATTCAGGATATTTATGAAAATACATTGGAACATCAGTATAACTTCCAGCAGACTTCAAATGATGATAAAGCATCAGATATCTCTCTGAAGGAATTGGATAATTTAAATTATATTTCCTGTAGGGATTGATTCCCATCCCAGTCAATGTATGATTATATTCTTCAAGAGATTCCTTTACAAATGAATAATAATCGCTGAACCTGCCATTTATTGAAAACAGATCCTTTTCCTTGCCCATTGCAAATTCAATATTGTTATAGGAACAGTCATAGCAAACAATATCATCGGTTTTTGGATTTTTTAGGGAAAATACATTTCCATCAAAGTCAATGCCGTCCGTTTTGAAATCAAGATACTCATTTTGGAATCTTTCAGTTACTTTATGGACAATATCAAAATCAACTGCCCTTTTATCCAAATTGATAATTGGTATTTCGATTTCTACACCAATGAAGTTCTTTTTTTGAGTAGTTGGCTTTATAAATTCATTATACAATTTATTTCTAACTACATCATCATTCATTGTTATCATCCGAATTAATTGTTTTTAAAAATTCTTCAATGTATTTTTCATGTTTTTCTGTGAAAATGAATTCATTGTCATGCTCTTCACTTTCAAAGATGATATTTCCATCAATCAATCCAAATAACTTATTCAACTCAACAGGCTTCCAGTTTTCATCATCATCCAATGGTTTTGAAGCTATTAAAAAGCCATCATCATTATTTAGATAATATAGGGAATCCTTCATATTGGAATGGATGTATGTTAAATCCCCATCATAAATCATTAAGTTAAGTTTATTGCCATAGGCCAAGTCAGCCACAATATCAGTTAAAATAGTGAACCTCTCCTTAATGGTGGATGGAGCTCCTTTAGCATGTTCAAATTCGTTAATTTTATCAATAATATATAATAAAATCCTTTCGGAGTCTGTATCCCCATTTTCCTTTTCAGCATATTTATCCAATTCAGGATAATTAAAGATTGTTCCATTGTGAATTAGCATCCAGGATCTGTTATTGTCATCCGCCTCAATGAAAGGATGGCAATTTGGAGATATTATCTCACCAACAGTGGCCAGTCTTATATGGGCAAAAACATTCTTTCCAACAACAGGATTGGACAATATGTTCTTTAAATTTTGGCTACATGATGCTTTTACAGGTTCCTTATTTATAATAGAGTCCTCAGGATGCATATTTGCTAATCCCCAACCATGCGGATGCTCATCTGAGTGATTGTAAAAACATTCAAGGCATTGATTTACCTGTTTCGGCTTATCTGAATTAAAACAAAAAATTTCGCACATATTCTCCTCCCATTATTATTCAATAACAATTGTTATATTTATTATGCTATATAAATATTGTCATTAACCCCCATAGATTATTTGAATTAAGTTGATTTCATCTCCATCTTCGATAATTTCATCTTCAATAGTCAATTCACCATTTTTCTTTGCAACAGTTGTTTGGCTGGACAGGCCAAGCTCACCCATCAAATCTTTAATGGTGTACTTTTCATTAGTTTCTCTTCTTTCATCAATATTTTTGTATTTTAATCTAAAACTCATAACAATCACATTAAATTATAATTAACAATTGTTATAATTTTAATATACTTTAAATATTTCTATTGGATTTTGAAAAATTCAAAAAGATTTATATAATAAAATACAATAATCTTATTTATGGAAAAAATAACTATTGTTATATAGTTAAATTTCGAAGGGATTCTACTTTTTTCCATATCTCGGGCAAGGATATAAATGAAAAAAATCATTTAAATTTTAATTAATGAGATGAATAATTAATAACTCCTTAAAACATTAAAAACACTCATTAACTGTTAAGGGCATCATTTGATGCTCTTTAACTCATTGATGTGATAAAATGAATTTAGAAGAAAAAATCGATATTGTGAAAAATATTTTAAAAGACAAAAAAGTCGCTATTGGCTTTTCCGGAGGTGCTGATTCTACATTAATAGCTTACTTATCTTCAAAAGTGGCAAAAGACACATTAGCGATTACAATAAATAATCACCTTTTTCCAAGTCATTTTATTGAAAATACGAAAAATCTTGCCGAATCCTTTGGAATAGCTCATGAAATAATTGACATTAACTTTTATAATGACGAATATTTCCTGTCTAATGATTCATCCAGATGTTATACCTGCAGAAATCTTATGTATTCCAAAATAGAAGAATTAGCTGAAAAAAGAGGATTTAATTTTATCTGTGATGGAAACAACATCAGCGATTTAGTTGTTGACAGACCGGGAATATTGATAACTTACAAAAAAGGATTCAATACCCCATTCATTGAAGCCAAATTAACATCAAAGGACATTCATGAATATCTAAATAAGAATGATATACCTTATTCAAGATCAACAACCTGTCTTGCAACAAGGATTCCGACAGATACCCGAACCACTGAAGGGAAAATCTCAAGAATCGGCCATTGCGAAGACTATATTCAAAAGACCACAGATTGTGAAATCGTCAAAGTTAGGGATTTTGAAAAGTTTGCTGTAGTTGAAGTGGACAACTTAAAGAAAATTTTAAAGAATAATCAATTTAGACAAATCAATGATGAATTAAAAAAGCAGGGATTTAAAAAGGTTGCATTAAATTTATCCGAAATTGATGATGACGAATACATTAAGCTAGATTATAGTGACAGTTCATTTTCATATCAGCTTCCATTTTCAATCAATATAGATGACACCATTAGACAGCTTGAAAATGAAGTCGTTTCAAAGTCAGACAATCAAATAAAAGTTAAAAATTTCATTATAAATGAAAATGGATTGATCGAAGGATATGGCTTGAAAGATTATGAAGCTGCCTTAGATTCATATATGAACTTATTAAAAAAAATTAGGAGAAATATTAGGTGAAAAAATGCCGACAAGATATATAGGTGATGGATACTGGGAAATTGCATCCCGTCAAATGAGCATAGTGACTAGAAGCGAACAGGAAAGATTTAAAGATGCTAAAATCACAGTCATAGGCTGTGGCGGAATTGGTGGAGAAACCATTGAAATGTTAGCTAGAATGGGTGTTGGAGAGCTTGTTCTAGTGGACAAGGATGCATTTGACCTTTCAAATCTCAATAGACAGACTTTAGCAAGCCTTCCGGATTTGGGTCTTGATAAAAGTGCCGTTGCAGCTGACAAAGTAAGGTTAATTAACCCATATGTTAAAACTACTGCATTCAACGAACATGTAGATGAAAGCAACATCAAAAAGGTCATTGGAGATTCAGATATTGTAATCGATGCGCTGGATAACGTTTTGACAAGAGTGATTGTGTCAAGAACAGCTAAGGAATTGAGAATTCCATATGTTCACGGTGCAATACATGGAACACAGGGCCAAATTACAGTATTTCTTCCAAACAGCGACAAGACATATGAAGAGATGTTTAATCTCCCATCCATTGGAAAGGAATTGAATGATGAGGTTATTAATGATTTGAAAAACGTGACATCAGGTGTTCCACCAGTCATTGGACCTACACCAAATGTCATTGGATGTCTTGAAGCCTTTGAAGCATATAAAATAATGACTGGAGTAGGTAAAGTTACCGTTGCTCCAAAAATATTGACCTTTGACTTATTGGATTTCAGTTCATTTGCATTGAATGAACTTTAATCTTCTTATTTTTTTAAATTTATCCTTTCAGGTGCCGTGAAAACTGTAAACCTGTTGTCACGAACAAAACCTACCATTGTAATATTTCCCGCATTGGCCACATCAATACCTGAAGCTGCAGGAGCTGCATTTGAAATTATTATTGGAATTCCAACCCTAATTACCTTAATCAGCATATCCGCAGGCATTCTTCCACTGTATGAAATGTAGCATCTGGAAAAGTCAAAACCCTCTTTTGAAGCTGCCCCTATCACCTTATCGACAGCAACATGACGGCTGACATCTTCTCTAATAATTACTTTATCTTCATATTTCAATTGGGCCACATGGACTCCAGCGGTTTTCTGCCAGATTTTGGCTTCATCAGTCAGATGCTTAATGTCTTTGATGATTTGAGTTGCATCAACTGTTAAATCGGATTGGATTGGCTCTATTGTTTCCAAATCAGATCTTATTCCTCCAGCATTATCGGAATTAACTCCCTGATATTCAAGCAGTCTGCAAACACATGCATGCTCGCAATTGCCCTTTTTCTGCTGAACGATACCTTCCTGCTCCAGGTCCTCTTCAGGGTCATGGGACAGTGTTGTCGTGACTAGGATATTTGTTCCATCCACTCTGATAGATTCTATATCAGAGTAATCTTTTATCAATCCTTCACCTAAACAGTATCCGATTGCAAAATCCTCTAAATCCACAGGATATGTTGAAAACTTTCTTGGAGGCAAATAATCAATAAACAGATACGTGTATTCATCGTTTACACTGAATTCCTTGATTGTCTCATATTCACCATCTTTCCATCGAATTACTTCACTTTGTCTAATCAAATCCATATTATCACACAATTAAATATATTAACAATTGTTATATTTAACTGTTTGATATGAAAAATCATCTGATAAGACATACACTAGCTTTCTTCCAGTAGCAGTTGTTGCATGTTTTACACTCTGATACGTCAGATTCACCGTTTTTCCATTTCGTTAGAAATTCGGGATCACGAATGAATGGTCTCTGCATGGAAATGAAATCAATTGAAGTGCTGTTGATTAAATCATTGATTCTATTCATGTCAGACATTCCACCGCCCAAAATGACAGGAATATCAACTTCACTAGCTACTCGGTCTGTAAAATCAACAAGCATATTCTGATTATCCTGACCTTTCCTGAAATACTGAGGGGATAAAAATTTGGTAATTTGAAGACTGTCAGCACCATTATCTGCAAGCAATTTACATATTTCCAAGGAATCCTCCTCATCCTGATACAGATTCACACGACAGTTCACATGGAGGTTAGTGGTTTTTTTGATTAATTTTATAATTTCCAGTACAATTCTAACTCGGTTATATGTATTTCCACCATAATCGTCAGTTCTTTGATTTTCAAAAGGATTCATGATTCTTGAAAGATAATAATTATTCCCTATGCTCAATTGAATACCGTCAAATCCAGCAAAAGCAACTTTTTTGGCGGTCATAAGATAGTCTGCCTGGATTTTTCTAATATCTTCAATTGTCAGGTCATTTACTTCAAGCATCTGCTTTCCATTGACATTGCAGTTGACAAAACCGACCTGGGCAAAAATTGGGACATTATACTGATTTACAATACTTGTCACTTCCTTGAATTCCCGAACGAAATTTGGAGAATTGATATAATGAGTATAATCGCTGAATCTGTCATGAGTATACATAGAAATCAGTTCAGTCGTTATCAATCCCACATTATTTTTCGCCAGGGTTTCATATCTCAAGAAAATATCAGCGGAGAGATTCTTTTGAAGTTCATCCTGAGATTCCCATAAACCTGTTCTAACAATACGGCTGTTAAGTTTAAACTCCCCAAAATTGGGATTATCAAATATGGATTTCATAGATATGATATTATCAAAAATAATATAAAAATACATGAGTAACTCAAGAATTACTCAATTAAAAATGATAGCAAGTACTTTTTTTGGTTCTATAGCAGTTATTGCATTTCAAGCATCTTGACTGGCCATAGCCATCATCTTTCCATTTAGCCAAAAAGTCATTTTCAGCAACAAACGGCCTATACATGGAAAAAAATTCAATGTTAGTGCTATTCAATATTTCATTCATATGTCCCATATCATCAAATCCGCCACCTACAATAACTGGTACATTCACTGAATCAATTAGCCCTTCACTAAATTCCAGAAGTTCCTTTTCACCAGACAATTTTTTAGTGAAAAATAATGGAGATAATGGTCTTGTTACCTGAATGCTGTCAACTCCAACTTTTTCAAGCAGCTTGCATGCTTCAATGCTTTCATTGCAATCAAATCCATCTTTTCGCTCATCAAAGGTATTTATTTTGCAGCTGATATGCAAATCGGTGTTATCTTTCAATACCTTAATCAGCTCCAAAACGAGACGCATCCTGTTGAATACATTTCCGCCGTATTCATCATTTCTTTGATTGTAATATGGATTGATGAATTTTGACAAAAAGAAATTATTTCCTATTGACAGCTGAATACCATCAAAATCTGCAAATTCAAGTTTTTGGGCAGCCACAATTATATCTGACTGTATTTTTCTTATATCCTCTTTAGTCAAATCATTTACAGCAATATCTAAGTCGATTCCACGATTATACTTGATGAATTCAACCTGCCCTAAAACAGGAACATCATAACTGTGGGTAATTTCAGCAATTTTTTGAGACATCTTAATGAAATTTGCATTATCCATTCTTTGTGAATGTTCAATGAACTTATCCTTAGGATATATTGAAAATAACTCAGAAGTGATTAATCCAACACCACTTAAAGCAATTCTGTCATATCTATCATATATTGAATACAAATCATTTTGCTGTGATTCCCATAACCCTGACCGGATAATGCGACTATTAAGTGTTAAATCTCCCAATTTGCATTTGTCGAATATGTTTTTCATATATTGAGTTATAAATAAAATACTTTATAAAACAAAAAGTAAGTTAGAACTAACAAATTACTGAGGAAAAACAATGACAGCTAAAAAAATTACCCAATGCAGGAAACCCCACGGCGAAGAGGGAATACAGACCATCAAAAATATGAATGAAAACCACAAAGACATCTCCAAATTTGCTTTTGAATGTGTTAATGTGGGAAAAAATGACAGGATTCTTGATATAGGCTGTGGCGGAGGAGTCAATATTGAAAAATTCCTTAAATTAACTGAAAACAATGTTGATGGACTTGACTACTCAGAAATATCAGTAGCTGAATCCATCAAGAGAAACAAAAAAGCGGTTGATGAAAAAAGATGTGAAGTCATACCGGCTGACGTTAGCAATATGCCGATTGAAGATGAAACATATGATTTAGTTTCTGCTTTTGAAACAATATACTTCTGGCCAGATATCAAAAACACTTTTAAGGAAGTTTCAAGAATAATAAAAGAAAACGGTCAGTTCATGATTGCTCAGGGAACGGACGGAAATCATCCTGACGATGAGAAATGGTTAAGCACTGTTGAAGGAATGCGTGTCTATACTGCCAACCAATTGAAAGATTATTTGATAAATGCTGGATTCAGCAGTGTTGAAAGCTTTAAAAAAGAAGATGACTATATTTTAGTCGTGATAGCTAAAAAATGAAAAATATGAAGTTAATCATAAGTTTTCATTGAAAAAGCTAGCTATTTTTTCGAATGGAATTACATCAGTTTTGTAATACAAATCCGTGTGGACAGCATCAGGAATGATTAGCAATTCCTTGTTGTCGCCGGTCAATTTTTCAAATTCATCCTGTGAAAAGTAAAGGGAATGTGCCTTTTCACCATGAATCATCAATATTGGAGTGCGGATTTCATCGGAATATGCGATTATTGGCTGGGAAATGAATGACATGCATCCTATTACATTCCATCCGTCATTTGAACCAGGAGATCTTGGATGATAACCTAAAGGTTCAATGTAAAAGTCATGATAATCCTTTACAAATTGTGGCATGTCTTCTGTAACCTCTTTTACAACTCCACCGGCTTTTGCGTATTCACCGGTTTTGAAATCTTCTGTTCTCTGTTTGTTCAATGCCACTTTCATTTCATATCTTGCATCTGCATTATCGTCTGCATCATAATATCCTTTTGCATTGATACGGGTCATGTTATACATTGTGGAAGTTACGGTAGCTTTGATTCTTGTATCGATGGATGCTGCATTTAAAGCCATTCCTCCCCATCCGCATACACCTATAATTCCAACCCTATCTGCGTCAACTTCATCGCTTGTGATTAAATAGTCAACAGCAGCCTGGAAATCTTCTGTATTGATATCCGGAGATGCCATGTCTCTTGGCTGGCCTCCACTTTCTCCCGTGAATGAGGGGTCGAATGCCATTGTTAAAAAGCCCATTTCTGCTAGTGTCTGTGCATAGAGTCCTGATACCTGTTCCTTTACGGCACCGAATGGTCCGCAGCATGCAATTGCAGGCAACTGGTCTTCACAGTCAGCAGGTTTGTAAACGTCTGCAGCAATTGTTATTCCATACCTGTTAGGAAATGTTACTTTCTTGTGAGATACATTATCGCTTTTTGGGAAAACCTTATCCCATTCATCAGTTAGTTTTAAAATAGTCATATGTATAATTATGAAAAATATGTTATATAAATGTTGTTTAAAACAACAATAAAAATTAGAAATAAAGAATATCATTCAAATTAAATTAAAAAAAATAAGAAATTAAACCACATATTTCTATGTGATTTGTGATACTATAATAATTCTTTTCTTAAATCGATAGTATCTTTTAAATCCGGACCGGTTGATATGATGGTTACCGGCACACCGGTTTCACTTTCAATTTCATTTATGAAAGATTTGGTTTCAGCAGACAAGTCGCCATAGTCCTGTGTTCTTGCACAGTCAGGATATAATCTGTCAACGCAGGTTAATGCAATTTGAGTTGCACCGTTGATTCTGCAGGATTCTTTAGCAAGTTCCATATCAAAGTATCCTATACGTCTACGACGTCCGGTTACAACACCGTATTCTTCCAAACCTTTGCTTTCAGCTTCTTCCTGAGTCATTTCTGTTGGGAATGGACCTTCACCAACACGGGAAATGTAAGCTTTAAATACATTGATGACTTCATCCACTTTTGTTGGACCGACACCTACATCAGCAGCAAAGGTAGATGCAGTAGTATCTTTACTGGTTACGAACGGATATGTTCCATAATAAAGAGAAAGAGCAAAACCCTGTGATCCTTCTATAAATACCTCATCGCCATTATCAATAGCTTCATTGCACGCAAGTGATACATCAGTGACATATTCTTCAAGTTCTGGAATATCACGTGCA
The DNA here is from genome assembly GCA_015063005.1 of Methanobrevibacter millerae. GTDB lineage: Archaea > Methanobacteriota > Methanobacteria > Methanobacteriales > Methanobacteriaceae > Methanocatella > Methanocatella millerae_B. Next base: position 184,464 of record SUTF01000004.1, read on the forward strand.
AGTTTAATTGTTCTCATAACACGGTCTGAATTAGCCGGTCCGCAGCCTGAACCGGTACTGCCTATTTTTTTAGCTAAATGTTCAGATTTTTTATCTCTGTCCATGTGGCTTTCATCAATAATAGCACATCTTGAATCAATGGACATTCTTTCTTTTACATTATATTTGGATAAATCATCGAATTCTTTGTATAGTACATCAGGATTTACTAAAACTCCAGCTCCAATCATGAGTTTAGCATCAGTATGTACGAAACCTGATGGGGTTAACCTTAAACCATATTTTTCACCATTAAACTCAACGGAATGGCCTGCGTTAGGACCTACTCCAGCACGAGCAATAATGGATGGCTTATCATTCTTACAAAGGTAAGTAATACATTTTCCTTTACCTTCATCACCCCATGCTCCACCTACTAAAATACTACAAGTCATTTAATAACTCCTTATAATCAATATGTGAAAATGAATAAAAAATTTTCAACCATTATTATTATATCATTAATGATTAAAAAAGTTTTTCCAATATTTTAAAATAATGTACATTTATATACTGAACAAAATTGAAGCCATAATCGGGCATTTTTTCCAACATTTTAAATATATAATAATATAATATATTTACTTATAATGAACAAAATCAAGGTAATTAATATGCATATTGAAAGACAATATCGAGAGTTGGAAGACATCGAAGAGGTTCGGGCGTACAATATCAACAAGATTGACTTGTTTGAAAAGGCCCCTCAGGTCAAAAAACCCGAAAAGATTCCTTTAAGCAATATTATAAAATATGTGCAGTCCGATGTTAACATGTTCATACCTATTGATGATGGTGAAGATTTCATCATTAACCGCATGGGCTGGAATATTTTAGAAAGAGGAAATGTGAAATTGGAAGATGTTGAAGGCCGTAGATTAAGCCAATGTTCTCCTTTTTTCTATGAAATTCTCAAAGAACCGTTTAAGGAAATATTGAAAACCAGAAAACCAAAAGCAATGAGAGTTTACTATTATGTCAGCGATAAAATCAGGACATTGACCAATATACACATCCTATGTGATGAAGGAAACATTTTCCTTATTTCAGATTATGTGGACAGTGAAAAACACAAGGAAAAAACTGAAGAACAGCAAAAGATTGAAGATGACGCAAACAAATCTAACTTAATAGAATATTTCTCACAAACTGGAAGCTATTACAAAACAAGAAACGAATACACATGGACACCAGGAATATACAATATCATTAACAGAACACAGGAATCCAACGATGCATATTACAATATTATCTTTGATCTGGTAATACCTGAAGACAAGCCGTTAGTCAAAGAACTGCTTGAAACAATGAGCCCTGAAACCGACACATATGAAAATATCATCAGAATCAAAACAAGAGACGGACACATCAAATATTTGGACACATACCTTTACTCCAAGTTTGATGAAAATGGAGATGTCATAAGCCATTACGGATTGTTTAAAGATGTAAGCCTTGATTCACACAAACACATGACACGGCCTGTCGATTTTATGCTTAATGGTTTCAATCACAACTCACACTTATCTTTGCTCATAGAACCTTTAAGCAAAAGATATGAATTCAGCGAAGGATTCTACGACATGATTGAAGTGCCTCATGACAAATATATCCACAATAAGGATATAGTTGAAAATATCGTTGAGGATGATGTCAGAGAAGAGCTTTACAAGTTAATTGACGGTGAACTTGATGAAATCAATTCCATTTTCACATATAATGTTTGTGGAAACGAAGACAACCAGAAAGTATGCGAATTATTCATTGAAAAGTTCTCTTATGGAAACAATATGCACAGCATCGGATTTTTAACAGACATTACTGACATGCGCAAAAAACAGGAGGAACTGATTAAATCCAATGCCAATAAAAATATCTTGATTAAGGAAGTTCACCACAGGGTTAAAAACAACCTGCAGGTGCTAAACAGTTTCCTGAACCTTGAACGTCGTGCCTATGGAAACAATCCAAACCGTATTTTGGATAATATGCAAGCCCGTCTTTCTTCACTGGCGCTTTTACATGAAAAGACATACAATACAACGGATTTCTTAAACATTAACTTAAAAGATTACATAGAAGACCAGGACAATACACTGCAGGGATTGTTCAGTGCCAAAAATATCCATTTCGAATCAGATATCGATGAAGACATTCACTTATCCATTGAAATCATTACTCCATTGCTTTTGATTGTTGATGAACTCACAATGAATGCAATTAAACATGCATTCCCTGATCCAGAAATGGAAAACAAGACAATAAGTAAAAAGATTGACTTTGTCGATGAAAATACATGTGAATTTATCTTGAAAGACAATGGTGTTGGTCTTGGAAATCCAGAGAAACTTATAAACCACAATTTAGGATGGGAAATTATTAAAAGCTTAACAAAACAGCTTAACGGTGAAATAGAAATTTTGGATGTTGAAGAGGGAACTGCATTCAGAATTGTTTTCCCTACAAGCTTTGACTATGAAATAGAAGGAGATGAGGTGTGAATATGCCTATTCAAAGAGAATACAGAAAATTAGAAGGCGTTGAAGAAATCAACATTTACGACATGCAAGAAAAAGACTTGTTCAAGTATGTAGATCCAGTGATGGAAATGCCTAAAATTCCGTTTTTAACAACATTAAAAAACATACCTTGTGATTTAGACATATTTATACCATATAATGATGGAGAAGATTTTATTATTCAAATGCTTGGAATAACTGCACTTGAAAGAGGAAATATTCGTCCTAGTGATGTTGAAGGAAGATTGCTGAGCGAGTGCTCTCCGGGATTCCATGAAATATTACATGACATATTCTATGATGTCTACAAAAACAAAAGCAACAGAAAACTTAGATTCAATTATTACCATAAGGATAAATTAGCCAGACTTGCAAACGTGAATGTTTTATATGACATGGACAAAATCATTGTGATTTCCGAATTGAGATACACTTATGATAAAAACCTCGAATCACAAAAGGAACATGATGAAAATAAAGCCAATTTGATTGAATACTTCTCCCAAACTGGAAGTTACTATAAAGTTAATGACAGATATTCATGGACACAGGGTATTTATAACATAATCAATCGTCCGAGAGAAGAAAATGATGAATATTATAATATTATCTTTGATTTGGCGATACCTGAAGACAGGCCATTGATAGACAATATTCAGAAAACATTAGATAGTGGAAGAACAAGTCTAGAAAGCGTTATTAGAATTAGAACCCATGATGATATTTTAAAACACTTAGATTTGAATTTTTATTCAAAATTTGATGAAAATGGAGAATTGATAAGTCGTTATGCATTAATTAAAGATATAACAAAAAATTCAAAACGTATAACAAGACCTGTTGATTTCCTCCTCAACGGATTTAAAAACTCTAAAAAACTAGCATTACTGATTGATCCATTAAATCAAAAGCAATATGAATACAGCGAAGGTTTTTACAATATCGTTGAAGAAAATAAAGAAACATATTCAAATAGAAAGGTCATTATCGAAAATATAGTTGAACAGGACACAGTCGAATCTTTCAGGAAATTATTCAACAGAGAAATTGACAAACTGGATGAAACATTCACATATAATGTGAAAGGAAATCCCAATAATCAAAAGATTTGTGAAATCTATATTGAAACATTTGAATTCGGTCAGGAAGAGCACAGTATTGGATTTTTAACCGACATTACTGATGAAAGACAAAAGCAAAAAGAACTTAAAGAAGCAAACGAGCATCAAACAGTTTTAATCAAGGAAGTTCACCACAGGGTTAAAAACAACCTGCAGGTATTGAACAGTTTCTTAAATCTGGAGAAAAGGGCTTATAAAAACCAGCCAAATATTATTATTGACCATATGCAATCCAGATTATCATCTCTAGCACTATTGCATGAGAAAACTTACAATACCACAGACTTCAAAAATATCAATTTGAAAGACTATATTGAAGACCAGGATGCAAAGCTTACAACATTGATTGGACTTAGGGATGGAATCACGTTTACTTCAGAAGTTCAAGATGACATCACACTGTCAATTGAAATCATCACACCACTGCTTTTGGTTGTTGATGAACTCACAATGAATTCGATAAAACATGCATTCCCTGACGACTGGCCTAACAAAACAATATCCAAAACATTCAGAAAAATCGATGAAAATACTGGTGAATTAATAATAAAGGATAATGGAGTTGGTATAGATAAAACCAAAAAAGATATGAAGCATAGTTTAGGCTGTGAGATTATTAAAAACCTGACCAAGCAATTGGACGGAAGCATAAAATATATTGATGTTGATGAAGGTACTGGATTTAGATTGTTATTCCCATTGACAATGGAGCACACGATATCACAATAATAACACAAGATATTAAATATTATTAAATATATAAATTTTAATGTTAAACGAAGGGAGATATTTATGGACGAAAGAATATTAATTGTCGAAGATGAAGCAATTACTGCATTAGATTTAAAATACAGTTTAGAAGAATTAGGTTATAAAGTAATAGACACAGTCGATACTGGACAAGATGCAATTGACACTGCTGCTGAAACAATTCCAGATGTTGTTTTAATGGATATTAAATTAAAAGGAGATATGGAAGGAATTGAAGCAGCTGAAGTAATTTCAGAATTAAGAATACCTATCGTTTATTTGACTGCAAACACAGACACCGATACCTTTGAAAAATCTAATGTTAAAGGATCATATGGATTCATTTCAAAACCGTATGACATCAACAAATTAGATAAAACATTGAAAATTACTATCAAAAGGGCACAGTTAGAAGCGGAAAAAATAAATGATGCACAAGGATTTAGCGAATAAGTAACTCGATAAAATGAATTCGATAGATACAAAAGAAGTTACTTCTATTGCTAAATCTCATCCAAATATTTTTGTAATAAGTTCAGATGATGAATTAATTAGTGAACTTAAGGAATACATTGAGGATTATGATTATAATTTTGTAGGCTCTGCCGACACCAAAGAGACTATCAAAAGTAAAATTATAGAATTATCCCCAAATCTTGTTTTATTGGATTCTGAAATTGAAAATATTGATTTAGTTAAATTAACCAGAGATTTGGAAAAATACAATATTCCAAATATTGTTATTGTCGGAGAACGTTTTGACGAAACCATTGATGAAATATTGATGATTACACCATATGGTTATTTGATTAAAGATATTGATAAGGAAGAATTACAGCGCGCAATGGCAGTAGCTATAAGAAAACATGAATTAAACACACAGAAGGTTGTCGAAGCTAAAAACAGGATTACTGAGAAAAACAATGAACTGCTAATCGAAAAATCAGATTCCAGTTTTCTTTTGATTTTATGTGTCGCATTAATCATAATAGCTATTCTATCAAGAAACGCCACATGGCTTCAGTGGGTCTTGCTTATACCAACCATAGCAATGCTCATCAATGCAATAGCAAGTGTCAAAAAGCCTGATGAAGTTACATATGATTATGAAAAGCCTTTTGTAAGCATTTTTATTCCGGCACACAACGAGGAAGCAACCATTGAAATGACCGTCAGAAGCATCTGCAATGCAAAGTATCATGTGGATGGGGAACCCCAATATGAAGTAATTGTTATCAACGACGGTTCAACAGACAGCACAGGTGCGATTTTATCCAATTTAAAGGACGATATTCCTCAATTGAAGATTGTAACAAGAAAGCCTCCGGTTTCTGGAAAAGGAAAAGGGTTTGTTTTAAACGATGCATTGACATTATCCAATGGGGAAATAATTGGAGTTTTTGATGCAGATACTAAAATATGTCCTGATTTCATCGAAAAGATAGTTGCATATGTTGCAGACCCGGAAATTGACGGTGTTCAATCAAGAGTTAAAATGTACAATAAGGATGAAAACTATTTGGCTCGAATGCAGCATGTTGAATTTGCAAGCTTTGGAAATACACTAAGAGCAAAGGACAATTTAGGTAAAACCGGATTTTTAGGTGGTAACGGTCAATTCGTTAAAAAGCAGTCCATCATCGATTGCGGAAAATGGGACGGATTTGCTGTTACTGAAGACTTGAACCTTGCCGTTAAGATAATGCTTGAAGGCGGTAAAATACGTTACTGCGGTGAAGTGGCCGTATATCAAGAAGCCGTAACAGAATGGAAACCATTCCTGAGACAAAGAGTCAGATGGGCTATCGGTAACTTTGAAACGTTTTTCGTTTATTTCCCAAAAATATTAAGGGCAAAAATATCATTCCTTAAAAAATTAAGCATAATCGAGCATGTTTCATTTTACAGTTTTAACTTGCTCATATTCTTTGGATTTCTCATCACATTAGTTAATGCAATCGCATGGTTCCTTTTCCATGACGTTACAGTCATAAGGATGGAAGCACCATTTCTTGTAGGTATCCTATCTGTAATTTCATTTTTCCCAGGAATTATGCTTGCATTGTCAAGAGACAGTCCTGGAATACTTGAATTCATTAAGGATATTGTTAAATATTACGTTTATTGTTTCCATTTAATTCCTTTATTCTTTATGACCATGTACAGTATGATGACAAGAAAAGAACGTAAATGGGTTAAAACAGAACATAAGGGAGGGAAAAAATGAGAAAAGAAGATGTGATACGCAGCATAATACTGGCAATCATAATAATATTCATTGCAGCCAATATCAATGGTATCAATAGCTTTTTAAGTGTCCATACAGACAGAACCATTGATTTTGGGCATAGTGAGACAGTTGTTCCCCAAGCATGGAATACGACTGAGGAATTGAATTTGACAAACCATTCAAAAACTCCCCACGCTATTACAAATGAATATGTCTACATTGATCACTGGGATGATTGGCCTGAAGACCACATCACATCAGTTTCGGATGCCAAATTTGCATCAATGGAAGATGGTGGATATGAAGTGCTGAAAAGAGAAAACAGTACAATCAGTGGTGTTCCAGTATCTAAAGAATACTTTACAAACCCTTCAAGAGACAATAATGTTACTTGGAGCCATATTGGAGTCAATTATGTTTTCCCTAAAGAGGACACCAATTATGCAATTCAGGTACATTACTTCACAACCCATGACTATGACAACCATACTTTCATCAAGGAAGTTGATGACCGTATTGAAGATGACATGGCAAACATCCACAACACTAAATACAACGGATTTGTCTCAGGAGTGAGAGATGTTTACAACTTCATCATAAATGGATTTAAGGGTTAAAAATTTTAATATTTCCCATTGAAAAAACACGAATAATTAACCATCACTATAATTAAATTAAATTTATTGAAAAAAATAATAAAAAATAGAAAAGACATCTATCTGTTGAATGGATGATTCTCACACATAGGGTCTTTTATGATATTTCTTTTTTGATGATATTTCAAATAGTACATCATCCACTGGTTGGACAGCTCTTTGAGGATATCATCATCAATCCTTTCGCTTGGAGTAAAAAAGTCCATTTCATTTCCGCCAACGACAATTGCAATATCATTAAACTCAATCAGGCAGAAGAAATCGCATCGAATGTTGTGAACATCAAATTCCTTGTCAAGTGAAAAATTCTTATTTCTGGAATAGTTGTAAAAGAAAGTATTAAGATATTCAAAATCCAAAAATCTAATTTTTCGAACATCCTTGATTAGGTCTTCCTGAAGAAAATGCATTTTATAGTTGAAACTTGAAAGAAAATCTATATCCCATATATTGTCATAAAAAACTGAAATAAATGAATTTTTTGCAAATCTCATTGACAGTGAAAAATCATCATTACTTTTCGGAGATCCAAGCTCCACATCAATAAATTCCAAATAAATTGCATCCTCTGAAATTTCAATAGAAGCTAATTTAGCGAAATTACTGATAACGTCTTCAATTAATCTTAAAGATTCATTTTTCATCTATAACACCCGTATATAAAGCATAAGCTCCTTCAATTTCATATTCCTTACTTTCATCAAACTTCTTATCCCAATCAAAATTCATGATTTCAATGGAATCATTTACAGATTCTTTCCACTTCAAATCAAAGCCCACAGCAGACAATTCCTGATAAACGGCTTTGCCGATTTCTAAAGCTTCATCTTTATTCCTTTGAAAGTCACCAAATGTTATCTTTAAAACATTGTTTTCGATTGCATTTTCAACATCTTCAAAAGTATAAAAACAAAAACCTCGAACAGAGTATTTATTGTTAATCAGATGAACATACAATTCATATATGTCATCAACACCCTCTTCAAAGTCATATCCACAGTTATGAACACCAATAATGGATTTTTCAGCTAGCAAATTAAATGTTTTTTCTAAATTAGAGAAGTTTTTGTTGTTAAAATTATTTAAAGAAATATTGAACCTGGAAAAATCCAAATCATACTCGATGAACTGCTCTTCCACTATTTCCAATACCTCTTCAGTTGAAAAAAATCCTGATTTAGTTAATAAATCTATCAAATAATTAATTTCATCAACTAAATCCTGGTTCATAATAATCACTCTTCTTCAAGCAATAATTGGATAGTTTTTAAATTACCTCTTTGAGTATATCCTGCAATAAGACGACTTTCTCCAAGATAAGCAACATCAAAGTCATCATGATGCTTGATTTTGTATCCCTTGAGTTTTGTGTAAGCGTCAAAAGCTATTTTTGGATATACATTGAAATTCTTCTGGAAAGTGTAGTATGTATCTTTGAATTTTACAACGCTATTGTTTTCAGGAATTTCATCTGAATCAATAGCTACAAATATATCCAAACCGTCTTCATTAACCGCATAATAAGCACCTAAATCCAGGATGCCTACTGTAGCCATTGCTAATGTGTGGCATGCATTAAAATCCGCTTGAATGATAGGAGATGAAAATTCAGGAATGCCTGCATCTATACCCGCCTGCTTCATTTCACATGCGGCATCAATCAATTTTGCCCCGAAGATATTTTCACTGTCCCATGCCCAGGACCATTGTTTTAAATCATCATTATAAAATCCTAAGACCTGAATAGGCAATTTGACATCACCAAAAGTTACAATGCCTTCATCCAAGTCCAAATCTCCTTCAACATCTCCAATTAATTCAGATAAATTTTCCTGTTTATCTAATGCAAGTGCACCATATTTAGATAAAACAGTTTTAAATGAATCTCCTTCACGAATAACGACTGGTTCTTCAATAGTTTTCAAAGTAAACACCTAAAATTCTAATTTTGAAATTCTGTTCATTGCTTCTTTAGTATTTTCTAATGTATTAAATGCTGTAAGTCTTAAATATCCTTCACCGCTTGGTCCGAATCCTGAACCTGGAGTTCCGATAACATTTGCTTCGTTCAATAGGATGTCAAAGAATTCCCAGGAATCCATGTCGTTTGGTGTTTTGACCCAAATGTATGGGGAGCTGATTCCTCCGTAAACTTCAAGGCCAATGTCGGTTAGGCTTTCTCTGATTACTTTTGCATTTTCCATGTAATAATCAAGCACTTCCTTAATTTGAGCTTTTCCTTCTTCGGAATAAGTAGCTTCAGCTGCTTTCTGTACAGGATAAGATACACCATTGAATTTGGTGGTTTGTCTTCTGTTCCATAATGGGTTTACCTCAATGGCATTACCTTCGCTATCGTATGCCATCAATTCCTTAGGAACAACAGTGTATGCACAACGGGTTCCGGTAAATCCTGCAGTTTTTGAAAAGCTCTTGAATTCAATAGCTACTTCACGAGCACCTTCGATTTCATAGATTGTATGAGGCACATTATCTTCATGAATAAATGCTTCATATGCTGCATCAAATAATATGATGGCATTGTTTTCTTTTGCATAATCAACAAATACTTTTAATTGATCTTTTGTTAAGGTAGTACCTGTTGGGTTATTTGGATAACATAAGTAAATAATGTCCACAGGTTCGGATGGCAATTCAGGTACAAAACCGTTTTCAGCATTGCATTTAAGATAGGTCAATCCTTCATACATTCCATCATCACCCATTTCACCGGTTCTTCCGGCCATGACATTAGTATCAACATATACAGTGTATACTGGATCGGTTACTGCAATCTTGTTGTCCAAGCCGAAAATTTCCTGAATGTTACCTGTGTCACATTTTGCACCGTCACTGATGAATACTTCACTGACATCCAAGTCAACTCCATAAGGTTTGTAGTCATTTTCGACAATAGCTTCAGCTAAAAATCCGTAACCTTGTTCAGGACCATATCCCATGAATGTGTCTGCATCTGCCATTTCATCCACGGCACTTTTAAATGCATCAACAACAGCAGGAACTAAAGGTTTTGTTACATCCCCAATTCCCATTTTAATAATATCCGCATCAGGATTTGCCTTAACAAATTCTGATTCTCTTCTTGCCACTTCAACAAAAAGATAACTGCTTTTCAATTTGAGATAATTTTCATTAATTTTAACAACCATGGTTAAACCTCTATAATATAATCTATTATAATATTACTATCATTTTCAAAATATATAAAATGAATAGTCAAAAATATAATTTCAAATGAAAATGAAAAAATTTTATTTAAATTAAATTATCGGCATGTTAAATTAACTTTCAAGGAAAAAAATGAACAAAGCACGAAATATTAAAGTTTAAAAATGGTTAAAGCAATAATATATTTAAATCGGTGCAATATTATAACAAATACAAAAGATAATTTACTGGCAGAAATAAACCTCAAAAACAATTATCCGCCCAAATTGAAGAATTTAAAGCTTTTTTTAAAAACAATATAAAAGTTTATAATAAAGAATTTAGATAAATATATATTACTATAAAATTTTATTAATGAAAAATAAGAAGTGGGATAAATGAACGAAACATTGACATTAGTGTGGGCATGTATTGCAATAATAGGAATAATAGCTATAATAATTGTAAAATTATACTTTAAAGATAAAGAAAGCGAAGAAATTGATTTATCGGACATCACAACGAAAAATCCGTTGCAGGAAATGGTATCTGAAAAAGAAAAAGAAAATAACAATATTAAAACTGAGCGCACTAATCCTATTTCAAATTATTTTTCTAATGACGAACCTGAAATTACCCTCAAAAAAGAAGGTGCTAAACCGGATAACGAATTCAATCCATATATAGTTCCTGAAAGAAGCGAAAAAAATATTAATAGAAATATTAGCTATTCTTCTCAAAATCAAGTTCTCATTAATTATGATAATACTGTTCAAAAGTTCCAAGAACCAATAACCGAAACCCAGAGAGATATTATGAATAAGAATAATGAAAATCCCGACGTCACATTTAAGAAAACAACCGAATTAAAAGATTTGTTTACTATTGATGAATTAATCAAAGAATCTAAAAGAAAAGATGATGAAAGAGAAAAAGAGTCCAAAACAATTAATAAAGAGACTGAAGATAATTCTGACATCAAAGAAAGCATCAAAAAGAATCAGGAAATTAAAAATGAAGAAACAGACATTACTGACATCAAAAGCAGCATTGAAAAGATGCATGAAATTGCAGAAGCAATTAAATCTACAAAAAGTGAAGATTTAACTCCACAATCCGTTGCATCACAAAAGGATATTGCAGAGGCAATTGATTCAGCAACCAAAGAGCCTGAAAAAGAAGAGGTTCCTGAAATATCAGAAAGCACATCCATCACAGATGCAGTAATTAAAAAAGAACCTGAAGTTAAAGAGGAAACAACAGTTCAGGAAACATTACCTATAACAGAAGAAAGTGTCGAAAAAGCTCCTAAAGAAGAAAAAATTGAAAAAACTCCTAAAGAAGAAAAAATAGAAAACATTAGTGAAGTTCTTCCTGAAGGAGAAAAAATCAAATCTCCAACTTTAAAAACACCAACTAAAGTTGAAGAAGACAGCATAAGCATTTTGCCTGGTGCTGATGAAGATTATGAATTCGGTGCTTCAATCGATTCATCCAATTTATTTGAAGATGAAAACGGAGAATTAAGCGATCTCGATTACAGAAAGGATTTGGCAAGATTCACAAACACAATCAAAAACTCCGGAATCGTTAAAGACATTCGTGAAAAATTAGCTCCTGAACCTGAAGAAGAGGAAGGACCTAATGAAGAGTTCATAAGAAATGTTGGATCATATACTGAAGATGCATATGAAACCTATGACGACTATGACGATTGGGCTCCAATCATAAACGAAACTCATGTTGATTATCTTGAACCTGATCCTGAAGAGAACTTAAGACAGGAAAATACACGCAAAGTCTTTGAAAATGCAAAAAATAATGCATCTTCAGAATCCTTAAATTCAACTGAAGAATTGATTCCTACACCAAAAGCGATACCTGAAAAATCAAGCCTTAAAGTTATAATAAACAATAATGAGGAAGTTCTTCGCAAAGGTGATGAAATCATCTACAACCATGAGGGAGAGACTTATTCCAGTAAAGTTTACTCCATTAACGGCGATGATATTAAGGTAAAATACAGAAGACAAGATATCACCATTAAACCTGGCGATATCAAGAAGATATATTAAAAAAAATATATCTTTTTTTTAATTTTCATTAATTTTATAGCCACCATCACATAAAACGTATTTAGCTTTTTTTATATCCAGTGACCTTATAATATTCAGATAGAAATCATCCAGTTCCGCATCAGCATAAGGATATACGAATTCAAAGGAGTATAGATTATCCTCCTTGACAAACATAAACTCGTTTCTACGTATTTCACTTTCCTCTGCTTTTATTGATGATATGACCATATAGTAAATGTCATCATTTATTGCAATAAAGTCAGCGGTTTCAACATTGATATCTGGATTGGATTTAAACTGTTCCTCCATTGCATTTTTGATGTCCGGAAGACCCACTGCTGTAGGTGCTGTTGAAAATTTAATGGTCATTGGTATGGACGGATTGACCAGGGACAGTTCAACAAAATCCCCCTTGTTTGGAATAGGATCGAAATCCTTAGGCGTTTGAAGATTAACATATCCATTAGTGAACAGAGTCATCAAATCACCTATTTGTGTGCATAGTAGAATACTAATTCATCATCTCTGATTTCATCCAAACGTGCAAATCCAACTCTTTCAAACTGAACAACATCTCCAACTTCCAAGTCGCACAATGCAGATTCTCCAAGGCCTGTTTTGAGTGATGCATCATCCATCACTATTGTAACCTTAACGTTCTCTTCAACAGGAACCCATTGGATGATTCTTGCCTTAATATCCCTTGCTTCTTCAAAGGAAGTTGAATTATATGTTACATTGCCATCCTTGATGTCAACATTGACTGCATCCATAAGTCTGAATACTCCATCAGCAATATCTGATTTTGCAAGATATGCTCTGCCATCAAATGGAAGCAATCTGTTTCCTCTATCCAAATGGTCTGCATGAAGCGGTCTTTCAATTACAACTTCACCGTCCTCATAATTGTTAACTTCAATGATTTGAGGGTCTTCCACAAAGAAATACCTATTGGCTATTGGTTCCAGGAAATTGCGGTTTAGACCATATATCTTTTTCCAGCTGATAGCTGAATCAGCCATCTTAACACCTATTTCAGTGATTAAATCGTATATTGTTCTTGGATCGATTCCACGTCTTGCAATGGCCCTTAAGGTTCCGAGTCTTGGATCATCCCATCCGCTGTAGGTTCCATCCTCAATGCCTGCAAGTGCCTTGGATGTGCTTAATGCAATATCTTCCATTTTCAATCTTCCGTAGTGGATGAATTCAGGCATGTCCCATCCCATATGGTCATAGAGGTATTTTTGCTTTTCGCTGTTTGCCAAATGGTCTTTTCCTCTCAATACATGAGTCATTCCCATCAGATGGTCATCCACAGCAACAGAGAAATTCATCATAGGATATATCCTGTATTTATTTTCCAATCTTGGGTGGGTTTCATCGACAAGTCTCATTGCAACCCAGTCACGAATAGCTGGATTTTTATGATTGATGTCTGTTTTTACCCTCAAAACCGCCTCACCGGCTTCCATTGTATCAAACTTATCCCATAACTCCAAGTTTTCTTCAACAGAATTGTCTCTGCATGGACATGCTTGACAATTGTCTTTCAATTCCTTAAATGTGGCGCCATCACATGTACACATGTATGCTGCACCCTTTTCGATTAGCTGGCGTGCATAATCATAATAAATTTCAAATCTGTCTGACTGATAAACGATTTCATCAGGATTGATTCCAAGCCATTTTAAATCCTGAGGAATCATTTCATAAGCGTCCTCATATACTCTTTTTGGATCAGTATCCTCAATCCTTAAAATCAATTTACCTTTATGTCTTTTAACATATTCAGCATTAGGAACGGCAGCTCTTGAGTGTCCAATATGCAGAGGTCCGCTTGGATTTGGAGCAAAACGCAATACGATGTTTTCATGAGTTCCTGGAAGTTCCTGAAGTCCTACTTCCTTAACTTTCTTTTTCTCCTTAACTTCCACATCATATTTTTCCATTTCGCTTGCCTGTTCCTCTGTAGATAAATTATTGACTTGAGCTACAATTTTTCCTGCAAGAGGTCCAATTTCCTTTGCCCTGCTTCTGAGTTCAGGTTCATTAGCCATTATTGAACCCATAACGGCACCGGGATTTGCACTTCCCTTATGTTTAGCTGCATTTAATAAAGCATGTTTATATACAATTTCTTCTAAATCATTCATTTAATCATCACAATTCTAAATTTTTATAAAAATAAGTAATCAGAGTAATCGAGAAACTCTTTATCTAATAATAATATTTAAATAAAGATATAAAAACATAATGTTTTTAAAAGATATATAAATTCAAAAAAACAAAGTTTACTATGAGTAGTTATGAAAAAATTGGAGTCTGATAAATTATATAGGTTGATAAAATGAGTGATGCTATCGAAACGGCAAAGCTATATATTGAAGAGGAAAACTACGAAGAGGCATTTAAACTTGCCAAGAAAAGACACGGGAAAGATGATGTAACATCCTATTTAACTATCATTGATTTGTTGATTGAAAAGGACTATCTTGTTGCCTTAGAAGAAAAGGGGTTGTACTATCAGTATTATGATGAAACCCACGACAACGGCGATTATGGTGAAAAATACTTTGATGAATACCTAGAAAAGCAGCCTCGTTCCATCAATGTCATTTGTGACAAGGCACTTTCCAGATTCAACAAGAATAAGGTTGATGAATCATTGGAGCTTATGGAAAAGGCAGAAGAAAAATATAAATCATATTCACCAATCGAAAAGCCACGTATTTCCAAAAAGGAAGTTATAATGGGAAAAATTGAACTTCTCATTCAGGCTAAAAGATATGATGATGCATTGAAAAATCTGGATAAATACGAAAGCCAGTTCGGAGGCGATACGAAATCCGATTTGTATAAAGGCCAGATGCTTCAAAAAAACGGCAAGAACAATGAGGCTTTGGAATACCTGGAAAGGTCACTTCAAAACGAGGATACGATTATTGGATTGAACGCCAAGGGTGATGCATTATACGAACTTCACGAGTATAAGGATGCATTGAAAAGCTACAATGACTGCATTAACTATGAAAAGCAAGTTGAAGAATTGGAATTGGTTACCAACTTCAACTATAAGGCAGCATTCTGTTGCGTGAAGCTTGGCAATGACAAAGAAGCCATCAAATATTTGAACAAAACAATTAATCTATTGAATGAACATGGAAGACTTCCAAATGATTTGGAAGCGATTTATCAGAAATGTTCCTTTGAAAAGGAAAGAATAATGAAAACAGGAGAAGTCAAAGACGAGGAATTTAGACAAACCCGATTCTTTTCAGCGAGAACTTCCATTATCATATTGATTATAATTCTAATATTATATGTTATATTAAAAATGATTGGTTATTAAAATGAGACTTGGAAAAACAAATTTAGAAGTTAATAAAAACGGATTTGGTGCATTGCCAATTCAGAGAAGAAATATGAAAGATTCAGTTGAAATTCTGCATCATGCCTATGAAAATGGAATAGATTTCTATGATACTGCCCATTTTTATACAGACAGCGAAGCCAAGTTAGGTAAGGCTTTCGAAGATGTGAGGCAAAACATTTATCTTGCAAGCAAAGGGGCAGCTGAAGAGGTTGAAGAGTTCTGGAAACAGCTGGAACAATCCCTGAAAAGCATGAAAACAGACTATCTAGATTTGTATCAATTCCACAACTTATCCTTTTGTCCGAAAGGTGAGGACGACCTATATAAGGCAATGCTAGAAGCCAAAGAAGAGGGATTAATAAAACACATTGGTATCACAACACATAAAATCACTTTCGCCCATGAAGCCATTGAATCCGGACTATATGAAACATTGCAATACCCGTTCTCATATTTGAGCGGCCAGCAAGAAATAGATTTGGTCAATAAATGTAAAGAGTTTGATGTCGGGTTTTTAGCGATGAAAGGAATGGGCGGCGGATTGATAACAAATTCAAAAGCATCCTATGCATACATGAATCAATTCGACAATGTACTTCCAATATGGGGTATTCAGAAGATGGAGGAACTTGATGAATTCCTGTCATATGATGAAAATACAGTCTTGGATGATGGATTAAGACAAGCTATTGAGAAAGATAAAAAAGAACTTGGTGAAGACTTCTGCAGAGGCTGCGGATACTGCATGCCATGTCCACAGGACATTAACATAAGCATGTGTGCAAGAATGTCACTTTGGATTAGAAGATTTCCAGCTGAGCCTTACCTGACTGAAGAGTATCAGGAAATAATGGAAAATACAAAAGAATGTGTTGAATGTTATGCCTGTGTAGATAACTGCCCATACGAATTGGAGATTCCACGTTTGCTTAAAGAAAACTATGAAGACTATCAAAATGTATTGGATGGAAAAACCAAGGTGTGAACATGAAGCAATGTATTGAAAATCCAAATGAATTGAAATGGGATGAATTTTGGGAAAATGAATTGAAACAAAAAAAAGACCGTGGAAAGGATTGGGACAAGGCAGCTGTATCATTTCACAAAAGAGCTAAAAAAGATGACTATCACGAGCTGTTATTTTCAAAATTGATTTTGGATGAAAACGACAGCGTGCTTGATTTGGGCTGCGGTGAAGGCTCAATCACATTGCCATTGGCTCAAAAGGTAAAAAATGTAACTGGCGTTGACTCATCACCCAAAATGCTTGAATTGTTGAATCAAAGAGCACAAGAAAGAGGAATTAAAAATGTCAAGACTATTTTAAAGCCTCTGGAAGACATTACCTATGAAGAAGTCGGTTCTCATGATGTTGTATTGGCATCAAGATCACTTAACGGAATAATCCCAATCAGAAAAACATTACAAAGCATCAATAAAATAGCTAACAAATATGTTTTCATCACATTATTTGGTCCTGAAAACTGGAAAATAGAAGGAGAGTTTAATGAATACATCGGCCGTGAAAACAAGCATTTTCCGGGACACAACTACCTATTCAACATACTGTTCAATATGGGAATCTATGCGAATGTCGAAAGACTTGTCATCAAGGCATATAGGGAATATGACAATATCGAAGAGGCAATGGACAACGGCAAATTCCGCCTTGATTTATTGAACAATGAAGAAAAGGACAAACTGAAAGAATACTTAGAAAAAATTTTAACCAAAGATTCTGAAACAGGAAAGCTATACAACAAAAAAGACAAGGCCGACTGGATTTTAATCTGGTGGAAAAAAGATTAAGGAATATTATATCCTTTTTACTTCCTTATAAAAAATATCACTCAATATTTTGACTCCATCATTTTCAATGAATTTCTCCAAATCATTGTTATTTACATTTACATTGATTTTCTTAAAATTTTTAATAACATCATTTTCTATACCAAAACAGCATGCATACAATAGGATATCCTCCCAATCATCAGGAGAATGTTTTTGAAGTTCATCTTCAGATGACAAATAATTTTTGAACATGATCCATTTAGTTAAATGATAATATCCCATTTCAGTATAATGTCCCATAATCACTTTAGATGTGAAGAAAAGCAAAATAGAAAACATTATTAAAATTATTTCAGCGGCAATGATGAAAGCTATATGCATTAAAAACCCATAGATTATTATACGTATTATTGATGCAAACACGGTAAGTATAGCGACTATTTCCACATTGCCAACATGTTCATAACGGTAATATTCATTAGGATTAATTCTATTTTTCTGTTCAATATCCCGTTTCCATATTTTTAATTGAAAAATGAATTTTTTTAATACGCTTTTATTATTTAATTTTGTTTTTATATCCTTTAACGTCATATCATGCTTTGAAAATAGTTGAAGAATATTAATTATTTCTTTATCGGTTGAATTCAATTTTTTGATGTTCATATGATTTAAAACTAAAGTAATTTTTTCTTCCTTGTCAATGACATCATCATCTATTGAAACTGAAATGTAATTTTTCTTAATTAATTTAGCAATTTCAATTGTTAATCCATTCACATTAACTGAACCTGTCTCGTTATGAAGATCATTAAGATATATCCCATTTACAATTGCATAATCATATTCAAAAGGAGGTGAATAAATGATTTCATCAGTTTTTGGATGAGTATTTAATTTTTTGTGTCTGAAATAGAATATTGGCATTACAATAAATATAATCCATTTAAAAATCAAATAGACCGCAATAAGGAAAATAATAATTAATTTTTCATTTTTCATATACAATAATATTATTCAAAAAAAGGAGTCTGTAAAATTTTATAGGCTTATTTAATTTTTATATGTTTTTGCGTCCAGTTTTGCATTTGGAAGTCT
>SUTF01000010.1:0-46319 GCA_015063005.1 Methanobrevibacter millerae
ACTCAGAATACTACTACTAAAAACAGTACTGCTAATGTTACTGCTAAATATGATGTGGTATTAAACGTTACAAAAGTAGTTGACAATTCTAGCGTTATTGTTGGCGATAAGGTTATTTTCACAATTACTGTGACTAATACTGGTAAATCTAATGCTACTAATGTTGCTGTTAAAGATGTTTTACCTGATGGTTTAACTTTGGTTGATGGTGATTTAGAGCAAGTGATTCCGTTCTTAGGTGCTGGTGAGTCTTACAACTTCACTGTTACTGCTAGAGCTGATGTTGAAGGTAACTTCACTAATGTGGTTACTGTCAATTGTTATGAAAATAGTACTAACAAATCTGCAGATGCTAGTGTTGAGGCTAAAATCATTGTTGATTTAGATATTATTAAAGTTGTTGACTTTGGTGATACTATTATTGGTGATGAGGTTGTTTTCACTATTGTTGTGGTTAATAATGGTCCTTCTAATGCTACTAATGTTACAATTAAGGATGCTTTCCCTACTGATGGTTTAACTATTCTTGAAGGTGATTTGGATCATGTTGTTCCATTTATAGCTGCTAAAGGTAATTATACATTTACTATTAGGGCTCAAACAACTAAGTTGGGTGAATTTACTAATGTGGTGACTGTTTACTGTGATGAAAATAGTACTGTTAAGTCTGCTAATGCTACTGTTAGGGTATTCAACACTGATATTAAGATCAATAAGACTGCTGATGTTCATTCTGTTTTAGTTAATGATTTGGTTAACTTTACTATTGTTATTAGGAACCATGGTTCTGCTGTGGCTACTAATGTGAATATTAGTGATGTTTTAGAGGATGGTCTTGAGTTTGTTGATGCTAATGGTAGTTATAGTAGGAATGGTCAGAATATTGTTTGGAATGTTGGTCGTTTGGCTAGCGAACAGTCATATTCTGTCTGGGTGCTTGTTAGGGTTACTACTAATGGTACTTTTACTAATGTTGCTTTAGTTAACTGTACTGAAGAGCCAACTACTCAAGAGGATAATGATTCAGTCACTGCTAAATACGATGTTGTATTAGATGTAACTAAAGTTGTTGATAATGCTAGTGTTATTGTTGGCGATGAAGTTATTTTCACAATTACTGTGACTAATGTTGGCAAATCTAATGCTACTAATGTTGCTGTTAAAGATGTTTTACCTGCTGGTTTAACTTTGGTTGATGGTGATTTAGAGCAAGTGATTCCGTTCTTAGGTGCTGGTGAGTCTTACAACTTCACTGTTACTGCTAGAGCTGATGTTGAAGGTAACTTCACTAATGTGGTTACTGTCAATTGTTATGAAAATGCTACTAATAAGTCTGCTAATGCTAGTGTTGAAGCTAAAATCATTGTTAATTTAGATATTACTAAAGTTGTTGACTTTGGTGATACTATTATTGGTGATGAGGTTGTTTTCACTATTGTTGTGATTAATAATGGTCCTTCTAATGCTACTAATGTTACAATTAAGGATGCTTTCCCTACTGATGGTTTAACCATTCTTGAAGGTGATTTGGATCATGTTGTTCCATTTATAGCTGCTAAAGGTAATTATACATTTACTATTAGGGCTAAAACAACTAAGTTAGGTAACTTTACTAATGAGGTAACTGTTTACTGTGCTGAGAATAGTACTGTTAAGTCTGCTAATGCTACTGTTAGGGTATTCAACACTGATATTAAGATTAATAAGACTGCTGATGTTCATTCTGTTTTAGTTAATGATTTGGTTAACTTTACTATTGTTATTAGGAACCATGGTTCTGCTGTGGCTACTAATGTGAATATTAGTGATGTTTTAGAGGATGGTCTTGAGTTTGTTGATGCTAATGGTAGTTATAGTAGGAATGGTCAGAATATTGTTTGGAATGTTGGTCGTTTGGCTAGCGAACAGTCATATTCTGTCTGGGTGCTTGTTAGGGTTACTACTAATGGTACTTTTACTAATGTTGCTTTAGTTAACTGTACTGAAGAGCCAACTACTCAAGAGGATAATGATTCAGTCACTGCTAAATACGATGTTGTTTTGGATATAACAAAAGTCGCTAATGTTGATTCAGTTCTCGTAGGTAATGATGTTATCTTCACAATTACTGTAACTAACAATGGTAAATCCAATGCTACTAATGTAACCATTAAGGATGTTTTACCTGAAGGTTTAACTTTAGTTGATGGTGATTTAGAGCAAGTGATTCCGTTCTTAGGTGCTGGTGAATCTTATAACTTCACTGTAACTGCTAGAACTGTTGCTGGTGGTAATTTCACAAATATTGTATCTGTATACAGTAATGAAAATACTACTGTAAAATCAGCAAACGATACTGTTGAAGCATACTACATAGTTAATTTAGATGTTATTAAAGTTGCAGATTCAGATGACTATGGAATCGGCGATATTGTCACTTTCACTATTGTTGTGATTAATAATGGACCTTCCAATGCTACTAATGTTACTATTAGGGATGTTTTACCTGATGGATTAACTTTAGTTGAAGGCGAATTAGAACAAGTCATTCCATTCTTAGCTGCAGGTGAATCATATAATTTCACCGTTAAAGCTATGACTACTGGTATTGGTAATTACACTAATGTCGTATCTGTATACTGTAATGAAAATACAACTGAAGTTATGGATAATGCTACAATTCCAGTTTACAACCCAGATTTAAAAATCATTAAATCCACTGACGTATCTTTCGTAATCGTTGGAGGTCTTGTTAACTTCACAATCGTAGTTACAAACCATGGAATTATTGATGCTACTGGTGTTGTAATTAGTGATATCTTAGATACTACTGCATTTAGCGTTGTTGCATCAAGTGAAAAATACACAACTGATGGAAACAACCTTGTATGGACTGTTGATCGTTTAACTAAAAATGAATCTTACACTGTTTGGATTGTTGTAAAAACTTTAACTAATGGTACTTTCGTAAATGCGGCTACAGTAAATTGTACTGAAGAAGGTACTATCAAGCAAAGTGATGTGGATGTTCACGTATATCATCCGGATATTTCCGTAATCAAAGTTGCAATTGAAGAAGTTGTATACTCAGGTAACCAAACTACTTTCAGAATAGTTGTTACCAATAATGGAGATATGGAACTTACAGGATTATTCATTGATGAGGTTATTCCTGATGGATTAGTTTATGACCACTTCATCGGCACTAATTGGACTAATAATGGAACCATGTTCTATTATGGTGGTTCTTTAGCTGTTGGCGAAGATGTAGAATTATTCGTTGTTGTAAATACTACTGTATCAGGTAATTTCACCAACAGAGTAATTGTAGGTTCTGATAATGTTGACAATCACACTGCTGAAGCTTCAATTAGAGTTTACACTCCAGATTTAGTAGTTCGTGAAATATCTAATGATCCTAATGTAATTGTTGGCCAACCTGTTAGCTTTACAGTTATCGTTACTAATGATGGTGATTGTGTCCTTGGAGAAGTATATGTTGATAACATATTCCCTGAAGGATTAGTCTACACAGGATTTGTCGGTGCAAATTGGACTAAAGTGGGTAATAGATTTATTTACTCTGCTTCCTTAAATCCAGGTGAATCAATCAGTTACACTTTATACTTCAATACAACTGCTGGCGGTCAATTCATGCCAAAAGTTATTGCTGGGTCTAACTTAACTAGCAATGCTACTGCAAAAGCTAATTCCAATAACACTACTGTTGTTAGTGTTCCGGGTATTTCAGTAATTAAAATTGCTGATAAATCTTCAGTAAAAGTAGGTGAATTAGTAACCTTTACTATTACTGTAAGAAATACTGGTGACTGTGCTCTTGGTGACGTATTTGTTGTCGATGAGATTCCAGAAGGATTAGAATTTGTCAGTTTCGATGGTGCAAATTGGACTAAAGTAGGTAATAAATATGCTTACTCAGGTAGTTTAGCTCAAAATGAAAGTGCAAGCTTCACAATTGTATGTAACGCTACTAAAGCTGCTAATATTACAAACGTTGCTATTGCTGGATCAAACATGACAGGTAATGTGAGTGCTAGTGCGGATGTTAGTATTATTGAAGAAATAATTCCAACTCCAACTCCTACACCAGTAACTCTTGAAGATGAAAAACCTGTTGTTCAAGTTCCGATGGATAGCAAAGCAACCGGTAATCCTATAATCATGTTATTATTGATTATATTTGCTTTAATACCATTAAGAAGACGTAAGGAATAAAATTTAAACACACGATGGAGGGTTTTTTCATCCCCCTCCTTTTTTTTACTTTTTTTCACAAACCATAAAATTGGACTTTTTTTAGAATTTGTTTTGAATGATGTAGATACACTATTTTTATTTCAATGATTTTTACATTATGTATTTGCAATTAAATATTTTCATTTATTATTTGCATTGATATTTTTTTTCTATTAAAATAATTAAAGCTAAAATTAATTTAAAGCATACTTATTTTCATCCCGTAAGTTGTATTGCTTCAACTAATTAAATTAATATATATTAGAAAAAACATAATATTTTACAATAATTTTTAATATATACGGGGTAATAAAATTGAAAGCAATAATTTTAAGTGCTGGTGAAGGTTCAAGAATGAGGCCATTAACACTTACAAAGCCTAAAACCATGTTGCCAGTTGCAGGTAAACCAATAATTCAATATAATATTGAAGCTTTAAAAAACAATGGCATAAAAGATATTTTATTAATCGTTAGATATAAGGAAGAAATTGTGAAGGATTATTTTGGAGACGGTTCTGAATTCGGAGTTAACATTACTTATAAAACTCAAAAGGATTTCCTTGGAACAGCCAATGCTATTTCATATGGTGAAGATTTCATTCAAGACAGCTTGCTTGTTTTAAATGGAGATATAATTCTTGATGATGAGATAATTCATGAAATCATAAAAAAATACGATGACTTAAAGCCTGATACGTTAATGGTTTTGACTGAAGTGGTAGATCCTTCCGCATTTGGTGTTGTGGAAATAGAAGATGGAAACATCAAAAACATTATTGAAAAACCTAAAAGAGAAGAAGCTCCTAGTAACCTGGTAAATACGGGTATTTATGTCTTTAACAAAGATATCTTTGAAAAAATTGAAAAGACTGAAATATCAGAAAGAGGAGAATATGAAATTACTGATTCCGTAAGCATGCAGATTGAAGAAGGCAAAAAGGTCATTGGCCACAAGACGGATAAGGATTGGATTGATGTTGGAAGGCCATGGGAACTTATTGAAGTTAATGAAGAATTAATCGGTAATTTGAAAACCCAAATCAAAGGTAAGGTAGAAAATGGAGCCCATATTCATGGGGAAGTTTATTTGGGTGAAGGAAGTGTCATTAAAGCGGGAGTCTACATCGAAGGTAATGTATATATTGGTAAGAACTGTGATGTAGGTCCTAACTGTTATATTCGTGGTAATACTTACTTTGGTGATAATGTCCATGTTGGAAATGCAGTTGAAATTAAAAACTCAATCATCATGGAAAATACTAATGTAAGTCATTTAAGTTATGTTGGGGACTCTGTAATAGGTTCTAATTGTAATATTGCAGCAGGAACTAACATTGCTAATTTACGTTTTGATAATGCAAACATTAAAACAAAAATCAAGGATTCAATGGAAGACAGTGGAAGACGTAAGCTTGGAGCCATTATTGGTGATTCTGTAAAGACAGGTATCAATTCAAGTTTCTCTCCTGGTGTTAAGGTGGGATCAAACTCCACAATCGGATCCAATGTTTTATTGTATGAGGACTTGCCTTCTGATACAAGAGTATTATTAAAACAAAATCATATTATTCAAGATAAGAATAAAGAAGATAAAAACTAAAACTAGTGATATTATGGAAAATAAAAAAGACTCTATTGTAATATGCCCTGGTGCTCAAGTAATTGGCGATGTTGAACTTGGAGAAAACGTTTCAATTTGGCATGGTGCCGTCCTGAGAGGAGATGTCTCATCCATAAAAATTGGAGACAATTCAAACGTTCAAGACAATTGTGTTGTCCACTGTTCCAAAGGATTTCCTGTTGTAATAAAAGAAAATGTTTCAGTTGGTCACGGAGCAGTTATTCACGGATGCACACTTGAAGACAATGTATTGATTGGGATGAATGCAACAGTTTTAAATGGTGCCAAAATAGGTAAGAATTCTATTGTAGGTGCTGGCGCTGTTGTAAGTGAAGGTAAGGAATTCCCGGAAAACAGTTTGATTTTAGGCGTTCCCGCCAAATTAATTAAGGAAGTAACTCCAGAACAAATTCAACATATCCAAGATAATGCTGATAATTATGTAAAACTGTCTAAACAGTATAAGGAAGATTAAATTATGAAACCGAGACAAATTGTTAGTGATATGGACTCATATGTCCCTGGAAGATCACAGGATGAAATTGCTGCCGAATTTGGATTAAAAAAAGAGGATATCATTAAGTTAGGATCCAATGAAAATCCGTGGGGTCCTTCTCCAAAAGCCATTAAGGCCATTGCGGAAGAATCAAAAAACATTAACAGATACCCTGAATCCCAGCTTAAGGATTTGGTTCATCTTGCGGCACAATATTCTGATGTTAAAGATTCTCAAGTGATTATTGGTGGGGATGGAGCAGATGAAATCATTGATGTTTTAGCTAAAACCTTCATCGAACCGGATGATGAATTCATAGTTCCTTTGCCATCTTACATGTATTATGAATATTTGTTGAAGCAATATGGCGCAAATCCTGTCTATGCCCGATGGGATTTGGATAAAAATGTTTTGGATGTTGAATCAATATTTGATAAGATCAACCCTAAAACCAAAATGATATTCTTATGCAGTCCGAATAATCCTTCAGGAACCTTAATTGATAGGGCAGACCTAATTAGGATAGCCAGTGAAAATCCAGATATTCTAATAGTTATTGATGAAGCATATTTTGAATATTCTGAAGTCACAAACAAGGATTTAATCAATGAATATGACAATATTTTTATCATCAGAACAATGTCTAAAGTTTTAGGTCTTGCAGGTATGAGAATTGGTTATGGTCTTGCATGTGAAGAAATCATAGAATATATGCACAGAATCAAACCAGTATTTTCCCTAACAAGATTGTCTTATGTTGCGGCAGTAAATACCTTTGAAGATAAGGAATTCATTGAACGGTCAATTAAAGATGGAATTGAAAGCAGAGACTATCTGATTGATGAATTATCTAAAATAGATTGTCTTAATGTATTCCCGTCAAAATCTAATTTTATTTTAATTGGAGTTAAAGATACTGGGTATACTGCGGCTGAAATTACTCGCGAATTCATGAAAAGAGGTATTATTGTAAGAGACTGTACTTCGTTTAAGGGATTGGATGAATATTGGATAAGGATTAGTATCTGTACAATGGAAGAAAATAAAAAATTCATTGATATTGTTCATGAGGTAGTTGATTAATGTACATTGGTGGAACTTTAATATCATCTGTAGAATTTCATGGAAATATGTCATTGGTTATTTTCATGTCACAATGTCCTTTGGCATGCAGATATTGCCATAATGTGGAACTATTGGAAGATAATACAGAAAAAAGCTTTGAAGAGATCAAATCAGAAATAGACAATGCTGCAGATTTTATTGATGCGGTTGTGTTGTCCGGCGGCGAACCATTAATGCAATTGGATGCATTGATTGAATTGTTTAGCTATATCAAAAGCATCGGCCTTAAAACAAAACTGGATACAAGCGGCATTTATCCGGATAAAATTGAAAAACTATTGGAATTGGGGTTGTTGGATTTCGTATCTTTGGACATCAAGGCTCCATTTGAAAAATATAGGAAAGTCACCGGTGCCAATGTGGGCTCTAATGTTAAAAAGTCCATGAATCTATTGAATAATGATTCCAATGTTCATTTGGAACTCCGGACAACGTATGTTCCTACATTGCACACAAAAAAGGATATTTTCAATCTTGTCAATGATATTGAAGGTGATATCTATACTCTTCAGCAATTCAGAAATAAGAATGTTTTGGATCCTGCTTTGGAAGAAGTTGAAGTCCCGAATCCTCACGATTTGCGCAAGCTTGCTGAAAATGTAAAGCCAGTATTCAATGGAATCGTCAAGGTTAAGACTGCGGAATTTGGAGAACAGATTATCGAATAAAGTAAAAGGAATGTCAAAATGCCAATTTTATCATTTTCTAGTAACGACATTGATGTCATTACGGGTAAAAAAAGAAGAACTATCCGTAAGCTTTGGAAAAATCCTTTAAAGGAAGGTGACAGATTATATTGTTATTGGAATTTGGTTTCAAAAGAAAAGATGAAAATCTTTGAGGCTGTTGTCACTGGTGTTGAAGACATTTCATTTGGGGATATCATTGATAATGATGAAATTGCACGTGAGGAAGGATTTAAAGACTCCAAAGATATGTTAAGGGAATTTAAAAAAATGTATGGTGGTCGTGTTGACCCTTCTGATGAATTCCAGATTATTTATTTTGAAAAATTGGACATTGATGATTGGAAAGGAGATAAAATCGATGAAAAGTCTATGATTACAAAGCGTGCAGATATTCTTTTTGACAGCGGTAAATTTGACAAGTCTACAATGTGTTATGATGCAGCTTTAAGAATTGATCCGAATGATGTTTATCTTTTAAATAAACAGGGGGATAATCTTTCAAGACTCGGACAGTTCGATGAAGCAATTAAATGTTATGATAAGGCATTATCTGTTGAGCCCGATAATGAGTATATCCTAAACAATAAGGCAATTGCTCTTTTAAATGCAGGGGACTTGGACGGTGCACTAAAGGCAAGTACTATTGCATATAATTACTCTCCTAACAGCCCTATTGTTTTATATTGGAGAGGATTTATTTTAGAAGTTTTGGGCGAATATGAAAAGGCTTTAAAAGTTTATGATAAACTTATTGTAATTGACAGCGAAAATCCTGAAGTATGGAACTCAAGAGGAAATCTCCTGACTGATATGGGTCGCCTGGAGGAAGCTATTGAATCTTTCGATAAGGCGGTTGAAGTCTGTTTGGATGACTCTGAAATGGATGCTGAAGCTATTAATAGGATGGGTAATGCTTATATTGACTTGGGTAAATTGGATGAGGCATTGGAATGTTTCAATACAGCTATTTCATTAGAAAAGTATAATGTAGATTTCTTGTTAAATAAAGGTGTTGTTTTAATGGAATTGGGCAAATTTGAAGAGGCTGTTGAAAGTTTCAATCGGGTTTTGCTTAGAAATCCCGACAATGAAGATGCATTTTTCTTAAAAGAAGAGTGTCTTGATAACTTATAATCTACATGATGATGTTTGATTAGCTATTTCTATTTTATTACTTTTATTATTTTAAAAAAAGAGTTTATAATTTTATTGTTAAATAAATAAAGTTTATTTTAATTGATCGAAAAAGTAAATATATTGAAGCAAATGTTGCTTCAATTATTCTTTGTATTTTTTAATTAAACTCATTCCCCATTCAGTCATTTCATCTGCTTTTTGCTGGGTGTCACTTTCAGCGAAACATCTGAATATTGGTTCAGTTCCTGATGGTCTGATGATTACCCATCCGTCCTCTTTTAGGATTTTAACACCATCAGTTAAGTCGAGTTCAAAGTCAGTCGTGTTTTTGATTTCTTCTGCGATTTGTGTCATAACAGGTTGTTTTTGCTCATCAGGACATTCGATTTTCATTTTACTTGCGTAGTATACTGGAAGTTCGGATACCAGTTCGGATAATGATTTTTTCTCCAGTGCCAAGGTTTCCAATATTTTGGCTACAGTCATCACTGCATCTCTTCCATATACGAAGTCTGGGAAAATCAAACCTCCGTTTTCTTCTCCACCAAACAATCCGTTCTTATCATGCAATTCACGTGCAACAAGTAAATCTCCAACTGCAGTAGCTATTACTTCACCATTGTACTCTTCTGCAATGTCATATATTGCTTGGGATGTAGCAACTGTAGTGACAATGATTCCACCATTGTTTTCTTTAAGCATTTGCTTTTCAATAAGTGTAAATGTCTTATCTCCTAGAACAAAATTACCTTTTTCATCAATACAGATAGTTCTATCAGCATCTCCATCATGAGCAATACCAATATCAGCACCTAATTCCTTTACGACACTGATTAATTCCTGCAGGTTTTCCTCAATTGGTTCTGGGTCACGACCGGGGAAAGATCCGTCAGCCTGACAGTTAAGGGTTGTTACGTTACAGCCTAATTTGCGTATTAAATATGGGGCGGTATAAGCACCTGCACCACTTCCACAGTCAACAACAACTTTTAAGTTAGCTTCACGGATAGCATCAACGTTGACTTTTGAAATTGCTTCGTCAACATATTCGTCTATGATTTTGTCATTATGGTAAATTTGACCGATTTCATGCCATTCTGCTCTTTTTGGTTCACTATCAAAGTATAACTCTTCAATAGCTAAATCCATATCATCAGGGATTCCAATACCAAATTCATCTAAAAACTTAATACCATTATATTTTGGCGGGTTATGTGAAGCGGTAATCATTACTCCGCCATCATAATATTTACGTACTGCATATTGAACACCTGGTGTTGGTAGAATTCCTAAGTCCACAACGTCACAGCCAGATGATAAAAGACCTGCTTTTACAGCTTCCATTAACATTGGACTAGAAGTTCTTGTATCTCCTCCAACTGCAACGGTTCCTTGTATTTGGGTTCCATAACATGCCGCAAGTCTTGAAGCGAATTCTGGTGTTAATATATCGTTTGCAGTTCTTCTAACTCCAAATGTTCCGAATAATCTTTTTTCCTTTGACATCTTAATAATTCCTATAAAAGTTAATTATATCTAATTTTGATTTTTAATCAATAAATAAGTATTTATTTTATCGCTTTGTTCATTGCGAAAAATATTATTTTTGAAAATACCTTCTTTAAAATTCCCATTTTTACTTCAGGTGCAAAATCATGATTGACTAATCCGCTCTCATGCCAGTATTGCTTATCCTTTTCAATCGGATTTTCTGATTTGGCCATAGCTTTCCATACATTAAAAAATACAATGTCATTTAGTTTTGGGGAATGGAGCTTGTTGGATGTTACGTCCTTGATGAATTGTTTGGATGTTTTATTGATTTTTGATTCATCAAAGTTTCCATCTCCAATTGCCTGTGCTATAGTATATGTCTTGTTCATACCCCAATGCCTTAATGTTTCATCGATGTATTTTGCTACATTTTTTTGTCCGGCTCCTGCAGCTGTAACAATAATCAGAGCTTTTTTAGTGAAAAATGTTGGCCTGTGGTATAGGTATGCAGTGTGGTCAAACAAATTTTTCAATAGTGCAGTCACATTCATTGCATAAACTGGTGAGATGATAATCAATCCATCGCATTCATTAATTTTTCTGATTATTGGATTTATTTTATCAAAATGAGGGCATTTTTCTTCTCCTTTCATTATGCAGTTCTGACATCCAACACACATTGGAATTTTTTCATTCACCAGATTAATTTCTTCAAATTCTCCATCAATATTATTTTTAGCTATTTTCATTGCATTATATGTGTTTTGTTTTCTTGGTGACCCGTTAATCATTAGATATTTCATTTTAACACTCTCGCAAGTCTAGTTGTCCTTCAATTATCTTTTTTTCTTTGAATTCAAATTTCTTGTCAAATTCATCCAAATCCTTTTCATCAACATCAAACACTTCGGGATTTGTGAAGATGCCTTTTTCATTGGATATTTTTTCTCTATCTATTATCTTAATCATGAAAAAAGGGCATTCATCCTCCATATCTGTCCCGTTTAAAAATAGATTGTATTTGGATGCGCTTTCAAAGCCAAATCTATGATAATAATTTTCATCACCAATAACAAATATGAATGGGATGTTTTTCTTTTCTGCAATTTTGAGACTATATTTGATTAGTTCACTTCCATATCCATTGTTTTGGTAATTTTTATCAATTGAAACAGGCCCCAATACAACTCCATCTTCGCATCTGCCGTCATCAAAAGTGATTTTTCCAATGGAATAGTTGATATGGCCTATTATTCGTTTATCCTTTTCAATTACGAAAGCTAAATCTTTAATAAAGCAGGAATCATTTCTTAAATGATTCACGATATAGTGTTCCCAAGCTCCTGGGCGATATATGTTCCAGAATGAATTTCTTACCAGATTTTCCACTTCCAGATAATCATCTTCATTTTCTAATCGGATAATCATATTAATCACTTTTCACTGAATTGTAAATTAGTTTCATCTGTATTTCACTTTTTTTAGCCAACTCCTTTAAAAATGTCTCATCATCTTCCGGATAATTGATTATCACATGTTCAATTAACAGGAAGAGACCATAATAGTAGAATGATTCGGCCAGCTGCTTCGAATCACAATCCTTTTTAATCAAGTTCTTTTCTTTCATTAGATTGAATAGTTCTATCCATCCAGCTATTGCACCATTCACTATTGCAGTTTTCACGAATTTCCTGATTTTTTCATTGTGATATGTTTCAACCAAAATGATTCTTGTGATTTTCATCATTTTTGCATCATTTAGTTTTGAGGTGTAGAGGTCTACTCCTGCTTTATAGAAATAATCAAAACTGATATCTAGATTTTCACTTGCCTGATTAAGTGGAATTTCATCTTTTGTCATTTCATTTATGTAGTATGCAAGAATTGCATCCAAAATTGATTCTTTGCTTTTATAGTGATTGTAAATTGAACTTTCTTTAATTCCTACTGCAGCAGCTATTTTTCTGATGGACACTCCATCATATCCGTATTCGGAAAATAAATCCACGGATTTTTCAAAAATTTTTTCCTTGTTATTCATAACTAACACTTGTTAGTTTATAGGATTGCATCACATATAAAACTAACGATTGTTAGTTTATTATTTTGAGACTGTCTCCGCTCGACAATACTATTTCCATTTCATTGTTGTATTCTGTAATCTTGCCAACAACATTGACCTTTTTGTCTTTGAAATCTTCAATATCTAGGTTATTCGTCTGCATCTGTGCAATCTGGCTTTCAAATATAATTAATGGCATCTGTCCTGTCCCGTCATTAATTGTTAAAAAGTAGCTGCTTCCGCTTTTTGAGGATTTAACGTCACTGACCACACAACTGATGCTTACCTCTTCATCTATCATTGAGCGTGTCACATCTTTGATTTTAACTTCCTTGACTTCAATTGATGGCGTAAATAAAATCAGTCCAATCAAACCTATTAATGAAGTAACCAAAGCTATTTTTAATAATTTGTCATCTGTAATTTTCATAAAGTCTGATTTAATTTTAAAATTAATAAATGGGATAGGATTTAATCGGGTTATATTGTATGGTGAGGTTATATTGTGTGGATTCAGTATCTTCTATTGCGCCAATTGTCCAGTTTTCTTTTCTTTTCCTGGTCTGTATCTATGAAGCTGTACTGGCCTTCATCTCCATAGTTGGAAAAGTGAAACATCTGGCTAAAAGAGTCACAATAGTCATCTGGATCGGTATTTTCACCGGTTATTTGGCATATCATTCCATAAGCTGAACCTAAACGATGAGTAATCCAATGGCTGCAGTTTTCACAGATGCTTTCGCCAGGATCTATTTCATCTTCATCGTCTTCTTCGTTCATATAATCGTAGTAATCATATTCATCATCGTCTTCTTCTTCATCTTCATAATCGAAGTCTTCCAATGTTTTGCCGCAATTGCATATATTGGTTTCATCAACTGGGCAATCGCATTCCGGACATATTATCGTGTTGATTGAATATCCGCAGACTGGACATTCGTCCTGAAAATCTTCATCGTATTCTGTTTCACAGTTTAGGCATTCCATACTATCACAATATACATTATGTTAATAAGATATTAATATAATATGGGTATTTATAAGTGATGGAATTTGTGGTTGTATGAAACTATTGGGCTTCATACATTGAAAGCAAACGCTCAACAGTATCCACATCCATAGGTCCTTTATCTTTTCTGATGTTTTTAACGACAGGGAACCTTAAGGAGTAGCCTGTTTCATATTCTGGAGATTCAACAATTTCTGAAAATGCAATCTCCAAGACAATTTTTGGTTCAACGACAATTTCACGGCCTTTTGTTGTTATTTCAATTTCCTTCATTTTTCCGGTCAGATATTCCAAGGTTGCATCGTCAAGTCCTGTTGCGGCATAAGCTACAGTTTTAAACTCATCATTTTCATCTCTTAAAGCTACAAGATAAGATCCGACGAAATCTCCTCTTTTGCCTATGCCGTATGTTCCGCCAACAATTATCATATCCAATGTTTCAGGTTCTGCTTTATACTTAAGCATTTTTTTGCCTCTGATTCCTGGGATATATGGTTCTGAAGCGTCCTTAATCATGATTCCTTCATGATGTGCTGCAATGGATGAATTGAAGAGTTCCTCAATTTCATCAATGTTTTCTGGAGTTCCAACAATCATTGTGCTTAAGTTCATTGCATCGACTGATGTGTCAACAATGCTTTCTAAGGTCTGTCTTCTTGTCATTAACGGTTCATCAATCATAGGTTCCTTATAATATAACACGTCAAACAGGTATAATTTCAATGGAACATTTTCCATTGCCTCTTCGACATTGTATTTGCGTCTTACTCTGTGCAGAATGTTTTGGAAAGGCAGTGGCTTCCCGTCTCTTGTAGCAATCACTTCCCCTTCAACGATATAATCGTCATGTGGGAGGTGCTCGTCAAATAACTCTACAATTTCTGGAAGTGCATGTGTGATGTTTTCCAATCTGCGGGTAAATATCCTGATTTCATCACCATTTCTGTGAACCTGAAGACGTATTCCATCGTATTTGGTTTCACATATTGCAGTACCCATTTCCGGAATGATTTCTGCAACAGGAGGTGACAGCTGTGCCAGCATTGGCTTAACTGGTGTTCCCGGAGTCAGGTTAAGTTTGGTTAATCCCTCAGCTCCTTCAACCAATGCTGTAGTTGCAACAACCGAAAAGTCATTGGTCAGCATTTGAGCTCTTTCTACAATTTTTTTGTCAATATTAAAGGCCTGTGCTATGGCGTCACGGACAATGCCGTCACCAACACCAATCCTTAATTCTTCAGTAATTGTTCTGGTTAAATATTTTGCTTCGGTGGCTGAAGCCTGTGACAATAATTCTAAAATAATTGAAATCTTACGATTAGTAGATCTGGATCCACTTATTTTTGATAGTTTTTGAAGACTGTCAAATACGAAATTAATGGTCAGTGGTTGTGAGAAAAATGTCATCTGTGACTTTTTTGAGTATAAGTCTATGCATGCAAGACCGATATCTCCTTCGTCACGAACAGCATCCTCAACCTTTGCCTGTGTGGTTCCAACAGCTTCTGCAACAGCCCTTTCAACTAATTTTGCACCAATACCTATTTCTTCGGAGCTCCATGCTGGAAAAACTCCACCTAAAAGTAGCAATCCTACTTTTCCAATTGTGTCGGCATCTAATTTTTTTAGATACTCTGCAATAATGTCTGTTTTTTCTAAACGTTTGGTTGTAGCTTCTAAAGCTGAATAAACATCTACTAATTCTTGATATTTCATTAGAAATCGCCTTTAGCTATTTTTACTGCGCAATATTCTCCGCACATTGCACACATTTCATCATCGTCAAGTTCACATTTGTCACGGTATGTTCTTGGTTTTGATTTATCGAATGCCAAATCGAATTGTTTTTCCCAATCAAATTCCTTACGAGCCTTTGCCATTTGACGTTCCCTAATCCATGATTGTGGGAGTCCTCTTGCAACATCAGCAGCTTCAGCAGCTATTTTTGATGCAATCACTCCTTCCTTAACGTCTTCAAGTGAAGGAAGTGACAAATGCTCTGCTGGAGTCACGTAACATAAAAAGTTTGCTCCGCTGCTAGCGGCTATTGCTCCGCCGATTGCAGAGGTAATGTGGTCATAGCCCGGAGCCAAATCAGTAACTAACGGACCTAAAACATAAAACGGTGCACCATAACAAATTGTTTTTTGAATTTCCATATTGGCTTTTATCTGATTCATCGGCATGTGTCCAGGTCCTTCAACCATAACCTGAACATTGGCATCCTGTGCCCTTTTGACAAGGCCTCCCAGATTGACCAATTCTTGGATTTGAGGGATATCGCTTGCATCAGCTAGACAACCTGGTCTGAGTCCATCACCCAATGATAATGTAATGTCATATTCATAGGATAGCTCTAAAAGATAATCGTAGTTTTCATATAATGGGTTTTCCATTTCATTGTGTTTAATCCATGAAGCCATAAACGTACCTCCACGGCTAACGATACCCATCATACGTTTCTGTTTTTCAAGTTTTGAAACTAAATCCTTTGTAATCCCGCAGTGAAGTGTCATAAAATCAACGCCTTCACGTGCCTGATTTTCAATAGCCTTGAAAATATCGTCAGGATCCATATCAACAATTTCATTGCCTTTTGCCAAGGTAACTACTCCTGCCTCATAGATTGGGACAGTTCCAATAATGACGTCAATTGCATCCATGATTTTCTGTCTAAACAATTTCAAATCGGAACCTGTTGACAAGTCCATTATTGCATCAGCACCATATTCAACAGCTAATTTTGCCTTATTTATTTCCAATTCCAAATCATCAATTTTTGATGAGGATCCAATGTTTGCATTGATTTTTGTTGAAAGTCCTTCACCAATACCGCAGGCCTTTGCATGACTATTGATATTTTTAGGAATAACAACTTTTCCATCAGCTATTAGTCTAGCTAGTTTATCAACTTCAATATTTTCCTGTTTTGAAACATCTTTCATTTCTTGTGTGATGTTGCCTTTGATAGCTTCGCTTTTTTGAGTCAATATTTTCCCTCATATATAATATTTTTAATAAAAATAATTTGTAAATTAAAGTATTTATTATTTTTATTTGTTTTTTTAAATTAATGGATGTGGGTGTGTCTCTCTATTTAAAGGATAATCTTTTATCGTTAAAGGTTTACCTATTTTTTTCAGCCTGTTATCTAAAAATTCACGACCTTTTTCAGTCACGGCAAAAATAGGAACTTTTGAACCGGAATAATAAACCTCTTCTTTTTCAGCATAATCTCTAATCTTATCGCTTGCACATGCGGTCACGACATCAGCATTCTCAAAGACGATTTGTGCTTCTTCATCGCTTGCATTGGTGGTGTGTGCTACAAAAATATATACGTTCACATAGTCAGGAGATGGATATTCTCGCAGTTCCTTCACTGTTTTTGAAGGTAAAATTGTAACTGCTATGTTTTTAAAGCCTTTTTCAATTGCCATTTCAAGTCCTTTGATAGGATCTAAATCAGCAGTCTCCGGATTCAATACATTTTCTGTTCCAACTTTTTCGATAACTTCAGGTATTGGGGTCGTGCTAACTAATGCAGATACTCTTCCGCCAACGCCCTGGATTATTTCAGGATCTGTTATCAGCAATGTTCCAACACCTTCACAGACACCAACAACACAGTCTATCAGACCCAATTCCCTATTTGTTTTTAGGATTTCTGAAATACCAAAAGACATCATGTCTGGCATTTTGACAACTCTGTCTGCTGTGCACATACCGAATTCACGAATCCTTTTTTCCATATTCCATTTGATGAAATCTTTATCCAATTGTTTTGCATTGTCGATTTTATCAAATATTGGACAGTATTCGACTAATGGTTCTCCTATAGATACGACTTCACCATTTTCTATTACTACTTCAGTTTTTCCAAGCGCTTCTATAACATGATGATCTTCGACCATACTCTCACCTAATTTAAATATGGATTTTAATTCAAATTAAAGTTCGCTTTTTGATTTAAGATTAATGTGATGGTTGTTAAAATTATATCTAAAAATGTTAAAATTGTTGGAATTTAATTATATGTGATATGTAATGCTTCCAATCGTTCTGCTTCTGAGATTAATATTGGGGTGCTGTCTGAATCGGCATAACTAATGAAACATCAAATGAAATTTTTTCATCCATATTATATTTAAAAAAATAAGTAAATTGGATAAAAATCTATTTTTTATCCATTAATGTTTTTGCAACAACAGCTCCAGTAGCTCCGATTGCTAAAGTTCTAAGTAAGCTATTGTGGCCATGTCCATGACAGTGTTTACGTCCGGGACTGAGTAATGAAGATAATAAAGGTGTAGAACCTCTACCATGTCCACGTGGCATGCATATCAACTCCTTTTTTAATCATTAATGTGTCATATAACTACATTTAATATATTGTTTATTATTTATATTTAAATTAAACTCTTTTTAGGTTTAACAAAGAATAATTATTTAGCCATTACTAAATATAACATTGTTAACCAAATAAAATTTTCATGACTAAAAGTATTTTAGATATTTAATTAAATATATTATTGGAGGAATTTAAATTAAGATTATATTTTTTGATACGGAAACTACGGGCCTTGACTGTGTAAATTCAAGAATTATCGAACTTGCAATGTTTACTTTGGAGGATGGTGAAATAACTGAGGAATACGATAAGTTTATTAAAATCAATGAACCTCTTCCACCTAAAATTACTCAAATTACGAGCATCACTGATGAAATGCTTAACAAAGAGGGTGTATCTGAAGATATCATTGCTCAGGATTTAAAGGAAAGATTGACAAAAAATACTTTAATGATTGCACATAACACTCATTTTGACTTGTCATTCATTTATTATCTTTTGAAAAGGCATTTTGGTGATGAGGCTGATGAAATTGTATCTAACCTGGATTGGTTGGATACTGTCACTGTTTTTAAGGACAGAAAAGCCTATCCTCATAAATTGATAGATGCAGTACACTATTATAATATTGAAGAGGTTAATTTCCACAGGGCAATTGACGATACAAAGGCATTGTATGAGGTAACTAAAGCCCTGAAAAATGAACGTGATGATTTATCTGAGTATATTAACATTTTTGGGTATAATCCTAAATATGGCGTTAATGGCATGAGATTCTCATTCATTGAATATAAGGCACAGTATTATTCTAATTATTTAAGACCTAGTGATGAGATTTTACCTAGAAAATAAGAGGAGGGGTAAGGAAGTGGTGAGCTTCCTTACATATATTGGACTAATTGTTCATCTGCGTTTTCTGCAGGCTTCACTTTTTCTATTGCTTCTTTGAAATATTTATTTGGTATTTCAGAAGCTTCAATATCATTTCTTAAAGTGAGCATTGCTGCTTCACGACATACGGCTTCGATATCTGCTCCGACATATCCGTCGGTACTTTTTGCTAATTTTTTAAGATCAACGTCACTAGCTAATGGCATATCTTTGGTATGTACTTCAAAGATTGCAATTCTTGCTTCTTCTGATGGAGTGTCGACTTTGATGTGTCTGTCGAATCTTCCAGGCCTCATTAAACCTGGATCAATGATGTCCGGTCTGTTGGTTGCTGCAATGATTGCCACATCTTCAAGTTCTTCTAAACCATCCATTTCTGTTAATAACTGATTTACAACTCTTTTTGTCACACCGCTGTCAGTGTCATTTCCACTTCTTGTGCTTGCAATGGAGTCGATTTCATCGAAGAATATTACTGTTGGAGCAGTTTGTTTTGCTTTTCTAAATACTTCCCTTACTCCTTTTTCGGATTCACCCACCCATTTGGATAGAAGTTCAGGTCCTTTAATGGAAATGAAGTTTGCTTCACTTTCACTTGCCACTGCTTTTGCAAGCAATGTTTTACCTGTTCCAGGAATTCCATAAAGTAATACTCCTTTTGGAGGATTTATTCCGAATTTTTGGAAGTTTTCCGGATATTTTAAAGGCCATTCAACAGCTTCTTTTAATTCCTGTTTAGCATCATCAAGTCCACCAATATCATCCCATTTTACATTTGGAACTTGTACAAGAACTTCTCTTAATGCAGAAGGTTGAATTTCTTTAAGTGCTGATTTGAAATCGTCTTTTGTTACAATAATTTTTTTAAGAACTTCTTCAGGGATTTCTTCATCATCATTTTTGATTTCAGGAAGTATTCTTCTAACTACTCTCATCGCAGCTTCTTTACATAATGATTCTAAATCGGCTCCTACAAATCCGTGTGTTGTATTTGCGAGTTTATTCAAATCAACATCTTCAGCTATTGGCATGTTTCTTGTATGAATTTCAAGGACTTCTTTTCTTTCATCAGCATCAGGAACACCGATTTCTATTTCACGGTCAAATCTTCCTGGTCTTCTAAGTGCGGGATCAAGAGAGTCAGGTCTGTTTGTAGCACCGATTACAACAACTTGGCCTCTTGATTTAAGACCATCCATTAAGGTTAACAATTGAGCAACGGTTCTTCTTTCGGTTTCACCGTTTGTATCCTCTCTTTTTGGAGCAATTGCATCTAATTCATCAATGAATATGATTGAGGGGGAGTTTGCTTCTGCTTCTTCGAAGTATTCTCTTAGGTTTTCTTCAGATCCTCCAACATATTTGCTCATGATTTCCGGCCCATTAATCAATATGAAATGGGCATCACTTTCACTAGCAACTGCTTTAGCCAGTAATGTTTTACCTGTTCCTGGTGGACCGTGCATTAATACTCCTTTTGGAGGAGCGATTCCTAATTTTTCGAATAATTCTGGTCTTTTAAGTGGGATTTCAATCATTTCCCTTACTTTTTTAACTTCTTCTTTAAGACCACCTATATCTTCGTAACTTACGTCAACGAGGTTTGTAACACCTTCGAGTTTGCTTACATCAATTGGGGATTCGTGAAGTTCTACTTCAGTGTTTTGTCCGACTACGGTAATTCCTCCAGGTTGGGTGGAAACTACAGCGAATCTAATTTCTTTCATTGAAGGGGTAAAGTCCAGTAATTCATCAAATATGCTGTTAAATCCCATATTTGGTCTTGGAGCCCTGATTTGAGATCCAATAATATCTCCCTGCATCATGACTTTGCCCATGAATAAACCGCGCACATCACCTTGTACACGGATGTTATCTTCAGTAGGTGCTAAAACTACTTTTTTAGCTTCAACTGCTTTTGCTTTTTTGATTACTACTTCACCACCGATTGTTGCCCCGGAATTTTTACGGACTAATCCGTCGATTCTTATAACTCCAAGACCTATATCTGTTTGTGAAGGCAGTACGATTGCGGCAGTTTTTTTGTCTGCGTTAATTTCAATAATGTCTCTTTCGTTCAATCCTAATTCAGCCATTACATTA
Source organism: Methanobrevibacter millerae (assembly GCA_015063005.1). GTDB lineage: Archaea > Methanobacteriota > Methanobacteria > Methanobacteriales > Methanobacteriaceae > Methanocatella > Methanocatella millerae_B. Next base: position 21,217 of record SUTF01000010.1, read on the forward strand.
GGATCGACTCTTGCAATACCTTGACCAATTTCCCTTTGAGAAAGGGCTTCTGCAACTTTTAAAGTTTTTTCATTTTGAGCCATAGATATCATCTCCGTAATTTTGATTAGTATGATAAGAAATTTAGGTTACCTTTTTCTGTAACCTTGTCATTTTAAGTTTGACACATATACTGTGTAAGTCTTACTATATAAATGTTTCGGTTATTAAAAATTTTTAAAACTAATTTTAAAGCTTTTGTTTATATTAAATATTTATTAAATATTTTTTTTTAGATTATAAATAATTTTTTAGTATATTTTTAGAATATTATTTAATTTTAAATTGTTATATTTAATTCTAAAATTTAATTACTTTTCATTACTTTAATATTTGTTCGTTTAAATACGAACTATTTTTCACATTAATAAAAAAATAAAAGGTGGAATGGATTATCTCAAAACCCCACCAAAACCAGTCAAAACTTTTTTAACATTATTTATCGCATCCTTATTTAAAGCCTTTACATTAAACGTTAGGCTTTCATATCCTTCAGCGATTTGAGGTCCTTTATAAATGTCTGTCAGGATTACTTCAGTTATGTCCTGTATGTTTTCGATGGTTTCGACAATGATATTTGGGGTCACGCTGTCAGGAAACATGCAGCTGATGGATTCCTCTTTTTGTTTGGTGTTTTCAAGTCTCCATTGATATAGCTCTTCGTCGTTCAATACTCTGATGTTGGCTATTCTCAATTTGGTTCCATTGTCCAGGATTGCTGATTTTCCATCAATTTTTTCTAAAACGCCTATATGGACTTTTCCTGAATAGATATGTTCGAGTGCAATCTCATGGCCAATTGATTTTTTCAAAATATTGAATTCATGGTTCAATCCATTGATTGCCTTGTCACTTCTACCTAAAGCATTCTGAATATCACCCATGTTTTTTGTTGCGTTAATAGCTATCTCAACAAATTTTTCATCATTTTTGGCTTCAATAACATCTCTAAGTTCTGTTACTGCTTCGCTGAATGCATTTCTTATTTGCGTTCCGTTACTGTTCATGGTTTGGATGTAATATGTAAGATAAGGATTTTGTGAAACAATACGTGCAATCATATCTATCATCAGATTATAGATTGGACTTTCATAATCTTCGGTTTCTGTAATGTCGACTTTCAGTTTTTCCATTGCTGAAGCGGTTGATATGAATGAGAAATGAGTTAAAACCTGCACGATGCTCATCATATAGTCATGATGATGTGCTGTTGTTTCTATTATGCGCATGTTCTTGCTGTCCAAATAATCATATACTTTTTCATACCATTTGCCTTTTTTAGTTGCAGTAAGCACAATAACCTGATTGTCGAGCTCTGTTGTTCTTGGACCGAAAACTGGATGTGTTGGAATAAATTCTACGTTGTCTGGAAGGCATTCTTCCATTGTTTTTAATGGTTTTTCTTTTACTGATGTAACATCAATCATTACTGATCCCTTTTTCATGAATGGGGCAACCTCACGAATGACTGATGGGGTATGATGAATGGGTACTGATATTATTAAGATATTGCTCATTGCTGCCAGTTTCTTGTTTGATTCAACATAATCTACGTTCATTTCTTCTGCAACTTTACGGCCTTTGTCATGGTCTCTTGCACTGATGCTTACCTTAAATTCATCTCTAAAATAGTAAATGAGGGTTTTTCCTAAACCGTCACTTCCACCGATTATTCCAATTTTCATATTAATAACTTTAATATACATTACATATATAAATAATTAATACAATGAAAATCATTAAACAAGATACTAAAGAAGGGATTGTGGAAGTTGTTCCCGAAACATTGGATGATTTGTGGCATTTGTCCCATATTGCCGAAGTTGGCGATAATGTTTCCTCAAAGACTACCCGTCGTATTCAGGATAATACTGGAGATAAGTTGAGAAGTGACAGGGGAGTTAAAAAAACATTTTACTTGGGTATTGATGTAGAAAGCATTAGTTTTCATTTATTTACAGGTAAATTGAGATTGACTGGTGTTATTACAAGAGGTCCTGAGGATTTGATTCCATTGGGTTCTCACCATACTTTGGAAGTTAAACTGAATACTCCCTTAACAATAAAAAAATCAAAATGGCCAAAATGGGCATTGAAAAGACTGAAACAGGCGATTGATGCTTCTAAAAAATTGTCTGCAATAATTGTAGTCATTGAAGATGACACTGCCACATTGGGTTTAATGAGGCAATTCGGAATTGAATATTATGGTCCTGTCAAAGGAAATATCTCCGGAAAGCGCATTCTTGATAAGAATAGGAATAAGAATATTGTCAAATTCTACGAATCTATTGTGGAATCATTAAATAAATTCGATTCAATACAGAATATTGTCATTGCAGGTCCTGGATTTTATAAGAATGATTTCTACGATTATCTTAAGGATAAACATAAGGATTTGGCTTCCAAATCAATCATTGAAGCTACTGGAACTGGCGGAAGGGTTGGAATCCACGAAGTTCTTAAAAAGGGAAGCGTTGAAAAATTAACTGTAGAAAACAGGGTGGCAAGTGAAATGATTGCTGTTGATGAACTTTTAGGCGAAATAGGTAAAAATTCATCAAAGGTTGCATATGGTGTGAAGGAAACAGTTGAAGCAATCAATCTTGGGGCTGTTGAAAAACTTCTTGTACTTGATAAAATGGTTGCAACTAATAATTTAAGCCAACAAATGGATATGGTTGAAAATATGAAGGGTGAAGTAATGGTTATTAGTTGTGAACATGATGGTGGGAAGCAATTGGAAAGTTTAGGTGGTATTGCAGCCATTTTACGATATGCCATATCATAGATTTTATATAGGATTATTATTATAAGTTATAAGTGATAAATAAAAAAAGGTTTAGTATTATGTATATGTCGATGGTTTATGCATTCCTGTTTGTTTTTATTGTTTGTTTGATAGGAACAGCATTTGTTGATGCATTATTTAGGTTTCTTGGTAAAAGAGGACTATTGGGTAATCTCTTTTCTAATGTAAGGGGAGGAACTCCTCGTGGTGTTGGAATTATCCCGGCAATTATATTGTCTTTTTATTTACTTCCAGGATACAACGATTTGGTTTTAATCATCGCTATATTTGCATTCATTGATGATATTTTCGGTAGAAGAAAATTCAGTTTCATGAATATTGAAATAGGTCAGTTTTCAAGAGGTATTGGAATGCTTCTTGTCATGATTGTAGGATTTATCCATGGATTCGGTTTATCATCAATAATTATAGCATTTTTAATACAGCCTTTAAATATTTCTGATATGCAACCGGGATCTTGTGCAATGGTGACTATGGTAATGTCAATTGTTACTCTAATTTGTATGATGATATTTGGATCTGTACCAGTTAAGGAACTTCCTGCTGTTTACACTCCATTATTGATATTTGTAGTATGTTTGGCATATTCTCCTTTGGATTTTGCTGGAAAAATTATGTTGGGAGAAGTTGGAAACCATTCTTTTGCTGTAGCTTTGGGAATAGCATTTTACTTGACCGGAGGATTCTGGTGGACACTTTTACTTACAATATTTACAGTTTGTTTCACTGCATTTGTTAGAAGAAACACTTTAAAAGTATTCTTTAGACAACGTTTAAGATTGCTTGATCCTACTTTCGGCGACTTTATTATGGATGTTTTAACCGGCGGAGGATTAGGAGATTTATTGCGTAAATGGATTCTTAAAGATAAACAATATGAAGTAACTAATGAAATTTTAATTGCATTAGGATTCAGAAGACTTTTATTTAATCCTTATGCAATTCATACTGAAGGATTTGTATCCAATAAACCTTCTAATCTTGATGGGGGCGATTAAATGAAAGCATTAGTAGTTATTACTGGAAGAGGTTTGGGTGGTGATGCAGTTATAGCATATAATGTTATCTCAGGTCTTGAAGCTGAAGGTGTTCAATGTGAATTGGCGCTTGATGAATCAGCACCTGGAATTTTATTTAAAAAGAAAGGATATGCTTGGCATAAAATTTCAATACCTCAGGCAGGAGGCCATGCTGCAACTAAATTGTCTTCTATAAAAGCTGCTTTTAGGATGTTTACCGCCACATTTAAAGTTAGACGCCTAATCAATAAATTGGATGTTGATTTTGTTGTTGGAATTATAGGTGGGGGCGCTATTGTAGCCAGTGTTGGAGCTAAATTGTCTGGAAAGTCATGTGCATGTATATGCTGCACTCCTTTGGACATGAAGGTATGCCCTAAGTTTAATCATTGTATAATTTTGCCGGAATATCATTTATTTAGAGAAAAGAATTTACCTGAGAATTTATCTAAAACTAATTATCCATTAAATGATGATGTTGACTCAGGTAATCCCGAAATAGCACTTGAAAAGCTTAAAGAAATTCCATTATTTGATGAAAATAAAAAAACCATATTGTTTTCTTCAGGTTCATCACTTTTTAAAGGAATGATTGAAACTGTATCAAATTTTTCCAATTATACTGATGAGTATAATCTGCTCTTGGTAGGTCATCCCTTGCATGATGAATATATGGACTTAATAGACCAGGATAAAATTATTTATTTGGGATTCGTTGACTGGTTAAATCATCTTTATAAATTCATAGATTTGGCAGTTTTGACTGATGACGGTGTTATGGTCGCAGAGCTTACTGCATGTAGAATTCCTATTGTAACTATAACTCATGTAAAATGGGGAAGATACCACAATATGGCAGCTAATTTTGAAGGAGCAATATTGGAATCAAGCATTGGAGATGCTAACGAAAATATTACTAAAGCATTTGAAAATTATGATTCCCTTAAGGAAAATGCTAATAAATATTCAGGTGAATTATTGGCAACTAAGGCTAATTTGGCTAAAAAAATAATAGATATTTGTGGTAAATAGTTATAACCACAAATTTTTTATGATTTTATAATTTGTATCTGTTGATGGGTGTATTTCTAGGAAATTTGAATATTCGTCCAATGGGGAGTCTATTCTCATCAGATATGATAAATATGCAACATCACTTGTTGATGATGGGGATATTGAGTTTATTTTTTTGATTTTATTGTTTTGCTTATCAAATTCTATTTTTGAATATCCTGTATTTCCGCTAAGTATTTTCCAGAATGCACCTGGCCCGGCAATTCCAGGTATTGCTATTGTTTCGGTTTCCACATCACCTATTTTTTCATTTTCGGCAAAGCTGACTTCAGTGTTCAAGCTTATTGTTTGAGGAATTGAATTATAGCTTACTTTATTCAGGTATCCTGCAATATTTCTTGCAGCACAAATGCCTTCCATTCTTGCTACTGGTGTCAGTTGCCATCCTCCGGTAACATCACCTGCAGCATATACATTATCCCTCGAAGTTTGCATGAACTCATTAACTTTTATTGTATTGTCCGGGTTAAGATCAACAAAACCTTCGGCAATTTCTGAGTTTGGAACCCTTCCCGTTGCAAAGAAGGGAATTCCTTCCAGTTCATCTCCATTTGTGGTAATGACTTTATTTTTGCCGCATTCTTCAACATCAGTGTTTTCTAAAATATTCATGTCCGGCAAAACATGCTTTATCACATAATCTTTAGTGTCTGAATCAAGCTCTTTTAAAAATTCACTTCTAACGATTACATTAACTTCACTGCCTAATGTTGCAAATATATTGGCTACTTCACAGGCGATAATTCCTCCACCAATAATATTGAGCTTATCTGGGATTTCATCAATTTTTAAAATGTCTTTATTGGTCAGTCCATATTCGCTTCCTTTTATGTCTGGAATATGTGGTCTTGCTCCTGTAGCTATCATGAGTTTGTCATATTCCAGGCTTTCATTATTGACTTCTACACTATCTTCATTGATTTTAGCTTCACCATAGATAACCTTGTTTCCAACACTTTCATTTTCTATCTGATTTAACTTACGAAGTTTTTCCTGTGTTTCAGTTATCTTAGCTACGATTTTTTCATAACTGACATCAATCTGGCTTTTTATGAATCCATAATCGTTGAATCTGTTATTTGAATCTATAAATTTTGAAATGTCACTTAATGCGCAAATGACCATGCATCCTTCATTTAAGCAAGTTCCTGCAATATGATTTTTTTCAATTAAAATCACATCTTCTCCTAGTTTTCCAAGTTCATAAGAACCCAATCTGCCCGCAGGACCTGATCCTATTACAATATTTGTCATTTTATCACCATTTTAGATAATTTTATATAAGTATAATAATATATTTTATTTATAATTAATTTAATTATTGGAGATGAAAAATATGTGTATTGCAGCACCAGCACAAATTGTTAAAATAGATAGGGAAGCTAATTTGTTATATGCTGATTTTGGTGGAGCAAGACAAGAAGCTAAAATGGATTTACTTCCAGATGTTGAAATTGGTGAATATGTTTTAATCCATGCAGGTTATGCTATTGAAAAATTAAGTGAAGAAGCTGCTAAGGAATCTTTGGAAGCTTGGGAAGAACTATTGGAAGTTCTTGAAGAAGAAGATAAGGAAATGGAAAAAGCTAGAATGGAAGCAGGATTAAATTAGTATATTGATACTCTATTTATTCCTTCTATTTTTCTAAATTCATTAATCAATTCGCCATCAATAGGATTTTCCGTTATTAATGTAAGTAATGGATATTCCTGCATTTCACTGTCTTCTGCATAAGCCTGTCTTATGTTTATTCCTTTTTTTGAAATTATATGGGTAATTATAGCTAGCATGCCTTCATTTTCAGAATTCACTTCTATTTCTATAACTCCTAAATTGATTTTTTTAGCAATGTTTTTAAGTAATGTTCCTGCCGGCATTATATTATTAAACAAATCAAATAATTCCGGATCATTTTGAATAACTTCAATTGTTGATTTTATAGCTCTTCTATCGACATCTGCTGCTGTAGCAAGAGCTTTATCACTAATTTTTAAATTACCACAATAAATTTTTCCATCTTCTTGTAAAGATAGTCCTAATTCTATCATTTTTTCTGCAACACGTATTCTGGCCGGATATTTTTTGAATTTTTCATTTATTTTTTCCCACATTTTATCCCTTATTACACTTTTTTGTACATTTAAGTTATAATATGTAGAATATACTATTTAAAAATTTTGAAAAATATTTCAGTTTAAAAAAAAATTTTGATAAAATTATCATGAATGAAATAAATCTTAAAAAAAGTAGTTTAGAAAAGTAGGCTAGATGGGATTCGAACCCATGACCTCCCGGTTATCAGCCGAGCGCGCTAACCAAGCTGTGCCACTAGCCTATGTAACAACAAATATATATTTGCCTATCATCACTATATAAATCTTTTGGTTTTAGGGCATTTTTTCATAAAAAATTAAAAATTTAAGTTAATTACACTTAATCAACTTAGTCAAGTAATGGTAATGTGGTGTTAAATTAAATTTTATCTGTTAATCATTTCGTTAATGGAATCTGCCATTGCATGTCCTTCAACAATAATGACTGCTTTAGATACACCATCAACTTTTTCTGCTTGAGTTTTAGCATCTGCAGCGATACGAGCAACACTCATACAACCAGGATTGGTTGGTTTAATAATAATTTTTGCTTCATCACCATCAACACTAATGTCTTGTACAATTCCCATTTCAACGATACTAACTCCCATGTGTGGGTCGTTAATTACTGAAACAGCATCTCTAATTGAATTAACTAATTCTTCTGACATTTGATAGTCACCTCAAAATAATTGTATAACAAGTATTATATTTCTATAACATATTTAAATATTTATGTTTTTTAATTTATTTTAAACGATGTTTAATTTTTACTCCAATTCCGTTGGAGCATTGTTCCATTTCCCGGCCAGTTAAAATTGCTTTTCCGACACCAACAACGGTATCATCTTTTACAACAACCACTTCGTCGTTAGGGATGATATTGTGGTCCGCTTTATTAATTCCCGGTGCAAAAACAGTATTTGTTTCCAAATTAAAATCAATGTTCACAATGTTTATTCCTAAATTCTTCAAGATTTCTCCACCGGCCAAATTCAAGCGATAAAGTCCATGATCCTTATTCAAAAGTGCAATTTGGGTTCCATCAACAATAATCTTTTTATGGTATCTTCCTTTTGCTTTCACATTGTCTGGTATGAAATCTTTTGCTTTTGGACCGAATTGATATATTGCAATAGATCTAAGTTCATTTAAGACCTTTTCACGTCTGTTGATTTTATTGTGGTTTTTAAGTTCCATTCTTAAATTATAAATTGAGTCAGGTGAAGTAGGTTTCCCATTCTTGCAGGTTAATGTAAAATCATCTAAAAATGCCTCGCATGCTTCCAAATATCCTCCGGCAAGATGAGCGATTACATTTTTTCCTTCACAATATTTCTCAATCAGCCTGCCTGATTCCATGATTTCATCCTGTGACCATGAACCTGTTGTACTGACATCATAGGATTGAATAGGAAAAGTGTTTTCAAGTTCTCTTGGACAAATTCCAAATGGTGAAGTTACAATGAGTTCTTGAAAAGACCTTGTAACTTTTCTAAATGCTTGATGGGACTTGGAATTGGAATATGGTTTTTTCATACTGCAAGGCAGCAAGACAACACTCTCTCCAATAGGTTTCATCAACTCCATTCTCTGCCTCCATCTAACAGCTTCTGGCCTATATAAAGATTCTTCACTGGAACATATTACTTTCATTATTAATCATCCTTAAAAGCTTGTATTAATTCTTCATCAAGTTCAATTAAACGTTTAATATTGTCTTCGGGATTTTCCATACGGGACTCCCATTTATTTATTACAAAATCAACATCAACTTCCTTTGTTCCACTAATTAAATTGTCCGCATGAGCAACAATTTTTTCTTCAAGACTTTGGGGAACATAAGATTTTTCAAAAAGACCTAATGCAGAAGACTCTTCTTTGGTGATGCCTGCGCCTATATGTCTTTCAATAATATTTAAAACGTCTTTGGAATATCCATATTCACGGGCAATCTTACATCCTACAACAGCATGTCTGATTCCGTGTGTTCTTGACCTGCCGATATCATGCAGTAAAGCACCTTTTCTTATGAGCTCCTTGTCAGCTTTAGGGAAATTTAGGGCTATTCTTTGTGCTTTTTCACATACTGCTATTGAGTGGTCAATAACGTTTTGCGGTGTTTTTTCTTTTTTCAGAATTTCAATTTCTTCCATTTGTATCATTGCTTGTTGATTGCATCTTCGAATTTTTTGAAATTCTTTTTGTCAAGGGTTATTCTTCTTTTCAATAAACTTTTTTCTTTTTTGGCGTCGTATGGCTCTAATTCGTAGTCGCATACCGGACAGTAGAATTCATATTCAGAAGATTCAGTGTAGTCTCCTTTGAAATGCTCTTGATCCATACAGCATACAAAATAAAGATTATTTTCTAAATTGTCCAATGCTTCCTGTCTTTTGTTCAATCTTTCTGTGTAAAATTCAGTAATTTTTTCCACATATTCCTCTTTATCAAATTTCCAGGTATATGTGAACCATTGAGTTTCAGGGTCTTTGTTTCTTTTATAAGTGGCTATTGAAGCGTCATGAAGTTTATATAATAATTTTCTGACAGTATTTAATTTGATGTCTGTTTTTTCATGGATTGCTTCATCGGTTTCAATTCCATCAATTAATGCTTGGATAATTTGTTTGACATTTTTTAAATCATCAGCATCTACAATTCCTTCTAAAAAATCGTTAACTATTGGATTATTTATCATATAATATACCCCTAAAACTATAATATTTTATTTTTGTTTCTTCTATTATAAAAAGTTAGTTGATTTTTCTTATAATTACTGCAGGGGTATGTGTAATGCTGTCAAGGGCTTCAACGGTCACTTCACTTTCTGAAGTTCCCAAAACTTTTTTTACACTATGGATTGTTTTCATTTCTGTTGAAAGAGATTTCTGATAGTCTTCAGCAATATTTGCAATTTTCAAACCTTCTTCCACACTAATCGTTTCACTGCATCCGAGAGGTGTTGATCCCATATTCTCGCTTAACTGGCCTTTGAAATATCCAAAAAATCCCATATCTGCTTTAATTCCATCAATGGCTATTGGAAGGCCTGTAAAGTATTTTCCATTTTTCATATATGTTGCATCAGTGTCGATTATCAATACGCAAACGTCTTTTCCTATTTCTTCCTTGATTTCACAGGCCACCTTTTGAGGATTTTCCGGAAGGAGTGAAACGCATGTTCCTGGAGCATTACTCAAATCGATTCCGGCTTCTGAAGCAGGTTTAAGTGCATGTTTGAGACCATACAATTGTAGAACTACTTCTTTATGGGCTTTGGTTTCTTCAGGTAATCTTCTTAAATTTTTGATTGTTCTTTTTTTGATTTTCAATAATGGTCCTAAGATATAGCCCCACATATATTTGCTCCAAACTGTCGTTAGAAATTTGGCGGTTAGTGAAGGTTTATATTCTGCCTCATCAACCAACCTTCCTTGTGAAACAGAAATAGGGGTTTCTGCAATTACTAAATAATCTCCATCTTCCATCAGTTCACGGGCAGGTATTATTATGGAACTTAAATCTTCATTTGGTTTTATGTAACCTGTTTCAATTGGAATAACTATGTAATCTCCATTAATTACATGCTTTATGTTTTCATCAATCATTTAAATAATATATGTATCATAATAATATTTAAAAGGTGAGATTATGAAAATTACATACTTTGAAAAAGAAGGTGAAGACTACACTGATGAATTGATAGCTGCTGTAAAAGAAAGGTTAGACGAGTCTGATGACATCGATAATATTGTCATTGCTTCATCCACAGGTAAATCCGCATTGAAGTTATATGATGCAATCAATGGCGATGCCGAAATCATCAACGTTACTCACCATTCAGGATTTAAGGAAGAGAATACTCTTGATATCAGCGATGAAATGTTGGATGAACTTGATGATAAAGGTATTGTAACATTTATCGGATCACATGCATTCAGCGGTGCAAATCGTGGTGTAACAAATAAATATGGGGGATATGCTCCATTGGATATTGTGGCAGATACACTTCGTATGATTTCCCATGGTGTTAAAGTCGCATGTGAAATATCACTAATGGCTGCTGATGCAGGATTAATTCCTGTTGGTGATGAAATCATAGCTATTGGTGGTAGAGGTTCTGGAGTAGATACTGCAGTAATATTAACACCAGTTAATTCAAAAGACTTATTTAATTTAAAAATACATGAAATTATCGCAATGCCAAGGGATTAAAATCTCTCACATTTCTTTTTTAATTCTATTTTTTAATTTTTTTCAATATTATAGTTGCATTTAAATATTAGTTTAAACAGAAATATTTAACAATTATTTTTAAGAACGTATGTGGGGTTAGTTCGTGAAATTTATAGATGATGCAATCAAAGAATCTGAAGAAAGAATGGAAAAAGTAGATTCCAAAAAAACTATTACATCCGATATGGACAATGATTTAATTGAGTTTATCCAAAAAACTAATATTTACGTTGTGGGTGCTGGTGGTGCTGGAAACAACACAATTTCAAGATTATCTGAGATAGGTATTGAAGGTGCAGAAACTATTACTGTCAATACTGATGCTCAAGACTTATATTACAGTCAGTCTGATAAAAAAATTCTTTTAGGTAGAAAAACTTCCGGCGGATTAGGTGCAGGTGGAGATCCAAGCATCGGTGAAGAATGTGCTGAAGAAACCGAAGATGAAATAAGAGAATCTCTTGAAGGTTCAGATATGGTATTCGTTACCTGCGGTCTTGGTGGAGGAACTGGTACCGGTTCTGCCCCTATTGTAGCAAAAATCGCTAAAAAATTAGGTGCATTGACTGTGGCTGTTGTTACAATGCCATTTTCAGCTGAAGGTATCAGAAGAAGAAATAATGCTGATGAAGGTTTAGAAAAACTTAAAGAAGCAGCTGATACTGTAATTATTATTCCTAATGATAAATTATTAGAAGTGGCTCCAAATCTTCCATTAACTAAAGCATTTTTAGTTTCCGATGAAATTTTAGGAAGAGCTGTTAAAGGAATCACTGAATTAATTACAAAACCTGGTATTGTAAGTTTGGACTTCGCTGATATTAAAAGTATTATGGAAGGCTCAGGAATGGCAATGATTGGTATGGGTGAATCTGACTCTGGCGACAGAGCATTAGAATCCGTACATGAAGCTTTAAGCAGTCCTTTACTCGATATTGATATTTCAAATGCTACTGGTGCTTTAATTAATATTTCCAGTGGTGAAGACTTAACATTACATGAGTCTGAAAAAATCGTGCAAGTTGTTGCTGATAAATTAGACCCTGAAGCAAATATTATTTGGGGTGCTCAACTCGATCCTTCATTACAAAGTACCGTCAGGACAACAATTGTTGTTTCAGGTATTGAATCTGAAGATGGTGTATCTAATTCTGAGTTCATTGAAGATGATGAAGAATCTGGCGAAGAAGTTCAAAGCAATAATGATCAGTTAGATGATTTTATTGATGGAATTTTCTAAATCCATCACTAAATTTTTATATTTTTTCAATTTATAGAAAACTTTATAAATAAATAAATTCAAATTATCTATGATTATTATTTTATTGTAATTTACTAAATTTTTTATTTTGGGTATTTAAATGAATGTACAAGAACGTTTTGATAGATTTGTTAAAGATAGTAAAAGGGTATTAAAAGTATCAAGGAAACCTGATCGTAACGAATATTTCGAATTTGCTAAAATTACTGCTATCGGTATTTTAATTATCGGTGTAATAGGTTTCGCTATATACATAATCGGGGCATTGCTCGGATTATAAAAACATTCTTTTATTTTTTTAATCATTGATCTAAAATTTAATTATGATGAAATTTTAATTTTTCAGTTTCAAAAGCTAATTTTTTTGAAAACTTTATATACTATTATTTATAGATATATAGATATTATAGAAATCTATTTTACAAGATTATTTTATCTTGTTACATTGTTTTTATAATAACTTTTAACTTAATATATGATTTTATTAACAATAAGAATATTGAAATAGGTGAATTTTTCATGGAAGATACTAATAGTTCCATATATGCTCTAAAAACCTCTGTAGGTCAAGAAAGGAATGTTGCTAGACTTTTAGCACGTAAAGCTAAAATGCCTGGTGTAGGTATTTCATCAATTCTTGTGCCTGAATCTTTAAAAGGGTATATTTTAGTTGAATCTGATACAAAAATAGATTTAAGGAATCCTAACTTGAAAGTACAACATTTAAGAGGTGTTGTTGAAGGTAAGGGTGGAATTACCTTTGAAGAAGCAAAAAGATTCTTGAAACCAGAACCTATTATTTCCTCAATTCAAAAAGGAAGTATTGTTGAACTTATTTCTGGTCCGTTTAAAGGTGAAAGAGCTAAAGTGGTTCGTATTGATGAATCACGTGAAGAAGTTGTTCTTGAGTTAATAGAAGCAGCAGTTCCAATTCCGGTAACTGTTAAAGCTGATCAAATAAGAATAATTCAAAAGGAGGCTGACTGATGGCTAAAGATACAGTCGAAGTTCTTATCGAAGGTGGAAGCGCTACTCCTGGACCTCCATTAGGCCCAGCTTTAGGACCTTTCGGTATTAACATGATGCAAGTAGTTGACGAAATTAATAAAAAAAGTGCTGACTTCGCAGGAATGAAAGTGCCTGTTAAAGTTATCATTGATAGAGATACTAAAGATTTCGAAATTGAAATCGGTACTCCACCAACTACAGCTTTAATCATGCAAGAATTAGGCATCGAAAAAGCTTCTCATGAACCAGGTTTAGATATTGTAAATGACTTACCAATTGAAACCGCTTTAAAAATCGCTAGAATGAAATTCGATTCATTACTCTCTAACGATTACAAAGCTGGTGTCAAAGAAGTTATGGGAACCTGTGTAAGTATGGGATTATCTGTAGATGGTAAAGACCCAAGAGAAGCACAAAAAGACGTAGATGCTGGTAAATATGATGATATCTTATTAGAATAGATATCAGTTAATAAAATTTAAGTTAATATGTAAACAGTGTATATGATGTTATGATTTAAGGATTATAATTGATATACTGTTTTTTAATTCATGCAATCGTGAAGAATTTTTTCTTGTAATCGATTCTCATGAAACCAAAAATAAACCAATGAACAGAAAATGTTCATGGGGGACGAATATGACACAAGATATAGTTAATGCGGTGAAGGAGGCAAAAGAACAATCAAAGCCGAGAAACTTCACAGAGTCAATTGATATTATTATTAATATCCGTGACTTAGATGTCAAAAGGCCAGAAAATAGGTTTAATGAGGAAGTTACTCTTCCTAAAGGCCGTGGCAAAGAGGTAAAAATCGGAGTCATAGCTGATGGGGAACTCATTGTTCAAGCTAAAGATGCAGGCCTCGATCTTGTAATCAACAAAACTGATTTAGAAGAGTTAGGAAAAGATAGAAAAGCTGCTAAAAAAGCAGCAAACTCTGTTGATTTCTTCATAGCTCAAGCTGATATGATGCCACTCGTTGGTAGGTTCTTAGGTCCAATTCTTGGTCCTCGTAACAAAATGCCAAAACCAGTGCCAGCAAGTATCAAACTTGACCCTCTTTTACAAAGATTACAAAGTACTGTCAAAGTTGGTGTAAAACAACAACCTAGTATTCAAATTGTTGTCGGAAGCCAAGACATGTCCGAGGATGATATAGCTGAAAATGTGGAAACTGTTCTTACAGTCTTAGACCGCAATTTAGAAAAAGGAAGAAGTCAAATAAAATCCATGTTTATTAAAACAACTATGGGTCCAACTGTGAGGGTGATCTAATGGCTCATGTTGCTGAATGGAAAAAAGAAGAAGTTATTGAGCTCAAAGGTATCATAGACGAATACGATGTTGTTGGTATTGTCGATTTATTAAACATTCCAGCAAAACAGCTCCAAGAAATGAGAAAAAATCTCAAAGGCAAAGCTGTTATCAGAATGTCTAAGAAAAACCTTATTGATTTAGCTCTTGAAGATTGTAATGCTAGTAAAAACAACATTGTTGATTTGTCTGGACATATGGATGGTCAAGTTGCAATCATTGCTACTGAAATGAATCCTTTCAAATTGTACAAAATATTGGAAGACAGCAAAACTTCTGCTCCTGCTAAACCAGGAACCGTTGCTCCTGAAGATATTGTTGTACCAGCTGGTGATACCGGATTCGAACCAGGTCCTTTCTTAGGTGAATTACAACAAGTTGGAATTCCTGCAAAAATTGATAAAGGTAAAATCGTAGTTCAAAAAGATACTGTTGTTGTCGAAGCAGGCGAAACTGTATCCAAAGATGTTGCAGCTACCTTATCAAGAATGGAAATTAATCCGATGGAAGTAGGAATTGATTTAAAAGCAGTATATGAAGATGAAGCAATTTATACTTCTGATGTACTTGCAATCGATGAGGAACAAACTTTAGCAGATGTTCAAAGTGCTTTCGCTAAAGCGTTTAATTTATCTGTTAATGCAGCTATACCTACTGATGAAACTATTTCCACAATTATTACTCTCGCATACACCAGAGCAATTAATGTTGGTGTAGAAGCAGCAATATTAACTTCAGAAACTTCAGAACCAATTATCGGACTCGCACAAGCTAAAATGTTAGCTATTGCATCAGCTGTCGCTGATAAAGAAGGTGCTATTGACGATGAATTAGCTGAAAAATTATCTAACGTTGCTGTAGCAGCAGTTCCAGTAGCAGAAGAAGCTGAAGAAGAGGAAGTAGAAGAAGAGGAAGAAGAGGAAGAAGCATCCGAAGAAGCAGCAGTAGCTGGATTAGGAGCTCTCTTTGGTTAAAATTTAATTTAAAATTTTTTAAGATATAAAACATTTATTTAAATAAACTAATGGTGATAACATGGAATATATATATGCGGCAATGATTTTGCACAGTGCAGAAAAAGATATTAACGAAGAAAATGTTAAAAGTATTATTGAAGCAGCAGGAATTGAAGCTGACGATGCTAGAATCAAAGCTTTAATCGCAGCTTTAGAAGACGTCGACATCGACGAAGCTATGGAAACTACTGCTATGGCAGCAGCAGCTCCTGCAGCAGCTGCACCAGCAGCAGCTGAAGCTGAAGAAGAAGAGGAAGAAGAAGAGGAAGAAGAAGAAGCATCTGAAGAAGAAGCAGCTGCTGGATTAGGTGCTTTATTCGGATAGATTTTTTAAATCTATCACCTTATTTTCTTTTTTTTTTATTTACTGTTTTTTTTTAAGATTTATTTTTTAAGATTGTTTTTTTTTTAATGGAAATTTTGAATTATTTCTTTGTTTTTTAGTTATCAATTGAATTATAGTTAATTTTATTGTTCCAAGAATCCACGAATTCTACAAGTCGTGGTAGTTCAATAGAAAATATATATTATGTCGTATTGACAAATATTTTAAACATATAATATAATTATAATCGAGTGTTTACATGAAGTTTAAAAGAATAATTTTAATTTCATTGATTCTATGTGTTTTATCAATGGCTTGTGTATCGGCCAGCGACAATCAAACATCTGCAGATAATCTGCAAATTAATGATATAAATGCTAATGTAATTAATGAAGAAATTAATGAGTATACTAATGATATGAATATTATGGAAGGAAATACTTCTGATAACGGAAGCGTTATCTCCGATAATCTTCTTTCCAGCAGCAATTCTGATGATAAGTTATCCGCTCCAAAAGAAGGAACACGTGATGAATTGAATAATTTGATTATTGCTGCAAAACCAGGCTCAACAATAACCTTAGATAAGGATTATATTTTTGAAAGTGATGTGAAAAGTGTTGATATAACAAAAAATATTGTAATTGACGGTAAGGGACATACTATTTATCCAGGATATAATCCTGTTTTTAATTTTAAGCATAACACCCCTAGTGGAAAGATAGAAATAAAAAATATCGCTTTTGTACGTGGAATTGGCAGTGCAATTCATTTTAATGAAGAATCTTGTCCTTTTATAATTTCCAATTGTAGATTTATAAACTGTTCTTCCCAAATTGGAGGTGCAATCGTAGGAGGGGCAAAATATACCTCAAATATTATTAATTGCAGTTTTAAAGGATGCCATGGTATGGGTGAATCCAAGGTTGTTAGAAAGGAAACATTTAACAGTGCTTCATCTAGCGCATTCAGTAACGGCGGTGCAATATATATGTCCGGTCCAGTTAATGTTAAATCCTGTAGATTTGAAGGCTGTTCTGCTGGAAACGGCGGTGCGATAGAGGCATATGGTAACTTCCAAATAATAGATTGTGTTTTTGTTAAAAATTATGCCGGAAGAATTGATTCTTTTAACTCTTTAGAACATGGAGGGGCCATTCGTATTCATGGTGGATCTGGCGCTTTAATTAAGGGATGTACATTTAATGAAAATCATGCCGGACATTATGGAGGTGCAATATCATCATTCGGTAATGATGTCAGAATTGAAGATAATGTTTTCAATTCCAATTACATAGGTAATAGTATAAGAAGAGAAGGAGGAGCACTATTTATAGGTAGTGACTCCAAGATTGGTGACACATCTATTCAAATAACCAGGTGTGCATTCAATAATAATGGATATAACAACAATAACCATTACTGCAAATATGGTGGAGCAATATATTTCCAGGATGGAATTATTTCAGGAACTGTTTCATATTGTAATTTTACAGGCAATGGTGCATCAAAAGAAGGTGGTGCAATATATGCCTCATCCGATTGCAAATTCCTTACTTTTAAAGGATGTGCGTTCACCAAAAATCAGGTTGAGAAATATGGTGGAGCCATATATCTTGATTCTAAATCTTCAACCATAGTGGATTGTGCATTTGTCGAACAGCCGAATGCAATATATTGCGACAATAAGGGATGCAGTGTTAAATTCTCCGCATTTTTAAATAACGGAAATTATAATGTCTGGTCTACTAAAGAGATAAATATTGCAAACAATTGGTTTGGAAATACTATGGATAACAGGTTTTACGATTTTTCTAAACTCAAAGGCAAAGCAGTCAACCTTAATAATGCGGAAAATCTATATCTAGCTGCCACATCTATGGATAAAAACTACCATAATGGACAGGAATCTACGGTTAATTTAAACTTTAGATATATGCGTGAGGAACCTACATCCTACAACAAATTACCACCATTTAACAATCCTGTGATTAGTTATGCTGTCAGTGGAGTAAATGCAGCTATAGTTTCCAAAAATCTTTATCTGGCTAACGGCAAATCAAGTTTTAAATTCGTAGCAGATGCTTCTAAAACTTCATCTTCTCTTACTGTAGATTGTTATGGTGCAAAACTGACTTTAAAGTTTAAGATATATCCAAATTCGTTCACTGCACTTCAAGCTCTTGTTGACAGTTGTCAAAATGGAGTTTTAAATCTGACTCATAATTATACTCGTGACAAATCTATCGACGGTGACATGACCGTAACTATTTCAAAAGACCTTGTGATTAATGGTAACGGTTTTACTTTGGATTCAAAAAATAGTGGCGGAGTATTTTTTATGAGTAGCCGTCCTAATGTGGACATAAATAATTTGAACATTGTTAATAGTAAATCAAAGTGGGGTTCGGCCATTTGGGGTTATATAAATAATATGTCAATCAATAACTGCAGGTTCATTAATTGTTCAGCAAAATTTGAGGGAGGTGCGATTAATCTGGTTGGAAAAGTGCTTACAATAACCAATTCCACTTTCATTAACAATACGGCTGATGAAAATGGGGGCTCTTTGATTGTAATGGGTATTAAGACTGTAATTAAGGATTGCATTTTCATTAATTCCCATTCTGGTATGGAGGGATGTTTCATTTATCTTCACGCTAGCAGCAGATTAAATCTCACAGATTCAATATTGTTAACCAATTCAACATCAAAATATATTTCTAAGCCAGAGGGTGAATCACTACGGTGGAATATTTCAGCTAACATTGAGAACAATTGGTTTGGCGGTACAAATGATGATATCTTAAAGAATTATGACAGAATCAATGATTTCAAAGTCAAAAGTCTGCTTTATCTAAATGTCGCACCATCTTTGTATGATATTCCTATGGGAAACACATCAAAAATCAGCCTTAAATTTTATTCATATGATGTGAACTCAAGACGTAGTGCTGCCTTAACCAGCTTCAGAACCATGAAATTTAACGTTAAATTGTTGAAGGAGGGAGGAAGACTCAGTTCCAATTCAATAATATTAACCAATAATGAAGGAAATGTGGTTTATACTTCAAGCTCCAATGGCATAATGCCTGTTGAATTTAACTATGAATTATTCAGCCATAGAATTTATCTTAATCAGTACGGTGATAATTCTTTCACTGCCCTCCAATATTTGATTAATAGTTCAGGAAATGTCATAAACCTCACAAAGGATTATACTTTCTCAAATATTTCCGATTATAAACTGTTTGATGGTGTTTATATTAATAAAGATTTAACAATTAATGGTAATGGCCATGTTCTCAGCGGTAGTGGACAGGCCAGAATCTTTAATATAGACGGACATACAGTTGTTTTAAACAATATCACATTCATTAAGGGTAAATCTGATGATGGTGGAGCAATTTTCGCTTCCCCTACATCTTCCTTGTCTATCGATTCATGCAGATTCGAAAACAATACTGCGAAAAACGGCGGTGCGATTTATCTTAAATATTTCAAAAGCATAATCATGGAGTCATCTTTCTTCAAAAACAATTCCGCCACTGCAACAGGCGGTGCAATCTATTATTATGGAGACTATGGAAATAAGGAATTGTTCGACATAACAGGCACTTTCATAAATAACCGGGCCGGTGTGGATGGAGGTGCGATATATGAACATGATATTGCGAATTATCATCTAAAAGGCAATTTCACAAACAATACTGCCGGAAGAAATGGTGGTGCGGTCTGTTCAGATTCAGTTTTTGTCATTGGAACAATTTCCATTGACGGCATTTTCGATTCAAATGCGGCTGCTTTTGGTGGTGCTGTTTATAGTTTCAATCCATTCGGAAACTTCACAGGCATCTACCAGAATAACAGGGCATCTCAGGATGGAGGTGCAATTTACATGGTCAGAAGTTCTGTAAGATATGGAATGCCTAACACCATCAGCGGCGAATTCTATTCCAACACTGCAAAAGGCCAAGGAAGTGCAGTCTGTGCAATGAATCTCAGTGATAAGGATGTGGATTTACATGATTCCATTTTCATGAAAAATAGTGGAAAATCCACCCTATATTCATCAGGTTATGCCTATCTTAATGTTCATGACTCCATTTTTGTTGAAAATAATGATGATAAAGTACTCGACACATCTAAGGATTATGCTGTTGACGGTCGTCTGAAAGCTTATAATAACTGGTTCGGCCATACGGTTGATAATTTTGATAAAAAGCCTTCTGTCGGTGAAAGAGTAATATTGAATGACTGGCTGTATGTAGATGTGGATTACGGTAAAACAGAAACTGATCTTAAATCTAAAAATAACATTATTTTTACATTGAAATCATATGACGCTAAAAAAGAAAAAGTTTCAGATTATACTGGCAACTTTAAACTTAATTTAAGTTTAAAATCAGATAGCGGCAACTTCAGTACCAATTCCTTTATTTTAGACAATGCCCCTGTTAAAGTTACATATGTTCCAAACGATTATGGTGAAAATACAGTTGTTGTTTGGGCAAATCTGTCAAAATATTCCCATAAGACATACGAAATTAAATATAATGTAGTTGAGCATCCTAGCGATTCATTTTATGCATTACAATACGAAATAGATCATATGAAAGGAAATGTCCTTAACTTAACTAATAATTACGAGTTCTATCCGGAAAGTGATACTCCAAATGGAATAAAAATTAACAAATCCATAAGCATCAACGGAAATGGATTTGCCATTGACGGTAAAGGAAGCTCCAACATATTCAATATTTCAGCTGACAATGTTGTTTTGGAAAATATCTCCCTAATCAACGGTAATGACATTAACGGCAGCGCAATATACGCTGAAGGAAACAATATCATAATAAGGAATTCCATTTTATTGAATAACACTGATGTGGTTATCTATGCCACAAAATCATTAACTGCAAATTACAACTGGTGGGGAAATACTGCAGACACTTTCAATAAAAAAGCCAATGTCAGCAGCAATGTTATTTTAGATAATGCATTATTTGCAACTTTCAAAGCTAATTCAACTGTTATCGGTGCCGGAAATAATACAACAGTTGTTTTAAACTTAACCAATTTATACAACTTCAATACAAAAACAAATTCAACACATGATGGACTTAACCTGTTTTCATTTGACTTCAATGCTGAAGATGGAAAAATTAATAAAACTTCAGATAAACTCAATAAAGGATTAATTAACGTTTCATTTGAAGTAATAGGTCCACTTTACGCTGAAATTTATGCCAAATATAAAAATGTGGTGTTAAAATATGAATTTGAAGTAGTTTATGATGACGATTCATTCACCGCATTATATGCTTTAATTAACAAAACAGCACCTAATGGCATTCTTAATCTGGAACATGACTATAAATATTATTACTATGATGCGGATTATATTGAAGGTATTCCAATAGATAAGGCAATTACCATTAATGGAAAAGGATTTAATGTTAATGGAACAGGTGAATCCTGTGTATTCTTTGTATCTGCAGACAATGTCTGTCTGAGAAATATTAATATTTATGATTCATTAGATGCTATCGAATGGCTTGGAGACAATGGATTAATAAACAATATCACAGTTAATAACAGTAACAGTTCATTAAACGCCTTTGGTTCTAATATGGTTATAAGGAATTCAAATTTCACTCGTGCAAGCAGATATTCACTATATCTTGAAGGTTCAAATAATGTTGTTGACAACTGCAGATTTGTGGACAATTCAGGTCCTTCAATAATTGGACTCAGCATGAACAATTTAACCATTGAAAATTCAACATTTAAAAATATTAACAGTCCAATTTCAGGCATTGTTGAAATAATAGATTGTAAGGATGTAAATATCTCCGGCTGCATATTCAATAATCAAAATAACCAATCTATAATGATTTTAGAAGGTTCAACCGTTTATTTAAACAATAATACCCTCTCCAAATCAGATTACATCTATAACGATGGTACTATTCTTTCAAAGACATATGCACGCATGAACAAACTAAATTCAAGCTACATGGTCGGCACCGAAATTTTATTAAACTCAACAATATACGACGATAACAATAATATTATATTAGTTGATGAGTTTTATTTCAAAATTGGAGAAGAACCTGGTAAGGCCAAACTGAATAATACTGCATATGAATATAAATGGACATCAACAAATGGAACTTGGCTTGTTATGCCTGACATAAACAAAACATCATTTAAAAACTGCGAGGTTGATTCTGCAACAGTTAACGTGTTAAAATATAATTCATCCGTTATAATTACAGGCATTAGAGACATAATTTATGGTGAAGATGCAAACATAGAATTTGAGTTTAAAAACAGTACTGCAGTTTTAGTTACAGTGCTTCTGGGCTCTGATGTGATATTCAATGAAACCACAAATAAGACTAACATTACCCTTCATGATTTGAAAACTGGATTATATACTATAATAATCAGCACTTTAGAAACTGAACGTTATCAATCCAGTAATGCTACTTCAGATTTAAGAGTCAATAGAGCAGGATCTTCATTGACTCTTGAAGCAATAATTGATACCTATTACGGAAAAGATGTAATCATAAACTTCACTGTTGAAAATAGAACTGTCGTTACTGCTACAATTTATGATATTGATACCGGAAAATATGTTTTCAACGATGTCGTTGAAGGCAATTTATTAATCCTAAATAATTTGACTGTAGGTTCATACTCAATATCATTAAATAATCTCATTGATCCAAATTACAATCCTAGCGGAGATTATTCTACATTCAATGTTTTAAAAGTCAATTCTACAATCAATATGGATGATGAAACAGAATATGTTTATGACAATGTTACAATCAACTATACTGTTGATAATTTAACAGATATCCTGGTTACTGTCTTTGATTTGGAAAACGGAGACCTATATAATTTCACAACCACAAACTCAAGTATTAATCTTGATTTAAATGCAGGATTATATCAAATCATATTAGTTAATATGGAAACCGAAAATGTTTTCTCAAGCGAGGATTCAAAAACAATCATTGTCCTGCCTGCAAACACTTCCGTTAAAATAGATGACATAGGCAATGTGTATTATGGGGAAGATATTGAAATTTACTTTAACGTAACCAATGCTACAAATGTCACAGTCATAGTAAAAAATGAAAAGAATGTCATTATTTATCAAAACAATACAAATGAAAGCTATATATATCTTTCAGATTTAAATGTAGGCAAATATACTGTGGAAATTTATAATTCAGCGACCAATAATTACAAGCCTAGCAATGACACAAAAACATTTAACGTATTAAAAGCAGGATCATTTATTGAAATCGAGTATGATAATTTAACAACCTACGGAATACCATTCAGATTGGACTATGATGTGGAAAATGAAACACTTTTAAACATCCTCATTTATGATTCCAAAGGAAATATCGTTTATGACAAAAATTTCGATGAAATTAGCGAACTTCCAGATGATATGAGTAATCTGACCGAAGAAGCTTATTTAGGTTACTATTTCTTTATCCATAGAAACTTAACAGCCGGAAAATATACATTTGAATTAAGGAATTTAGACACATCCAATGTAATCGGATATATGGTTAACGGCAGTTTTGAAATAATAAAAACCACCTCCGAAGTTGAAGTCTATGTAGAAGACATTGTATACGGTGAAGATTTAGAAATCTATATCGGCGTTATCAATACCACGACCGTCAATATTATAATTAAAGACGATAAAGGTAGCATTGTTTATAATGATAATATTACCAGTTCCCCAGTCATAATCAAAAATTGGATTCCGGGCAATTATACTGTTATCGTTACAAACCTTGATACAGAAAACGTTATTGGAAATTCATCATCACAGGACTTCCAAGTCTTTAAAATCAATTCCACCATCAAATTAAACGACATATCAGACATTTATTATGAAGATAATGTTTCAATTAGTTTTGAAGTCGAAAATAAAACTATTGTAAATATCAGGATTCAAAATCAGGATGGCGAAGTAGTTTATGACAATAACGTCACATCAGACATGATTCAGGTTCCTAATTTGAATGCTGGAAACTACACAGTAACTGTTACAAATCTAGAAACCTTCAATATTACCAAAAGCAGCGATTCCAAATCATTCAGAGTTTTAAAAAGAAACATCAATATTTCAGTAACCGTTGAAAATAACATATATGGTGAGCCAACGGTCGTTAATGTATACTCTGATATTGACGGCACATTCCCTGTTAATATATGCACCCAACAAATATTAGTTAGTGTAAAAAATGGTCACGGAAAAAACACTACCAAACTTGGTGCGGGAAATTATACTGCTTATGTCAATTATACAAACGACAATTATAATATCAACATGACCAACAGTTCATTTATTGTATCTAAAGCAGATATCACTTTGAGCATTGAAGTTTCAGATAAAGAATACGCAGCTGATGTAACAGGCAAAGTATTTGCAAGCGTTGACGGCGAATATAGCATTGTCATCGGAGATATTACAAAACTTGTCACTGTTAATAAAGGCGTTGGGGAATTTAATTTTGGTATTTTAAATGTCGGAGATTATAATATTTCTGTAATATATTACGGAAATAAGAACTATAACAGCAATTCCAACACAACAACATTCAAAGTAACAGAAACAGGCACTAACTTTAATATAATTGCCAACAGCACACAAATCACTTACGGTGAAAACATCAAAATAACACAAAAACTCTCTGGTGACGCAACAGGTACCATAACCTACACATACGCCAATGGAACCATAATCAAAGTAATCAACGTCAATGAATCATTTGTTTTATCCAACCTTGATGCAGGATCTTATGTAATTTATGGATACTACTCTGGTGATTCCAATTACAAATCCGCCAGAGACAGC
>SUTF01000010.1:46329-62440 GCA_015063005.1 Methanobrevibacter millerae
CCAACCTTGATGCAGGATCTTATGTAATTTATGGATACTACTCTGGTGATTCCAATTACAAATCCGCCAGAGACAGCCTGACAATAACCGTTAATAAAGTTATAAATAACGTAATTGTATCTGGTGAAAATACAGTATATCCAGAAAATCCAACAATCCAAGTCATAGCAGATATTGACGGAGAATATGTGGTAATAATAGGTGATAAAAAAATCATTGTAAATGTAATAAATGGTATCGGAACAGGTACAATCGCATTAGATGCAGGAAAATACACAGCAAATATCGAATACACAAACAAAAACTATGAAAACAACATCAAAAGCATTCCATTCAACGTTGCCAAGGCAAATATTACTTTAAGTGTTGAAGTCTTAGATAAAGTTTACACTGAGGATGTAGGCGGTAACATCTTTGCAAGCGTTGACGGCGAATATAGCATTGTCATCGGAGATATTACAAAACTTGTCACTGTTAATAAAGGCGTTGGGGAATTTAATTTTGGTATTTTAAATGTCGGAGATTATAATATTTCTGTAATATATTACGGAAATAAGAACTATAACAGCAATTCCAACACAACAACATTCAAAGTAACAGAAACAGGCACTAACTTTAATATAATTGCCAACAGCACACAAATCACTTACGGTGAAAACATCAAAATAACACAAAAACTCTCTGGTGACGCAACAGGTACCATAACCTACACATACGCCAATGGAACCATAATCAAAGTAATCAACGTCAATGAATCATTTGTTTTATCCAACCTTGATGCAGGATCTTATGTAATTTATGGATACTACTCTGGTGATTCCAATTACAAATCCGCCAGAGACAGCATAACCATTGTTGTCAATCCTAAAGGCAAAGAAAATGCTACAATTAGCATCGATGCCCCTAAAGTCACTGAAGGTGAAAATGTTACAATTACAGTAACATTACCTGATGATGCAACAGGAACAATAACTGCTACAGTCAACGGCAAAACATATTTCGCCTCTGTAGAAGAAGGTATAGCCATAATTACAATACCTTATTTGGATGCGGGCAACTACACAATACCTGTATACTATGCTGGTGATGACAAATACACATCACAAAGCAAAGATGCAAATGTTACTGTTGAAGAAGATAAATCAGACATTATCTCTGCTCCGGATATAACAAAATACTTCCACGGACCAGAAAGATTTGTTGTAACCGTAACGGATTATAAAGGTAATCCATTAGCAAACAAAACAGTTAATATCACTATAAATGGTGTTAAATACACCAGAACAACAAATGCAAAAGGAACTACCAGTATTGCAATAGACTTACCAAGCAGCACGTATGATGCAACCGTAACATCAGATAATGAAACAATTAAATCTGTTATCACTGTTTTACCTACAGTAAAAGGAAATGACCTTGTTAAAGTATTCAGAAATGCAACCCAATACTATGCAACATTCCTTGACAGTCAAGGAAATTACCTCAAAGAAGGAAGCATGGTCAGATTCAACATTAACGGTGTAATGTATGAGCGTAAAGTAACCAGTAAAGGTCTTGCAAAATTAAACATCAATCTCGAGCAGGGTGAATACATAATCACTGCAATGAACCTTGAAACCGGCGAAATGGCATCAAACAAGATTACAGTTATTCCAAGAATCATAGAAAACAATGACTTAATCAAATATTACAGAAATGCATCACAATACACAGTTAAATTGATTGGTGACGACGGCAACCCTGTAGGCGCAGGTGAAACAGTAACATTTAATATCAATGGAGTGTTCTACACACGTACAACCAACGAATCAGGTATTGCAAAATTAAACATCAAACTAGATCCTGGACAATACATTATTACAGCAGAATACAGAGAATGCAAAGTTTCAAACACTATTACAGTCCTGCCTGTATTAACTGCTCAAGACATTTCAATGAAATATCGTGACGGAAGCAAATTCGTTGCAACACTTGTTGATGGCCAGGGAAAACCTTATCCAAACCAAAAAATACAATTTAACATAAATGGTGTCTTTTATTATCGTACAACTGATAATAATGGTCAAAGCGCATTAAACATCAACTTAGAGCCAGGAAAATACATCATAACATCAAGCTATGATGAATACAATACTTCAAACAAAATAACTATTTCAAGTTGAGATTAAATACTGTCTCAACTATTTTTTTTATTTTGATTGTTAAAAGAAATTATTGACTTTTAATAACCCTTCATTTTTTAACCTAATATTTCGCACTTTTTAAAAAAGGTTATATTAAAAGATAAAGCCTTTAACATTGTTTATAGGGACTATTTTTTTAAGATTAATTTTTCTCAATTTTGAAAGTTATTTAAAATATAAAAAACATATATTTTACTAATCAATCTTTTAAAATGATTATTATGGTAGAAATTTTTGATGAACTTGGTTATAAAAAACAAACATGTAAAACTTGCGGACAGGAGTTTTACTCCCAGGTGGATAGAGACACCTGTGGTGATGCTCCATGTGATGAGTATGAGTTTATTGCAAACCCTGCAACCGATAAGCCATACAATTTATATGAAATCCAAAAAGTGTTTAGAGAATTTTTAGAAAGTGAAGGGCACACTCATGTCCATAGATATCCTGTTTTAGCTAAAAGATGGAGAGATGATGTATTTTTAGTTGGAGCTTCCATATTTTGTTTCCAGCCTTGGATTACTTCAGGACTTGTTAAACCTCCAGCTAATCCTATTGAAATGGCTCAGCCATCAATCAGATTAAATGATGTAGATAATGTTGGAAGAACTGGTCGTCACATGACCTGTTTTACAATGGGAACACACACGGTTATTAACAAGGAAGATGACTTTATCTATTGGGAAGATGAAACAATCAGACTTTGTCATGAATTCTTTGCTCACATTGGTATCAATACTGAAGAAATTACTTTCATCAAATCCTGGTGGAGCGGTGGAGGTAATGAAGGACCATGTTATGAGGTCTGCTGCAGAGGAGTGGAACTTGCAACATTGGTTTTCATCCAATATGAAACCTTGGAAAATGGGGATAAAAAAGAAATCCCAATTAAAGTTGTGGATACCGGTTATGGTCTAGAACGTATTGCATGGATTTCACAAGGAACTCCTACAGCTTATGATGCTTGTTTTGCACCGGTTGTTGATAAACTAAAAGAATTAACAGGTGTTGAAATTAATGAGGATATCCAGGGAAGAAATGCACAAATTGCAGGAATGATGGATATTGAAGATATAGGTGACTTGAAAGAATTAAGACAGCAAGTTGCAGACAGCCTGAACCTTTCTTTAGATGAATACTTAAAAGCTGCTGAACCTATGGAAGCGATTTATATTATTGCAGACCATACCAGATGTCTGGCATTCATGCTGGCTGACGGTATCATTCCATCCAATGTTAAGGAAGGTTATTTGGCAAGATTAGTTTTAAGAAGAACTATACGTTTCATGAAAGAGTTAAACATGAAAGAATCTTTAGCCGATGTTATGGAAATACAATTGGATTTCTTATCTAAATTCTATCCTGAAATTCGTGATTCTGAAGAACATATTATGAACATCATCACTTTGGAAGAAGAACGTTATGCTACTACTGTCAAAAAAGGTAAAAGCATTGTCAGAAGATCTATAAAAAGACTTAAGAAAGAAGGAAAAACTGAAATGCCTCTTGACATGTTAATAGATTTATATGATGCTCATGGGATTCCTCCAGAAACTGTTGTTGAAATGGCAGGTGACGGATTTACTGTAAATGTTCCCGATAACTTCTTTACTCAAGTTGCAGGAGCACATGAAAAAGATACTACCAATAAAAAATCTACTTTTAAACTTGACTTCCCTGAAACTGATTTATTGTTCTATAAAGATTTCTACCAACAAGAATTTGAAGCTGAAGTTTTAGGTTTAGTGGAAAAAGATGGTAAGCAATGTTTAATCTTTGATAAGACAACATTTTATCCTGAAGGAGGAGGTCAACCTTCCGACATGGGTGAAGTTTCCATTAATGGAAATGTCTTTAAAATACCTCATGCTGATAAAGTTGATAATGTTGTCTTGCATTATGTAGATGGAGATATCACTGATGATGTTGTTGGTCAAAAAGTTACAGGTAAGATTGACTGGACAAGAAGGATAACCCTTGCACGCCATCACACTGGAACTCACTTGGTGATTGCTGCTGCAAGAAAGGTGTTGGGTCAGCACATCTGGCAGGCAGGGTCACAAAACGCCCTTACCAGAGCACGTATTGACTTGTCACATTACAAACGTATCACACAAGAAGAGTTAAATGAAATTGAAAAATTGGCTAATGAATATGTGATGGAAAACATTGATTTGGACATTAAATTCCACACAAGAGATGAGGCTCAGGAACTGTATGGATTCGTGCTTTATCAGGGAGGAATCGTTCCAGGCAAAATGATTCGTGTTGTTAAAATCCCTGGTGTTGATGTTCAGGCATGTGCTGGTACACATGTGCCAAGAACTGGTGTAGTCGGACCAATCAAAATCAACAAGACTGAAAGGGTTCAGGATGGTGTTGAAAGAATTGATTTCTCAGCAGGACTTGCAGCAATCGATTCAATGCAACATGACGGTGAAATCTTGCGTGAAAGTTCAAGAATATTTAAAGTAGACAATGATCAACTGCCGAAAACCTGTGACAGGTTCTTCAGTGAATGGAAATCTCAGAAAAATGAAATCGACAAATTAAAATCTGAAATCGCTTCATTGAAAATGAACTCATTGGCAGATGACTTTGTTGAAATCAAAGGTCTTAAGGTTGTCAACCAATTAATTGACGGTGACTTTAAGGAACTCCAGAAAATAGCTACTGACTTCACCGACAACGGCAAAGCGGATGTAGTTATTATGGGTAACAATGATGGTAAAATCGTTGGTGCAGCATCCCAAAAGGCTATTGATGAAGGAGTTAAAATAAATGATATCATCAAGACTGCGGCTGGAGTTTTAGGTGGTGGCGGTGGAGGCCGTCTCACTTTAGCGCAAGGTGCTGGTAAAGACACCGATAAAATGGATGAAGCTATTAAAACTGCTGTCGATTTAATCTAAAATTTTTTTGAGAAAAGTTATTTCTTTTCTCCAAATATTTATTTTAAAATTTTCTTTAATTTTTTTCAAATTAATTTTATTATTTTATTTAAGTTTTGATATTTTTTTTAATCAATTTTTCTTTATTTTTTGTTAAATCGTCTTTTAAAATACTGTTGTTCATATTTATTTTATTTTATTATTATTTTGTTCATTTAAAATTTTTTTAATTTTTTTTAATTATTTTTATTTTAATTGATTTGTTTATGTTAATAATTATTATAAATTATTTACATGCTTTTATAATAATCATTAATTCTTATTTTTCAAATATATTTTGTATTAATATGTATTTTATTATAATCATGATTAATTATGATTAATTAAAAATATTGTCATTAATGGGATATTTTATAGATTGTTTGGATTAATAAACTTATTTTTTTAAATTAATTTTTTTATTATTATATTTTTTTATTTTAATTAATATTCTATTTTATTTGTTATAACTAGTTATTTATTCTTTATTTTTTCATAATAGTTTTATTATTAGTTAATTTTATATATTGTTAATTATTATAAATTTAAATGGCTTAAAGTATATTTGTTAAATAATTTTATTTTTTATAAAATTATTGCTTTTATTATTTTGAATTTTATTCATTATTTTAAATGTTTTATATATTTTAGGCTAAAATTAATGAGGTTAAATTAAATGTTTAGATTCGATAAAGAACAAGAAGTTTTTGACTTCGCAGGAGTCAAAATGGGTGGTCAACCTGGAGAATACCCTACTGTATTAGCAGGTACTATCTTCTATGGTGGACACAATATTATTGATGATGAATTAACAGGAGATTTTGATAAAGCTAGAGCTGAAACTTTAGTTAATGATATGGCTGAAATTTCCGATGTAACAGGTAACCCGTACATTGTACAAGTTTTCGGTCAAACCGTGGAAGCACTTCCAAAATACATTGAATATATCGGTGAAATTTGTGATGCTCCATTCCTTATAGATTCAACATCTGGTGATGCAAGAGTTGCTGGTGCACAGTACGCTGATGAAGCTGGATTAACTGATAGGGCTATTTATAACTCTATTAATATGGCTGCAGATAAATCTGAATTAGATGCTTTGGCTGAAACTGATTTAACTGCTTCTATTATTTTAGGATTCAACCCAATGAATGCTACAGTTGACGGTAAAATGGCTATGTGGGAAAACGGTGACGACGGTGCTTACGAAAAAGGTTTACTTGAAGTAGCAGCTGATTGTGGTATTGACAAGTTTATGATGGATACTGCAGTTACTCCATTAGGACAAGGTGCAGGTATCGCAGCAAAAACTTCCTTTGCAGAAAAAGCAAAATGGGGATACCCAGTTGGATCTGGTATTCACAATGTACCTTCTGCATGGGACTGGTTAAGAGACTACAAAAAAGCTGGCCACAAAGACGCATACACTGTTTGTGATATCGGTGCAAACATTGTGCAAGTAATGTGTGGTGGAGACTTCGTATTATTCGGACCAATTGATAACGCTAAAATTGCATTCCCTGCTGTTGCACAAACTGATATGTTTATCTGTGAAGCAGCTGCAGATATGGGAACCGAACCTGTAGAAAACCACCCAATGAACAAATTGTTATAAACACTTGTGATTCGATTTAATTCATTAAAGGACCTCGAAATTAAAAACATTTTAAAATTACTTGTCCAATTTGTAATTTTAAAATCAAATCTAAACAAAGAAAATATACCGTATGCACAGGAACCTAATCCATTCCTGTGCTTTCTCCTATAAATTAACCATTCTAAATTAAAAATATTTATTAATATTAAACATTAAAAATTATTCTTGCTGTTATATTTTAGTAGTATTTGGACAAAATATTGTTTGAATATTGAAGGGATTACTATTATCTTCAGCTAGATTACTCTTAATTTAAAGCGGGCACATTAATTAAGGGAATAAAAAATGTGAGATGTTTAAATGAAGTATGATTTAATCATAGCAAGATATGGTGAAGTAGGATTAAAAAGCTCAAAAGTCAGGTCTCGTTTTGAAAAAAAACTTGTAAAAAATATCAAGGCAGCTATGGACTGTGATGTCGATAGGAATCAGGGAAGGATTTATATTTTTCCTAAAAACTTTGATGAAGCAGTATCTGATTTAAATAGGGTATTCGGTATTGTATCTTATTCTCCAGCTATTTCCACCTACAGTAATTTTGAAGATATTGACAAAACATTAGGTGGATATGTTGAAGAACTAATGAAAGAAGGCATTATAACTGAGAAGACCAAATTCGCAATCAAATGTAGGCGTGTTGGAACTCATGACTTTACATCACAGGAAATGGCAGCATATTGTGGTGGTGTTGTCAGAAAAAGAATTTTAGCACCTGTTGATTTAACCAACCCTGATTTGACGATATTTGTCGAAGTCAGAAATGATGATACATTCATTTATCATGAAAAGATTCCGGGTCCTGGAGGATTGCCTTTGGGAACCCAGGGAAAAGTGGTCTGTCTTGTATCAAGTGGAATCGACTCACCTGTTGCCGCTTATTTGATGATGAAAAGGGGCTGTGAGGTCATTGCCCTTTACTGTGATAATGATCCGTTCACTTCTGAAAAAGCTCTGGAAAACTATAATAAATTAATCGATCAGCTTCAAAAATATGCCTCTGGTGTACCTATTAAAAAACGTATTGTAAAATATGGTGAATATCTTCAAAAGGCAAAAGAAGATGCTCCTGAAAAGATGACCTGTGTATTGTGTAAATCTGGAATGTACAAGCTTGCACAGAAACTTGCAAATAAAATGGGGGCACAAGCTATTGTTGATGGAAGCAGTGTAGGTCAGGTTGCATCACAAACCTTGGAAAATATTTTGGCAACTCGATATGGGGTTGACATGCCTGTTCTATCTCCTTTAATTGGATTGGATAAGATAGAAATTACTAGAATTGCAGAGGAAATTGGAACATTTGAAATTTCAAAAATCGATGATGGTGGATGTTCTGCAGTTCCAAGGTATCCTGAAACAAAAGCTGACTTGCAAAGAGTTAGAGAAGCATGTGAATCAATGAATCAGGATGAAGCAATTGATGAAGCTTTCAAAACAATCCAATATTAATAGTAATGCGTAATAGGCAACATCATCAATCCGCTTAAGAAAATTATTATAAATGTAAGGACATACATTTCCTTATTTTCTATTTTTTTATTTTTCAAATTAATTATCAAAGGCACCATAAATATGATTGGCAGGAAATATCTTGTCTGAACGCCCAATATTACATTTGAACCAACAGGCGTCCATTGAAGGTATAGTATTCCATAAATGCCAATATATATAATCAAAAATATTATTGACAGTATTATCCTTTTGTTTTTCTCAAGATTTATGTCCAATTTGTAGAACAGTGAAAATGCTAAAAATGCAATTATGTATAAGATATTAAATAACTTATATCCCTCAAAATCTGCATAATGGAAATAGTTGGATTTCATTATGAATAAATCAGGTATTGAAACAATCATATTTTTAGCCAGGTCAATCAGAATCAAAGGATTTGACATGATGAACTGCATTTGTCCTGCACGTGATACTGTTGATGCGGGAGCCGATTGCACAAACATTGAAGTGAATATTGAGCTCACGCTTAAAACAGTTATTGCAATTAATATTATGCTGAAAATTATGCTGTATTTTTTGTATTTGCTTTCTTTGAATGGCAATACCAAAGTTAAAAAACCAAGCAATATGTATGGTGGCTTAATTAAGCTTATTAACAAAATTGATATGAAAAATATTGCCAGATTCTTCTCATTAATCTCTCCGCAGTACATCTTGACGAAATAGGTTATTATGATTAATGAAAACGTCAGGATAAACGCATCATAGCTTGGCGAAGATGCCTGTGATATGCAAAGAGGTATTGTTGCAATAACAAGCAAAGGCAATTTAAATTTAGGAATTGTCTTAATCATAAAGTATGCAACGGCCCCATATAACAATAGGTTGGCAATTCTGGCAAAATATAATGCCCAGATTTCAGTCAGATTCAATATTTTAGCCAGCATTATTCCCAGTGCAGACAAAATGTATGAATAAAAAGGACTGTCTGTCGTGTATTCCCAGTATCCTTTATGATCAGTTATTGGATTATTGAAATTCGAATTAAGCACTGTTGAACTATTTTGGGCCTGATTCATATTGAAATAATAATCGTTAACATAAAATCCCTTATCTGTGGCTTCAGGATATAGCTGGCCTTCAGACAACAATTCCGCTCTTGTAAAATGAGTAGCTTCATCAGGAAAACTCATGGGTGGTGCAAGAAATACCAGCATCAGTCCGAAGACAATTATTAAAGCCAGACCTATTTTATGCAGATTATTTTTATTCCTATAACTATAATATATTCCACATAATCCGACAATTACTGTAATACTTAAAAAAATTACTTTATAATGATAATGCTCAAATAGTTTGGCATTATACATTGCAAAAAGAAAGATTGCCACAAAAACCAGATAAATAATCATATACTTTTTGTAATCGTTAAAGTAATTTTTTATTTCCATATATAACAATTTATTATTTTATTGAATAAATATTTACTATTTTTAGCATTATTTTATATTAAAATAGATATTTTTAATAAACATAATTATTAAATCATTTAACTGGTGTTAAAATGAGTACTTTCAATTCAATTGAAGAAGCAAGGGAATTTTTTAAAGGAGATAAGTTCGCAACAAACCTTGGAGTTTACTTGGAGAAATTGGATGATGGCAGTTGCGAATGCAGTTTGGAATTAAATGACAGTCATAAAAATGCTGTTGGTGGAGTCATGGGGGGAGTCATCTTCACTTTAGCTGATTTTGCATTTGCAGTATTATCTAATAATCTGCATTCTCCTACTGTAGCTCAGCAGGTCAGTGTCAACTATTTGAGTGCTCCAAAAGGAAAAAAACTGATTGCTCATGCAGTATGCAAAAAGAATGGGAGAAGTTCCTCAATTATCAATGTTGATGTTGTTGATGATACTGGAAGAGATATTGTACAGTTCATAGGCACGGGTTTTAAATTATAACATTCCTTTTTAGCAAGGATTTAATCATAATTATTATATACTAATCCAATCAAAAATATTATCATATGCTTAATTAATTTTTTAAGTTCATATAAGACTTAATATTTTTTGAGGTATTAAAAATGAAAACAACTGTTAGTGTAATTAAAGCTGATATTGGTAGTGTTTCTGGTCACTGTGTTGCACACCCAGAATTAATGGATATTTGTGATGCAGTTTTAAACGAAGCTTTAGAAACTGGTATCTTAAAAGACTATTATGTTTCCCGTTGTGGAGATGACATCGATTTAATCATGACCCACGATAAAGGGGAAGAAAACGAAGAAGTACACAAAACTGCATACGATGCATTCATGCAAGCTACTGCAAGAGCTCGTGAATTAAAATTATACGGTGCAGGTCAAGACTTATTAACCGATACTTTCTCAGGTAACATTAAAGGTATGGGTCCTGGTGTAGCAGAAATGGAATTCGAAGAAAGACCATCTGATCCTGTATTAGTATTCTGCTGTGACAAAACCGAACCAGGTGCATTCAACTTACCTATCTTTAGAATGTTTGCAGATCCATTCAACACTGCAGGTCTTGTAATCGACCCAAGTTTACACGATGGATTCAAATTCGAAGTATTCGATGTAATCGAACACAGAAAAGTTATCTTAGACTGTCCTGAAGAAATGTATGACTTACTCGCATTAATCGGTTCAACCGGAAGATATGTTATTAAAAGAGTATGGAAGAAAAATGGTGAAATCGCAGCTGCAATAAGTACTGAAAGATTAAACTTAATGGCTGGAGAATACGTCGGTAAAGACGACCCAGTAGCAGTTGTAAGAGCACAATCAGGATTCCCTGCAAACGGTGAATGTGTAGATCCATTTGCATTCCCACACATGGTAAGTGGTTGGATGAGAGGATCCCACAATGGTCCTATGATGCCTGTATCTGAAGCAGAAGCAAATCCTATTAGATTTGACGGACCACCTAGAGTTGTTGGTTTAGGTTTCCAAGTAGCTAATGGTGAATTAGTAGGTCCTGTAGACTTATTTGATGACCCTGCATTTGACCCTACTCGTGAACAAGCTGCTAAAATCGCAACTTACATCAGAAGACACGGTCCATTCGAACCTCACAGATTACCTGCTGAAGAAATGGAATATACTTCCCTTCCTGGTGTAATGACCAAACTCGAAGAAAGATTCGAAGATATGGAATAAATTTAAAGAGATTTTCTAATCTCTACTTTTTTTACTTTTTTGTTATTTTTTGTGCGCAGTTATAATTGTGTAACTTGATGCATTAACTGTAATTATACAATCATCAATATCCACATAGTAATTTTTACCTTCACGTTCGACTTTTGATTCATTTTTAAGAATTTTTCCTTTACAATATTCAACAACGTCTCCACTAATTTCTAAATTTCTGGAAATCCTTCCTACGCCCATTTCAGTTGTGTGAACTTTTTCTATATTTTTAATCAAAATATCTTTGTCTTGCATTTTAACACCCATTATTTGCATTTCAATTAACTTCTAAATAATCTATTTATATTTTTAAACTATAATTTATTATTATGTCATTTTTAAAATTTATCATGAAAAATCCATTCAGGAGAAAGAACAGTGCCATACTTTCCATTGTAGGCATATGTATTGGAATTATAGTTATCGTTGCTCTTGGTGGAATCACTAACGGTTTGGTATCGACATTTGAGGATACCATTCATGCGGGAGGTGCTGATTTTTCAATTTCAGGAAAGGAAACGGGAGATTCTGCATATGGTACCAATACGATTGATGCTAACTGGACAGATAAGATAGCTAATGTAAGTGGTGTTGATGAGGCTTATCCGATTTATGTCATATTGACGTCTGTTGGCGATGACTATATGAATACTCTGATAGGTATTGATCCTAATGGAACGCAGATGGCAGATATTTCAATGGCTGAAGGTAGATTATTCAAGGATAACTCATCAGAAGTTATCCTGGGAAAGATATATGCTGACGATAATAATCTCTCAGTAGGAGATTCCCTGAAAGTCGATGGTGAGGACTTTGATGTGGTTGGAATCTATGAAACCGGTGACTCCAAAATGGCGGGAGCAGTTTTTACTTCAATCAAAAAGGTGGCTGAAATCAACGACGATGAGGACAGCATTTCAAATATTTATGTGAAGGTTAATAAGGGTGAGGATGCACAGGCTGTTGCAGATAGGATTGATTCTATGTATGGTGACAACATCACAACAGTCACATCAGTTATGGAAATGGAACAAATGGGAGGCATGCTTAACATGCTTAAGGCTTCATCCTGGGGAATTTCTCTTCTAGCTATTGTTGTTGGTGGTTTGGGTATTATCAACACAATGCTGATGTCAGTGTTTGAGAGAACCCGTGAAATTGGAGTTTTAAAGGCAGTTGGTTGGTCCAATGGGAAAATATTGACAATGATTGTTGGAGAATCATTGGTCATCACGATTGTTTCGGCCATTATTGGATCTGTTATTGGTGTGGTTCTCACTTTGGTTTTAGCACCAAAAATGGGTTTAAATCCAGTGTTCACTCCAGATATATTTGTCCAGGCATTTCTAATTGCCATAATCGTTGGAATAATTGGCGGATTGTATCCTGCTATCAAAGCAGTTAAATTACCTCCAACCGAAGCATTGAGGTATGAATAGGTGGTTGTATGAGCAATGTTGTAGAAATTAATAATTTGGTTAAGACATATGAAAATGGTCACATTAAGGCTTTAAATGGTATTGACTTAACTATTAGGGAAGGTGAATTTGTAGCCATCATCGGACCGTCAGGTTCCGGTAAATCGACTTTGTTGAATATGATTGGTGCACTTGACCTTCCGGATTCAGGTTCAATCAGTGTTGCAGGTTATGATTTATCTTCTAATAAAAAATTAAATGAATTCAGAGCTCAAAAAATCGGATTTGTTTTCCAATTGCATAATCTGATTCCAAACTTGTCGGTTGTTGAAAACATTGAAATTCCAATGTTTACTTCAAAACTGTCAAATAGTGAGATGCGTTCAAAAGCTTTAGCTTTGCTGGATGATGTGGGACTCAAGGATAAGGCATCACTTAAACCGTCAAAATTATCTGGTGGTGAAAGGCAAAGGGTTGCTATTGCCCGTGCACTTGCCAATGACCCTTCAATTATATTGGCAGATGAACCAACAGGATCACTGGATTCCAAGACAAGTAATAAAATACTTAAGCAACTAATTGATTTGCACAAATCCAACAATGTAACTTTGATAATTGTAACTCATGATATGGATGTGGCCAGACTTGCAGATAGGATTATTGAAGTTTTGGACGGTAAATTGGTCAACACGTCTGATGATTCCCTTTTGGATAACAAAATTAATGTGGAATAAACTGTTAGTATATTCCCATTAAAAATGTAATGATGTTTTAGAATATTTCATTAGAAAATATTCAGTTCATACTTAAAAATAAAAAATAATCAAATATCCTTAAAATTTACAGACTCAAAAATATGTAAAGTATTTAATCCATAAGGTATAATATTATTACACATGCTTAAATTAAATAAAAAAATAATCTCATTGACGATATTTTTTATATTAATAATTTTTTCAATATCTGCAGTAAGTGCTGCTGATGAGATGGCTAATGATACATCTGTTGATTATATTGATGATGCTAATGGTGTGGTTTCCATTATTCCTTCAAATAATGTGTCTTATACTGGTGATATAGCTGTTACAAACAGTTCTAGCAGTAGTTCAAATTTTGGTGGAGTTAATATGACTACTCCTTCTGTGGAGTTATCTTTAAAACCTTCAGATAATAATCCGGTTAGCAGTTATGCTGATGTGTTAATTGAATATGGTGATTATTATCTTAATGTTAATACTAAAAATTATTTGCTTTCAATAAATCAGGGTTTTAACTATAATCATTCCAATGATTTTAATAAGTATGTGGATATCATTGGATTTTCCAGGAATAATCGCTTGTTGTTAAATGTTAATTTGTTAAATGTCACTTCACCTCAGTCAGTAGAATTAGGTATGTTTGATTATTTGATAGATGGTTTATTAAAAGTATTTAATTCAATTTTCAATATGTTATCCTAATAATCGTCGATTGTGTCATGAATAATTCTTAATGCATCAAGCAATCCATGAGAATATTCAATGCATCCAAATGCAGTTCTCATATCTTCTTTTTCAAGATAATATTTGGAATCGTTCCAATAATCCACGGCTCTATCATATACTTCCTTTTCTTTTCCTGCAAATTCAATATGGGCTACCTGAT
This sequence comes from Methanobrevibacter millerae, assembly GCA_015063005.1. GTDB lineage: Archaea > Methanobacteriota > Methanobacteria > Methanobacteriales > Methanobacteriaceae > Methanocatella > Methanocatella millerae_B. The sequence continues at coordinate 60,824 of SUTF01000010.1, forward strand.
TTAAATTTCTTTCCAGTTTCTTAATGTCTTTAGCTATTTTTTCTGCACTTTCCAAATCACTCATTTTAACGCCTTCCAAACATGATAGATTCTTTGTCCTACTGTGAAGTATGATAATATCACTAAAATGTAAATTACGTATGTGAAATAGATTGGTTGGGTAAAGTATCCGATTAATGCACCAATCATTAAAATAATCATACGAACCGCCCTTTCAGCTATTCCAATGTTGCAGTCAACACCTTGTGATTCTGCTCTTGCACGAACATAACTGACGGTAATTGCTGAATGAATCGCTAAAACCCCTACAAACCAATCACAATATCCTCCAAATATGATTCCAATATAAATGATTGCATCAGCAAAACGGTCCATTGTTGAGTCTAGAAATGCTCCAAATTTAGAAGATCTGTTGTGGAATCTTGCAACTGCACCATCAACAACATCCAAAAATCCTGAAAGTAGAATTGCAAAACATCCAAGAAGCAATAAATGATTGGCAAATCCATATGCTGCCAAAACAGCAATGAATGGTGAAATTACCGTAACAATATTCGGATTAATATTTAAATTTCTAGCAACAGGATTCAATATTTTAGTTAACAGTGGTCTTAGACTTTCAAGCATACTTTAATATATGAAGAAATTATCATATATAATTATTTAAAAATTGAAGGTTACCTAAAATGAAAATATTAAAAACTGACGGCTCTGCTCCCAATGAAAATATTATTAATGAAGCTGTTAATGTATTGGCTAAAGGGGGTGTTGTATTATATCCAACTGATACTGTTTATGGTTTGGGAGCTAATATTTTTAACAATAAGGCAGTTCGTCGAGTTTTTAAAATTAAACAAAGAAATCTGTTAAAACCATTGTCTATTCTAGTTTCAAATACTGATGCAATAGATTTGGTCAGTGAAATTTCAATTTATCAAAAAAATACTATAGAAAAATATCTGCCCGGACCTTACACTTTCATTTTAAAAAAATCACATATCGTTCCCCGTGTTATTACAAGTGGGTTGAGTAATGTTGGTGTAAGAGTACCTAAAAATGAGATTGCTTGTAAATTAGCCACTTTATTCCCAATAACTACAACAAGTGCTAATCTATCAGATGAAGAAGTATTATCTACACCTGATGAGATTCTTGATCAGTTGGGTTGTGATGTCGATTTGGTGATTGATGTTGGACCTTTGGATTCTAAAAATGCATCAACAATTATTGATTTAACAACACCACAACCAACGTTTATAAGAAGATAAAAAGAGAAATTAATCTCTTTTCAATGGATAAAATCCGATTATTCCAAGTAAAATTAATAACATCACTAAAGGATTTCCAGTTTTACTTTCAATGGAAGTATGTTCTTTAGGATTATTATTCATAATGCTTGAAACATTTTCTTCTGTTGAATTGTCTACAGGAATTGTTGTTAATGTAGTATTTTCTTCAGAAGCATTATTTTCTGTATTTTCTATTTCTGTTCTATTCATTTGATTTTCTAAAAGTGTGTTGTTTTCTGGTATTGTTTCGTTTTCTGTTGTTGTGTTGTTTTCTGGTATTGTTTCGTTTTCTGTTGTTGTGTTGTTTTCTGGTATTGTTTCGTTTTCT
>SUTF01000018.1 GCA_015063005.1 Methanobrevibacter millerae
AATCTTAATACACAAGTATTAACAGCCCAAGAATAATTTTACAAAAATGGTACAAACATTAAGTAAAAGACTATAAAGTGAAGTAGAACAAATAGCTTGATGAAAATATTTAATCCAGAATTGCTCATATTCTCCAGACATTGACACGCCAACCCATGAAAATATTTAAATCAAATGTTCAGGCTGTATCAAATCATTTTGCGCTAGAATATTCACAAAATGAAGCTGATAATCCTCCCAGCTGAATCACCCATAATTATAACTGATTTATTGAATTTCAATATCCGCTCACAAATGTTTTCAAACAATATTATAAATATTCAAAAAAAACTCATCTTAAAAAAAGTAAATAAAAGATGAACCATCATTGCTTTCTAATCTGCCTATCTTTTAGCCGGAATGTAAGAACAAAAACAATTGCCATAATAATGGTCGTTACCAGCATTACGAACCCCATTGCATTCTGAATAACAGTATCTGCAATATTCACAACAATACTTTCCTGTGATTTAACATCATTAATATTACCTACTTTTTGGAAGTAATTGTAGATATCCTGATGGAATTGCTCATCATTTGAATGATCAGGAGCATAGATATCGACTGCATCACCAATGCCTCCAATAACTCCAAGAATTAGAATTATCCCAATAATTGCCGTACCCATTGATTCGCCTAACGTCTGGCCGGTTGTGGCAATGCCCGATGCATTATTTTGACTTTCATCAGGAATGTTAATCAATGCAATGTCAGTGCTTAAAGCCATGATGAAACCAAGCCCTGATCCCAATACAAACATTCCAGGCATTAAATCAAGCATTGTCGTATTCAATCTAAATTGGAAAGTTAAAATCAGACATCCGATGATTGCTATTATGCTTCCTATTGCCATGAGTGACTTATGATTCAGTTTTCCGGTTAAACCTGGAGCAGCCACTGCAAAAATAAGCAAACCTAAAGTCAGCGGAAGTATGGTGAGACCTGTGTTGAATGCATTTAACTCCAATACGCTTTGCATGAAAAGGGAAACTGCAAACAAACCCCCACCCATTACAATATAAGACAATAATATAATGGCAGTGCCCACACGTAAATTTCTATCACCAAATAAGTCCATATCAAGCAATGGGACTTTGTCTTTTCTTTTTCTTCTGATTTCAAACACAGCAAAACCTGCCAAGGCAATAATGCCTAAAATAATTACAGCAATGCTTGTGTTAGTATCCTCACTCAGCATCAAAATGCCTAGAACAAATAGAATAAGACCTACAAATGAAATTATAGAGCCAGTAATATCCAAATCGCTTTTGGATTCAGTAGGTTCGAAATCAGGTATTCTCTTTTGCATTACCAAAATGAATATGACAATTATTAATTCGCATGCAAATCCATATCTCCAGCTGAGGAATGTTGTCATGATTCCGCCGAATATTGGGCCGACAGCCGCTGAAAGTGCAACCATCACACTCTCAATAGCCAAAGCAAATGTACGTCTTTCGCCAGAATATGTTCCGCTTATTATGGAAACTGTGGCGGGCGTCATTAATGCCCCTGCAAAACCTTCTATCACTGCCCAACCGATAAATAACATAGTATCGCTCTGACTTATTGCTGCAATGAATGTACCGATACCATAAAGCACAGCACCGATTAAAAACAGTTTCTTTTTACCAACTATATCCTGAAGTTTGGTGCTGAGAAGCATGAATGCAGCTGTAATGAGCGTGTAAAATGACATAGTCATTTGAATGGTGCTCACATCAGTATTCAAATCCGCAACAACCTGAGAAATACTAACATTCATGAATGTAGTGTCCAAAGTTATAATAAATGAAGCACAGGCCACCAATATTAGTGGAATCCATGAGTGCTCCCCAATAGCTTTATTCAATTATTATCCCCCAATAATTCCATTAACTTCACATGCATTATTCAATATGTACGTTTTCAATCACTGACATCATAATCATCAATCATCACATAATTAAACTCAGGATGTTTAGCCTTGATTTCGCTTAAGATTTTCTCCTTAACTGATTCACGGTTTGCATCAAAGTCTACAATGATATCAAAGGTGATTAGATTTTCCTCTTCATAAACAATGAAACCATGTATCTCGAGGACTTCAGGATAATTTGAAGCAATCCTGTACAAATCATCACGGATATCCTTGTGAGTATCGTTGTGAGCATAAATTCCAACAGTTAAGATAATTGAGAACTCCTTAAATATTTTAGCGGATACATGTCTTGATAACTTTTGAATATCCAATGCAGTTAAGGTATCATCGATTTCAATGTGAACAGACCCCTGCATGTCTTCAGGCCCATAGTTATGCAAGCTTAAGTCATATACTCCATAAATGCCTGGAATTTCAAGAATGGAATCTTTGATTTTTTTGGACAACTCGGAATCAACCCTTGCACCAATCATGCTGTCCAAAGTTTCCCTCAACATGTCAATACTTGCTTTGATAATGACAATTGAAATGATAACACCGAGAATTCCTTCAAGAGAAATATTGAAAAATATTGAAATAATAGCTGCAATCAGTGTTGAAAGGGATAGAATTGCATCAAAAAATGCGTCACTGCCTGAAGCGACGAGAGCCTGGGAGTTAATATCTTCACCTACACGTTTTACATATTGACCTAGAACAAATTTTACAACAACAGCAACAGCAACAATTACAAGAGAAACAGTGGTGTAATTTGTAACGTCCGGCGTGAATATTTTAGGCCAGGACTCCATGAAAGCCGTAATACCTGCCCACAGCACAATAGCTGCAATTATTACAGATGAGAAATATTCAATACGACCGTATCCATATGGATGGTCTTTATCAGGAGCTTTTCCTGCCAATTTTGCCCCTATAATTGTAATAATGGATGATAATGCATCAGTCAAATTATTGACAGCATCCAAAGTAATTGCAATGGAATTAGTAACAATACCTACAAATGCCTTAAAGGCAACAAGAATAAGATTAACAACAATTCCTATTATACTTGTTTTTACAATTTTTTCCTGTCGTGACATATAATTAATTTTAGCTTTCAAACTATTTAAAGAAAATGAATATGATTTTTAAGCAAATCTCATGACATCACTAATTTCTGTATTCAACCGATTGGGCGACATGTGTGACCTCTTGCTTATCGTTTGAACAAATCAGGATATTGTCATGGGTTGTTTCATTATCAAGAGAAATGCAATAAACCTTGCCCTCCAAATTCATGCCAACAAAATCATCGATCTGACTGGCATCTATCCTATAGACCTTAAATCCATCAACCATTTCGATATTGGCATTTTTAAGCAGTTCATCCATTACATGGAGTGCAAATGCTCCAGAAGAGTTGTTTGCCTGCTGAGAGTTATATGCAGCTAATGAACCATAGTTCCATTTCCAGAATTTAATGCCGCTGACCTCACCAAGATATTCCATATTTTTCATTGGAATTTCAAGGCTCGTTCCATTTGGAGTTAGTTCAACTTTTTCATAGCTCGTTGTATTGAACAGGAAAATAGCTCCGATTGCAACACACATAATTGCAATCAATGCTACAAGAATAATCATTTTTTTATTTACCATAATTTCACACCATCATTCATAGTTTTTAAGTGAATTCACCATATCCAATCTTTTAATCTTTCTTGAGAAGAATATGTTCATAACTACCGATACTGAAATAATCACTACAAAAGTTATGGCAAGATTTGTAATGGAGATTGAAGGTATCAGATAGAAATCCTCTCCAAACGCAGGTATAATCCATGCCAAAACAGAATAACCGACAGGAATGCCAATTAAAAAGCCAAAGATTATTAAAGAGAAACCCTGGGTTGCCAACAATTTTGTCAGATGAAAACTTTTAAATCCTAAGACCTTAAGTGATGCAAGTTCATTTTCCATTTCCGTAAATGACAGTACATTCAAATTGTAAACAATTACCAAAGCCAGAACAACTGCGAAAAATATCAGTACAGTGATTATCATCATTGAAGTTGATTCAAGCTCATCCCAACCTGCAACAAGATCATTCAAATAAATTATGCCTGTAACTCCATCATAAGAACCTTCGACATGCTGTGCAGACACAACACCAGTTGGAGTGTAATTTAATCCCAAATCCTGTAATTTGCTTGGAGACATGACCAGTCCTTGTGAATAAGGGCTTGAATGGATTTTATCAATCGTAATGTTAACAATCTTATCCGAACCTGCAGCATGACATTGGATTGTATCGCCGACACTAACATGCAAGTTATCTGCCAGTTTTTTCGAAATTGACACTTCATCCTTGTCAATATTCACCTGATTTCGATTATCATCAGTCATTGTGATTAAATCCGTTTTATCCATTACCAAAAGCAATCCCACTTCAGTTTTATCCCCCAATATTTCAATGGAGGATTCCATTATGGGAGCGCCGTTTACTTTATTGGCAATAGAGGCAACCTGAGATAAGCTAAGGTTATCGCCAACAATTAATTTAGATTCAAAATGATTAACATCATCAAAATACCATTCTTTTGATTCATTAAGCTGTTCAAATAATCCTAATCCTGAAATTAAAAGCACAGTACATCCGATTACACCAACAATCGTCATCACTGCTTTGAACTTATCCCTGTTAATGTTCCTATAATTCCAGCGGAAATTAAATGGAAGAGCATTCCAGATTTTCATTTTTTCAACAAATGATGAAACTGATGCTTTAGGCACTTTTGGCTTTAGTATAACTGAAGAAGACTCATTTACAATACTTTTGATTGAATAATGTGAAACAAGAAGTGACAATATTGCCATTAAAATAATCAGACTTATAGAATTCGTCAATCCAATGGAATTCCAGTAAGGGAACTTGAAATAAGCTGTTCTTGACGGGTTTGCAAGCATATGAAATACAATTGGCCCGACAAAAGTCGCCAATATGGAGCTCAATGTCACAAATAAAAAGCCCGGAAATACATAATGCATTGATATTGCATTATTTGAAAATCCGTTGGCCTTAAGAACACCTATTTGGGTTCTCTGATTTGAAATAATCCGTTTCATTGTAGTTGAAAGCATCATCATAGAAAGAATGATGAATATTGGTGGGAAAACAGTAGACATTGCATTTTGCTGAGCAATAGATTCTGCAACCACATCTACACTAAACTGATTGGATTTTGATACAAATGCAGTATAATAGCCATTGAAACGATAATCCAATAGCTTTGCATACATTTCCGGAGTTCCTTCAAATTTAACATCCAGGACATTATATGTGATGTTGCTTGATGGAAATGCCTTGTGGGAGAGATATGCAAATCCAAAAGCAGTATGATTCGGTACCGTTGAACCGGCAGGAGAATCATATACATATTCAGGAGAATATCCAATACCTCTGATTTGCTTTTTGATTTCAATGCCATTGCTTTCAAAGGAGATTTCATCGCCAACCTTCAGATTCCAGGCATCAGCAAAACTTTTGTCCAGCCATACCCCGCCAGTATCATCAGTATTCACTTCACTTCCTTCAAGAGGATAAAATTTGGATATTGTATTGTTTTCAACAAAATGCAGGATAACTTCGGGACGATTATCCAATTTTGCATTGGAATCTACAACCAACTGCCTTTCCATTTGAGTAGTCGCACCTAAAAGATATACCTGATGCAGGGCATCGTCAACAAGATAATTTGAATAAATCCATCCGTCAGCAAGGTTAGTCTCATTATAATAGTCATTAATTGTAGTTTCAAAGCTATTCGTTTCAACATACATTCCAGTGAATACAAACACGCCTATGAAAGCCATTAGAAAAATGGATATGAACTGCATCTTATAATCCTTAATATCCCTAAACATCTTTTTTTGAAGCATTTGTATACACCTTAAAACTACAATATTCAATTCACAAATCAGAAACAGTTAACCTCCGATAACCAATATATCATATGAATTAAAGTTTTATTAAGCCATAAAATAGCATTTACACCAAATAAAACATTATTAATGCTGAAATAACACTAAAAAAAATCTCCCGCATTAAATCACAAAGCAATTTCACATGATATTGCCTATCAGCCAAACTATCCCGAAATAGCATACCTATGATAATCATCACTTAAATCATTCAGTATTCTAATTATATCAAATGAACTATTTAATATTTTTTACAATATTTTAAGCAAATATATATTGAAAAAAACAATACGGCACATTAATTAGCTATCAAAGGATTTTAAACAGATTTTCAAGCCTGCCATGAAAAGTGATGAACATAAAAATTAAAAAACACATAATTTATTAAAATTCATTCACTCATATTATCTAAACTTAAATATATGAATCAATATATAATAATTCAGTGAATGAAAGGTGGCTTTGATGAGAGTTAAAAAAGAACATATGCTTTTAGAGGACATAGATGAAATTCGAATTTATGATGCAACACCAGAAGAATTATATAATCCAACACCCAGGGAATTTGATGTCGAAGACATAAAAATCAATGAACTTTTCAACAATATGCCTCTAGACATCAATACATTCATACCTCATGACAACGGAAAGGATTTCATCATTCAAGGCTTTGGCAGATTTACCCTCAAAATATATGGTTGTGAACCGGAAGACGTGGAAGGAAGACTTTTAAGCAAACTTTCACCTCCATTATTTGATATGTTATATGATTACTTGTCAGAAGTTAATGCCAATCACAGCACAAAAGAGATAAGATTTGCCTACTACAATGATAACAGATTAATTAATGTAAGCACTGTAAAGATTATCTATGATATGGAAAGGATATTCATAGTTACGGATAATGTCAACATTAAAATCCTAGATAATGAAAATAAAGAGTTAGATAAAGATAAAAGCAATATGATGGAAAACTTTTCACAAACGGGAAGCTACTATTTGATAAATGGGAAATATTCATGGTCTCACGGAATATATAACATCATCAACCGAAAAGAAGAAAAATCCGATACCCACTATAATATCGTTTTTGAACTGGTGATACCCGAAGATAAGCACATTGTTGATGAGATATTCGAAGCCTCCAACAGAGAAGTTTCACAATGGGATGAAATTTTCCGCATAAAAACTCCTGACGGCAAAGTAAAAGTTATTGAAGTAGACCTCAATTCATATTTTGATGAAAGAGGCAGGTTAATTCGTCAGGGATGGATCAATGACATCACACCACAAAGCCCTAATGAATTTTCCAAACCTGTTGATTTCCTGTTGAACGGATTTACAAACAGTACAAAATTAGCCTTATTGATTGAACCTCTAAACAAAAAGCAATACAAATTCTCAAAAGGATTTTACTATCTGATTGAAAAGAACTATGAAGACTATGATAATTCCGGAGATATTCTGGAAAACATTGCTGAAAAAGAAGTTGTCGAAAAAATAAAGAAACTGTATGCCGGAGAAATAAGTGAAATCAGTGAAATTGCAACATATAATGTTGACGGAAACCCTAAAAACAGCAAAATTGTCGATTTATATATTGAAAGATTCGAATACAATGACGAAGTGCATAGCCTCGGCTTTTTAACAGAAATCACCGAAGAGATAGAAAAACAGAACAAATTAATAGAATCCAATGAATTGAAAGTGGTTTTAATCAAAGAAATCCATCACAGAGTGAAAAACAATCTTCAGGTCCTAAACAGCTTTTTAAATCTCGAAAAAAGAGCATATAAAAACAATCCGGACATGATAATCAAACATATGCAAACACGCCTGACATCACTTGCATTGCTGCATGAAAAGACATATAACACCGAAGATTTTAAAAACATAAATTTAAAGGAATATATGATGGATTTCGATAGGAAAACGGAACAGTTCATTGAAATTCCAGGAGAAGTTGAGTTTGAAACCCATGTTGATGAGGATTTGAACCTTTCCATAGAAGTCATAACCCCACTTATACTAGTCATCAACGAATTGACAACCAATGCAATGAAACATGCATTTCCCGATGAAAACATGAAAAACAAAAAGATAACTAAAGATATAAGAAGACTGGACGATGATAGGGCAGTTCTGATAATGAAAGACAATGGTGTTGGAATCAAAGATGTCAAAAACGTCACCAAAAGTCTTGGATGTGAAATTATCAAAAGCCTGACAAAGCAGCTGGACGGAACTATCCGCCTGATTGAAAGCAAAAATGGAACTGCATACAAACTTGTCTTTCCAATACACATGGATCATACGATATACTAAGCAAAATCGAAAAACAGCACTAAATTGAAAAAAAGTACTCAGTTACATGAAATGTAAAAAATTTAAATACATTTTACAACAAACAATTAATTGAGATGATGTGATGAGGATTGAAAGAGAATATAGATTTTTAGAAAACATTGATGAAATTAGAATTTATAACGCTAGTAAAAAAGATTTTTACAAACCAACACCACAGGAATTTGATATTGAAGATATTACAATCCAAGAATTCATCAATAATCTCCCGATAGAAATTCATACTTTCATCCCATATAATGAAGGAGAAGACTTCATTATCCAATCATTAGGAAGCTTTACCCTCGACAGATACGACAGCACACAGGATGATGCTAAAGGCAGACGTTTAAGTAAGCTTTCACCATTATTTTATGAGATTCTGCATGATGACTTATTGGGCGTTTATTTAAGACGCAAGCCAAAAAATATACGCTTTGTCTATTATGACGGAAAAAAGCTGACAAAGCTAAGCACTGCAAGAATAGTCTATGATATGGAAAGAATATTCATAATAACCAATAATGTGGACACCAACATCAACAAACGCGATGAGGATAACAGTTCAAGGATTGATGAAGACAAAAGCAACATGATGGAAAACTTTTCCCAAACGGGAAGCTACTATAACCTTCATGGAAAATACACCTGGTCTCAGGGAGTATACAACATAATAAATCGTCCTAAAGAGGAAGCAGATGATTTCTACAATATCGTTTTTGATTTGGTAATACCTGAAGACCAGCACATAGTCGACAAGATTTTCACTACCACAAATAAGGAAACATCCCAATGCAACGAAATCATTCGCATTACAACCAATGACGGTGCCCTGAAAGTTCTTGAAGTCAATATCTATTCATACTTTGATGAAAGCGGAATCATAATTCGCCAAGGATTGATCAACGACATTACGCAGCAGCACCATTATGAATCAAGCAAGCCAGTAGATTTCTTATTGGACGGATTTAAGAACAGTAAAAAACTAGCCTTGTTGATTGAACCATTGAACAAGACACATTACAAATTTTCCAAAGGATTTTATTACCTGATTGAAAAGGATTATGAGGAATATGATCATTCCAGTAAAATTTTAGAAAATATCGTTGAAAAGGATGCTGCCAAAAGAATTCGTAAAGTATATGATGGAGAAATAAGTAAAATCGATGAGATATTAACATATAGAGTTGACGGAAATCCAAATAATGAAAAGATTGTTGACCTCTACATCGAAAGATTCGAATACAACGATGAGGTTCACAGTCTGGGCTTTTTGACAGACATCACCGAAGAGATGAAAAAGCAGGAAAAGCTTATTGAGTCTAATGAACTTCAGCTAATTCTGATTAAGGAAATCCACCATAGAGTGAAAAACAATCTTCAGGTTCTAAACAGCTTTTTAAATCTCGAAAAAAGAGCCTATAGGAATGACCCGGACATAATCATAGAACATATGCAAGCTCGTCTGACCTCACTCGCATTGCTGCATGAAAAGACATATGCCACCAAAGACTTTAAAAACATTAATTTAAAGGATTATATGATAGATTACGACAGCAAAACCGGAGGATTTATGGATATACCTGAGGGAATTGAATTTGAAACCCACGTGGATGATGATTTGAACCTGACAATTGACCTTATAACCCCATTGCTTTTAATCATTGATGAAATAACAATGAATGCAATAAAACATGCATTCCCAGATAAAACAATACCAAACAAAAAGATAACAAAAGAAATAACAAAAATAGACGACAATACTGTCCGTTTAATAATCAAAGATAACGGTGTTGGAATAAAAGATAAAAAAAGCATCAGCAAAAACCTCGGATGCGAAATAATCAAAAGCCTGACAAAACAAATCAGCGGAAAAATCAGCCTGATGGACTGTGAAAACGGAACCGCCTACAAGCTAGTTTTCCCTATCAAAATAAAACATACAATTCAATGAATATGTTTATATTGAATTAAATTAAAAGTATTGATTAATAGCTATCGCCATAAAAATTAATTTTCCAACAAATAATCATCACAGTTACAGTGAAAACATATGTTTTAACAATAGCTACCTTCAATTAAAATACCGTTTTAAATCAGCCCTCAAGAACCTTCAAAATTATAGGCTGAGAACGGGCTGAGACAGTAACATTCTTTCCCGAATCAACATAGCTAAAAGTGAAAGTTGAATTTGTCTTATTCAAATAGCCAGTGTGTGATCCAAACATAGTATGGTTTCCCTTAGCCAGTTTGTCGCCGACAGTAATATTGATTGTTTCATTCTTTTCATTGATGAAAACTACAGTCGTTTCATTCTGGGAAGAATTGAGCGGACCATATCCGTGAGGAATTGTGAAGTTTAGAGAATCATATTGAATCAATGTGTCATTTTCATAGTAGATGACCTTATCAGCCGCCCAGATGCAGGAAACTGAAATCAACATCACCACAAAAATAAAAATTATTTTCTTCATAATGCTAAATATTTAACAACAATCCTTAAAAAACTTGCGGAAATGGCTCCGATTGATAGCATAAGATAAACAAAAAACACAATTTGTTTAATAATGCAACAAATAATTTGAATTAATATGTAAAATAACTTATATAAATTAAACATAAATTTCAAAAAAAGAAGTTTAGTAAGACTTAAAAAAGAAATGTTTAAATACTACCTAAATACAATAATTATATGGTAACACCTCCCGTGTTGCTATTTAAAAAATCATTTATCTGACGTATGTTTTTTCTTTTGGATTAAACATACGTTTAAATCTACTGTTTTTAGCTAATTTACTCTTTCTGCAATTCAATTTTAAATTTAGGCATTCTTAAATATGCAAATACTTAAATACTAATTATAACAAAATATTGATTGTAACATCTCCCGTGTTACTTGAAAAAAATCGTTTTAGTTATATGTTTCGACAGACCGGAACATATATCTAAACATTTATTCATTCTTAAAGACCAATTCCATCACAGATTAACTGATTTAGATTTTAAAATTAAAAAATACCTTTTTTTAAAAAAAATAAGTTTAAAAAAGAAAAAAAGAAGGTTAAAATTAATTAACCTTATGCACTAATTGTGATTTTGTTTGAAATGGCCGCATTGTTATACATTGATGTGATAATGTATTCGCCAGCCATTAAGTTTATATTTAGTTTTGCAATACCCTGACTGTCTGTTTCTCTGTTGTAGAATACACCGTTGATGTTGAATGTTACGTTTTGATCAGCGTAAGGATTACCTTGACCGTCGACCAATGATGCTTTGAATTGGGTTCCGTCCCTATATTTCATAGTGACATCAGTAGCATTCAAGATTGGTTTTACAGTTATGTTATTTGCTACATTACATCCGCCGTACATTGCGGTGATTATATAGTTACCAGGCTGCAGGTTGATGTTTAGTTTAGCATATCCTGACTCGTTGGTTTTTCTTTCATACATCACACCGTTGATGTTAAATGTTACGGTTTCGTTTGCACCGACAGGATTTCCGTCATCGCCGATAATTCTTACAACATACTGTGAGTCGTTTCTGTAGTATTTTACCAAATCGCTGTTTTCAGTGATTTTTGGAAGAACTGTAATGTTATTGGAAGCCATTTCACCATTAAGAGGATTAATAGCAGTGATAATATAAGTACCTTGATCCAAATTGATGTTCAATCTGGCAGTACCGTTTTCATTAACTTTTCTATCATACATCACACCATTGATGTTGAATCTTACCATTGTACCATTAGCTAAAGGATTGCCTTCAACATCAGTGAAATTGGCATAGTATTGTGTTCCGTTTCTGAATACTTTAACAATATTTTCACCGGAAATTGTTGATAAAACAATAACATCAATATCACTTGTTAAATTAGCCACATCATTGGCGTATGAAACAGACAAATCATATGTTCCAACAGGCAAATTAATAGCGAATTTAGCAGTACCATTATCATTGGTTGTTCTGACATAAGTTCTGCCATTAACTGTTATTGTAACATTTTGACCAGCAATACCTTTGCCTACCCCATCAGTCAAAGCAATTTCAACACTTTCATTTCCACCATAATATTTGACCAAATCATCAACATTCAAGAAGTACTTATCCATTTTTGGAGTGTTATTGTAAACGGATGATTTATCTGCATCATAGTTTACTGAAGCATCACCTGTTAAGCTTTCAGCTATCAAGAAGTTATCTTTGACTAAAGCGTTTGCTCCGACCACATCAACTGTGTATGGTCCGTTGAGTTGAATGTCATTATCCGTTACTGTTGCATTTCCTGAAACTGCTTTAACACCAACAGTTCCATAAGGAATTGAATCGCCTGCTGCAGGAGAACCTACATTTGTTGCATTGGCCACAACAGTATTGTTTTTAACAATCAACTCAGCTGCTTTAGAAGCAATAGCTGTAGTGTAATTACCATCCAAAACAAATGAGTTTTCAGTCACATTTTCAAGAGATCCACCTAATGAGAATGCATAAACTACAGGGGATGAACAGATGACAGTATTGTTTGTATAGTTTACTTTTACATCACCGTTAGACATTGCGGAATATACTGCATAGCTAACCATAGGAGAGGTTGCTTCAATTATATTGTTTTCAACAACAGCTGAAGCAGGACCTTCAATGTTTATACCATCAGCATAATATACATCAGATTCTGAACATATATTGTTGTCTTTAATGGTCAATCCATCACCGCTGACCTGCAAGGCATAAATGTAGGTATGACCTAATGCTTCGATATTGTTTGATTCGATTGTCGCATTATCTGATGAAACTGTTACTGTATAAATTGTATCATATGCACCAACGACGCCATCATATTCTAAAGAGATATTGTTTTCATTAATTACTGCATTGTCTGATTTTACAACAACCCCTTGGGAAACAGGTGAAGCTACCCAATTTCCACTTCCTGCAGGAACCTCTTTCCAGTCAACGTAACAGGAAGGAATAGTGATGTCGATGTTGTTTAATGACAATTCCATATTGTCACAAGAATCAATCAGAATTGCATTGTTAATTTTTGAACCGTCAGTATTTCCCACATAAGTAATATTGTTTGAAACAATAGCTACATCGTCAGCTTTTGAAATGATAATTCCATAAGAGTTATCTCCACCATTATCAATCACATTTATTTCATTGGATTCAATATCTATAATACCGAAGTCAGCATAAATTCCTTTGGAGTTGGAATTGATTACATTGTCCTCTACAAGAGCATCTGAGCTGTATAAGTGAATGGCTGCAGTCATTGCTTCAAATGCATCTCCTGTTTTTGAAGGAGCTTCATCTGTACCTAAAGCATTGATATTATTGCCTTTGATAATAGATTTTTTGGATTCAATTGCAAGAGCTGTGGTCTTATTACCATTTACAGTAATGTTATTGTCAATGATAGCTTCGAATGAACCGCACAATTCCATTCCATAAACGATATCCGCAGTTGAGTTAATTGTATTTGCAACATATTCAACCTCCAAGTCCCCACCATTCATGCCTGAGAAAACAGGGTATGAAACATTAGTGGATTCGACATTTAAAATATTATTGGAGATTGTAGTATTGGTAGATGCTTCTATTTCAATTGCATTTGCATAGTATCCTTCAGCACAAATATCAAATTGATTATTGTCAACAATTCCATTTTCGGTTTCAAGATATAAACCATAGATATATGAATAACCTGTAGCGGCAATTGTATTGTTGAGAATTGATACATCTTCACCGGATTTGATGTCAACAGCATAAATTGAGTCAAATGAACCAACGATATCATTATATTCCACAACAATATTGTTGTTGGAAAGTGCTAATTCTGCGATTTCATTAAATACCAAACCTTCGGCCACAGGGAATTTTACCCAATTTCCGCTTCCGGCAGGAATCTCTTTCCAGTCAACATAACAAGAAGGAATGCCTATATCAAAAGTGTTGTTGGATAATTCAATGTCTGCTGATTCGGTAATGTGCACAGCATTATTTATGGCACTGCCGTCAGTTGCACCAATAAAAGTGAATTCGCTGTTGGTTACATCCAATCCTTCAATATCCTCAGCATAAATAATATATGCATCAGTACTTTCGTTTAAAGCATAGCTAACTACAAAAGTATCAAGAGCGATATTGTTACCACCAACCAAAATAGCTGATCCACCAGTTGCATCAGGCGCTTTGTCCAAATTCATTGTGAAATTGGAAATGCTTATGCTGTCATTTACTAAATTCAATGCTATATTTTTTAAGACAGCATCCAAACCGACAATATTCAATGGAGCATTGATGGTGATTACATCAACAATTTCGTCAAATTCGCCTTTAAAGATTAAATCTGTAAAGTTTAGACCTTTGTAGTTACCTTCATCATCAAAGAAGTAGAAGAAATTGTCCTTTGTTACAATATTTGTAATATTTCCATTGTCGTGTACAGAGTTGTTTTCATTTGCCTTTACCGCTTCGTCTCCATACAGGCTGGCTGCAGAGATGTTGTTGTATGAAACCTCGTTATCTACAGTATTGCCTAAGTCAACCGCATATTCATCAGCAGAATCAATAATGTTTTCCTGGATTGTGTTTCCGGAAGATTTTACGGTGACTGTTGATGTTATAATATTGTTAGTTAAGGTAGTGTTTTTAGCATTTGCATTTAATGTAACACCTTTGTCCCCAATGATGTTGTCAGTAGCAGTTACATTAGCCTGAGATACTGTTAATCCACCTACAATATTGTTTATAGCTACAGAGTTAGTTCCTACAGTCATGGTTCCTTCAACTTCATTATCTGTAACAAATGAATTGATAGGAGCAGTGAATGCGCATCCACCAGTTACCTTATTGTTGATTATTACAAATGAAGCATCGCTTTTTGGAGTCCAGAAAGTTTGAGGTGAAATACCTGTAGCACCATTATAGTCAATAGTGTTATTTTCAATCAATATTTCCTTAGCTGCTGCAATCAAAGCAATACAGAATCCTGAAGCCTTACCATGAATATAGTTATTTGTAAGTTGTATTCCAGTAGGGTCATGGTCACCATTTGGTCCAACAAATGTAGTTACATACAATGCATTACCACTTGACCCGTTAATGACAATCTCATTGTTATCCACAACACAATAGTCAGAATAAGCCACTACAACAATACTTGATCCTGTCCCTTTGTTTTCAAAATAGCTGTTTTTAACTGTTACATAAGTAGATCCACCCCTAACACACATAAATCCTGTAGATGCACCAATACCACTCATGTTAGCCATCATATTAATATTGTCAATGATGACATTGGAAGCATTGGTTACATAGAAAGCAGAGTTTACAAAATTAAGGCCAGTTACATTAGTTCCGGATCCGCCAGCAGTAATATGGAAACATCCTCCGGAATTTGCAGTTTTTCCAATTTGATCAAATAAAGCATCCCCAGTACTTGAGATTATTGATACAGGCTTATTGATGTTAACCGTATAATTAAGACCAGAGAAAGTACCTTGAAAATCTAAAATAGAACCTGCAGTAACATTTTCATTTAATGCACCGTCAGTAAAGTATGTATTGAATGACTTGTTTGTAATGACATATGTTGACACAGATTCAGATGAGTTCTCTAAATAAATACTATCAGAAGAAGGAGTACCTAAAACTTCCGAAGTTACACTTGAATCAAATATAGCTACATCATCTTCGTTTGTTGCAGTTATATCAGATACATTTTCTGTCGCGCTTACCATACCAATAGATAAAAGTAATGTAAGTACAATAAGCAATGATAAAATCTTTTTATTCATATTTATCGCACCACGAACATTATAAAGTTAAGTTTAAAAAAAATTAATATAACTTTATACATTCATATATGCACAACATATTATTTAATACTATTGAATAGTTATTTTAAAAAATAAACAATATTAAATAGCAAATTAATTAATAAATAATTTAAATTTATTAAAATATGAATTAAAGAATATAAATTAAAATAAATAAAAAATAATTCAGTATTTGATAGTTAAATAAAAAATAAAAAATATAAAGATTATTTAAAAAAAAACTAAAAAATAATTAATAAATCATGAATACAATATACTAATTATATCAAACATTGGCATTTTAAAAATAACATGTATAAATTTTTTAAAAAAAAGAGTCTGTAAAATTTTATAGGCTTATTTAATTTTTATATGTTTTTGCGTCCAGTTTTGCATTTGGAAGTCTAAGAAT
>SUTF01000019.1 GCA_015063005.1 Methanobrevibacter millerae
GAACACAAAAGATTTAAAATTCCTAAAGCTTATTCAGATATCCAAGGTAATAGAACATTCATTAAAAACTTTAAAGAAGTATGTGAAGGTTTAAACAGAGACCCTCAACATTTATTAAAGTTCTTAATGAGAGAATTAGGTACTGCAGGTAATGTTGACGGAGCAAGAGCAATATTACAAGGTAAATTTACCCATTACTTAATCAATGAAAGAATTGAAGATTATGTGGACAAATATGTAATTTGTCACGAATGTAACAGACCAGATACTAAAATTATAAGGGAAGGCAGAATCTTCTTATTGAAATGTTCTGCATGTGGTGCAACTGCTCCTCTCAAACAATTATAATTTTATATCTTTTTTACTTATTTTTTAAATGATTTTTATGTTTTGTATAGAATGTGGAAGCGAAGATAAACAGATGATTGGGGAAATCTGCATAGATTGTTTTTTAAAGGATTTTCAAATGATTGAAATTCCAGAAAATATCATTGTAGAAATCTGCAGTCATTGTAACAGTCGTTTAGAAGAAGGAAAATGGAGCGAATCATTCCTTCCCGAAGAAGAAATAATTTACAGGGCATTAGAGAGAAATATAAAAATCAATGATTTAGTTGAAAATGAAGAGATTAACCTTGAAATTGACCAAATTAAAGGTACAATAGCTAATTGCTTTGTTGAAGTTGTTGGTGAAGTTTATGGAGTTTCAATTGATGAAACTCATGATACTTCTGTTAGAATTCAAAAAACCGTTTGTCCGACATGCAGCAAACTTAAGGCAGGATACTATGAATCAGTCATTCAGTTTAGAGCAGACAACAGAGAAATAAAAGATGAAGAATATGAAAAGGCTGATGAAGTTGTTGCAAGAACTCTAGACAAACAGGCAAAAGTGGACAAGCTTGCATATTGTCCGCAAATAGCTAAACTAAAGGAAGGTTATGATTACTATATTGGATCTTTAAAGACCGGCAGAAAAGTTGCGGATGCACTAAAAGAGGAATTCGGTGGAGTCATTAAAGAATCTCCAAGACTTATCAGCGAAGACAAATCAACTGGAAAAGGTCTTTACAGAATTTGGATTTCTGTAAGAATCCCTGAGTTCGAAATCAGCGACATTGTTAAATTTGAAGATAAAATCATTCAAGTGAGTGATATCGATAAAAATAGGGTTGTTGGCATTGACATCAAAACAAACAAAAAACATAATATCCCAATGAAAAATTTGGATAATATAAATCTTGTCAAAAAGCAATCTGAGATAGAAACTACAACAATAATCTCAATGTCTCCAAAAATAATCCAGATATTGGACCCAAGTGATTACTCTGCAGTTGATTTGGAAATGCAAGATGAATTTAAAGAGTACCATATCGGTGATGAAATCAAAATCATTAAAATTGATAATTACATTTACTTGATTAAATAAGTGATAAAATGAATATTGAAGAAAAAATTCAGTTAATTGAAGAAGGAACCTTGGAAGTTATTGATCGTGAAGAATTAAAAGAAGTGCTTGAAAAAGACCAACCAATAGCTTATACAGGTTATGAACCTTCAGGTAAAATCCATTTAGGACATGCTGTAACTGTACAAAAACTCAAAACACTACAAAAGTTAGGCTTTAAAATTAAAATATTGCTTGCAGATTACCATGCATTTTTAAATGGAAAAGGAACCGTTGAAGAAATAGCAGAAACTGCCGAGTACAATAAAAAATGTTTCCAAGCATTAGGACTTGATGAAACAACTGAATATGTATTAGGCTCATCTTTCCAACTAGAACCAGATTATACTGATAAAGTTTATAAATTAGCTACATTGACTACATTGAAAAGAGCAAGAAGAAGTATGGATCAGGTAAGTCGTGCAGACGACAATCCAAAAGTAGCTAGTGTAGTCTATCCCATAATGCAGACTGTCGATATGGCAGCACTTGAAGTGGACATTGCACTAGGAGGTATGGAACAGAGAAAAATCCAGATGCTGGCACGTGAAAACCTGGAAAAAATTGGAGAGAATGTTCCTGTCTGTATCCACACTCCATTATTGCACGGACTTGACGGAGATACAAAAATGTCTTCAAGCAAAGGCAACTACATTGCAGTAGATGACTCCGTTGAAGAAATAACCAAAAAAATCAATAAGAGTTACTGTCCGCAAGGTGAAATTGAAGGCAATCCAATGATTGAAATTGCAGAAACTTTTGTTTATCCAAATCAAGATACTTTACTTATTAAAAGGCCTGAAAAATTCGGTGGAGACATTGAATTAACTCACGACGAATTAATTAAGGAATTTGGTGAAGGAAACTTACACCCAATGGATTTGAAAAATGGAATTAAAGATTTCTTAATTGAATTCTTTGCTCCAGTAAGAGAATATATGGGGGAAAATTAATGGAAGAAGAACAAGAATTCGAAATGGGTTTACCGAATGGTGTTGGAGAAGCAATGCTTGCACATGCTTTTGAAAAATTTGACATCAAACTCGAACAGACAGAATTTGGTCCTAAAATCATAGGTTCCTATGAAGAACTTGAAAAAACCAAAGAATTTTTAGCAAACGCAATTGCTGAAAGATTAAAAGAATTAGAAGGATAAATATCCTTCAATTTTACTATTTTTTAAAATTTTTTATTTTAAAGTATTTTTACCTATTTATCAAACCAATCATCATATTTATGCTTTCCAACATGCTCCTTGCACCAACATACAGTGAATAATGACATATTTCATATAACTATACAAAAAACAATGCCTTTTTAGAAGTTTATCCTAGTTTAATGGTTATTTTATAAATAACATGACAATATTTATCTTATGAAAAAAATATACTTTTTAATAATAAAAATTTGAAAGATGATGATATGCTAGACAAAAACATTAACTATATCAAATACTTTTTAAAATTAATTAGTGAATTTGATGAATCAACAATTCTCAATCCAGATATAACTGGAAATGAAAAACCAAAATTAAATAAAAATGAATTAAAAATAGAAAAAGACAATTTGCATAAATTTTGTGAAAAACAATTAATTTCAGAAAATATTCTTTTTTTAGCAAGTGCATGAATAGCATTGAATAAGTTCAACTTTTCAGACAAAAATTTGATATTTCATGAAAACAACACATTATTTGCCACCATTTTGAAAATAGAACCCTATCTATCAATAATTATTTAACACGAATTAATATCAAGAAAATCTAAAATACATCACTTTCCCAACAGCCCAAGAATAATTTTACAAAAATGGTACAAACATTACGTAAAAAACTATAACAGACATAACTTAAATGCCAGGAAAGAATGTTTAGACCATTTGAAAAACTTAAATGCTGACGATGAATTCTGCGACAATGCCAACAAGATTTTTGATGTGATTTTTGACACGAATCCTCATGGAACATATGTGGAAGTATTGGTTATAGATTATAAGGACAGTATCCACGTTGACATCAAATATGACGGAGAAAAAGAAAATCTTGAGCACCTAAAACACAACTTCCCAGAAGACCTTCTCAAATATGCAGAGGTTTTAGGGTTCAATACTATCGAATATGAAATGAACAAAAGCTAAATATTAATTATTTAGCTTTAAACTTTTTTTATAAAATACAATCTTTACACAAGCCGACATACGGTGCTACAGCTTTTTTAATGTCGGAAGACACTTTGTTTACACCATTGTTTGCATTGATTATTTCACAATTAAAATTCTTGGCAATCTCAAGATAATTGGCCTTGACATTTGTTAAAAATTCTTCATTTTCAAAGGTATCCTCACCAGAAGTTCTTGCAACTGAAGTTTTTACATCCAAATCCAATAAAATCAATAAATCCGGTTTTTTAGCATATTTATTTAAAACTTCAATCCATTCAGCAGGCTCCTGATAAGCAAGACTGGATATAAATGACCTATCTGATATGATAACCTTCTTTTCATCTTCCAATTTATCCATTATAAGCATTCTGTCTGCTGCAAAAAGCAAACCCAAAGTTTTTTGAACCCTATCTGTTGTTGCATCCGGCCTTTGCAAAATCCTTCTGATAAGTTTTCCAACTTCTGAATCAGTTGGTTCAACCATTGTTTCAACTTCCAATCCATTATTCTCTAGCCATTCATTTAATAATTGGATTTGAGTGGATTTTCCAGCACCATCAATTCCTTCAAAAACGATATACATAAAAATAATTTTAGATTAGATGATATTTAAAAATAACTCAAATTCCCATATAACATAAATAACACGAAAAACATAATTTAAATTATTATAAAATTATCAAGGTGTAAAAAATAATGGTTTTATCAGAATTATTGGCTCCGGCAGGTTCTTATGATGTGTTGGTCATTGCAGTTAATGCAGGTGCCGATGCAGTTTATTTTGCAGGACAGAATTATGGTGCCCGAGCTTTTGCAAAAAACTTTACAATGGAAGAAATCGAAAAGGCAGTGAATTATGCCCATCTGAATAATGTCAAGATACATGTTACGGTCAATACATTAATCAATAACTTCGAAATCGTTAATGTCATTGACTACCTATTCAAACTATATCAGATTGGTGTTGATGCGGTTATCGTGCAGGATTTTGGAATTATTCAGCTTTTAAAGAAATTGATTCCCGATTTGGAAGTTCATGCATCCACACAAATGGCACTGAGCAATTATAGTGCTATCAAATGGGCTTATGACAATAACATCAAAAGGGTTGTCCTTCCAAGAGAAAAATCAATCGAAGAAATCAGACAGATTCATGACCAGCTTGAAAAAGACAATATAAACATGGACTTGGAGGCATTTGGCCATGGAGCATTATGTTATTGTGTTTCAGGCAACTGTTACATGTCATCCTACAACAGCGGCAGAAGCGGAAACCGTGGAGCATGCGCACAGCCATGCAGACGAGAATATCGTCTAAAATACAGAGGATATAATGTAGGAAACGGATTTCTGCTGTCCACACATGATCTTGCAACATATAATAATCTGGATGCAATTTCTGAAGCAGGCATCACTTCTCTCAAATTGGAGGGTAGAATGAAGTCTGGAGATTATATTGGAACTATTGTTAATAGCTACAGAAATATTATTGATGGAAATCCCGGTGATTGGCAAAAAGATTTACACCTTGTTTTCAACAGAAGATTCACCAACGGATACATTATGAACGATAAGCCTGGAGAAGTTATGGGTAGAGGCAGTTCCGGTCATGAAGGATTATACATCGGAGACATTGTCAATATTGAAGGCACCAAAGTGACAATTGAAATAAAAAACAAGGAAATTCCAGTCATTTTAGAAAAAGGCGATGGAATAGCATTCAAATACAACGGAAAAATCAAGGGAATTTATCTTGAAAACATCATAAAACAGGATGAAAACGAAATTGTTATTGATACTACAAGACGTGTGAAAGTCGGAACTGAAGTATTCATCAGCTATTCAGCTAAAACCCATGAAAGCCTAAAGCAGTTTAAAAATGAAACAATAAAAAGTAAAATTCCAATCAATGTGACTTTCAATTTCCAAAAGGATTTGACCGCATCAATCAAAGTGGAATATTACCTGGATGATGAGCTGATTAACTTCAGACATAAGGGAATTGCCAGATTTGAAAAGGCAAACAACAGACCGATAACACAAGAGTCCATAATAAAACAGCTTGAAAAGACTGGTGGAACCCCATTTTATATGGAAAAAATCAAGTTTAATGATATGCCAGATAACTTATTTATCCCAATCAGCGGTTTGAATAAAATAAGAAGAGAAATTCTCGATAAAGCACAGGAATTACTCCTAAACCATTACACTCCGACCAAAAAATCTGTGAAGGCAACAAGAAAAAGAATTGAAGAGTTTAAAAATAATTATGAAAAATATGAGAATAAAACTAACTCCAAAGCAAAATTATCCCTTTTTGCAAATGATTTATGCCAAGTAAGAGCTGCCAATGGTTTTGACTTGAAAAGAATTTATCTGGACGTTAACTGTTCCTACAACAATAAAAAAGATTATTATGACAATATCCAAGATATTTTAAAAGAGGCCATCCAAATTGCCCCGGAAATTGAAATCGTATGGGTTTTATCATCATTTATCAATGAATTCGAATTGATTAAGGCAAATGATATCATAAAAGAACTTGAATCAGAAGGATATATGATATCCGTTATGGTTGACTCACCAGGAGCTGAAAAAATTTTCGGCTGCCCAATATATGGAAACCATAATCTGAATGTCTGGAATTCATTTACTGTGGAAAACCTATCCAAATATAACGGATTGATTTTGTCATCCGAGCTTTCAGGAAGAGAAATTAATGAGATAACCCACAAGAACTATATCAAAAATACTGATTTGGAAATGATTATTCATGGTAATCTAGAGGTTATCGTTAGTCGAGATGACTTTACAAATCTCAATGACGGAAGAGATTTCATTATTTCAAATGATGCGGAATATGCAACACTGGAAGATAAGAAAAGAAAGAAATTCAAATATAAAGTGTTTTTTGATTACAACAAGCAAAGCCATATTCTGAATAAGGATTGCCTATGCCTGATTGAAGAAATGAATGACATTAAAAAACTTAATTTGGACAATTTAATTGTAGATTGCAGATATTCCAATGAGAAATATACAAAACAGATTTTATCAATTTATAATGAAAGCTTAGGTCAAATCAGCGATGAGAAATTGGAAGAGTATAAATTCAAAATAATGGATTTCTCACAATCATACATTAATAAAGGAAATTATATTGAAGGAAGATTACATGAAGATACCTGAATTGCTTGCGCCAGTCGGATCCATGGAGCATTTGAAGATTGCAATTAATGCCGGTGCCAGCTCTGTTTACTTGTCCGGGAAAAATTACGGTGCCAGAAAGTTTGCTGAAAACTTCACATTAGATGAAATACATGAAGCAGTAAAGCTTGCACACCTGCATAATGTAAGAGTTTACGTTACCGTCAATACATTAATCAAGCAGCATGAACTTGAAAGCGTGCTCAATTATTTGAATGAGTTATATGCGATTGGTGTGGATGCAGTTTTAGTCCAGGATTTAGGCCTCATAGAATTGATTAATAGATACTTGCCTAAACTCAAGATTCATGCCTCAACCCAGTTGACCTGCGAAAACCAAAGAAAGATAGACTATCTTGAAAGTAAAAATGTTAAAAGAGTTGTTCTTCCCCGCGAGATGAAAAAAGAGGAAATTGAAAACATGAAAACAAATATGGAACTTGAAATATTTGTTCATGGTGCACTATGCTATTCATATTCCGGGCAATGCCTAATGAGTAGCTTTAAAGGAGGAAGAAGCGGGAACAGAGGAACCTGCGCCCAGCCATGCAGGCAAAAATATAAATTAAACAACAAAAGAGATTACTATTTATCTCCAAAGGACTTATGCCTATATGAGGAATTAAAACAAATTAGCGACATAAATATCAGATGCATAAAAATTGAAGGGAGAATGCGTTCAAAAGAGTATTTGGCCATAGTTGTAAGCAGTTACAGGAAAGCCTTGAACAAATTGAAAAGCAATAAGGTGACCAATACTGAAAATCTTAATTTAGTATTCAATAGGGGATTTACGAAAGGAAAATTCATGAATTCCTACAAAAGAAGCATCAGATCAGGACATTTAGGCTTAAGGATTGGAAAGGTAATCGACGTTAAAAATTCACAGATTGCAATTCAGATTGACGACAACATCACCACAATGCCTGATAAGGGCGATGGATTGCTGCTAATTAAGAAGAACAATGATTATGGAATGGAAATCTCACAAAATCCAATAATCACCACATTGAATCATTTCAATAAAAACAAGTTTAAACAAATCAAGGACTTTACCCGAAGAAATAAGGTCTTAATAATCAAAAAAGTAAGACAAAACAAGAAAAATAAATTCAATCTCCTAAATTCAACGGTTTATCTGACAAAAAGGAATTCATTGAACAAGTTAGTAAAAGAAATTGAAAATAAGACTTCAAGTTACATCAAGTCCAAACTGATAATGACTTTTTCCTTGAAAAATAAATATCCTCACCTAAAAGGACGTTTGACACTTGCAAATCGCAAAGAGGTAAGTTATGAAGTAACCGGAACAACAAAATTTGAAACACCGATTAAAAGAAATGTTGATGTGCAAAGCATTGAAAAGCAGTTGTCAAAATTAGACAACTACCCATATCAGATTACTCAAATCAATATGAATTACGACGGCAGCTTATTCATTCCAATAAAGGAAATCAACAAGATAAGACGTGAATTGTTTGAAGGTTTGGCTAATGAAATAAACAGGTTATATGAGAATAAAAAAGAAAAAATTAGCTATTCACAAAAACAGAACAAAAGAAGTGATGAAATATCCATATCATATTATACCAACAATATCGAGGAATTGTCTGAAATTTCAGGGGTTAAAAGAGTATATCTGGAAATTCCTCCAAACAACAGCATTAACTTTATGGTCAATTTCCTGAAAAAAGCCTTTGAATTAAGCTATGGAAAAGATTATGAATTGATTTGGAAATGGCCTGACATAGCCCATGATGAATTGGTAAAATCCCTGAATAAAGTTAGAGGAATACTCCATAAGATGAGCTTAAGTATGGAAATCATGTCCAATGATTTTAACGGACAATACGGCCCATATTCAATGAACATTACAAATACAGAATCAATCAACTCATTGAAAAACTATAAAATGATAACACTATCTCCAGAGCTAAGAAAATCCGATTATGAAGACATTATCAAAAACTGTGAAGATAATGCCAAAATAGAAATCCTGGTTCAGGGATGCATTGAGTTAATGAAAACAAGATATGGATTTAGGGAAAAAGTTGAAAATACAAGTCTAATAGATTCAAAGAATAACGCTTATCCAATACATAAAAGCCTGTCTGAAGAGGAATTAATAATATTCAATAGTGAAGATCTATCATTGATAGATGAAATAGATTACTTGAAATCAATTGGATATGTTAATTTTTCAATTGATGGGCGTTTTAAAAACAATAGCTACTTCAAATTAATAGACACTTATAATAAGGCATTAGATGGTGAAATTAATAAAAAAGAAATATTAAAGTATAGTTCCAAAATCACCAAGGGAAATTTTTAAAGAATAATACTGTTCAAATGCTCTAGGCAAATAGCTAATTATATATTAAATCATAATAAGTTTAAGGGTTTGGTTAAAATGGAAGGAGAATTACAAACATTGCAAGAAATAAAAGGTATCGGAGATAAAATCTCTGAAAAAATAATAAAAAGTGTTGGAGGAGAAGAAGAACTCCAAAAAATAATTGATGAAGTTGATGTGGAAAGAATCATAGAAATTGACGGAATTAGTCAAAGAAAAGCTATTAATATTATGCATCAATTATTGAATAATGACAATTATGAATTTATGAAAAGTGATAGGGCAATGGAGATTTATGAAGACATCATAAACAAAATCCTATCCTATTCAAATACTTCCTACTCCAAAAATAGAATTCTTTTATTATCCCCATCCAAGGACATGGACAAAATAAAAAAACAAGTCAAATTTGTTATGGATGCTAAACAGGCAGTGTCACAAATGCCTATCATTAAATTAAGAGGATTGATGAAAAACTTAAAAGAACTTGAAGAGCCTAAAGCAGAATATGATGCGAGCAAGGTCATTCTAGTCGAAAGCGAAGAAGACAATTCATACCTCTGTGATTTAGGACTTAACCAATACTACCCCATTTTAACCGCAAGCGATTCTCCATTACTTAAAGAAGAACTGATGAATTATGATTTAATATTCTATGTTTACTCACAGGCAATTCTTGATTTTGAGGGCATGCCAAATCTAGTTATGATCAATATTGATGAAAATGACTATGAAATAGTTCCTGAAAAGATTATAAACTTCTTTACCCAAAACCAGGAAACCTTCCAAAGGGTTCATGAAATTCAAAAGATTAGAAACGAGGAAAGCGTTCTAGGAGACATCATCCCCATCATTGATGAACTTAATATAGTTGACAAGAAGGAAGTGGATATTGACGAACTTGTCAACTCATTGAAATATGAGATGGATGAGGAGTTAGAAAATTCCATGAAAAATGTTGATCTTGAAGGAGATGAAATACTCAACTTATTAAACAATAATTTCCCACCAAAAATAAGTAAAATATTTGACGACATTATAAGTAAACGTAAGGAAATCATCAAAGAAAAAACCGGACTTGACTTTGATCCATACCTCAGGAAGTACCCTATTGAAATTGATGAGCAAGAAGTTGAAAGGGTTAAACTGGAAAGGTCATCAAAAAAGGAAAATGACATTTTCGACATTAAGAAAAGTGCTGCAATACAGTTAAATTCCATTAAGCAAAGAGCAATTGACGAAGTGAAGGATGTAATTAAATTTGATTATGAATTTTCACTTGGAAGCTTTGCATACGAATATGAATTGGTAGAACCGGAATTTACAAATGACATTAAGTTAAAAGGAGCGCTGCACTTAGACCTTTCACTTAAAAAAGATGATGAACATATCCAAAAAATAGACTATGAACTAAATGAACAGGAAAACATTGCACTTTTAACAGGAGCAAACAGTGGTGGAAAAACAACACTTCTGGAAACATTGACCCAAATTTCAATTATGGCACAAATGGGACTTCCTGTAAGTGCAGATTATTGTGAAATCAAATTGTTCGATGAAATTTATCATTTTTCCAAAAAAAGATCCCTAGATGCAGGAGCATTTGAATCATTCCTTAATGTATTCATACCAATTGTAACAACAAACAGTGAAAAACTAGTCTTATTGGATGAGCTTGAAGGAATAACCGAACTGGAAGCAGCTGTTAAAATCATATCAACATTCATTGATATGATAAAGGAATCCAATTCATATGGTATAATAGTTACCCATATGGCAAGAGAACTGATGAACTACACTGATGTAAGGGTGGATGGTATTGAAGCAAAAGGACTGGACGAAGATTATAACTTAATAGTTGACAGAACTCCAAGAATGAATTTCCTTGCAAAAAGTACGCCGGAACTGATTCTAAAAAGAATTTATGAAAAATCTGATGATGAGCTAAAAGTTGTCTATGCAAGAATTTTGGAAAAATTCTAAATAGTATAAGAATAAATATATTAAAATAATGAAAATTATCAATAAATCTACTAATTCAGATATTCAGAGAATAAATCAAATTTATAAAGTTTTAAAAAAGAACGATTTCGGATACTTGATTGAAGAAAATACTTTTTTTAAAACATTCCCTTTTTTAAGAAACAAAAAGATAAATGAAGAAAGTACAATAATCAATAATAAAATCCCTGTGAGAATAAGAAATGTGCTTGAAGATTTAGGTCCTGCATACATTAAATTAGGCCAAATGCTATCTACAAGACCTGATTTAGTAGGTATAGACATATCTAAAGAACTTGAAAAATTAAGGGACGATACAGCAATTATTGATTTTGATGAAATCAGAAAAGTTATAGAAACTGAATTAGGCGATGATTTAGAAAATATTTATGAAGATTTTGATGAAATTCCAATTGGTTCTGCATCAATTGGACAAGTTCATGCAGCTGTTTTAAAAGAAAATGGGGAAAAAGTTGCAGTTAAAGTTCAAAAGCCAGATATTGAAGATGTTATTAAAACAGACATTAGAATTATGAAATTTTTGGCTCAGCAAAGTGACAAATATCTCAATCAAACAAAAATTTATAATTTACCGACTATTGTTAATGAATTTGAAAAATCAATGCTAAAAGAAATAAATTACCATGAAGAATCAAGAAATATTGAAATCATGGCATATAATTTTAAAAGTATACCTTACGTTCACATCCCAGAAATTTATAATGACTACTGTACCAGAAAGGTTCTCACCATGGAATTTATTGAAGGTGATGATTTAAGTAAGGTTATTGAAGATGAAACTGATAAATATGACAAAAAATTAATTGCCAAAAGAGGAACAAATTCATTTTTCAAACAGATAATGATTGATGGATTCTTCCATGCTGATCCCCACCCTGCAAATATAATTGTCCAAGAAAACAATAAAATATGTTACATAGATTTGGGAATGATGGGAATATTAAGTGAAGGATTTAAAGAAAACCTTGCAGAATTGATTATGCTTTTAATAAACGGTAATGCTGACAACATCCTAAATCAATTAATTTATATGGACATAATAACACCTGCCCAGAACACTCCCGAGCTTAAGGAAGACATTGATGATTTAATGAAAAAATATTATGGAAATAAGTTGAAAAATATTAATGGAAGCATAGAAGACTTGCTTAATACAATGATTAAACATAATATAACACTGCCAAGAGAATTTGTAATGATTGGAAGAGGATTGGCATTAATAGAAGAAAGCGGGCGAAAATTAAATCCAGAATTTGATACCGCAAAAGAATTGAAAAGATTATCCAAAAAAATAGTTACTCATAAATTATCCCCAGAAAGATTGATAAAAGTAGGTTTTAATCATATATTAGAACTTGGGCATTTGACAAAAGGATTACCAACAACAGTAAATAACACTTTATCAAAATTAGAAGACGGGGAAATTACACTAAAAATAAAAGTTGATGGAATAAATGAAATATCAAAGCACTTGACAACAGCAATTATTATTGCAGCATTGATTGTTGGATCTTCACTGGCATTGTTTGCAGACAAGGGTCCTGCATTTATAGACATACCTTTATTAGGATTATTCGGATATATAATAAGTTTTGCATTAGGAATGTATCTTGTAGTTCAATATATAATGTATAACCCAGATTAAATCTTTTGGAATCCGTTAATAATTATCTTAACAAGAAGAATATCAAAAAAAGTAAAATTGATTAAATGGATTTAATTATCCATCCCTACCAATCTTTTTAAATGTTAAAGGATATATTGCAAGCATTATAAATGTGAATAAAGAATACTCAATACATTTAATCAAGTCAGTGTTGCCTGCAAGTTTTGGAATTAATACAAAAAGCAATGCAAACAATATGATTGCACCCGCAAACCTGACTATCGCATCCCTTCTGCTTTTAGGGTTTTCGAAGTTAACGTATTTTTCCTCAAAAAGAAAACCTAATGAAATTCATGAAGCCAAAGCCACATATTTAATATAGCTTATTTCAGGACAGAATACGATTCCAATCAAAGACAGTACGATAATACCCAAATAGAGATATGTTCTATTTTCAATCTTATCAAAAATACGAGACAATATTAGGATTATCACCAAAGCAATAATGAAACCTGCAATAGTATCTGTCGGGAAGTGAACACCTAATCCAACTCTTGAAAGCGCAACAATCAAAACTCCAACCAAACCAACAGCAATATACTGAATATTTCTGACATATATCGGAATAGCTAAAACAAGTTGGTTGCCAACATTGAATGTCCACTTGGGAGGGAATATCCCTGTATCTTAAAATTTAGAGGATCCTGATCGGGAACATTTGCATAAATACACTTAATATTATCCACAGCCGCATATGGCCTTAAACGTGCAACAGACACCTTGACAAAATCACAGCACACACCAGCCACACCCAATGAAAGCAATGTGAATCTACTCCATTCCTTGTTGTATGCCAAATAGATTGAAATGAATAAAAAGGCAAGGACATTTTTAGAAACAACATTCGCTATAATTTTAAAGAATTCTAATACAAAACCGGGAAGAGAACTTTGCATTAATAATATCAGATAAACTTCCCATTGAAAGTAGAAAACAACATCAAACACAATATTAAGTATAATTTATATTTAATAAAAAGATTACTAAAAAATAATGATATTCTTTTATTATGTTAAAAAATTATTAAAATAATTTTGCCAATACAAATAAAAGATATTATATTCCCATTATATTAAATAAGAAGAAAAAAAATCCCTGAAACTTACTTAATTTTCTGTGCATGCAGAAAGACAGAAAAACTATATACGATAAGATAAAAAAAATTGTATAATATGAAATTAATCAACATTTTCATGAAATATAAACTTGGTAATGAAATGGAGGACAATAAATATGAATGAAACTGTTAATGAACAGTCATGGATTCCACTAATAGTAGTGGCATTTGCTTCATTCATTATAGCTTTGGATGCTACATTCATGAACGTTAGTATTTCACAGCTCATTGCGGATTTGAATACGGATGTGAGTATGATTCAAATGACAATGTCTTTTTATACTCTTATAACTGCAACGTTCATGCTGCTCAGTGCCAAACTTCAGGACATAATTGGTAAAAAGAAACTGTTTTTAATAGGTACTGCACTTTATGGTCTCGGCACATTCATTGCAGCAATAAGTTCAAGTGCTACAATGTTATTTATCGGATGGTCAGTGATTGAAGGTATTGCCGGAGCATTAATGATGCCGGCAATAGTTTCAATAATAAGTGGAACATATTCCGGAGAAAGACGTACTGTCGCATTGGCAATTGCCGGCATAATGGGTGCAATTGCAGCAGCTATCGGCCCACTCTTCGGTGGAGTTATGACAACATTTTTAAGTTGGAGATATGGATTTGGATGTGAATTAATAATCGTTTTCATTATTTTACTAATGCAAAATAAACTTCCCACATTCGAACCTACAGAATCAAAAAGCGATTTGGATATTGTTGGTGCTATAATATCATTTATAGGTCTTGTTTTGTTAGTTTTAGGTATTTTGTCACTATCCGAAGATATACCAACTAGCATAGTCATAATAATTTTGGGATTAATTGCCTTAACCGCCTTTGCATTATTTGAAATCAAAAGAAAAAGAAATGGTAAAGTACCATTACTTGATATGGACTTATTTAAGGATAGGAATTTACGCACAGGTACTGCCATTTTATTATTATCATATCTTGCAATGGGAGGTGCATTGTTTGCAGTTTCCCTATATCTACAAGCCGTTTTGATGTTAAATGCATTCGATACCGGTTTGACCACACTACCTTTGACTTTAGGTTTGCTTATTTTTGCAGTAGTGGCTCCAAGCTTAACCGGAAAATTGAATCATAAAACAATCATGTCAATAGGATGTATAATATCAATCATTGGATGTTTGA
Source organism: Methanobrevibacter millerae (assembly GCA_015063005.1). Taxonomy (GTDB): domain Archaea; phylum Methanobacteriota; class Methanobacteria; order Methanobacteriales; family Methanobacteriaceae; genus Methanocatella; species Methanocatella millerae_B. The sequence continues at coordinate 15,128 of SUTF01000019.1, forward strand.
TTTTAAGCTATCAGTTTAGACTGGATACAACCACTCTAGATTTAACACCTGGACTGTTTGTATTGGGATCAGGACTTGGTTTATTAATGGCTTTATGTACTGATATTTCATTAAGCAATATTCCCCAGGAAAGTCAAAATAACGCATCAGGCATTAATACAACAGGCCAGACATTAGGTGAATCATTAGGTACAGCAGTTATTGGAATAATTTTAATTCTTGGAATTATTGGAGGCATTTCTCATGCAGTTGATGTATATGCTCCAGAATATTCAGGGAATGAAACATTCCAGGAAGAGGTTTATGACCACTTTCAAAAAGTCGGCGATATACACGAAGAAGACAGTACTTTTGTGAATATTGTAGATATCATTATTCAAGACACTATGGCATTCGTAATGCAGGTAACAGCCATACTGATGGGAATTGTTTTTATTCTGACATTGAGGCTACAAGATTTTAAACCTTCCCGACATGAAGAGGCGGATTTGAATACCTAAAAAAAACGCACAATCATTTTTTAGGATAATTTTACTGCACCAGTGTTCCAATGACTAAATCTTTCAATCATCCTTTAGAATATTGACTGCAGCATTTACATCATTATAACATATAATATTGTTAAGCCCAGTTTCTTTGTTTTAGTTTTCTGGGCCTTTAATTTTTTGTTTTAATATGCTAATTTTCTGAATTTTTGTGTTGTAATAATATTTGCAATTCTATTATCCAATATACGATTATAGAATAAAATAAAAAATGGAGAATATGATTTAAAAAATTAGACAATGAAATTAATTCAAATCAATTCGATGAAAAATAGAAGACTTTTTTAAATTACTCAAACAAAGAGCCAAAATGAGAGAAATCACAAATATACACCAAAATCATTGACTAAAATAGCATGTTTAAATGTATTTTTATGAACCTTAATTATATCACAAGGATTTTACTCAAAAACCAATATTTAAGAACTAAAAAATTAGACCCACGATTCTTTTTATTTTAAATCAGTTCTTCAAAAATGACCCAAAACCCAACAATCACAACTATCAATTTAATTAAATATCCAATTAAAAAAATCAATAGCAATTATTAAACTATATAAAATAAATGAAGTAAATTTTATAATAATTAATCCATATTAAAAAAATGACTCTTTCAAAAACTTTGTTGATTTGAAATTTTTTGATGAAAATTAGTTGTGAATTTTTAATTTTATCTAAAAATA
>SUTF01000005.1 GCA_015063005.1 Methanobrevibacter millerae
TATTCACATGACCAAAGGTATCATTGAAATTGACGGTGACGTAAACCGTTGGCCTGGTGGACAAATGAAAAACGGTACTATCGTTATTCACGGGTTCTTAGGAAGATTACTCGAAGGATTTGTTCTTGAAGGTGTTGTAGAAGATCCTGAAGACAGTGGTGTCGTATTCCCAGGTAAATATATCAAATATACTGGAGATATTGGTCTTAACGGTAAAGGTAATTTATACTTGGATGCTGAAGCAAACAAAGAAAAATTATCCTCTTACGGAGAATTAGACGACGAATATACTTCAATCAGAGAATACAGGAATTTATAATTCCTCTCTCTTTTTTTATTTTTTTTAGATTGTAAGGTGATAATATGGCAGAAGAGCTTTCAATGACTGTTGATGAAGCAATTGAATATGTTAGGAATAATGTTAATGTGGGCGATACTTTAGAAATTTCTTACAATCGTATTTTTGCTCCTGGTGAAGTCTTAGGTATCACTGAAGAAGATGAAGAAACCGGTGAAGGACTCAGGGTTAATTTACAATTAAATGGTGAAATATTAAATCAGGCTGTTGAAATAGATTTTAAAGCAATCTATGATGATTTGCTTGAAATGAACCACATTACTGAAGATAAAGAAGTTGTTATTGAAATTGATTTTTAAATAACTCTTTTTTTTATTAATTTTTTATTTTGTTTTAATGTTTACGAACAAATCTTTATATATTAAAAAATATAATTAAAAGTAAGGGGTGAATTCTATGAAAGAATTAACTTTAACTGTAGATGAAGCTGTAAATTACTTGAAAGAAAATGTTAAAATTCATGATAATCTTGAAATTTCATATAACAGAATTTTTGCTGAAGGTGAAGTCTTAAATATGGATTTTTCTCTCTATTTTGGTGAGCCTGGCTTTAAGATGCTAATGTCTCTGGATGAAACTCATTTGGATCCTACTATTGAAATTGACATTTATGAAATTCAGGAGGACTTGATTGAATTTACTCATAAGCCTCAGGATGGCGGTGAGGTTGTGGAAGTAACTGTAGTATAATCTACAGTTTATCCATATTTTCAAATGGTATTAATTTAGTATCGGCTTTTACTTCTATATCTATTCCTTTTTCTTTAATTGCCGCAATTGAATTAAGGCCACTTCCGGTCACTATACCAAAATTATAATTGTCTACTTTTGCATTGTATATCAATTCTCTTGGCTTACCTATTTTGTATATTGAAAATCCAAGTTTTGACATCTTATCCAATAAATCAACGCTGCTGTCTCTTGCGACATAAGGAATTTCTTTTATACTTGCCAATAACCTTTTGGGTTCATTGGTTTTGGTGATTGATGTCATGTCTTTTGCAATGAATATCTTGTGGGGGTCGATTGATGAACCGTTGTATGATATCAAATCAATAAATAATGCCGGTTCGGTCAATTCCAATAGTCCACCGTATTTTGGTGTGGATTTAATTCCATTGTTGACTAGTACTCCGTCAATGCTTAGGCTGCATATTGTAGCTATTCCAATCTTTTCATCATCATCCGGGTGAGCTATGATTTGGTAATGTGGGTTGACATGCTTTTCATCGGATTCATAGCTTTCTTTCATTATATTGATTGCAGCATCTAAATCCTCTTTTTTGATATATGAAATGTTGGCAACAATATCTCCTTTTTCTTTTTCAATATCAAAATTGGCCTGGTGAATCAAGTTCCAGGATTTTGATAGGATAAATGGGATTTTGGAATCGTCTCTATTTGAACTTTTTTTCAATTTATAATCGATGTTTCCTACAATAGGATTCATTTTTTCGAAATTTTCCAGTTCTTCACCAATTTTAATATCAATGTCATATCCCAATTCCTGAACTGCACAGAATGGGGTTATGCCCCCAATTATTGCAAGGCCAATCATTCCCTTATTGACAGGTAACCCGAGTATGTTTTCTCCATCTTCTGAAATGGTTATTGTTCCATTAATTCCAATATTTTTTAATTTTGATAATATGTCTATGGTTTTTTGCCTTACGACACTCGGTATCAATCTGAAGTTTGCAGGAATATATCCTGTTCCGTCATTTATCACATCAAGGACGGAAGTCATTTCAGGAGCTATGAATGCATCTAAAGGTGTAACTGATGTTTTTTTGTATGAAATCAGTTCTTTAAATGCTACTGGATGATTGTCCTCTATTTTAAGTAGTCCTCCATATAATGGCTGTGATGCAATACCCTCATTCAATAGTATTCCGTCTATTGTTGTACCGCATATGGTTTTTATCTCCATGGCATCACCCTTTCCAACATCATTTAAATTAACGTAAGGGCTCACAGAAAGACCACTTGCAAAAACATCTTTAATTATATTATAGCTATCTTCATTATAAATGGTTGATGTATTAACTACAACATTTCCTTTCTGGGTCATATAGTTGAAGTTAGTTAAATATATCAATTCTTCAAATTTTGAATAGATAAAATCTACCTGATCATAGATTAATCCTTTTTCTAGCTTTTCACGCCCTAAATCAGTAATTCGCCTTCCAGAATATCCCATTCTTTCTGTATAACCTTTTTCATCAAGAATTTGCATATGGTATCTTACGGCACGTTCACCTAGATTAAAACCTTTTTCCTTCAGTTCATCAGCTATTAACTTTGAACCTGTTGCTTTTTCTTGCTTGTTTAATATTCTTAATATTTCAATCATCCGGCGCTCTGATTCTGACATAAAATAGCTCCAATATGAATTAGATTAAAAAATAAAAAATAATATTTAGATTAGATATCTAAATATTTTCTTTGTTCGTATCCGAATACTTGTACTCTGTATTCGTCCCATTCTTTATATTTGAGGTCTAGGAATTTTTCACTGACATGTTCTCCTAAAGCTCCTAATATGAGTGGGTCTTCTTCAAGGGAGTGATATGCTTCCCATAAACTGGTAGGCAATACTTTGATTCCCATTGATTCTCTTTCTTCTTCGTTCAATTCGTAGATGTTGATTTCGGTAGGTTCACCTGGATCAATTTTATTTACAATTCCGTCTACACCTGCTTCCAACATTACTGCAAATGCAAGATATGGGTTACATGCAGGGTCTGGAGCTCTGTATTCGATACGGGTTGCTTTTCCACGTGCTGCAGGAATTCTTATCAATGTTGACCTGTTTTTGAAACCGTATGCTCTGTAAACAGGTGCTTCATAACCTGGCACTAAACGTTTGTATGAATTAACGATTGGATTGGTGATTGCGGTTATTGCAGGTGCATGTTTTAGCAATCCTCCCATAAAGTGCATTGCATCTTTTGAAAGTCCGGTTTCAGAATCAGGATCTGAAAACAAGTTTTTATCTCCTTTGAAGACTGACTGGTGACAGTGCATACCACTACCGCTCACGCCGAAGAAAGGTTTTGGCATGAATGTTACTCTGTAGTCAAGCTGATCGTAGGTCGCCATGTTGTCTACAATAGCTTTGATTGCTTGCTTGAATGTAATGACCGCATCTGCAGTTTTTAAAGCATCTTTAAATTTAAATGCGATTTCATTTTGTCCTGGAGCTACTTCGTGGTGAGAAGCTTCAACTTCAAAGTCGAGTTCTTCCAAGTTTAGGGTTAGCTCTCTTCTGAAGTCAGTACCTTTGTCTAATGGTTCAACATCAAAGTAACTTGCTTGGTCGTATGGCATCGGATATCCGTTTTCATCAATGTCTACAATAAAGAATTCTGGTTCCGGACCGATATTGTATTTCAATCCCATTTTTGCGATGTGTGATAATGATTTTTTAAGTACTCCTCTTGGATCTCCTGCAAATGGTTTTTTCTCAGGTGTCCATACATCACAGATAAATCTGCATGTTGCAGATTCTTCAGGTCTCCATGAAAGTCTTGAGTAAGTGTCAATGTCTGGTTTTAAAACCAAATCACTATCGTTTATTCCAACAAATCCTGCAATTGAAGATCCATCAAATAACATTCCTTCATTGAATAATTCATCCATGTCTTCTCCATTGAATGGAATAACGATGGTTTTTACTGATCCGTTAATATCTACGAATTGTAAACGGATAAACTTAATATTGTCCTCTTTCATTTGTTCGGTAATTTTTTGTATCTTTTCTTCGCTGATGTCGCTCATTAAATCATACTCCATTTCTTTTTATAATGAGTTTTCTTTCATCGGAAAATATATTCCTATCTAAAAAAAAGTTTCCATCTCATATTATATAAATCTTTTGAAAACAATCTATATGATATTTGTTATTTTGTATTTTATAGTATAATAAGATATAAGATTATTAAAATTCACATAGCTTTTGTTTACTATTTTTAGTTATTTATGGTGATTTGTTTAATATTACATATAAAAAGATAAGAAAAAAATAGTTGAATGTTAAATTTCTTCTATGCTGAATGAAGATAAATCCAACAAATCAAAAGTTAAAATTTTTGGAGCGACTGTAACTTTTCCAACGCCGGTGATTATTTTGAATGCCTCTAAAGCTTCAAGGCAACCTATTAAATTAGGGGTTGGAGCAATGACTGGCGGAACTCCTGAAGTTACATTTTTCAAATCATCGATAACCTCTTGCGTAAGCTCCTTTCCAGATGAAGGCAGGTTAAACATTTCCTCATATGTCTTATCTTCGTTTGGAAGGAATGTTGTGAGCTGACCTAATGTTCCATGTATTGCGCCATGAATGTAGGCAATCCCTTTTTCTTTTGCCTTTCTTGACACTATCACTCTGGTCAATACATTATCAAGAGCGTCAATTACGATATCTGAGTCGGAAATAATCTTATCGATATTTGTTTCATCTACATGTTCATTGAAACTGGTAATTTTGACGTAAGGATTGATTAATCTGACCTTTTCAGCGGCAACAGCACTTTTATCAAGGCCAACATCACTCAATGTTGCCAAAGTCTGTCTGTTGAGGTTTGAAATATCAAATGCATCTTCATCCACAACAATAAGTTCTCCAATACCCATTCTTGCAAGCATTTCGATGGTTTGTCCACCTATTCCGCCACAGCCAATGACTGTGATTTTAGCATCTTTGAATCTTTGCTGTTCGCTTCTTGTTACAATGCTCATTTGTCTTGATGCAATTTCCCAGTATCCGTCACCTATGTATCTTGTTGGCATCTTTTCACCTAAAAATGATCAAATTCACTACCGAAATATTCATATACTTTTTGAAGTTCTTTTGGAATGTCCAGCATTTGGGTACAGAATGGAAGGCATTCCTTGCAGTCAATGCAGCTGTCCGCTCTTGAGTCATCATCAATCAATGAGAAATACTGCATTGCACTGGCCTTTGGGTCATTCATCATATGTGCAATGTTGTATTCTGTTAAACAGTTAATAATGTCAACACCATGAGGACATGGCATGCAGTATCCGCATCTGGTACAGTCATTTCCTAAAAATGTCCTGTATGTCCTTGCGACTTCCCTGATTAGTTCCTGATCGTTTTCACTGATGATGTCTTCTGTTGAAGCTATTCTGATGTTGTCTTTAACTTGTTCTAAAGACGTCATGCCGCTTAAAACACAGTCAACGTCATCCCTGTTCCATAAATATTGCAAAGCCCATTCGACAGGAGTTCTTTTCACTTCAGCCATATCCCACAATTTCTGGACTTCTGTTGGAATATTATTGACAAGCCTTCCGCCACGAAGAGGCTCCATAATCATGCTTCCGACATTCACCTGCTTTAGATAGTCAAGACCCATCACTCCTGACTGATAGTATTCATCCAGATAGTTCATCTGGGTTAGGACAACTTCCCATTTAGGATATGCATCCAAAATTTCAATTAGGTAATCCACTTCAATATGGGATGAAAATCCGACATGCTTTACCTTGCCGCTGCTGAGACAATCGTCTAGGAAATCCAAAACATCCAATTCCTTAACCTTAAACCAATCAGGTTCAGTCAATGAATGAAGCATATAAATGTCAATATAGTCAGTTTGGAGTTTTTCAAGTTGTATATCTAAATAATAATCAAAATCACTTCTTTTTTCCATTAGCCAGGATGGTGATTTGGTTGAAAGGATTATTTCGTCCCTGTAACTGTTTTCCTTTAAAAAATTTCCTATGAATCTTTCACTGTTTCCGTTACCATCCAGCTCCTTGCTGTGGTAAGGATATGCTGTGTCAATTAAGTTAATTCCATTTTCAATTCCGTATTTAAGCATTTTAGAAGCTTCAATTTCATCAATATCTGCATTAGAATTCTTCGTTGGCAATCTCATGGCTCCAAAACCAAGCCTTGAAACTTCTAATCCACTTTTTCCAAGTTCATTATATAACATTTCCTACCCTCTTTAGCTTAACAATGATATTTTTTTAAGAAAAGTATGTTAAATGTTTCCAATTAATGTGAAAGTTAAGTTTATTTATAATAGTATTGGTTTAAATTAGTAAAAATAGTTATTAAAATGATATACCTGGGATTTAAGTATGCCGGGAACGGGATTCGAACCCGTGGCCTCACGGTATCCCAGGTATTAGTCAGAGCACTGCTTTTATACCCTATGAGCCGTGCGCTCTAACCAGCTGAGCCACCCCGGCATATATAACATACATATATTAGTTCAATCTTACATTTAAAGTTTTGCTTTTTTCGATGATTTTTCACTAAATTTCATAATTTATATTTTTTTCAATAGGGTAAGTTATATTTAAAAGGATTAATATATTGTATTATAATTGAATTAAGGAGATATTTTATGAGTAAAGTTAAAGATATGTCTCTTGCACCTGAAGGTGTTAGGAAAATAGAATGGGTTCAAAAACACATGCCTGTTTTAGAAACCATTAAAAAGGAATATGAAGAAACTCAACCGTTTAAAGGAATTACTATAGGATCATGTTTACACTTAGAACCTAAAACCATTAATTTAGGTTTAACTTTGATGGCTGGTGGAGCAGAAGTCGCAATGACTGGATGTAATCCATTATCTACACATGATGATGCTGTAGCTGGAGCTGCTGACTTAGGTTTAAACGTCTACGGTTGGAGAGAACAGGACGATGAAGAGTACTACCAAACCATTAACATGGTATTGGACCACAAACCTGACATAATCATCGATGACGGAGCAGACATGATTATGGTACTTCACAACGAAAGAACTGATGTATTAAAACATATCAAAGGTGCATGTGAAGAAACCACAACTGGTGTGCACAGATTACAGGCAATGCATGCAGACGGCGCATTAAAATTCCCAGTAATCGCAGTAAACGACGCATACACCAAATACTTATTCGATAACCGTTACGGAACCGGTCAATCAAGCTTCGATGCAATCATGGGAACCACTAACATGGTAATCGCAGGAAAAACAGTTGTTGTCTGCGGATACGGATGGTGCGGACGTGGACTAGCTCTCAGAGCTGCAGGTTTGGGTGCAGATGTAATAGTAACTGAAGTCGATCCAATCAGAGCATTAGAAGCAAGAATGGACGGATACAGAGTAATGACCATAAGGGAAGCAGTAAAACAAGCTGATTTAATAATTACTGTAACTGGAAACGCCGATATCATCTGCGGTGATGACTTTAAATACATGAAAGACGGATGTATGCTTGCAAACTCAGGACACTTCAACGTAGAAATCAACAGACCAGATCTCGAAGCAATCTCAACCAGCGTAAAAGAAGTAAGAGAAAGTATCGAAGAGTTCACCACAAAAGATGGAAGAAAAATCTACTTGCTCGCAGATGGCCGTTTAGTTAACTTATCCGCAGCACGTGGACAAGGACACCCTGCCGAAATCATGGACATGAGTTTTGCAGTACAGGCACTATCAGCAAAACACATTCTTGAAAACGATTTGCCTGTGGGCGTAACCAAAGCTCCGGATGAAATCGACTACACCGTTGCAAGCATGAAACTAGACGCAATGGGAATTGAAATCGATTCATTAACTGATAAACAAAAAGCTTACATGGCTAACTGGCAAGAAGGAACATAATTCCTTCACTTTTTTTCTTTTATGTCTTATTTTAAATATATTGATAATGGTAAAGGACCCACAAAGCTTTTTTTAGGTGGAGTCCATGGTAATGAAGGTAAAACCTCCATAAAGTTTATCAAATCTCTTAAACATGAGGATTTATCCTGCGGACAATTCTATTTTTATAATTTTGATAAAACGGAATATATTTCCACTATCAAAAAAGAGTATTATGAGTCTGAATTGGGTCAAAGAATTTTAAATCTGATTAAATATTTTGAACCGGATTTTTACACAGAACTTCATTGCTATAACTTAAAAAATTATGATAAGTTAACATCAATGGAACGATATAAAAAAACAGGTGTTCCTCCATTGATTCCGGCAGGCAATCATGTTCTGGTTTCATCTGTTTCTCCATTAATAAGAATGACTTATTTTTCAACTGATACTGTTTGCAAGACTTTGGAATTTCCCTGCATTGAAAAACTGACCTCTGAATCCATTGAAAAGTTTGATTTTGATGAAAAATTGGCCACTCAAAGATATATGGATTTGCTAAGGTTAATCACTAAATGCGAGACTAGAATGGATTTTGAAAATGCGATGATGAAGAAATACAAGTCTCAGGTTTATTTGGCAATGGATTATGCAAAAAAAGTATTTGGGGAGGATTTTCCTCCATATTAAAACCATGCATCAAGACTGCCCTGTGATGAACTTAAGTTTTTAAGCTTATCTGATGCCTTGACGACACGATTTTCAGAAAAACCATGCTCGTAGCATAAGAATTCCACAAGGCCTTCCTTGTCAGGTTTATTCCATTTGATTTTATAGTCAGTATTGACATTATGGTTTAGGAATATGTCTCGCACTTCATTCAGGTCATGCTCACTTTCCTTTTGAAGTTCATCTAATTTTTCCTGTAACTGTCCTTTCTTGGCTAGTTTTAAAGCAGTTTTAGCTCCAACCCCTTTCAGACCATCACAAAAATCTGTTCCAATCAATATTCCCATATCAATCAGTTCTTCACGGGTAATGTTCAATTCATGCAATACATGTCTCAGTTCATAGTATTCAAGGTTTCCCAAGTTTGAGTTAACGGCAAGGTTTCTTACAACCCTTTTTGCTCCAAATAATAAGCAGTCATAATCCTGTGATGCAACAGCATAAGCATCTCCTTTTTCAACCAAATAAGCTGCTTGTGCTTCACCTTCACCTTTTGCCTCAACATATGGTATTCCCATTAATGTCAGTAATTTTTTTGAAGATTCTATTATTTCTGGTGATAATTTAGATGATCTCATTGCGAATTTGCGAGCCTTTTCAGTGTCTCCACTTTTCAGGGCTTCTTTATATATTTTTTCTGCTTCATCTCTCACTTCTCTTCTTTTGGCTTGAGTATCGCTTTTGAGTTCGGGTGCTTTTCCATCAAAAACATAAATTGGCTTTATTCCCTTTTCTACCATTGATGAATTTCTGTACAATATCCCGCTTAGGTGGGATGTTATGTTTCCATGTTCATCGCATAATGGCTGTCCGTCTCTTTGTCTTATTGTTGATAGGAACTGGTAAAGCGTGTTGAATGCATCTATGGATACAGCTCTACCTTCCAAGTCATTGAATTTTATTTTTTCAGGTTCAATTATGTCCTTAAGTTTTACACCCATTCATATCACCTAAATGTCGGTAAATTTGCTTACCGGAAATACTTCTTTAATCCACATCAATATTTCATTTTTATGGATGATGACGTAATCCCTGGCTAGCATGTCTTCTGTTGTATTGAATAGTTCTTGAAGTGTCTGGTTTGGTTTTTCAATGTAAATATTGTTGATTTCTCTTCGGGATTCAATGTTATAGTTTTTCAATATTCTTCCAATCGGTATATCTGCTCTGACCAAATCACAGCAGATTTCATCGGTCAGTCTTTTTAATGGAATATATGATACAGCATAAATCAGATTCTCATCATCTTTATGCATTATAACTTCCCTAAAATTAATTAAATCTCCACTTTCACAATTAATTAATTTTGCAGTCTCTTCTGTTGCATCTTCAAAATGCTGTTCAAGTGTTGATAATGTTATTTTCCCATAAAGTACATCTAAGATTGCCGTAATGGATCCGTCTGTTGTAAGTAGTATTTTTTGTGTGTTTGAGAAGTTTTTTGGATATGAATCCTCAACGGCATTTATTTTTTCAATAAGCCTTTTGTTGGCTTCGTTTTTATTCATTGGCATTTTATTCACATCAAATCTTGTGGATTGGTTATAACCCCTTCAATTGCTGAAGCGGCTACGACCTTTGAATTTGAAAGATAAACTGAAGATTTTGGATCTCCCATTCTACCTTTGAAATTCCTATTTGTTGTGGATATACAAACTTCGCCTTCGGATAATACTCCCATATGTCCACCAAGACATGGTCCACATCCCGGATTGCATATTATAGCTCCAGCATCAATAAATGCTTCAATATATCCTAAGTTCATTGCTTGTTTGTATATTTCACGTGATGCTGGTAATATTAATAATCTAATATTATCGTTAATTTTTTGACCTTTTAAGATTTCATATGCATCTTTCAAATCAGATAATCTGCCGTTTGTGCATGAACCGATTAAACATTGGTCTATTGTAGTTCCTTCAACTTTAGAAATGTCCTTTACATTATCCACATCGTTTGGACATGCAATTTGAGGCTCCATATCAGTCACATCGAAATGGAGTTCCTTTTCATATTCCGCATCATCATCTGATTTTACAATATTGAGTTCACTTTCTTTTTTGGAAGTTCTTTTGCAAATATAATCAATTACTTCTTTGTTAGGTTCCATTATTCCATTTTTGGCACCCATTTCAATTGCCATATTACACATTGTAGCTCTTCCTTCAACTCCCATGTTTTCTATGGTTTCTCCGCAAAATTCTGCGGTCTTATATGTTGCACCTGCAATTCCAATTTCTCCAATAATATTTAAAATCACATCTTTTGGTGCAATGCTTGGATTTAATTCACCCTCAACTTCCATTTTGATTGCTTGGGGAACCATAAACCAGGTTTTGCCCGTTGCCCAAACCATTGCAAGGTCAGTCGCACCCATTCCTGTTGAAAATGCCCCGAATGCACCATATGTGCAGGTATGTGAATCGGCACCGACTATTACCTTTCCCGGTTCGACCAATCCCATTTCGGGGACTACCTGATGGCAGATTCCTTCTCCATGGATAAAGTTTTTGCTTATGCCTTGTTTTTTAATGAATTCACGGCAAACCTTTTGAAATTCTGCAGATCCGATTGTATTTGCAGGAACATTATGGTCAAAGATAATTGCTATTTTTTCTGGGTCCCATACTTTATCTGCAACTTTTTCAAAAGTCTTTATCGCCGGAGGGGATGTTCCATCGTGAGACATTGCAAGATCCACGGGGATTTCTATTATTTCTCCGGGAGTCACATCATGTCCTGCCTTTTTGGATAAGATTTTTTCAGTAATATTCATAAATATGACCTATTCTTTTTTACTAGTTTTTTTAACTATGTCTCTGAACACCTGATCGTTGATGTATTTTCCTTCTTCTCTGGATTTTTTGACTTGTCTCACGATTTCAATAAGCTGTTCATCACTTACATCAAGTTCGCATTCATTTAATTTGGCTCTAACGGCTCTGCATCCTGAATGTTTTCCTAAAACAAGCTGTCTTTTCTGACCAACCAACTCAGGCACATACGGTTCGTAACATAATGGCTCTTCAATCACTGCGTCAACATGAATTCCTGATTCATGTCTGAATACATTGTTTCCAACAACTGGTTTGTTGTATGGGATTGGCAATCCACTAGCTTTGGATACGATGTTTGATAATTCTGTAATGTATTTTGTTTTGAATCCTAAATCTTTACCGTATAATATTTTCAATGCCATGATAAGTTCTTCTAGGGAAGCATTACCTGCCCTTTCACCTATACCATTGACTGTTGTTGAAATACCTTTTGCTCCAGCCAATACTCCGGTTATGGAGTTAATCACTGCTAAACCAAAGTCATTGTGGCAATGAAGAGCAATATTAATGTTTAAGTCTTTAACGAGCTCTCTGACTAGATAATCAATACCTTGTGGTGTAATTGCTCCGGTTGTGTCTGCAATGTGGACTCTGTCAGCACCGCATTCCTGTGCTTTTGAATATATTCTTTTTAAAAATTCAATGTCTGTTCTGGTTGCATCTTCAGCTGAAAAGGCAACATATAATCCGTGGTCTTTAGCATAATCTACTGCAGTTTCACATAAATTAATTGCGTCTTGACGGGTTATGTGCATTTTATGGTCTAAATGTATGTCAGAAGTTCCAATAAACGTAATTATTCCGTCAACATCGCAGTCAAGAGCCGCATCTATATCTTCAGGTTTTGTTCTGGTCAATGCGAGAATGTCTGCATTCAAACCTTCTTTGGCTATTGAAGACACACTTTCTCTTTCCCTTTCTGAAACTATTGGGAAACCTGCTTCGATTTGATTAATTTTAAACTGATCAAGTTTGCGAGCAATTTCTAGTTTTTCGTTTAAGCTGAAACAAACTCCTGGGGTCTGTTCACCGTCTCTTAAAGTGGTATCATATATTATAAAATCTTCAGGGAATGTTATTTCACATTCTTTATTATAATGACTAATGTAATATTGCAATTATCTCACTTCTTTAAAATTTTAATATTATAGTATTATTTCTTTAATGTTAATATAATATTTTCTAAAGAATCGCTATAAGTTTTCTAAAAGTTCCAAATATGATGTTCTTTCAAAACCGTCTTCAATGCCTAATTTTGAAAATAGCTCGAATATTCTATTTTGAGCTTCACTGTAATCTGTTTCGTCATCTAAAGCAATTTCTATTTCCATATATGGGTCCAATCCTTCAATATCGTCAAGACTGATTTCAAAATTTTTATAGGTATAATATTGTCTGTCTTTCCTGACCGCCCTTACCTTGACAAATCCCAAGTGTTCAAATATCTTGCTGCATTTTGCACTGTCTTCTATTGTAATTTCAATTTCTTCTCGGGTTTTACTTTTGGAATCTATTTTTGGACCTTTATATGTTATGAATATATTATTGTCTTCATTTTCTTTCGTTGTCCTTATTCTTAAGGCTTCATCTGTTTTTGCAAAATCAACTATTGGGCTGTTAAAATATATATCTTCTTGAAATTCTTTTTTACTTTTTATAGCCCCAAGATTTTCTAACTTTTTTTCCATATCCTCAAAATTATCAATTTTTGCTTTAACTTCAACTTCTATCATGTCAATTCCCCCTATTGATTATTATTTAAAATTTTATTAAATTTTAATTTTTTTGTAATATTATATAAATAAACATAAGTTTATATACTATTTAAATAAAATATTTTATTAGTAAAAATTTAATTTTTTGTTTTCTTAATTTTTACTTACTACTTTTAAAAACTTAAATTGGAGGTTTAAATTTTGACCGATGTTGACATTAAAATAGAAAACATTGTAGCTTCCGCAAGCATTGGTAAGGATATTGTCCTGACTGATGTGTCCCAAGCTTTAGAAGGGGTTAATTTTAATCGTGAACAGTTTCCAGGATTAGTATTTAAACTTAAAGATCCTAAAACCGCAGCGTTAATTTTCAGCTCTGGTAAGCTTGTTTGTACTGGAGCAAAATCTATAGATGATTCTAAATTAGCAATCAAAAAAACTGTAGATTTGATGAGGGAAGTAGATACAGATATTCCTCATGAATTTGAAATTAAAATTCAAAATATTGTGGCATCTGCAAACTTGCAATCCACATTAAATTTAGAAGCAGTAGCTTTAGAACTCGAAGACACTGAATACGAACCGGAACAATTCCCTGGTTTAGTATACAGATTATCCGATCCTAAAGTTGTGCTATTATTGTTTGGTTCTGGTAAAGTAGTTTGTACCGGAGCAAAAACAAAAAGCGACGCTAAATTAGGTGTCGAAAGAGCTTACGATAGATTAAGTGAGCTAGATTTAATATAATTGGTGGTATTATTGATTAAACTTGTAGTATTTGACTTAGATAACGTTATTATTGATGGTGAAGCAATAGATGAGATAGGAAAATTAGCAAATGTTGAAGATGACATAGCTGCAATTACTGAAAAAGCTATGCAAGGTGAAATAGACTTTGAAACTTCTATTAAAGACAGAGTCCAACTTCTTGAAGGAACCTCTATCGAAGAAATCGAAAAAGTCGCAGATGAACTTCCATTAATGCCTGGTGCTAGTGACACTATCGCACGTTTAAAAGATGAAGATGTAGATGTAGCTATCATTAGTGGTAGTTTTGATGTAGTGGCTGAGAAGGTTAAAGAAAAACTTGGTATTGATACAGTCTATACCAATAGTTTCACAGTCGAAGATGGTAAATTAACTGGTGAAGTGACTGGTCCTTTAGTATCTGGTTCTAAATTAGATGTTTTAAAAGACCATGTTGAAAAAGCAGGTATTTCTTTAGAAGAAGTAGTTGCTGTTGGAGATGGCGCAAATGACATTTCCATGATTGAATCAGCTGGTTGCGGAATCGCATTCAATGCTAAAGATTCTGTAAAAGAAATAGCTGATGTAGTAGTAGACGAAAAAGACTTAACAAAAGTCTTAGACGAAATTCTTAATCAATTAACCACTGAAGATACTGAAAACGACGCTGTTGAAAATGAAGAAGCTGAAGCTGAAGAAGTTGAAGAAGTAGAAGAAGCTGAAGTTGCTGAAGCAGAAGATGCTGAAGAAAAAGCTGAACCTGCTGAAGAAGAAAAAACCGAAGCTGAAAAACCTAAAAATGATCTTCCAAAATCTGAATTTGTTCTTGCTGACACTATGGAAGGTGTAAGAAAACAAAAAGATGAAAAAGAAGCTGAAATCTCCAGAATTGCTGATGAAAGAGAAGAATACAATAGAATTGCTAAGGAACAACGTAAAATACGTGATGAATTAAACGCATCATTAAAAGAAAACCTAAACAAAGCTATTGAATACAGAAATGAACGTAATGAAATCAACAAGGCTGTTGAAGAAGCTAAAAAAGCTCGTAACGAAGCTAATAATCAGATTAAAAGTTTAGAATGGTCTTCTGGTAAACGTGATAAAGTTAAAATCGAAAATGAAATCAAAAAAATTGATAAAATTATCGAAACTCGTGTTTTAGACATCAAAAAGGAAAACCAACTTGTTAAAAACGCTAACGATTTAAGAAAACAATTGATGGAAATCCAAGAAGATGAATCAGTTAAAGAAGAAGCTCAAGAATTAAGAAAAGTATCTGAAGAAGAGCACGAAAAAGTTATTGCACTTTCTGAACAAGCACAAGCTGCTCACGAAGAAATGTTAACTTACTTCAGAAAAACTGATGATATCAGAACTGCAGCTGACGATGCTCACAAAAAATTCATCGAAGCACGTAACAATGCTTCCGCAAAACATGAAGAATTCAAAGCTGTATTAAGCGATATCCACGTTATTAACAAGAAATTAGGTTCAGGTAAACCTAGAAAAAGGAAATCTGATAAAAAACCTTCATCTGGTGCTAACAAAAACCGTGAAGAAAAAGAAAGAGCTGAAGAAATCTTCGAAAAATTCAAACAAGGTGGAAAATTATCTACTGAAGAGCTCTTGCTCTTGCAAAAATATAATATAAATTAAATATAATTTTAATTTATATTCTTTTACTTTTTTTAAATTTAATTGGGGATATTACATGTCTGAAGAAAAAATTGAAACCTGTTTTTTATGCGGTAAGAAATTTGACATGAATAACTCAGAATTGGCTTATTATCGTAATGGAAAATATCCTATTTGCGATTACTGTGCTGAATTTTACTCATTTTATAGGGAAGATTTATAATTCTCATATTCTATTTTTTCATAGAAATTTTTATATATGATAATTTATTCTATATTTTATCTAATTAGAAAAATTATGTGGAGTACTTGTTAGAATGCATGAAGTAATTATTTGTGAGAAACCTAGTTCGGCTGAAAAAATAGCAAAGGCATTATCTTCCAAAGCTAAAAAAAATTTTTACAATAAGAAAATAAAATATTGGACATTGAATAGAGATTCAAAAGATATTACTGTTTTATCTGGTGTTGGCCATTTATACTCATTAATTCCAAACACTTCAAAAAGCAGCATTTCATTTAATTTGCATTGGGCACCTGCATATGAAGTAAATAAAAAAACTAGCGGTTACACCCGTGATTATGTTAGGGCTATCCAAAAATTCGGTAAAGGTGCTGATTCATATGTTCATGCATGCGATTATGATGTTGAAGGTACATTAATTGGATATAATGCTTTAAAGTATGCTTGTGGTGAAGAATCATTATCCAAATCATCCCGTATGAAATTTTCCACATTGACTAAAAAGGATATTATTGATGCTTACGAGAATAGGATTAATATAGATATGCATCAGGTTGATAATGGTATTGCACGCCACATTCTGGATTATTATTTTGGAATGAATATTTCAATCGCTTTGTCAAATGCGGTTCGCAAATCCAAAAAACGATTTTTAAAACTATCTGTAGGTCGTGTCCAAACTCCTACCTTATCAATATTGGTTGATCGTGAAAAGGAAATAGAGGAGTTTGTTCCAGAACCTTATTGGGTTATCCGAGCTATTCTTGATTTTGAAGACATTGAAATCAAACATGTTGACGGAAATATTTTCGACCGTGAACGTGCCGAGGAAATATTCAATAAGTGCAGCGGCAAGGATGCTACAGTAGATAAAATTGATTTTTCTAATTCAACTACAAAACCTCCGGTTCCATTTAACTTGGGAGGTTTGCAGTCCGAGGCTTATAATGTATTCGGTTTTACTCCAAAAAGAACTCAGGTCATTGCTCAAAACCTTTACAGTTCAGGTTATACTTCCTATCCACGTACTTCATCTCAAAAATTACCTGAAAGCTTAGGATTCGCATCCATATTCAAGCAATTGGCAAATGATCAGGAATACAGAAAACATATTTCACAATTGCCTGCTAAATTAAAACCTAACAACGGTAAAAAGGATGATGAGGCACACCCTGCTATACACCCTACTGGAATACTGCCGTCTAGCCTATCCAAGGATGAACAGAAAATCTATGATTTGATTGTATATAGGTTTATTGCAGTATTTTTCGAAGCTGCAAAATTCGAGACAATGAGTACCACTTTGGATATTGAGGGTGAAAAATTCCGTTTCAGACGTAGAAGGGTAACTCATAAGGGATGGATGGAACATTATCCATTCAGAAAAATTGATGATGAAAAATTCCCTGAAGTTAAGGAAGGGGATTCAATGAGTGTTAAAGAGTTAATTTCTGATGAAAAGGAAACCAAACCTCCTGCCAGATATAATCAGGCTTCTTTAATTAAGGAATTGGAAAAAAGGGAACTTGGTACAAAGGCTACTCGTGCTGATATCATTGATAAGCTATATGACCGTAAATATATAGATGGGAATAAAATTTCTGTTAATCAATTAGGTAAAAATCTTATTGATACATTAAGCAGCTATTGTAATAACCTCACCAGTGAGGAATTGACCAGAGATTTGGAAGACAAGCTTGAAGGTATCAACAAAGAGGTTACAACCAGACAAAGTGTTATTGATGAAGGAGAAAAGGATGTTAAAGAAATTCTAGTAGACATTGATAAAAATACTGAAGAGATTGGTTCCAAACTTTATGATGCCTATCAGGAAAGCAATATTGTCGGCAAGTGTAAATGTGGCGGAAATCTCATTAAAAGATATTCTCCTAAAAACAAAAGTTATTTTGTAGGTTGTTCAAATTATCCTGATTGCAATCATACTTATTCTATTCCTAAAGGTGCACGTTTCTTAAAGAAAACCTGTGATAAATGTGGATTGCCTATGATTTCATTTGGAAGCAAGCCACCTAAACATGCCTGTCTGGATTCAAACTGCGGTAAGGAGCATCTTGAACCTGGTCAAATTGAAGTTCTTGGCAAGTGTCCTGACTGTGGAAAAGATCTCATTAAACGTTCCGGACGTTATGGGGATTTTGTCGGATGCAAAGGTTTTCCAAGATGCCGGTTCACATGTGCATTAGATGAACTTAAATATAAACTCAAGAAGTAATTTTTGGAAAATTTAATTTTTTCAAAATACACTTATTTTTTATAATTCATGCTTAAATACAAAATACTTAATAATGTTAAAAATAATATATATAAATTAATAGAAACATTTAGCATATTTTTACATTGTTAATGTTTTTATCCGATGCGATAATAAAAAAGATAATTCTTATTTAAATTGCATTTTAATCTTATAACTAATACAAATTTAGTTTAATGATTAATAAACCCTTTTGGGTGATTGATTAAGTTTATAACTAGTAAAACTTAGTTATACACAATTACTCTTATAATTAATTTTAAATTTTAATAATCGAACGAAATATAGAGGATTTTATGAATAGAGAAACAACTATAACAATAGCTAAATCAGTTGTAATCATATTGATTTTATTAGCTGTTGTTTTTGCATTAAGAGCTCCTGCAGCTGATCTCACTATTCTTCCTAATGAAATAAAAGGAGATTATGTGGATTCATCAGGTCTTCCTTATTTTAGTGAAATGGATTCATATTATAACTTAAGGTTGACTGAAGATTATGTAGATCATGGTTATGTAGGGGATATAGATTTAGGTGATGGTACACAGAAGGATATGCATAGGTATGCTCCTGATGGTAATGTGATTAATTACGAATTGGGTATTGTTTATGTAACGAATTTCCTGCATGGATTGGTTAATCAGTTCATGGGCAGTCATACTGTAAGGGAAGTAGCGTTTTGGACTGGTGCTTTAATTTCATCATTAGCAGTCATTCCTGCATTTATTTTTGCTAGAAGATTGACGAATGATTATGGTGCGATTGCAGCTACTCTAATTATTGTTTTAGCTCCAAACTACTTTGCGCACACATTCCCCGGATTTTTCGATACAGATATGTTCTATTACATATTTTCACTGTTCTTTATATTCTTCTTTGTAGAATGTATACGGACGGACAATATAGTGCTTAAAGTCATTTATGCAATTTTGTCCATTATTTCAATAGGACTTTTCTCAATATCATGGACTGGTTATATCTTTTACGTAGGTTTAATGGGTATTTTTGCAGTCGCATACTTAATTGCGCTTCTAATATTTGATACTGGTGATGATTCCCAAAGCCAATATTCGAATAAGCTTGTTTGGCTTATCCATCAGAAAGAATTTTTATCCATTATTATTCTTTTGGTAATCGGTTTTGTAGGTATTTCATTCTTCAGAGGTATTGATGGTGCACTTGGAATATTTAACAGCTTACTTGCATTACTTTCCTTGCAATCTGCTGCTAGGGTCGTTGGTGGTTTTCCTAACGTACTTATTTCTGTTGCAGAGATGCAAATGCCAAACTTACTTGGCGCAGGTATGGGTTCAGCATTCTTAGCTAACTCAAATGGTGTAGTAAACGGTATTGGTGGAATAAGTGTTTTATTTGCTGGTTTAACTGTTTTATACATTTTAGTCTCCAGAGTATTCAAACTCAGAAAAATCACTGGTCCTAAAAGACAAATCAAATCAAAACCTGGCAAAGCTGACAGAGTTTCCGCTTCTAAAAAAATCGATGATGGTAACAAATTCAAATTATCACTTGGTGAATTAACTAGCTTTGGTGAAACTAAAGATGAAATTAATCATACCAAACGTTTAACGATTTTATATGCAACTTTATTTGTCATTTGGACTCTCATTACTATTTTAGCAGTAACAAGAGGTTCAAGGTTCATTACTACAATCGTTTTACCATTCGGTTTATTAACAGGTATTTTCATCGGATATGTAACCGATTACATTAAATCCAAATTGAACAATGACAATTGGTTGGCATTTGTTATTATTCTCGCTGGTGCACTTGCCGCTTATCCATTAACTCAAATAAACCTAGTTTATGGTCTTATTTTGTTAGTTATAATCATTGCATTAGGATTAGCTTCAATTTATGCTATCAAATCCAAAAAATCAGCATCAGACAATAGCGTTCCAATTAAAAAATATATTGCTATTATAGCTATTGTTCTTGCATTGGTATCACCTACAGTTTGCGGTGCATATGTCACTGCTCATCAAGTAGTTCCTGGTACTAGCGATCCTATGTGGAATTCAATGGTTTGGATTAATCAGAACACTGACAATTCAACAGTCATCACATCCTGGTGGGACTTCGGTTACCTCTTTGAGATTGCTGCTGACAGACAAGTAACATTCGATGGAGGTTCTCAGTCAGGAGACCGTGCATTCTGGCTGGGTCAGGCGATGACTTCGAGCGATTTAGAGTACTCTGCTGCAGTATTTAGAATGCTTGATACATCAGGTACTAAAGCTCAGGAAGCATTATATAATTACACTCAGGATTATGGTAAAACAACTGATATTCTTAAAGAGATTTTACCAATGACTGCAGAAAATGCTACAAACACATTAGTCAATACTTATCATTTGAATAATGAGCAAGCTAATACAGTAGTTAATTACACTCACCCTGAAAATCCACGTCCAGTAATATTTGTTGCAAGTTCAGATATGCTTCAAAAAGCTGGTTGGTGGAGTTACTTCGGTGCTTGGAACTTTACAAACCAAAGTTCTCAAAACTATAATTACTATGTTCCTACTCAACAGGTAACTGTTGAACCTGGATCAACTGGAAAATTACCATTAATCCAAGATTCCGGTTTACAAGTCAATGCAGTTATCCAAAGAGGAACAGGTAACAATTCAACTACTGCATACACTGAAGCATTGTCTACATATAACAACAGTGAAATTATAATTAACGGTACTCCATACAACCCACTTAATATTTCCAACATTATAGTTATCGAAGATGGATATCTGCTTAAAAACGAATCAGTTGGAAACGTTGAAAATGCAAACTACACCTTATTCTTGATGGGTGAAGACAACGTTTACACTCCAATATTGATGGATAATCATTTAGCTAACTCCATGTTTACCCAACTGTTCTTATTAGGTGGTTCAAACCAAGATGTATTTACAATGGTTCATATGGAAAATGGTGTATCGTTATGGCAAGTAAACTTTGAAAATACTGCTGCAGGTGGAAGTTCCAATTCTACTTCTACCAACCAAACAAGCAGATAGATTAGGAATTCACTCCTAATCTCTTTTTTTATATTTTTTTAATATGGTGATTTAATGGGCATTGAAGATAAGATTAAAGATATTGAGGAAGAAATTCAAAAGACACCATATAATAAGGCTACTTCACACCATATTGGTAAATTAAAAGCAAAACTTTCAAGATTAAAAGAGGAATCTCTTCAGAGAAGCAGTTCCGGTCATAAGGGACAAGGTTTCCATATGAAAAAAACTGGTGATGCTACTGTCGTTTTAGTTGGATTTCCTTCTGTGGGTAAATCTACTTTATTAAATGAGATTACCAATGCTGAAAGTAAAGTTGGTGCTTATCAGTTCACTACATTGGATATTGTTCCGGGAGTTATGGAACATAAAAACGCTAAGATACAGGTTTTTGATATCCCGGGAATAATCACTGGTGCAAGTAGTGGTAAAGGAAGAGGTAAAGAGATTTTGTCTGTTGCAAGAACAGCAGATTTGATTTTGGTTGTTTTGGATACTTTAAATCCACAGCATTTGAATGTAATTTTAAATGAACTTAGAAATATTGGTATAAGGCCTAATGAACATCCTCCTGATGTCACTGTCAACAGAAAGAAACTTGGTGGTGTTAAGGTTTCATCTACATGTCCTTTAACTCATTTGGATGAAAAAACCATAAGATCAATCATCAATGAGTATGGAATGCACAATGCCGACGTCCTATTTAGGGACGATGTAACTATAGATCAGTTCATTGACGTACTTGACAGAAACAAGTCATATGTTCCAATGTTGATTTTATTAAACAAAGTTGATTTGGTTGATGAAAATTACCTGGAAGAACTTAAAAAATACATTCCTGATTTCATTCCGATTTCTGCTGATAAAAAGACCAATATTGATGAGCTTAAGGATTTGATATTTGATAACCTGGATTTGGTTAGGGTTTATTTAAAACCGCAAGGAAGAAAGGCTGACATGGAAGATCCTTTGGTTATTAAAAAAGGCTCTACAGTCATTGATGCCTGTGGAAAACTACACAGAGAATTCGTTAAAAACTTCCGCCATGCTAAGGTATGGGGGACTTCTGTAAAATTCCCTGGTCAGAAAGTAGGTCCTGATCACGTTTTGGAAGATGAAGATGTTTTAAGAATTATTTTGAAAAAATAGATATCATGTCCAATATTATTTTTATTAGTGGTACTCCATGCACTGGAAAAACCACTGTAAGTGAAGTTTTATCAAAAAAGCTAAATTATGATTTGATTAAAATTAATGATTTAGCTATTGATAATAACCTTGTTTTAGGAATTGATGATGATAAGGGATATAAAATCATCGATGTTGATGCTTTGAATAATCTGCTTTGTGAAATCATTTCTCAAAAGGATAATTTGATTGTTGAAGGCCATCTGTCCCATTTATGTTCCGGTGCAGATAAGTTGATTATATTGAGGTGCAGACCGGAAATTCTTCAGGAAAGATTGGCTTTAAGAAACTATTCTGATGCTAAAATTCATGAAAACCTTGAAGCTGAGGCAATAGGTGTTTGTTCTGCTGAAGGTTTGGAACTTTATCACGATAACATCTTTGAGATTGATGTTAGTGATTTGAGTGTTGATGAGATTGTTTTAACTCTTATTGGTGTCATTGATGGTGAAAAAGAATTAAGTTTTGGAGAAATTGATTTTATGGACTGGTTACTCGTACATCAATAGGTTTTTCTTCTCTTTTTTTATTAACAAGTCTTTGTTAATTAATTTGGTCTTGTTTTTAACAATGTTTTTTGCACATGCTACTTTGAATCATGATGGCTATTTTTAATTTAATGGATGGTTTTTTTCATACTTATTTTTCAAATTAGAATTTAATTGTGACGGATAAAAATAAGAAAAAGAAGTTTAATAAACTTCTTTAAGGGGTTATGGTTATCTTATTTGAAATACTAGCATCATTTTCATACATTGATGTTATGATGTATTCTCCGGCCATTAAATTAATATTTAATCTTGCAATTCCATCATTGTCTGTTGTACGATTGTAGAACACTCCGTGTATGTTAAATGTTATGTTTTTGTTTGATAATGGATTGCCTTTTCCATCAACCAATTTAGCTTCAAATTGGTCTGTTGTGCCGTATTTTTTAGTTAAATTATCTGCAGTTAATATAGGTTTTATTTTTATTTCATTTGATATCTGATAACCTTTGTAATCTGCAGTGATTATATAATTTCCTGCTTGTAGATTAATGTTGAGTTTTGCATGTCCTGTTTCGTTTGTTGTTCTGTTGTAGAGTACTCCGTTGATGTTGAAGGTTACTGTTTCGTTTGCTTTTGCAGGGTTTCCTTGGTCATCCAGGACTTTTATTATGTATTGTGAGTTGTTTTTGTAGTATTTTTCCAAATCATAATTTTCAACAATTATCGGTAAAACATTAATTTTATTTGAACATTTGCAATTTTTATAATTTGAAGTAATTACATATTCACCAGGATTTAAGTTAATATTGAGTTTTGCATGTCCTGTTTCGTTTGTTGTTCTGTTGTAGAGTACTCCGTTGATGTTGAAGGTTACTGTTTCGTTTGCTTTTGCAGGGTTTCCTTGGTCATCCAGGACTTTTATTATGTATTGTGAGTTGTTTTTGTAGTATTTTTCCAAATCATAATTTTCAATGATTCTTGGTAAAACTGTAATGGTGTTATTTTTACTTGTTCCAGTTAATGGATGAATGGATTCAACAGTATAATTTCCAGGCACGAGATTAATAGCTATTCTGGCTACACCTTCTGAATCAGTAGTTCTTTTATATTCAACACCATTTATTTTAAATATTATTTGGTAATTTGATAATGGTGAAAATGGATATGAGAATTTTGCTTTAAAATCTGATGAATTTTTTTCAATTTTTACTAAGTCTTCAGAGATTATGTTTATAAGGGTATTATGGCTAAATTCACAATAAATAACTGATAGGTTGGGGCTACTTGAGGTAGCATTAATGTTAATTATGTTATGGTCAGATTTCATGAAATTTGAATGAGATATGGTCACATTTTCAGATGAATTAATTAAGATAGTGTATTTTGTCGGAGATGTTGTATTTAAAGTTAAATTTGATAGAGTTACATTATTCGCATTATTTAATTCAATTAATGTTATAAATTTTGTATATTCATTGTTTCTAATGTTTATGCCTGTAATAATTGAATTATCACTTCCTTGAATCAATTTAATCATTGAATTTGTTAATATGTCATTTGAATTTATTTTGGTTATTGTTATGCTTTTATTAATTATGAGTTGTTTATCAGTAAGGTTTCCTAATTTAATCGTGTCACCATCATTTACATTAGTATTTATTTTTCCGTCGGAATCAAAATAATTGTTATAATTTTCATCATTGATTTCATAAGTATTGTCAGAAATCATAATATTATCATTTTGACTGTCAGCATTTGAACTTATTGTTTGAAGTGAATCTATGTCTTCACTTGCACTTACTGAGGTTATGGTCAAAATCAATAATAAAAATAGGATTAATATTTTTTTAGATATCATTTTCATGCCTCTTTTAAGTTATTTGTATAGACTTTTGTTTTTTTGTATTATCTATACAGTTTATCTGCGATATGTGATGGTAATATATATATGTCTTTGTCATATATATTTTACTATGTCTTATAATATTAATTAATGGAGGTAAAAAAATGAAAAAAATTATCTTAGGAGTTTTAGTTATTGCTTTTATTTGCATAACTTCTGGTGCATATGCATTTTTATCTGAAAATGCGACTGTTTCCAGTGTTGATAATACAAATATTGCATATAATAATATTCCAGTAAATACTGATGATTCAGTACAAGTATCTAGTAATCCTAATATTATGCCAAATAGTCAGCAGGTGAATGAAAATGATGATATGTTGGTATATGTTGGGTCATATGCATATTATCCAAAATCTGAAGGAGTAACAGATTATTATATTAAGTGTGTTGAATGTGGCGGTTACATACCAATAGGTGAGGTTACAACTCATTTACCTGATGCAGCATTATGTCATGGATTTAAAGGAATATTATCTGGAGATTATAAAAATTTTGCTGTATCTTATGATGATGCATATAACACTTGGGTAAAATACGGTATGCCTGTCTATGATGATGGTAGTAATCTTTCCAAATGGGGTGATCCAATTCACCAGGAAGTTGATGATCCTGATATTTACCTCGTAAATACTAACTCAGAAATTGATATGCCTTTGGTGGATCCAACGCCATGTGATAACAGTATAACTCCTGAAAGTTTAAATTTGGCTTAAATTTTTTAATTTAAACATCTTATGATGTTTATAAATTAAATTTTTAAAAATTATGGGTTTGTGCAATTTTTTTGTTTAAAAATTGCTTTTTCCCATGCTATTTTATTTTTTAATTAGATTATTCCGATGCTAAAATTCATGAAAATCCTGAAGCTGAGGCAACGGGTGTTTATTCTGCTGAAAGTTTAGATATTTATGAAATAATTCTATGGATTGGATGGTAGTGATTTAAGTGTTGATGTGATTTTTTTAACTCTTATCGATGGCATTGGTGGTGAAAAAGAGTTCAGTTTTGGTGAAATTGATTTATGGACTGAGTATCAATAGGTTTTTATTCTCTTTTTTATTAAAATGTCTTTGTTAATTAATACTATAAATCAAACAGTTTTTATATAAAAATAATTAACTAAAACGGTAGTGTAATCTTGAATAAAATACAATATATTGTTATTTTTATGGCTTTAATTTTTCTAGTTTGTGGTTCATATGCATTTACTAATTTGGATGTTAATACTTTAATATCAAATTCAGATGATGGTAGTTCATCAAATGTTTCTAAGGCTATCCCAAATAAAATATTTGAGGATAATGGTAATCTGTCTATTGAGAATGTTGTTATTTATCATAATAATGGTATTGCTCAACAAAATTCTTTCTATGATATTGATAATCAATTCACTGGGAATGATTTTCCTTTCCACGCTACTAATGATCCCTTCACTGAGGATGATTTATTTAAAACATTTGTCGATGAATCTGGTCAAGAGTATATTTATATTGGAAATATAAGTGCGAAAGAAATTTATGATTATGATATTGAGCGTCGTTCAATCGGAACTAATCCGAATCCTGAACTACATACTCCTTCTGAGGATGAGTTAGTAGTTCCATTAACGCCATATGAAGAATAAAATATGGATTTAACGGTTAAATCTTTACATTCCATTAAATTATTATGTGATAAATATATTAAGGCTATTTTTAGTCTTAATTTTAATTTTTTTCATTGAACACTTTTTTTAAAAAATTTATAGTTATTTTCATATTCCTAAAAATTCTTATTTTAACACAACATTTATTAATAGTGAAAACCATAATTATTTTTAATATTCATGTTAACCTAAGGTTATCATTTAACTATGGTTTTTGTTTTAATTTGCGCAAATCATTTTAATTCAATTTTTGAATATTATATCCGACAATTAAGGAGGATATTTTTGAGTAGAGGAAAACGACCAAAATGGATGATTGATATAGCTATTGAAAGAATGAACATTCTTTTTGAGCGTGCTGAGATGGAATTCATCACCCATCCTGAACGATCACACAGATATGTTGAACTGGCTAGAAAATTATCCACCAAGTACAATACCAAAATTCCGGATAACTGGTCCAGAAGGTATTGTAAGAATTGCGGTAAGTTCCTTTGCTATGGTCATAATTCATCCGTCCGGCTCGTTGACGAGAAAGTCAATATTTTTTGTGGGGAATGTGGCCATGTTATGAGAATTCCTTATTCAAAGGAAAAGAAAAATAAAAGGAGAGCTAAATATGAGTCAATCAAAAAAAGAAATGATGAATAGAGCTCTTTCCGCGATGACAATCAATATTGGTAAAAATGGCCTCAATGATAATGTCATTGAAGAAATCAAACGCCAATTAAAAGCTAATGAGATTGTCAAACTTAAATTTGCAAAAAATATCGCTAGAGATAAAGATACTTATATCGCAGAGATTGTCGAAAAGACTCGATGCAAACTCATCGATGTTAGAGGGCATGTTGCTGTGATTTACAAAAAGAAGCCTTAAGAATTACTTAAATTTAGAGTTACAGGCCCTATTTTTTTAGGTCTTAAATTTACAGTGGATTAAGAGGACAATTATTTATAAAATATTGGAGAATTAATATGACTACTGTATTTGATGTACCTGCAGATTTATTAATTAAAAAAGTCGCAGAAGAATTTAAAGAAAATGATAAAATCAATTCCCCTGCATGGTCCAATTTTGTTAAAACTGGTGTTCACAAAGAAAGAAAACCAGAAAATGCTGATTGGTGGTATGTAAGATGTGCATCTATCATTAGAAGAGTGTACATGGATGGACCTGTTGGAGTAATGAGTTTAAGAACTTTCTACGGTGGTAAAAAAGACCGTGGTGTAACTCCTGAAGTATTTAGAAAAGGTAGTGGAGCTATCATTAGAAATGCTCTTCACCAATTAGAAGACGCAGGTTTAGTTGAAAAAGTTGAAGGAGGAAGAGTTGTTTCTCCTCAAGGAAGATCCTTTTTAGATAAAACCGCTGGTGAAATCATAAAAGATATTCCTGAACTTGCAAAATTCAATACTCAAAATGGATCTCAAAACGTTCATTTTGATTTCGTTGGTAGATTAAGTTCAGCTATTAAAGAAAATACTAAAATTGAAGATTCTGATAAGGAAGAATTAATTAATACTATTTCAAAAATAGATGAAAGACATGAGCATTTATCAAAAGTATTCAAAGAATTTAGTGATGATATAAAAAGTAAACATTCTAAACCAGTATTCGAATCACTTGCTTCATTACACAAAGAAGACTTAGATGATGCTGTAAGCTCATTAATTACTTCTTTAAGGAGAAAATAATTTCATGTTCTGAACTTGATAATTAAATTATATTGGAGAGTTTGATATGAGCGATCTTGATGAAATTCGTCAAAAAAGAATGGCTGAGTTGCAAGCACAGCAAGCTGCTGCTCAACAGCAACAAATGCAACAGCAACAGGCTGCTGCTCAACAGATGCAACAGCAAGAGGCACAGGCACAATTTGAAGCTCAGAAAAAACAAATTTTAGGCCAAATTTTAACTTCTGAAGCCCGTAATAGATTGGCTAATCTTAAATTAACTAAACCAGAACTTGTCAATCAAATTGAACTTCAATTGATTCAATCTGCTCAAGCTGGTAGTTTAAGAGGAAAAGTCACTGATGAACAATTAAAAGTTCTTTTAAGACAAATTGCCGGTCAGAAAAGGGAGATTAAAATTACAAGGAAATAATATCCATGAAAGCGGCTGTATTGTATAGTGGTGGTAAGGATTCATCTTTTATGGCGGTTATGCTTAAAAGATTAGGTCTTGATGTAGAATTATGCACTGCAAACTTTGGTGTTTATGATTCATATATTCCTGCCAGCAAATCAGCAAAATCATTAGGCTTTAATCACAGGGTCTTGGATATGGATTTTGAGATTTTGGATAAGACATGTGACATGATTATGAATGATGGATTTCCAAATGACGGGATAAAGTTTATTCACGAGAATGTCATTGAAAATGTTGCTGATGAATATGATATTATTGCCGATGGAACAAGAAGGGATGACAGAACTCCTAAGCTCAATGTAAATCAAATCAGAAGCCTTGAAGACAGAAAGAATGTTCAATACATCAATTTGGATAGCTTTGGTCACAAATCTGTCAAATTAATAACATCTAATCTGTTTGAAATATCTCATGAAAAAAGCAATAAGGATAACAGCTCTGATTATGAGGTTGAAATAAGGACTTTGATTGATGAGAAGGGAGGAAATTCTCTTGACATTTTTCCGGAACATTATCAAACTCGGGTTATAGGATATAAATAATTATTATACTTTATTCACAGGTGAAAAAATGAGTAGAAATAAACCATTAGCTAGAAAATTAAGGATGGCAAAAGCAAACAAACAAAATAGGAGAATTCCAATCTGGGCTTATGCTAAAACTAATCGTAAACTTAGATACAGACCTAAACCTAGACATTGGAGAAGAAACAGCCTTAAATTATAAGGGGGATTTATCATGGAAAGAGTTTACACAATTCCACTTAGAAATGTAAAAAACGTTAAAAGGACTATCAGAGCTCCTAGAGCTATTAGGGAAGTTAAAAATTTCTTAACCAAACACATGAAAGCTGAAGAAGTTAAACTTGATGAATCTATCAATCATGTAATTTGGGCAAGAGGTATTCAAAAAATACCTTCTAAAATCACTGTAAAAGCAGTTAAAGATGATGATGGTGTTGTAGAAGCTACTTTAGCAGAATAGCTATTGTACTTTTTTCAAATACTTAACAAGTGAGGTAACAATATGTTAAAAAGAATAGATATTGTGGGAAACCCGAACATAGGGGTTTTCATTCAGGCAACTGATGACTTTGTTATTGTTCCTTATAATTTAATTGATGAGAAAGTTAAATTAGTAGAGGAAATATTGGAAGTCCCTTCAGTTAAATCTTCTATTTCTGGAAGTAGCCTTATTGGATCATTATCTGTAGCTAATTCAAATGGTATAGTTGTTTCCCCACATGTTTTAGATAGAGAAGTTAAACAGTTCGAAGAGTTAGGACTTAATGTTGCTGCAATTCCGGGCAATTATACTGCCGTTGGAAATATCGTTGCCGCAAATGACAATGGTGCAATCGTAAGTCCGTTTTTATCTGAAGATGCTATCAATACAATCGAAACCACTTTGGATGTTGATGTTGAAGCTACCTCAATGGTCGGAAGCGACATTATAGGATCATTGATGTGCGTAACAAACAAAGGGTTTTTAATCAGTAGCACTGCTGTTGAAAGTGAAGTTGACTTTTCTCGTAAAGTATTTGGTGTTGAAGGAGATATTGGTACTGTCGGAAGAGGCATATCCTTAGTTGGTGCATGTTCAATTGCTAATTCAAAAGGAGCGATTGTTGCTAAAGATAGTACTGGTCCTGAAATGGCTAGAGTTGAAGAAGCATTAGGCTTTTTAGATGATTTATAAATATCTGAGGGATTAATATGATAACTAAAATTTACAGAGTTAAAGGTACTTTTGTAATGGGCGATGATTTTCATAAATTTGTAAAAGAATATAAAGCTACCAGTGAAGCTGATATTAAAGAAAAAATTTATGAACGTTTTGGAAGCAAACACGGTATTAACAGAAACCAAATTAAAATTTCTGAAATCACCGAAATTGCTCCTGAAGATGTCGTAGACCCAATTGTAAAAGAAATTTTATAATGCACTTTACGGGGTGTTATTATGGAAGATCAGCAAAAATTAAACGAACTCATTAATGAAATTAATGCATACAACCAGCAAGCAGATTTAATTCGCCAACAGGTAGAATTAATTCAAGCTTCCATTGGTGAAGTTGATGCATTATCCAACACTTTAGATGATTTGAATGGTGAAAAAGCTGTTGAAGCTTTCGTCCCTGTGGGTGCTGGTTCTTTCATTAAAGGGGAACTTAAAGACACTGATGAAATTATTATAAGTATTGGTGCAGGATACGCTATTAAAAAAGATGCTGAAGGCGCTAAAAAGATTATTGCTGGACAGAAAAAAGATTTGGAAGACAGCTTGGATAAGATGTTGGCTAATTTACAGCAAGTTACAGATATCTTGGCAAATCTTCAAGGTCAAGCTCAGCAAATCCAGGCTGCAGCTCAAGGTGGCGTAACCGGATATTAATTACTTATAACTTTTTTTCTTTTTTTTTCATTTTTTTTATAGTAATATATTTTTATTATATTGAACATATTTTTTTAATGAGGTGTTTATAATTAAAAATAATTCAAAATTTCTTATTTTTATTTCATTAATCATTTTCATTTTAAGTGTTTCAGCCGTTTCGGCAGAGGATTCACTAAATGATACAGCAATTGATGATATTAATGAAGTGGAACTGCTTGCAGACGGATCTCCTAAATATATTGTTGGAGATACAAGTGTTGATGATGATTTAATTGATTTAAGCGAATGCAGTTCAATAGTTCTTCATGTAAGTGATAGTGAAGGAGTCATCTCTCATAGGAGAGATGCAACAAATGCAGTTGATATTCAAATTGAAACAGGTGCTTGGGGAGATATTGAATATTTAAAACAGTATAAAAACCCCGACGGATATTTCACTCATGCAATCGTAACTTCCAATGGATGGCTAATCGGTAACGGTGGTGTAACTGACGGCAGCACATTCAGGCAGATTGAAAGCATAGCCTCTGAAATGGTTGTCAACAATGAAATCACGAACAGCTATCTTTCAAGAATTTACACTATCATGTCACGATACTCATTGGGCCATTTTGTCATCAAGGCACCTGATGGAACTTATGGTGTCGTATTTACAAACTTGTATCATGTCTCTAAATTGGAGCCAGGTCAATTTCTGGTTTGTCCGAATGTCTACTCCAAATCTCAGAAAGGAACATATGACAATAGTTTAAATCCTATTGATGCGGCCATTAGAATCACATATACGGATTCATATGGTGTCAACAGAAGAAATGTCCAAACATATCACTGGAAACTTTCAACTTCCCAAAATGGTCTGTTCTATGGTGTTGATACATACACGTCTAATGATAATGGAGCAGGTGTCGGCCGTTCAACCACTTCCTTAGTGGACAATGTTTACTATCTTGGCAAATACATTTCAAGAAGTTCAATTCCTGTCACTCCTAATAAATTATATCTGGGAAATCATATTTTTGAAAAGACCAGTATTGACATATTTAAACTATTGACTCCAATCAAAACCTGTCTTGTAGGTGAAAAAATGGATCTTGCATATCAGGTTAACTATGTTTCAGGTTCTAGTCCGGTTGTCAGGTTTGCAATTCCGGAAGGATTTGAATTGGATAGTGCTTCTGTATCCAAAGGACATTATACATATGATTCCAAATCTAAAGGGTTAGGATGGTATTTGGATAATTGTGATGAAAAAAATCAAATAACTCTTTCACTTAAAGCAGTTAAATCCGGTAAATTCGTTTTATTCTATTCGCTAAATAATAATTTTGTAAATAGTAATAATTTATATGCAAATGATTATGGCGCAAAAATTTCATCAGACACTATAGAAAAATACTATAAAGGACCTGAAAGGTTGAATATTTATCTAAAGGATAGTTCTGACAATCCTATTGTAGGTGAAAGCCTCACAATTAAAATCAATGGGGTTGACTATGCTAGAACAACCAATGAAAACGGAATTGCTTCAATTGCCATTAATCTAAATCCTGGTGTTTATGATATAACTGCCAATTATGCTGGTCGATTCGGTGCGAGTTCAACTGTATCTACTGTTAAGGTATTGTCAACTATATCTGGTGATGATATGGTTAAAATGTTTAGAAACGGAACCCAGTATTACGCATCCTTTAAGGATACATCAGGAAATCTCTTAAAATATCATGCGGTTAACTTCAACATTAATGGAGTATTCTATACAAGAAACACTAATGAAAACGGTGTAGCTAAATTGAATATCAATTTAAATAAAGGAACTTATATTATTACCGCCATAAATCCAATAAATGGGGACCAGCACAGTAATATAATTAAAGTTTTACCTATTCTGGTCGAAGGTCATAATTTAACCAAATATTATAGAAATGCTTCCGTATACTCTATCAGGGTATTGGATGATGTCGGAAATCCATTAGCTAATCAAACAGTATTATTCAACATTAATGGGGTATTTTATAATCGCCAAAGTAATGCTTCAGGTTATGCTAATTTGAATATCAGATTACAGCCTGATGAATATATCGTAACCGCCGAATATAAGGGATACATGCATTCAAATATTGTCAAAGTGCTTCCTGTACTGTTCGGAAATGACACTGAAAGTCATGTCAATGAAAGCAACTTCTGTGTAAAATTGATTGACGGTCAAGGATTGCCATATGCAAACCAAAGCATAGAATTTAATATTAATGGGTTAATTTATACAAACATCACAAATGAAAATGGTATCGCAAATCTTTTTGTCAATCTGGCTAAAGGCGAATATTTGGTAACTTCATCTTATGATGAGTATAATATAAACAATAAAATCACAATGAAATGAGGGGATTTTATCATAAAAAAATTTCTGCTTGCTTGTTCAATAATTCTGTTGTTCTTCAGCATATCATATTCTTTTGCTGAAGATAACAGCACTGTTTTGGAAGATGTAATCATTGATGCAAATGATATTTCAATGTATTATAAAGATGGGACTAGACTCAATGTTGGCCTATATGATTCAAGCAGTGAACATCTGGCAAACCAAAGCCTCACAATCAACATCAATGGCATAAATTATTCTAGCACAACTAATAGTGATGGAAAGGCTTCTATTGCCATTAATCTGGCGCCCGGAAAATACTTGACTAATAATTGAATTAAAAGCAGATAATCCTTTGGCTGGAAGAGAAATAATCTTTAAGATAGCTTCGAATACATATTCTCAAAAAACTGATGAAAATGGTGTTGTGCACTTTAATCTTGAAGGCTTTGCGTTTGGAAAATATCTTGTACAATATTCTTTTTCCGGCGATTATGATTATGCACCATGCATGGCAACATCTGAAGTAGAAGTTACCTCAGAGATTCCTTACGGTTATGGGTATTGGGTAAGATATAAAAACATGTATGAATTAAATTTAGCTAGTCTTGCTTAACAAGGAACAAAACATATTTTATTGCATTCATATGCATTTACTGCATATGGCGAAAGCAGTGCAATTTCATGGATAAAACAAGCAAATGACTGTGGAATTAAGGTTCATATCTGGATGCAGGTAGCTTATGAAGGTGGATGGCATGCATTATCAAATAGGGACGGTTCGTTTGATTATGGATATATTAATGAAAGAATT
This sequence comes from Methanobrevibacter millerae, assembly GCA_015063005.1. GTDB lineage: Archaea > Methanobacteriota > Methanobacteria > Methanobacteriales > Methanobacteriaceae > Methanocatella > Methanocatella millerae_B. The sequence continues at coordinate 34,143 of SUTF01000005.1, forward strand.
AATCAGGCCAAATATTATGCTGGTGTTCCTGGCGTAAGCGGTGTGCACTTCGATTATCTGAGGTATCCTCGAACTGCGCATAATTATCCTAATGCGGTAAATTCAATTAATTACTTTGTAAGTAATGCAGTTTCTGCTATCAAATCCGTTAATCCAAATTGTTTAGCATCTGCTGCTATAATGCCAAAACCGAGTAGTATGGTTTACTATTATGGTCAGAGTTTTTCCACATTGAGCAAATATCTGGATTTTATTGTGCCTATGGTATATAAAGGAAATCACGCTAAAAATACTGCCTGGATACGGGATGTTACAGGAGGGTTTGTTGATCATTCGAATGGCGCTCAGGTCTGGACAGGTCTTCAGGCATATCGTTCAGATGATGATGATGAGACTCCATTATCTGTTTCCGAGCTAACTGGGGATGCTCAGACTTCTTTAAATGCTGGGGCAAAAGGTGTCATAATGTTCAGATGGGGTGTTACAAGCTATATAAATTTCGATAGTTTGGTGAAAAGTAGCCGTTCAAATTTTTAATTTTAAAATTAGTCATTGATTTAACTATTATCACTGGTGCAGGAAGTAAGTTATCGGCCGAGGCCGTTCAAATTCAAAGATTCGAAAATTGGATTCTCTTTTCATGTTTATTATTTTCACCGGCGATTAATGGGGCAAATGCAGTCCACATATTCCATTAAATTTTCATTCTATTGTAAAATTTTTATATGTTTTTTCTTCATTCATTCGCCTATTTTAGCTGATATCTTTTAATATATTTTCATTTGCTTTTTTGAAAATTATGATGTCTTATTTAATGAATTTTAAGGTTATTTTAATGAGCTTTTTAAAAGTATATTGTAGAATTTAAGAAGGGATGTCCAATAATTTTCAGCTTGTAATCCTGGAATCCGCTTCATTGGATTTTTTTCAAGAGTATGATTTTTAGCCATATTGAATCAGAATTCTGATTTTTCTTCAAAAATTTTATTTTATCAATTTAAAGTAGTACAATTGGAATTAACTTAATTTTTTTGTTTTACATTATGTATTTTTATTTTAAGGCATTATGCAATTTCAATTAATAAAATTAAATTGAATAAATAATTTAAAAATTTTGTAATCATTTGATTCAGTATTATTTTCATTTTCCTTTATTTTCCCTATAGTTATTTCAGTGTTTTTATTTTATTGTATATTTTTACCGGAGGCTTTTGTTTAATATTTCTTATCTTAATTGTTTCTATTTTACCTATTATGGTATTCTTTTTATTCCATATTAATTATTTTTTAAATTATATGTTATTTTGTTCAGATTTTTTTAAATTTTTAAGGATAATGTTTTATATTTTCTATTGTAGAATGAATATGTTTCATATATTTTTTCCAATTTTTTAATAATATTTTTTTAATAGTAGTCATTTTAAACAGTATTGTAATTTTTTAATTAATTTATGAAATATTTTTAATTATTTTTTGATTTAATTAAAGAAAAACATTTATATTAATAAATTAAATAAATTAATTAGTTATTGGCCACTTTTATAATATACATGTACTTAAGTTGAATTGAACGGGGTTAAAAATTATGGATAATAAAAAAATGATTATTATTTTATGTTTGTTTGGTATCTTTCTTTCGGCCTTGTCTGTTGCATCAGCAAGCGATGCTGTGGGTAATGAAACTTTTACCATGGATGTGGGAGAGGCTGAAAACGATATCATACTGACAAGTGGTGAAGATAATGCTATTTTAGGAGTGCCTTCACAATCTTTCAATGATTTGAATGATACGATTCAGGATCCTTCAATACCTGTTGGGGGAACTGTTTATCTAAACGGCGAATTTTCATACGAATCCGGTGATTTGGCTACCGGAATTGACATTAAAAAGAATTTGACTATTGACGGTAGGGGGTCAACCATAAATGCCCGTAATCAGGCAGCTATTTTCAACGTTATAGGTGACACCCATATTGTTTTAATGAACATTACTTTTATAGGCGGTAATTCCACAAACGGTGGTGCCATCAATGTAGTTTCTGGAGGCAGTGTCGACATAATGGACTGTACTTTTATCAACAACACTGCTACAAACCAAGGTGGAGCAATATACATTGATGGTGTGCTTCATGTCACTCAAACTACTTTTGATAACGGACGTGCCGGTTCTGGCGGTTCCATTTACCTGAATAATACTTTTCAAATTTATTCTACAATAGACAATTCCACTTTCACAAATTCATATGTTTTCGGTGATGGTGGTGCTGTATATGTCAGTGCTGACAATGTGCACATGAAAGATTTAATATTTAGAAACAACACTGCTGGTGATGATGGTGGTGCTATATACTGGGAAGGTAGTACTGGGGTTATAGATAACATCACTTGTATAGAGAATAAGGGTATCAGTTTAGATAAATCTGGTAGTGATACCTCAAGTACTCGTGGTGGAACAATATGTCTTACAGGTTCAGATGTGATTATTACTAAATCTCATTTCTCCCTATCTTCAGCATATATGGATGAGAATAAAAACTATTCTAAAGTGGATGGTGGTGCATTATTTATTACTGGTAATAATGTAGTTGTTAATGATACTACCTTTGATTCATGTGATGCTACTAATAATGGTGGTGCAATATATGTCATAGGTAACAATACTCATATTTATAATTCTGATTTCAACAACTGTATTGCAAGAGATGGTGCAGCATTATATGTTGATGGAATAGGATGCAGTGTATATAATTCCACATTCACCAATAATATTGCTAATGATGATGGTGGTGCTATATACTGGGAAGGTGATAATGGTGTCATATATAACATAACATGTATTAACAATAAAGGTGTAAGCGGGTATGACCCTCTTGAAGGAGAATACTCAAACTCAAAAGGTGGAACAATATGTCTTACAGGTTCCAATGTAAGTATAGACGAATCATCATTTACACAAAGTTCTTCTAAAGTTGACGGTGGAACTTTATTCATAACAGGTAATGACGTAAAGGTCATGCATTCTAATTTTACAAACTCCATTTTCACTGAAAGCAGTGGTGGAGCAGTATATATAATAGGTAACGATACTCATGTTACAGACTGTAATTTTGATGACTGTAAAGTTGATGTAAAAGGAGATCATCGTGGAGGTGCAATTTTTGTAGCGGGAAACGATGCAAATATCACCGGATCCACATTTACAAATACCAAAGCCCTAATCGGTGGGGCCATATGTATTGACGGTGATAACACTGTTGTTGATGGCTCAAAATTCTCCTATAACGATGCAGTTTCCTCTGCAGGAGGTAGTGGTGGTGCAATCAATGTTAACGGTGCTCATGCAGTAATTACAAATTCAGAATTCTCATATTCCACTGCTGTAAATTATGGTGGTGCCATAGCTGTATGGGGACCAAATGCAGTACTTGAAAACAACACTTTCAACAATTCAAAAACCACAAAATTCAATGGAGGTGCAGTATTCATCAACGGTACACACACATCCATCTTTCTTTCAAATTTCACCCAGTGTAATGCCTTGGGGGATTCATATGCACGTGGTGGTGCAATCGATGTTCAGGGTGATGATACTCATATCATAAACTGTAATTTTGATGACTGTAACTCACGCTATGGTGGGGTCATTTATGTAAGCGGTACTGATGCTGATATTGAAGATTCCACTTTCAAGGACAGTGAAGCTAAACAAGGTGGTGCAATCTATGTTGATGGTATCAATACATGTATATCAAACTCTAATTTTACAGACATTTCTGCTGATAATTACGGTGGTACAATTTATGTTGCAGGAGCCAATGCAAATATTTCAAAAAGTAATTTCATAAGAAGCACTGTTAAAAATTTCAATGGTGGTGCAATATACATCGCAGGTGAAAACACCAATATTGAAAAATCAAACTTCACTTCTGCCCAGGCTTTGAATATAAGGAACAAGGCTCTTGGTGGTGCAATATATATTGATGGACAAAATACGGTAATCATGGAATCCGATTTTGAGGACTGCAAAGCCAGCCAGGGTGGAGGAGCAATTTATGCATTCGGTAACATGGCAACAATTGCAAATTCCACATTCACTTCAAACACTGCAAAACAGGGTGGTTCAATTTATTTAACTTCATGGGGTGCTTTAGTTACCGGATCCAACATAACCGGAAGTATTGCAACAGAAACCGGTGGTGGTATATATGTTGCTGAAGGAAGTATTCAGATAACCGAAAGTAATTTCGATGATTGTATTGCCAGAGGCTCTTCTGCAAACTATGGTGGTGGAGCTATTTACATTAACGGTCCGGATACCCATATTTCAGCTTCCAACTTCACCCACAACACCGCTCCAAGCGGTTACGCCCGTGGTGGTTCAATATTCATCAACGGTGAAAGGACAATCATAGACTCTTCACAATTCGAAAAAGGTAGTGCACATCAGGGCGGAGAAATATACATTGAAGGTGAGAATGCCGTCATTGACACATCCGAATTCGCCGGCAGTTCATCAAGATCCGCAGGAGGTTCCATCTATGTTAAAGGGGATGAAGCAACAATAAGAAAATCAGGCTTTGACGGTGTTTATGCAGCCACCAACGGTGGAGCGATATACGTTGAAGGTGAACAAACCGACATATTGAATTCCTCATTCTATAACTGTACCATCGGCGGCAGTTTCGGTGGTGCAATTTACATTGATGATTTGGGAACAACAGTTGCATTTTCCAATTTCACATTATCCAAAGCTAAGGAAGGAGGAGCAATTTACATTCGCGGAGAAAATACAACTATTACCTACTGTAATCTGCACAACAACACAGCCAATACCGCCGGTGCAATTAAGGTTTATGGTGATGACACTATCATATCCAACTGTAATTTCACTTACAACTTTGCATTGACAAGCAACGGTGGCGCCATGGATATAGGTGGTGCAAATGCATCCGTATACTACTCATGGTTTGACCACAACGATGCAAAAGCAGACGGTGGTGCAATCAACTGGCTCGGTGGACACGGTGACGATTCAATTATAGGTTCCACTTTCACAAACAACGTCGCTCACGACACCAACAGAGGTGGAGGTGCTATCTACTGGACACAGGGTCTTCCTATTGCATCAGGGGGTTTAATTAAAGATTGTATATTCATAAACAACACTGCAGCAGGAAGGCATGGGGGAGCTATTGATTGGTATCAGGCTTTGGATAGTGTAATCGACAACTGTCTTTTTGTCAACAACACATCCAAAGCTGATGGTGGTGCTCTTTATACTGGTGACCAGGGTGGTAACAGTGTAAACTTAACTATAACAAACAGCCAATTCTATAATAACACCGCTGGAAAATACGGTGGAGCTGTTGCAAATCAGATGGCTAATTCATATATTTTCAATAATACCTTTGACGGAAATAAGGCTATGGCCGGTGGGGGAACTCTATTGATGAAAGAGGGTCCTGCTGACAATTGTGTAATCGACCACTGTTACATTTTCAATTCCCATGTGGAAGACCTTTCTGCAGGATATGGTGAAGGTGGTGGAGCAATTCTCATCGGTACAGATTCAAATATTACTATTTCAAATTCAGCAATCTTGAATTCCACAATCTTTAGAGGACCTGGAGGTGCAATTGCAATAGGCGGAAGTGACTGTTCTGTAATCAACGTTTCAATTCAGGACGCTTCAACACGCAATGATGACGGAGGCGCGATATACTGGAAAGGTATCAATGGTAAAATGAACAATGTTACAATATTCAATGCCTCATCACATTCCACAGACAGTTCTAAATCATCTAACGGTGGTGCAATCCACATATCCGGATGGTACTGTAATGCGGATGACATCAAGATATTCCAATCCTCTGCAAACAATGATGAAAACTGTGCAAAGACCAATTATGGTGGAGCGATATACGTCAGTGGTTCGTATGACGTATTGACCAATATTGTCATTGACAATTCATCTTCAACCAATGCAAAAATGAATGCCGGAGGGGGCGCAATCTTCTATGATGGATATGGAGGTACATTAATCAACGCAACAATTTCAAATACTCTTGCAACAGGTAACGGTGGTGCAATATACTGGAAAGGAAGCGCACCTGCCAATATCAGCAACATTTCAATTACCTACTCCCAGACAGAAGTGATAAATTCAGCCAACAGTGCTGATGGTGGTGCAATATATACAACAACTGTTTCTCAATTGGATAATGTCTATATAAATGGAGCACGCGCTTACAAGAACTCAGGTGATGTTCACGGTGGTGCCATATATATGAAGGACGGCAGAACCCTCAACAATATCACTGTCATAGGTTCCCGCGCTTCAACCGATGAGGGAACATCAATGGGCGGTGCAGTTTACTTCACAAGAGATAGGGGATCATCCAATGTCTGGGTTTACAATTCATCATTCGAAGAGAATAATGCCGATTTGGGTGGAGCATTATTCTATGAAAAGATAACTGCCCGTATATATGACTCATCATTTGTAGGAAACGTTGCTAATCAGGATGGTGGAGCTGTATACAGCAGAAATGATGATGAATATATATACAATTCCATTTTTGAACATAACAGCGCTAAAAGAGGAGGAGCAATATTCTCTCAAGACGGCCATATTCAAATTTCAGATTCAAGTTTTGAATTCAACACTGCTGAGGAGAAAGGTGGTGCAATCTTTTACAATTATAATAATAAAGCTGGATCAAGCGTATTGCTGAGAGTCAATCTGCTCAACAATACTGCATTCCAGGGTTCCGCAATATATGGTACCAAATTCAACAAGCTGTCTTTAACTGATGTTACTCTTCTTGACAACCAGGCAAATTCAAACAAGTTCACAGAAAAGGCAGTTGGTGTAGATGAGGAAGGAAACAATTACACAAGTGCAGTATTTTTAGGATTCGACAATCTGTTAAATGGGATCTGGCAGGAAGGCAATTATGCCCTTGCATGTACTAATGTAACCTACTGGGGTGTTGGAGGAAGGAGCAAAGCCAATTCCCCACCAACTCAAAGTGACAGGGAAGTTAATATAAACGTCACTGTTGAGATGTATGATGAAAACGGTGTGCAGTTGCATACCGAAGATCTTGTCACAGACAAGGATGGTAAGGTTAAATATACCTTTAAAGCCGAAGAAGACAAGACATACTATTTCGCATTCTCACATAAGACCGACAGATACTACACCTGGTTAAGAGACACCTTATCCAACAGTAGTCTCGTTAAAATTTATGTTTACACCCCAATCTACTATGGTCAAAATCAGACCATACTCATATCCTTGACCGATGGCGCATGGGGAAATCTGAATGGGACTGTCATAGTGACATTCAATGATACTCAGCACACTACATTCGTATTTGATGTACTTAACGGTACTGCAAACAAAACAGGCATTTCCAATCTGCCTATTGGCCATTATAATGCAACTGCCACATTCGCAGGCGACATAAACCATACGGGCGATAGTGATTGGACCATATTTGAAGTAGTTCCATATGATGATTTGGCAATTACAAAGGATGTTAACGTGACAGCAGATGTGGTAAATGTTGGCGATATCATCAAATACACAGTAACCGTAACAAACTATGGACCAAGTAAGGCATTTGGTGTAAACGTGACAGAAAGGCTAAGCCCATATCTCAAACTTATCAGAAGCAAAACAACAAAAGGCAGCTATAATCTTGAAGACGGCTACTGGTATATCGGAGAACTTGAAAAGGACGATTTCGAAACATTGACAATAATTGCAGAAATAGTCCATATGGGACCGATAACCAATACAGTTTGGGTAACAGGTTTAGGAAGAGACATCAACATGTCAAACAATGTAGCTTCCGCACACAACTTCACAGCAGTGCCTATTGTTGATTTGCGCATCAGCAAGGAAATCAATGATACAAGAGATGTCATCAACGTGCTTGACAAGGTCCAATTCACAATCACTGTAGTCAATGACGGCCCAGCTAATGCAACAGGTGTTGTTGTAGAGGAATTCCTGGACAGTCATCTGAAGTTGATTTCCAGCAGTCCAAGTGTGGGCACATATGAAGGAGGTACCTGGAACATCGGCAACCTGTCAAACGGCAGCACAGCAACACTGAAAATCGTTGCTCAAGTAGTCTATTCAGGCAATATTTCCAATTCCGTGCACGTTTACGGATATGAAAACGAATCAAATTACACAAATAACTATGCTTCTATCAAAAACATCACTGCAGTAGCTAATGTAGACCTGCAAATAAACAAATATGTCAACGTATCCGGCGTAGTTAATGTAACCGATAAAATAAAATTTACAATAACAGTTACAAACAACGGTCCATGCAATGCAACCGGTGTATATGTAGCTGAAACTTTAAGCCCACATCTCAGGGTTCTTTCCAATACCACAACTGTCGGCGAGTGGGACGGATCCACTTGGATTATCGGCAGGTTGAATGAAGGGGATGTTGAAAATCTCACAATAATTGCTGAAGTAATTTCCGCAGGTACAATTTCCAATGCGGTTGCAATATTTGGAAACGACAACGATACAAACAGATCAAACAACAATGACAGCATTGAAAACATCACAGCAGAGGACATCGTCGATTTAAGAATCAACAAGACTGTTGATGTTACAACTCAGACAGTCAATGTCAGTGATATTATAATATTCACTGTCCACGTTAAAAATTATGGTCCATGTGATGCTACAAATGTTAATGTAACCGAGAAATTAAGTCCTCATCTTAAACTGATAAGCTACAATACCTGGAGCAGCTATTATGACGTTGATGAGGGCATATGGTATATAGGCAATCTGACCAACGGCGATTGGAGGGATTTGGTCATTGTAGCTGAAGTCGTTTCAGCAGGAACAATCTCCAATGTGGTTATTGTAAACAGTACAGAAAAGGACACCAACAAATCTAACAACAGGGATGAAATTGACAATATTACAGCAAAGGATATTGTTGATTTGCAGATTAAAAAAGAGGTCAATACTACTTTCAATGTTATTACTGTAACCGATTACCTTAAATACACAATTACTGTATTCAATGACGGTCCTTCTAATGCTACCAATGTTAATGTGTCTGAGGTTTTAAGTCCTCATCTCAAGTTAATCAAATATGAAACTGAACAGGGTTATTATAATGTAACCGGTGGATACTGGTATATCGGAAGGTTAAATAATCAGTCTACAGCTGTTTTAACCATTTATGCTCAGGTGATAAGCAATGGAACCATTTCCAACGTGGTTATTGTAAACAGCACAGAAAACGATACTGACCCTTCAAACAACAGGGATGAAATTGACAATATCACTGCAGTCTATATAGTTGACTTGCAAATCAGAAAAGAGGTCAACGTTTCTTCAACAGACATTGACATAACTGATATAGTCAAGTTCACTATCACTGTTTACAATGCAGGCCCTTGTAACGCTACAAATGTGTATGTCTGCGAACCTTTAAGCTATAATCTCATACTTCTTAACATTACTCCAAGTAAAGGACATTACGACGATTGTTACACATGGTTTGTCGGTAATTTGACCAGTGGGGAAACTGCAACATTGACAATCGTTGCAGGAATTGCATATGCGGGTATGATTGAAAATGCAGTTAATGTAACATCTAATGAAATTGACACTAACCTAAGCAACAACAAGGACAATATCACTCCAATTAATGTGTCCGCTCACATGGATTTCGGAATAAACAAAACAGTCAATGCCAGTGTTGTTAATGTGAACGATTATATCGAGTTTACTGTTGTCGCTTACAATAAAGGTCCTTCCAATGCAGGAGGCATATATGTTTTTGAAGCTTTGGATTTCAATCATCTGGGCAGTGACTACACTTTTGTTGCAACTGAAGGCACTACATATGACGGTTATACATGGTATATCGGTCATCTTGATGCAGGCGCCAACGCTACACTGAAAATATCTGCTCGCGTTATAAAAGAAGGCAATTTCTCAAATTATGTTGAAATATTTGGTTTCGGTAACGATACCAACAAATCAAACAATAACGCCACTGTCAATATCACTGCAAAACCGGTCGTTGATTTGGCAATCACCAAAGAGGTCAATGTTACATCAGGTATTGTTTATTACATGGATACAATCAAATTCACAGTCACAGTTGTAAACAGAGGTCCGTGCGATGCCACTTATGTAAATGTGACTGAAGCTTTGGATTCCCATCTTGAATTGGTAAATTGTGTTCCGGGTAAAGGATATTATGATGTTGGTAGTGGTGTCTGGCATATAGGTGATTTGGCTAAGTATGATTGGACTCAATTGGAGATTGTTGCCAGAGTGATTGCAACTGGAAACATTAGCAATGCGGTTACTGTAACCAGCTTTGAAAACGATACCAACAAGTCAAACAATAATGACAGTATCCCTAACATTACAGCTAAACCTATCGTTGACTTGCAAATCAAAAAAGAAGTCAATTTCACAGGTGATGTCATTAACGTGACTGATTACATCAAATTCATAATCACTGTTTATAATGACGGCCCTTCAAATGCCACAGACGTAAATGTAACTGAGGTCTTAAGCCCTCATCTCAAATTGATTAAATCCGAAACTGAATATGGTTATTATAACTTGACCGGCGGTTACTGGCACATCGGAGATTTAAAGACCAAATCCACAGCTGTCCTGACAATATATGCTCAAGTAATAAGTGAAGGAATAATTTCCAATGTGGTTATCGTAAACAGCACAGAAAATGACAGCGATCCGTCAAACAACATTGATAAAATTGATGATATCCCTGCAGTAATCGTTTTCGACCTGCAGATTAGAAAAGACGTCAACACTTCAAGGGATATTGACGTAACAGAATCAATCATGTATACAGTCACTGTTTACAATGCAGGTCCGTGCAATGCCACTGAAGTATATGTGGCTGAACCTTTAAGCGATAACCTTATAATGACTGATTATGATACAGGAGGCGCAGGTTGGTATGACGGTTATACATGGTTTATTGGTGATTTAAACAACGGATCTACCGCGACCCTTACAATTTGTGCTAAAGTGGCATGCGGTGGTATCATTGAAAATAGGGTTAACGTGACCGGAAGAGGAATCGATACCAATCTCTCAAACAACAAAGCCAATGTCACTCTCAATGCATCCGCTCATGTGGATTTACAAATCTTTAAATTCTATACAGGTGAAATGCAGGTTAATGTAAGCGATTGGGTCAAGTTTGATATTATTGCTTATAATGCCGGCCCTTGCAATGCTACCGGCGTCTATGTGCTTGAAGAATTGGATGGCCATCTTGGCAATTACTATTATTATGCAATTGAAGGAACTACATACGACGGATATACATGGAATATCGGCAGATTGGATTCAAAGGGCCGTGCTCATTTAACAATATTCGCTCAGGTTATTTCAGCGGGCAATTTCTCAAACTATGTTGAAATACGCGGATATGACAATGATACAGACCCATCAAACAACAATGACACTGCTCCTAACATTACCGCCAAACCTATCGTTGACTTGGCAATTACAAAAGAGGTCAATGTTACAAACGGAACTGTCTATTACAATGATACAATCAAATTTACAATTACAGTTACAAACAATGGTCCATGCGATGCCACTTATGTAAATGTGACTGAGGCTTTGGATTCCCATCTTGAATTGGTAAAATGGGATGGTGACGGATATTATAATGTTGATGAAGGAGTATGGCATATAGGCGATGTGGCTAAGGATGATATGGCTCAGCTTGAGATTATAGCCAGAGTGATTGCACTTGGAAACATTACCAATGCGGTTAGTGTAAATAGCTTTGAAAACGATACAAACAAATCAAACAACAATGACTCTATCCCTAACATTACTGCCAAACCTATCGTCGATTTAAGAATCCAAAAGACAGTCAACGTCAGTACTACCGATGTCAATGTGACTGACATAATCGAATTCACAATAACAGTCTGGAATGACGGTCCGTGCAATGCAACCAACGTATATGTCTGCGAACCTTTAAGTGACTGCCTTGAAATAATTAATGTGGAAGGACCAGGCAGATATATTGACAGATACACTTGGGTCATTGGCGATATGGCCAACGGCACTAATGCAACTTTAAAAATCACTGCTAGAATCATATACTCCGGAATTATCGAAAACAGGGTCAATGTGACATGCAATGACACAGACATTAACATGACAAACAATTATGACAACATTTCTCCGCTTAATGCAACCACTTATGTTGACTTGGCCATCAGCAAAACAGTCAATGTCACAACTGGAGTAGTGGTTGTAGGTGATGTGGTAGAGTTCACCATTGTCGCATACAATTATGGTCCATGTAATGCAAGCGGGGTATATGTGCTTGAGGCTTTAGACTTCGATCATCTAAGTTATGATTATACATATGTCGCAAGTGCTGGCACTACATATGACGGATATACCTGGTATATAGGCTATCTTGATGCGGGTGCAAACGTCACCTTGAAGATAACTACCCGTGTTGCAGAACCGGGCAATTTCTCAAACTATGTTGAAATATTTGGTTATGATGATGACCGCAATAAGTCAAACAACAATGCTACTGTCAACATCACTGCAAATCCGGTCGTTGATTTGGAAATTACCAAAGAGGTCAATGTCGGCGATGAAGTATTGGTAGGACAAACAGTTGTATTCACAATCACTGTCAGAAACAACGGTCCATGTGATGCCACTAATGTCAATGTTACTGAGGTCTTAAGCCCTCATCTTGAAATGATTGAATACATCACATGGGACAGCTATTATGATGTTGATGAAGGTATGTGGTACATTGGCAATTTAAGCAAATACGACTGGAGACAGATAATCATCGTGACCGAGGTCATTTCAGCCGGAAACATTTCCAACACAGTCAGCGTAGTCAGCACAGAAAACGATACCAACAAGTCAAACAACAATGATACAATTCCAAACATCACTGCAAAACCTGCAGTCGATTTACAGGTCATTAAAGAAGTCAATGTAACATCCAGATTTGTTGAGGTATATGATTTCATAGAATACATAATTACAGTCTATAATGACGGTCCGTGCAACGCTACAGGGGTAAACGTGACTGATTCATTAAGTTCCTATCTTAAATATGTCAGCAGCCAAACAGAATTTGGATATTATAATTCAACCGGCGGCTACTGGTACATAGGAAATCTGGCAAACGGCACTACTGCCAATCTGACCATCCAGGCACAGGTGATGAGGGATGGAAGCGTAATTCCAAACGTGGCAATTGCACACAGCAAGGAAAACGATACCAATCCATATAACAATAGGGATGAGGTCATCATCGCGGCATTGCCTGTTGTCGATTTGAGAATTACCAAAGAAATGAACATAACATCCGATGAAATCGGAGTAACAGACTACATAAAATTCATAATTACAGTTTATAATGACGGTCCGTGCAACGCTACCGGAGCGTATGTAATCGAATCCTTAAGCGACAAGCTCCATCTAATCAGCAATGTCACAAGTCAAGGAGATTATGACGGATATACCTGGAATATTGATAACATTACCGTCGGAGCCAACGTTACCTTGACCCTTTATGCTCAAGTAATCTATGCAGGTAACGTTTCAAACGTGGTTGTCGTCTATGCATATCAAAATGAAACCAATTATACAAACAACAATGCAAGCGTTAACTTCACCGCAATAAATAATGTTGATTTGATAATTACAAAAAATGTCAACGTTTCAGGCATAGTCAACGTGACTGACAGAATCAAGTTCACAATAACAGTTACAAACATCGGACCATGTAATGCAACCGGTGTATATGTAAGTGAAGTTTTAAGCCCACTTCTTAAGGTAATATCCAATGAAACAAGCGTCGGAGAGTGGGACGGTTCCACTTGGGTCATAGGCAACCTGACAAAAGGAGATGTCCATACATTGACAATCATTGCTGAAGTGATTTCTGCCGGAAACATTTCCAATTTCGTTTCAATCACAAGCAGCGACAATGATACCAACAAGTCAAACAACAACGCAAGCATTGAAAACATCACTTCAGTCAACATTGTCGATTTGGCTATCAATAAGACAGTTGATGTTGAAAGTGAGGTTGTCGCCATCGGTGACAGGATAGTCTTTACAGTCACTGTCTGGAATAATGGTCATTGTGATGCCACCAACGTGAACGTTACCGAGGCTTTGGATTCACATCTCAAAATGGTGAACTGCACCACATGGGACAGCTATTATGACGTTGATGATGGTGTCTGGTATATAGGTGACTTGGCTAAGGATGACTGGAGGCAATTAATCATTGTTGCTGAAGTCGTTTCAGCAGGCAACATTTCCAATGTTGTAGTCGTAACAAGCACAGAAAACGATACAAACAAATCTAATAACAATGATACCATTCCTAACATTACAGCAGTGGATGTTGTCGATTTGACAATCACCAAAGAGGTAAATGTTGGAGACACAGTACTTGTAGGTCAAACTGTAATCTTTACAGTCACAGTCAGAAACAACGGTCCATGTGATGCCACAAACGTGAATGTCACTGAAGTATTGAGTCCTCATCTTGAAATGATCGGATACAGTACCTGGGACAGCTATTATGATGTTGATGAGGGTATCTGGTACATTGGCAATCTGTCCAGAAAAGATTGGAGGCAATTGATCATTGTTGCTAAGGTTATATCAGCGGGTAACATTTCCAATGTCGTTGTTGTAACAAGCACAGAAAACGATACCAACATGTCAAACAACAATGCTAGCATTCCTAACATTACTGCTCGCGATGATGTTGATTTGGCTATTAATAAGTCAGTTAATTTCACAGGTGATGTTGTCTGTGTTGGTGATACCATTATTTTCACTGTTACTGTTTGGAATGATGGTCCTTGTGATGCTACTAATGTGAATGTTACTGAGGCTTTGGATGCTCATCTTAAACTGGTTAGTTACAGTACTTGGGACAGCTATTATGATGTTGATGATGGTGTATGGTATATTGGTGACTTGGCTAAGGATGACTGGAGGCAATTGGTCATTGTTGCTGAAGTCATTTCAGCGGGTAACATTTCCAATGTTGTTGTTGTGACAAGCAGTGAGAACGATTCCAACATGTCAAACAACAATGCAAGCATTCCTAATATTACTGCTCATGATGATGTTGATATTGTAATCACCAAAGAGGTTAATGTAAATGGTACTGTATTGATAGGTCAAACTGTAATCTTTACAGTCACTGTCAGAAACAATGGTCCTTGCGATGCTACTAATGTGAATGTTACTGAGGCTTTGGATTCACATCTTAAAATGTTAAGCTATAGTACTTGGGACGGTTATTATGATGTTGATGATGGTGTCTGGTATATTGGCAATTTAACTAAAGACGATTGGAGACAATTAATTATCGCTGCTGAAGTTATCTCAGCTGGTAACATTTCCAATGTCGTTGTTGTAACAAGCACAGAAAACGATACCAACATGTCAAACAACAATGCAAGCATTCCTAACATTACTGCTCGCGATGATGTTGATTTGGCTATCAATAAGTCAGTTAATTTCACAGGTGATGTTGTCTGTGTTGGTGATACTATTATTTTCACTGTTACTGTTTGGAATGATGGTCCTTGTGATGCTACTAATGTGAATGTTACTGAGGCTTTGGATGCTCATCTTAAACTGGTTAGTTACAGTACTTGGGATAGTTATTATGATGTTGATGAGGGTGTCTGGTATATAGGTGATTTGGCTAAGGATGACTGGAGGCAATTGGTCATTGTTGTTGAGGTCATTTCTGGCGGTAACATTTCCAATGTTGTTGTTGTGACAAGCAGTGAAAATGATTCCAATAAGTCAAATAATAATGCTAGCATTCCTAATATTACTGCTCATGATGATGTTGATCTGGCAATCACTAAATCAGTTAATTTCACAGGTGATGTTGTCTGTGTTGGTGATACTATTATTTTCACTGTTACTGTTTGGAATAATGGTCCATGCGATGCCACAAATGTGAATGTCACTGAAGTATTGAGTCCACATCTTAAACTGGTTAGTTATAGTACTTGGGATAGCTATTATGATGTTGATGATGGTGTCTGGTATATTGGCAATTTAACTAAAGGAGATTGGAGACAATTAATAATCGCTGCTGAAGTCATCTCTGCCGGAAACATTTCCAATGTTGTTGTTGTAACAAGCAGTGAAAATGATTCCAATAAGTCAAATAATAATGCAAGCATTCCTAATATTACTGCTCATGATGATGTTGATCTGGTAATCACCAAGGAAGCCAATGTAAACGATACTATATTTGTAGGTCAAACTGTAATCTTTACAGTTACAGTAAGAAACAATGGTCCATGCGATGCCACAAATGTGAATGTCACTGAAGTATTGAGTCCACATCTTAAACTGGTTAGTTATAGTACTTGGGATAGCTATTATGATGTTGATGATGGTGTCTGGTATATTGGCAATTTAACTAAAGGAGATTGGAGACAATTAATAATCGCTGCTGAAGTCATCTCTGCAGGCAACATTTCCAATGTTGTCAATGTAACAAGCAGTGAAAATGATTCCAACATGTCAAATAATAATGCAAGCATTCCGAATATCACAGCTGTTGCGGCTGTTGATTTGTACATTACCAAATCAGTCAATGTCAAATCAGGTTTCGTCAATGTCACTGACATAATCGAATTTGACATTGTCGTATATAATGCAGGTCCGTGTGATGCTACAAATGTGAATGTAACAGAGGTGTTAAGTCCTCATCTCAAATTCCTCAGCAGCATTACTGAAAACGGACATTATGATGCTGATGCAGGCATGTGGTATATCGGTGATTTGGCCAACCAGTCAAGAGCATACCTGACCATCTTTGCACAGGTCATCAGTGAAGGTACAATTTCCAACGTGGTTGTTGTAAACAGTTCACAAAAAGAAATAGACAACAGGACCAATAGGGACGAAATCGAAAACATTACTGCACTTCCGATTTTCGACCTGAGCATTGCAAAAACAGTCAACGCAACTGATGTAAACGTATCCGATTATATCAGGTATACAATCACTATTGCAAATGCAGGTCCTTGCAATGCAACTGATGTTGTCGTTTGGGATAAGTTGAGCGACCTTTTAGAGTTCGTCTCATTTGCATCCACACGTGCCGGCATTACATATGATTATGCAAGCGGCATGATTTCTGTAGGTGATTTAAATGTCAATGAAACTGTCGATTTGATTATTGTTGCCAAAGTCATAGGCAACGGAACCATTGAAAACGCTGCAAACATTACAGGTTATGGAACCGATACCAACAAATCCAACAACAATGATACAAGTGATAATGTTACTGCTCATCCGGTTGTTGACCTGAGCATCAGCAAGACTTATGAAACTTCAACTTCAACAGATATTGTCATTGTTGGGGATGTAATTGTCTACACTATAACAGTTTACAATTACGGTCCTTCAAATGCAACTGATGTAAAAGTCAATGAAACTTTAAGCAGGCTTGTTGATGTCATTGAAGTCACTGCCACCGCAGGATTCTATGATCCGGTTTCAGGAATCTGGGATATCGGCAATCTGGCTAAAGAATCCACTGCAACTTTGACAATACGCGTAAAAGTCATAGGCAACGGAACCATTGAGAATGTAGTATCAGTAACCAGCTATGAAAACGATACTGATCCATCCAACAATAATGCAAGCTCTGATAACATAACTGCACTGCCTGATGTTGTTTTAAACATAAATAAAGAAGTCAACGTTACAGAAGTGACCGTCGGAGACTGCATAGAATATACAATAGAAATTTCAAACTATGGTCTATCTGATGCAACTGTATATGTAATTGACAATTTAAGCCCACTTTTAGAGTTTGTTTCATTCGATGCAACACGAACTGACATCAAATATGACAGTGTCACAGGAAAAGTGACAATCGGCAAGCTTGCAAGTAGTGAAAATGTTGTCATGAAAATTGTTGCCCGTGTAATCTCAAGCGGCAACATTTCAAACATTGCAGTTGTATCAAGTAAGGAAAGCATTCCGAAAAATGACAGCAGTGAAAACGTAACAGCAGAAAAACTGGATACTCCAATTATTCTCATACCTGAAAACATAACCTATGGTGATGATGAAACAATCATTGTAATCCTTCCGGACAGTGCAACAGGAACAGTAAACATTACAGTCAACGGCAAAGCATACAATGATGTTGAGATTAATGGAGGAATTGCCGAATTGATTATTCCTGATCTTGCAGGAGGCAATTACAATGTGACTGTCATTTACGGTGGAGATAACGTTTATTTAGGCAATGCAACCGACGGCAAGTTCAATGTTGCAAGAGCGGTTCCAATAATCACTATTGAAGTTGTTGACATCTGGCATGGTGAAATTGAAGTTCTGAATGTAACAGTCAATGCTCCTGGAACCGTAAACATTACAGTATTCGGAATCACTGTTGAAGTGCCTTTAAACCACAGCGTAACATCAACCGATGTTTTAAAAGCTGCCAGGAAAGCTTCCTATGATGGAAAGGCAACATGGAATCTCATCAACCTGCCTGTTGGAAGGTACCCTGCGTTTGCAATCTACAACGAAAACGAAAACTACACAAGCGTAAATACAAGTGACGTGTTCCACGTAAGGGACAAACCTTCAACTGTTGTGGTTAGCGCAGATGACATCTATGTGGGTGAAGATGCAGTAGTAAACGTTCAGGTCGGACCTAGGGGTGTAACAGGAAACGTAACTCTTGTCGTTGACGGCGTAACATATGAGCTCAACATCACTGAAGACGGAAAAGCAAGCGTTACAGTTTCAGGCCTTCCTGCTGGTTTGAAGGATGTATATGTCAGATACAATGGAGACATTCTGTATCGTCCAAGCGAAAATTCAACTGTATTCAACGTATTGAAACTGACCCCTCCAATAGGAATTGATTCACCTGACATAACCGTTGGTGAGGATGGTGTCATTACTGTGACTGTTCCAAGCGATGCAACAGGCACAATTACCATTGAAATTGACGGTAAAACATATACACAGGATATTGTGAACGGAACAGCAGTATTCATAGTGCCGGGCCTCAGTGAGGGTACACATGACATCAGGGCATACTACTCCGGTGATGACAGGTACCTTCCTGTGAACGCTACTGGATCAATTAATGTCAATCCTGTCAAAGGAAACGATACAAACGAAAATGCTACTGATATTGGGGAAGTTCATAATGGAATTGCACTATCACAATATGCAACAGGTAATCCGATATTTATATTATTAATAATATTATTATCTGTCTTCTCAAGACCATTGAGAAGATTTAGAAAATAATATTTCTTATTTTTTTTAATCATTGATATTAAATTTATTTCATATTGAATTTTTATGGATTGCATTCTATTCCAGTGAATTTATTCACATTTTTAACATAATTCATAATAATATCAAAGCTATTTTTAATTTAATTGCAGTTTCTTTTAAGGCATTTTTTTAAAATATTTTTTAAACTTCTTTTAAATATTATAAAGAATATAAATATTCATAACTGAATTTTTTTTAATAATAAAATAAATGGTTGGGTTAATTTTGTTTGAATCATTGAAAAAGAAGTTGTCACGTACAAGTGATAAATTGGAAGAGGAAATTATAGAAGAAGCAAAACAGGAAGACAATCTTCAAGAGGAAAAAGGTAAAAAACGATCATTTTTCTCATTTGGTCGCAGAAAAGAAGAAAAAAAAGAAGAGATTGATGAATCTGCATTGTTGGAAACATCATCTGATGAAGTTCAAACGGAAGAAGTTGAAGAGGAGAAAAAGTCCCGCTTTTCGTTTATGAATAGGGATAAAGATGAATCTGTTGAAGAAGATGTTGTAGAGGAAGTCAAGGAAGAGAAAAAGTCTCATTTTTGGTCTAGGAATAAGGATAATGATGAATCTGATGAAGAGGAGAATATAGACGAAGTCACGGAAGAAAAATCTGATTCATTGTCCGAAAATGAATATGAATCTCCTGAACAGTTAGTAGATGAAGTTGAAGAAGTTAAAGAAGAAAAAAAGTCTCACTTTTGGTCTAGGAATAAGGATAATGATGAATCTGATGAAGAAAGTGAAGATGATAAAGAAGAGGAAAAATCCCACTTCTGGTCAAGAAACAAAAACAAGGATGATGAAGATTCTGATGAGGGAAGCGGAGGACTATTCTCATTTGTCCGTGAAAAAACCATTTCAGAAAAACATGTCGAAGACACGTTATGGGAATTGGAAATGGGTCTTTTGGAAGGGGACGTTGCAATGGAAGTGGCAACTGAAGTTGTAGATTCTGTAAAAGATGACCTTGTTGGACGTAAAATTAAGCGTAGCAGTGACATTACAGAATATACATATAATGCTTTAAGAAATGCTGTTGCTGAAATTATTGACATTCCGGGAAAATCCATGACTGAAATGATTGAAGAGAAAAAGGCCCAAGGCGAACCGTTGGTTGTAATGTTTGTTGGTATTAACGGTACTGGAAAAACAACAACTATTGGTAAGTTGGCCAATTATTACTTGAAGAAAGGATACACTCCGGTTATTGCGGCTTCAGACACATTCCGTGCAGGGGCTATCGAACAGGTCACTCACCATGCAGATAATGTCGGGGTAAAAATCATCAAGCACCAGAAAGGATCAGATCCTGCAGCTGTTGCATTCGATGCTGTTGAACACGCAAAAGCTCAAGGAAAAGAATTGGTTTTAATTGATACTGCTGGAAGAATGCAAACCAACACTAACCTTATGGATGAAATGAAAAAAATCAAGAGGGTTTCCAATCCTGACTTGGTTATCTTTGTAGGTGATGCATTAACCGGTAACGATGCAACCCAACAGGCTGCCAAGTTCAATGAAGCTATTGACATTGATGGGGTTATATTAACGAAAGCCGATGCTGACAGTAAAGGTGGAGCATCACTCTCCATTGGTTATGTAATCAAAAAGCCTATCATGTTTTTAGGTGTAGGTCAGGGTTATGACGATATTATGGAATATGATGCTGATTGGATGTTAAATCAACTGTTCGGCGAAGATGATGAAGTGGCTGCTGAGGAATAGTGTATGCGTTTAAAAAAACTGTTGATTGTACTGGTGGTTATTTTAGTCATATTGCTTGCTGTAGCCGCATTTGGAACATTCTACAATGGTGAGGCCATTTCAAATGAGCCAAAGGAAAATGTTTCCATAGCTATTGTTGGGGATGTGATGTTTGCACGTAACATGCCCAGTGTTTTAAGCATGGATTCATCCCCATTTGCAGGAGTTTCAAATGTGACTTCCAATGCTGATTTATTGATTATTAACTTTGAAAATGCGGCAACAACATCCACAAATGCAGTTAAGGGAGATGTGCCATTGAAGTGTGACCCTAGCTATGTTCCTTTGGCCAAAGCAAACAACAATACCATTGCAACTCTTGCAAACAACCATGTATGTGATTATGGTATTGACGGAATGAGAGATACAATCAAATATGTCTCTGATGCGGGAATGACTCCAATGGGTGCTGGTGAAAACGAAGATGATGCACATAAGGCAGTAACTCAAAACATTAACGGACGTAACATAACAGTATTAAATTATATGGATTCAAACAATTTTGCAGAATACAGCTATGAAGTACTGCCATATGCAAACGGTTCAGCTCCTGGTTATTCAGCATACAATTCTGCTGATGCTCAAAAACAGATTTCCGAAGCTCGTGGAAATGGATCTGATTTTGTAATTGCTTCAATGCACTTCGGTAATGAATATTCACGTTCACCAAATCAGGATCAGGAAAAGATTGCCCATGAACTGATTGACTATGGTGCAGACGTTGTAATCGGAGCACATCCTCATGTAACGCAGGGTGTAGAAATGTATAAGGGAAAACCAATCTGCTACAGTATGGGTAACTTCATATTTGATTTGGCTCGTGCGGACACTCAAAGGGATTACTTTGTTGGTATGGACTTGGTTAATGATACATGTGAGTTAACGATTTATCCTGTCTATATGAGTGGATATTTACCATATTTCATGTCTGCTGAAGACGGTAAGGCTCTTTTGGAGGAGTTAAATCCGCAATGCGACCAATTGAATATCACTGAAAACGGAACGGGAAAATTAACATTTAATTTAACAGAGGATAAATAATCCTTTGTTTTAAATTTTCACGCTTCCAACATAGGTATATCCTTTAATGTCCTTTTTATCCTTCACTTCAAATTCAAAAGTTTCAGGATTTGATACATACAAATGGGATAAGGCGATTCCTATATCCACATCATTCCATTTTCCAAGTATTTTCCTTTTAACAATATTGTGCTTGACTTTATAAACATCAAATCCTTCATCGATGTGCTTGAAATACCATGGCTGTGAATTAACTGCTGATGGAGCTAGTTGAGCGGGTATCAATCTTTCATCTTCAGTATCTGCTATTTCTGATAGGCTTTTTCTTTTGAATTGTGAAATCTCTCTTGTCAAGTCATTTGATTTTCCAAAAGATATTGCTATTACAAATTTGGGATTATTTTCTTTTAGTGATGCCATTCCAACCCAGCAGCTTCCAATGTCTAGACTTTGAAGAAAAAGGCTGAGTTGCTGGAATATGAATCCGATATTGACTCCATAATTGTCTTTTTTATCGGAATATAGTGCAAGGTAATATGGTGCCTTCCATCTAGTTCTTATATTGAGCTTGTCCTTGGCCAATATTTCATAAGAATAGTTAATTTCGCGAGTAAGCGGTTTTACATTATCCATAAACTCCTTGATAGCACTCATGTCAATTTCATCATCAAGATATTTTCTGCAGGATTTTCTAACATAAATTTGTTCGGATAAGTCCATTCTACCATTTCCTTTTTGCTATAGCTTTCAAACGCTTTTTTTCTATATTCTTTCTTTTGTCTGATTGGTATTTCTTCTTTTGGCGATTGGTTGCTGTTTGAAAGTTCGGCATTATTGTAACCAGGTCAATAGTGTTTCCATGACATGCAAATATTAGCTTAAGCTCTTTGTAGTCCTTATTCGGTGGTGCTTCGTAAATTACCTCATACTCTTCATTTCCGCTCTTTTCATATCTTACAGGCTCTTCATACATTACTGTATCAACGATATATTCTCTTTTTATTCCATTTTGGGATAACCTTTGATTGAAATGAGTATTTTCAAAGCACCAATCTATACTTTCAGTATCGCCAAGAATAAATTTGTCAAAAACTTTCATCATATTTAAGGTTGATTAAAAGATTTAATAAATATATTGTTTTTTTAAAATTTATAGAATATTATTAATTATTTAAATAATGAGGATGCATATATTATAATTATGAGTGAACATGGACAATGGGATTCATCTTTATCATTTATTTTTGCAATGATTGGAGCGGCGGTAGGTTTAGGCAACATCTGGCGTTTCAGTTATGTGCTTTATTCTAATGGTGGAGGATCATTTTTTATCCCATATTTAATTGCAATAGCTATGATGGGTATTCCTTTCCTGATATTGGAATATGCAGTGGGTTTTAGTTTTAAGGACTCGTTTTCCAATATTTTGAAAAAGATTAACCCAAAATATGAGATTATTGCTTGGATTTTAGTATCGTTTGTTTTTATAGTTGTTATTTATTATATGGTTATACTGAGCTGGGACTTGGTATATCTTTTATCTAGTTTTACATTCGGATGGGGAACAGATACGGTTTCTTATTTCACCCATACTGTTGGTGGAAGCTCCAATTTGGAGTCAGCTGGATTTTTACTTATTCCTACCACAGTTGGTGTGGCATTATTATGGGTTGTATTATGGTTCATTTCCCACAAGGATGTTGATCAGGGAATCGGTAAGTTTTCAAAAGTTCTGATTCCTGCATTATTCGTCATAATGGGATTTATTATTATTTATGCATTAACATTGCCTGGTGCCGGAATTGGTATCAATACTCTGTTGACGCCGGACTGGTCAAAACTGCTTGACGTTAACATCTGGCTTGCGGCATTTGCACAGATAATCTTTTCCTTAAGTATGGGTCAGGCTATTGCTGTAACTTATGCTAGCTATTTACCTGAAAACTCCCGTTTAACAGACAATGTTTTGATTGTTGTTGCATCAAACTCCCTTTTTGAAATATGTACTGCATTCGGTGTATTTTCAATTTTGGGATACATGTCTCATACTGCAGGAACGCCGATGATACAGCTGATTACTGAAGGTACAGGTCTTATATTCATTGTTTTCCCTATGATATTTAATATCATGGGACCGATTGGTCGTGTACTCGCACCATTGCTGTTCTTGGCTATTTTGTTTGCAGGAATAACATCCGCTTTAGGATTTTTGGAACCAATGCTCAATTCACTTTCTGTCAAATTGAACATGTCCCGTAAAAAGGCAGCAACAATATTGTCCATTATAGGATGCATATTCTCATTGATGCTGACAACTGGAATAAGCAGCTATTTGGTTGGAATCATTGACAGTTTTGTAAACGAGTTTGGAATATTGATTCTTATAGGTGTTCAATGTATCATATTCGCTTGGTTCTACGATTTGGACAAGTTCATACCAATTTTAAATGAAAACGGTCATTTGAAGGTCGGAACATTATGGAAAGCAGTTATTAAATATATCTTGCCTATATTTTTAATCATAATTTGGGTAATCGGTATTGTAAAGCTTTTCGGCGATGCAGAACCTTTCGAATTGATAATTGATGCTGTAATTATCGTGGCAGTTTTAGTTGTTAGTTTTGCTTTAACCAAGTATAAAGCAACTAACTAATCTTTTTTTTATTTTTTTCAATTTTATTTGATTAATTTTTACCATTTATTTTTTAATTTAATGATTTTATTTAAATATTGCTTTATTTTTTAAACAAATATGATTTAAAAATATTAAACAATACTTTTATAAAGAATAATAGATATACATTAAAATTAACTTTTAAAATATTATCAAAATTTTGAAAGTGGTTATATATGGCGGAGGTGAAATGATAAAGCATCTTAAAAAAGTATGCTTTTTGTTGTTAATTAGTATAATATTTATCAATTGTGCTTCAGCTAGTGAAATAGATGGTTTAAATGAAACTGTCATTTCTGAAACTAGTTTACCTGATACTAATATTGTTATTCAAAATTATACGCTTGATTCAGACAATATTTATGAATATTTTGATGAGGATGGTGTATTATATGAGAATTACTCAAATTCTATATTTAATCTAAGCGATGATATTCAGAATTTTGGTATTATTGAAATACCTGTTGATAATGTTACTTTCATAGGTAATAACTATAATCTTAAAAATACTGTATTTTATCTTTCGGGAAATAACATAACATTATGTAATTTTTCAATGGAAATTTACCATGCTTTTGAAGATATAGAAGGTTCAGGAATATATATTCGAGGTAGCGACATAATTATTGATGGTATTCAAATGGATTATTATGTTCCGCCTGAAACCCGGGCATATGGAATTTATGCAGACGGTGCTAGAAAATCTGTAGTCAATAATCTTAAAATTATCAATTCCAATGTTTATTTCGTAGCTAATAATGTTTATTCCAAGGTAAGCAATCATTGTGTGGACTTGTATTACTGTAACAATACATTATTGGAAAATAATACTTTTACAGGTTCATTTCCTTTAAAAGATGTAAATTTCGGTCCAGTAGGTGCAGATGAAAGTTCAGAAACTGTAGTGCTTTTAGGAGTTATAATGTCTGATTATACTCGTTTGAATGCAAATACTTTCATTACAAATATTGACGATAGATTTGGTGATTATCCAACTTTGGATGCTATTTTCATATATGGATCAAATTTCTGTAATATGACAAATAACAATCTTTCAATGTTTGATTTCATTACCTTATCAGGTGTTCCCAATTACCTTTATGGTGTCGATATTTATAGATTAAGTAATTTCTCATTCACTGGCAATAATATTCACATAGAAACAACAGGTGGTACATTCAGTCATGGTACAGCTTATCCAATTCAGATGACTGGACCTTACTCTAATGTTACAATAGCGTTTAATAACCTTTATTCAAAGTCAAATGGTCCAAATCTGGGTATCTATTCCATGAATTATTATGGTCAAACAAGTTTGTATATATATAATAATACAATCAATGTCACTGGTTTGGCTGGTGAACATGAATGGGCTTTAGTTGCAGGTATTGAAACCCAAGACGATTATGCATATATTGAGAATAATATCATTGAGGTGCACAGCGTTCGTGAAGTTGGAGAAAATGATAATTTATATGGAATAAGTTATCGTCAAAGAACAGATGGTAACCACACTCAAATAGTTAAGAATAATATTGTCTTCAGTGATGGTTTATACTCTGTTTATATGTTGAGTACTCTTAACTCTGTTATAACTGATAACATTCTTGTATCAACTCGTGATGATATAAATTATGGTTATGGTGGTTATAAGGCAGGTTCCGGTTCACATATTGGTGATACAATTTACAATAACCGTATAATTAATTACTATGATTATTTCGGAAGACTTTACAATAGTGCTACTGGTGAAAGAACTTCAATGTACAGATATCAGGAAAATGTAAATAATCGTACAAATGAATTTGATGGTACTGGTATGACTGGAAGAAGCGATAATCCGACATTTACGGATAATCCAACTCAATCAGCTTCATCAAATATAAAATATAGAAATATTCCTGGCGGAGGATCTTCCTCAAGCGGTTCTGGCAGTGGTAGTGGCGATGGTGGAAACGGCAACTCTGGTTCTACTGGTGGAAGTGATAGTGGATCCCAATCTGGAAACGGTGGATACTATTCAAACAGTTCCAGTGCTCCACGTGTCGATGAAGGAGGTTCATCTGAAAGCAGTGGACTTTCATGGATGGATGCAGTCTTAAACTATTTGAATTCAAATACCAATTCTGGAAGTGAAGAGGTTCAATCATATAATGGAAATGTTGAATCAAACAATACTGAATCAACTCCAGATATTGCAGGTTCAGATGCTCCGGCAAGTAGTTCTACCGGAAGTGAAGCATCAGGTGGTGCAGGCGCTTCTGGTGCAGAAAGTCAACCAAAAGCATATGAAATATCTGAAAAAACCGATAAAAGCATATCTCCAAATAATTCATATTTGAGCTTTGCTTTAATCATTATTACAATGATTTTACTCATTATCGGTTATAGACGTAAAGATTCATCTGATGAATTTTAATAGATTTTAGAAGTTATTTCTAAAATCCTTTTTTTATATTTTTTTAATATATTTGACTCAATATCAATAATATTTTAATACTCCTTTTAACAAATATATTTTATATTAATTAATTGAAAATGGAGTTATATATATCATGAAAAAATATTATGTGATTGCGGTAATCTTTTTGATGTTACTTATTTCATGTTCTGCAGTTCATGCTGAAGGTAATTCTACGGGAGATTATCAAAATAGTGTTCCTGTCGGAGATTTTAAATCTTTGGATAAGGATATTCAAAATACACCCGACAATACTATTATCAAGTTAGAAAAAGATTATGTATTTAATGAAACTTCTGATGATAAAAATTTATATAAGTATGGGATTAATATTAACAGAAGCATCACGATTGAGGGTAATAACCATGTTATAGACGCTAAAAATTGTGTAAGGATTTTTAATATTAATTCTGATGTTGTAATAAGAAATCTTGTTTTAGTAAATGGATATCGTAGTTATGATACAACCAACACTAATGGTGCTGGTGCGATTAATATAGAGACTGGTGGTCTTCATTTGGAAAATTGTATTCTTTTCAATAATACTGCATATACTTCCACTCCTGTGAAGGGTACTGGTCTTGAAAATGGTGGTGGAGCAATATGTGCCAATAATATGACTTATGTCTTTGTAGACAATTGTACATTCTTAAACAATACTATTCTCGGCCATTCTAATATTGGTGGTGGAGCAATAATGTTTAAGGCGGGTTCCGCTTTCAATGTAACAAATAGTCTATTCATGTATAATGGGGGAGCTTCTGGTAATCATATGGCAACATATGGTGGGGCTATTGCTGAAATTCATGTAGAACAGGATCCATCTATCTGTACAATTGTTAATTGTACTTTTATTAACAACACGGGTAATACTGGTTCTTCACTTCTTGTTCAATCTGCAGCAGTTATCGGAAACCAGTTTATCAATTCAGGTATTGCCTACCATTGGGGAGCTAGAAGGGTGTGTGAATACAATTCATTTATCAACTGTGGCATTGACTTCCTGCATATGGGATGGGGTCTTGTTAAGCAAAACTGGTATGGGGTTAACCCATCATCAAGCAATGATCACATTGTAGCAGAAATTATCAATGATGGTGGAAAAATTTATGTAAGCTTTTCAAGGGATGGTGCTGGAAACAACATTACCCATCCTGAGAATTTAAATTCAAGAAACGTCAGATTCATTGGTGATGTCAAATATGATAATGTAGATATGATTGCGGGTGTTGCTGTAAATGAGATGAATAAAACATTAAAAGAGGGTCATTTGTATGCAGTAAATGCAACTGTCGACAACCAATTTTTGGAATTATACTTCAAATATGTGGAAAATAATAATTTTACATATACAATTCCTACAGTCAACGAATCATATGCTCCGGGTAATGCTGGTGAATTTAAAATAAAAGGCAGCGATAAGATTTATCATAGTTTATATGAAGCTATAAATGATGCATTGTTAATGGATGGCGATGCAACAATTTATGTGGCTGAAGGAACCTATACTGAAAAATGGTCCGATAAATACTATAACTATGAATACATGAATTATAATTTCGATATAACCTCAAATGATAAGACAATTACAATTATTGGTGCAGGTAACGATAAAAGTATTTTTAAAGGTGAAACTGCTGGATTAAAAATTAGTGGAAATTCAATTTTCAGGTTCGTCAATATTACCTTTGCAGACTTTACAGACAATGTTTTCACATTCAACTCCATTAATTCAAATATTTCATTTACCAATTGTATATTCAGAAATATTTCAACAGACCGTGTAATCTGTTTAGGCGGTGAAAACTCCACATTGTTCATTGACGGGTGTTATTTTGAAAAGGTCACAACTCATCCGTTCTGGAATGTGGCAAACAATTCATATGTGGTAATAGACTCCACATTTTTTGACCGTACCAATTATGATTACATGTTTAATGATGTTTACACAATCAATGATTATAAAAACCATATAATGTATGTTTATCATAACTTAAGTGGTTATTATGTCTTTAATCATAACTTTTTGGTGAATTCAGCTAACAGTGAATTTGATTGCAGTCCGTATATTTACCTATCAAACAGAACTATTAACTTAGGTGATAGTGTTGACATTGTAGCAGATTTCAATTATTTTTCAAATGAATCAGGAAGGTATCATTTCAACTCCAATTTCATAGATGATTTTACTGTATATATTAATACTGCAAGCGGATCAAATAAGGTTAATTTACATGATGGTATTGCATGCTTAAAATATACTCCTACTGATTCAGGTGTGCAGACAATCATTGTTAGATATGGTGGTAAAAATGTAGCTTTGTCCCTTCATATCAATCCAAGACAAACTCCTACATTTAGTGTAGAAGGTACAGATAATATTGTAGCAACATTACCTAGTGATGCTAAAGGTAATGTTATATTCAATGTCAATGGTAATGAAATTACTAAGGAAGTGATAAATGGTACTGCAAGTATTGATTTATCTCCATTAAGTGATATTAAATATGCTGTTGATGTCAGGTATTCCGGTGATACAAAATATATGTCAGCTAATACTACATTAGTATTTTCACCTATTAGGGATATTACTCAGCTAGATATCAGATGCAGTGATGCAATGGTATATGGTGATTTCACAATTGATGTATATACTAATGCCAATGGTACTATGAAGTTAATACTTGATGGTGTTGAATATACTACTGTCATTAATAATAATGTTGCTTCATTCAATATTAAGAATCTAACTGCAGGCATTCATGATATATTAGCTATTTATGAAGGTAATAGGTATTATTTACCTGAAAACACAACTGGCAGCATTAACATTATAAAATATAATCCTACTTTAACCTCTTATGTAAAGACAGTACTTTCAAGTGAAAACGTAATAATGAACATTACATTGAATGATGATATCACCTCTGAAGTATATGTTTTTGTTAAGGGTAAGGCGTATAAAACCACTGTGGTCAATGGTGTTGGATATTTGAATTTCACAAGATTACATGGTGGAGATTATGATTATAGGCTTTATTTCAATGGAAATGATAAGTATTATCCATCTGATCTTAATGGGTCATTCACAGTCATCAAATTAAATGTTATTTATGTTGACGGAAATAACGGTAATGATGAAAACATGGGTACCTCAAGAAGTGATGCATTGAAAACATTAAAATGTGCACTTGAATGTATCCGTAATGGTGGTACCATATACATGTACGATGGAATTTATAGTGGGGTTGACAATGTTGGATTGACGGTCACTCAATCAGCAAGCATTGTTGGATTAGGTGATGTTGTATTCGATGCCCAATCAAAAAGCCATTTCCTTAAAATAGATGGTGGATTGAAAGTACAATTAAAAAATATTGTCTTTAAAAACATGAAAGACTACGGTATCGATATTTCCAGAGTATGTACAGTCAATGTTGAGAATTGTACATTTTTAAATGGAAGGGGTAATGTCTTAATAAATAATGGGGATTTAACCGTAACTGATTCAACCTTTAAAAATTTCAATTCGGATGCTGTAATTATAAATTATGTTACCTTAAATTTACATAATTCCACATTCGACTCTCTTGTTTCAAGTCCGTCTAAAGGTTTAGCCGTATCAAATTATGGAACATCAAACATTGATTATTGTACTTTTAAGGATTCATCCATCTATGGTGATGAAAGAGTTTATGGTCTTGTTTATAATGAAGGTGCAATGTCTCTTGATTATTGTCTTTTCGATTCAAACACTGCTACATTTATAATGCATCCTATCGGAACCGCGAATATTTATAATGTTGGTGAGTTGAATGCAACTTACAATGTGTTCATGAAAACCAAAGAAATAACGATGCAGGAGTACTATGACTTTGAAAATCACATATATGTTGACTTATATAATGATATCTCAGGCTCCGCTTATGTTGATTATAACTGGTGGGATTGCATCGAGTCCCCATATGAATTGCATTTAATTAATGTCAAGCCGGATTTATGGATTGTTCCAGATGCAAATATCGGAGAATATGTACCATTGGATATTGGAGACAATCTTGATGTAATCATTCATTTGTCCTTAAACAATGGAAGCTATTTGAAAGGCAGCGGACTTCCTTTATATGAAGCATCATTTGATGGAATAGTCAATCAAATAAATAATTATGTTGTTTCCTACAATTTCAATAAGACTTCTGCGAAAGCTTCCTTTAATGTTCCATTCATTATTGGCGGTTTGGAAACTTCATATCTGATTGAAGTTGGTAAAAACTACTCATACATGGATGTCAATAAGAGCGATATAGGTTATGGACAAACGCTTCAAATTAAAATCAACGTATCCTCTGATACTTCAATACCAACCGGTATTGTAACTGTTATCCTGGGCAATAACAACTATAATTCAACATTGGCCAATGGATATGCGTCATTCAATATTAATAAGTTAATGCCGGGCACTTATGATTTGAAGGTTATATATGAAGGTAATGATGACTTCTTTAAGAATTACTATTATGGAAATGTAACTGTATTCAAACAGAAAACACAAATTTCCATAGATTTGGAAGACATTATGGTTGGCCAGAAAGGTGTTGCTCACATTTCAATAGAGCCTAATACATTGGTAAACGCTCTTGGATACATCTATATTGATGGTGTAAGACGTAATATATATTTCTACCAAGGAAAAGCAACATATGAATTGAAAAAATTTGACTTGGGACAATATGACATAAAAGTTGAATTTTTAGGAAATAATTATTACTATCCATCAAATGCAAGCACATTATTCAATGTACACAAGTATCGCGTAAACCTAACTCTTTCAATTGATGACATACATGTCGGTGAGAGGGCATATCTTTATATTTCAAAAGATCCTAGCGATTTGTCCGGTGATGTCCATTTCATTGTAGAAGGAACTACACAAAGGGATGATTATGCTTATTTAAGTCCTGAACAGTCTGAAACCAGAATTACATTGAAAAATCTTGGTGGAGGTACATATAATATAACTGTATTCTACGATGGGGACAGCAAATATGATCCTTTCAATACTACAATTTCATTCACTGTAATCAAATACACTCCTGATTTCAATGTAACGGTTACACATAATGATACCAATGCGCATTTCGATTTCAATTTAACTTCAAGCGAATACAGCGTTCCTATTGGTGGTGTTATACAATTCTGGCACAATGACAATATTACATATATCAATGTCACTGACGGTTATGCATCACATGACATTAACTTGACTGAAGGATATAACTATCTCTTTGCCTATTATATGGGTGATGCGAATTATAACTATTCATTGTGGAATTCGACTATTGTAATCAATATTCCATTTGTTTTAACTGGTGAGGATGTGGTGATGAATGTTGGCGATAATAAGGGATATACTGTTAATTTAACTACTCCTTATGGAAGGCCATTGGTCAACCAGTCAATAATATTCAATTTCACAGGAGATTTATACAGAGGATTCACTGACGGTAACGGAAGCATATTCTTCCCAATGGATTATCTTGATGCCGGAATTTATAATATAACAGTTTTATATAATGAAACTTCAATTAACAATACGATAACTGTATTGAAAAATTCCGATTATCCGATGGAAATTGAATTCACGGAAAATGGCGATGGTGATGAAATAGTCTTTATTATAACCCTTCCTAATGATGCAATAGGCAATGTTACAATCAATGGTAATGTTGTCAAAGTTGTTGATGGAAAGGCTGAATTATTATTATCTGATTTGCCTGCGGGAAATCAGACATTTTACATTAATTATTCTGGTGATAGAAAATATGAAAATAAATCAGAAAATATTACTATAAATGTGGGAGATGATAAGAAAACAATTTTACAAGCACCTAATATTGAAATGTATTATCACGATGGAACAAGATTTGAAGTTCTATTGACAGATAGAAACTCAAATCCTTTAGCAGCACAGACAGTAACCATAAATATAAATGGCGTTGGCTATAATGTCGTTACAAAAGATGATGGAAAAGCATCCATTGCTCTTAATCTAGCAAGTGGACGTTATACTGTCTTTGTTTCATTTGAAAGTGATGATTATACAAATTCATATGTAAACTCAACTGTATTCATCAAACCGACTGTTGAAGGTTGGGACCTTACTAAGGTATTTAGAAATTCATCAAGATATGTAGCAAGATTCTATGATTTCAACGGTAACTTGCTAACTTCTGGTGAGGCAATATTCAACATAAACGGTATAATGTATAAGAGAAATATCAACTCAGAAGGTTTAGCTAGTTTAGCTATCAATTTGGATCCTAATAAATATGTTATAACCACTACCAATCCGGTTACCGGAGAAATGGTTTCAAATACTGTAACAGTTCTTTCATGTGTTGTCGAGAATCATGATTTGGTAAAATATTATAAGAATGATTCAAAATACACTGTAAG
The DNA here is from genome assembly GCA_015063005.1 of Methanobrevibacter millerae. Lineage (GTDB taxonomy): Archaea > Methanobacteriota > Methanobacteria > Methanobacteriales > Methanobacteriaceae > Methanocatella > Methanocatella millerae_B. The sequence continues at coordinate 67,938 of SUTF01000005.1, forward strand.
GGCATTGGATTCAAAAGGAAATCCTGTTGGTGCAGGTGAATATGTAGTGTTTAATATCAATGGAGTATACTATGCTCGCCAAACCGATGATAACGGTTATGCAAGCTTAGCTATCAACTTAAATCCTGGTGATTACATTATCACTGCAGAATATAACTTCTGTAAGGTATCTAACAATATTAAAGTTCGCCCAATATTGAGTGCATACAATTTGGTTAAGAAATCTGGAACATCAAATCCATTCAGAGCATTTCTTTTAGACAGTCGTGGAAGACCTCTTGAAGGTGCAACAGTAACTTTTAATGTTAATGGTGTATTTTATGAAAGAATAACTGACATAGATGGTGTCGCAAAATTAAACATTAATTTAATGCCTGGTAGATATATTATAACTTCAATGTATAATGGAGCAAGCATTTCAAATAATATAACTATCGCATAACGGAGGATTAATTTATGAATAAAAAACCAATAATAATTATTTTATTAATTATTTCAATGTTTTTATGTGTTTCTGCTGTTAGTGCAACTAACAGCACACAATATTATGTTGATTCAGGCGTCGATGTAAGTGGAGATGGAAGTCAAAACGCTCCATTCAAGACAATTGAAGAAGCAATAAATGTCGTAGATGAAAGCAAAACGACAGAAATTTACATTAATGGAAGCGGAAATTATAAGCTTAAAAATACTTTAACTTTAAATTACAATCATAATCAGACAAGCTTGTCATTTATCGGATTGAATAATCCTACATTGGATACTTCAACAGCTATGTTCAAGGTATCTAATGCAAATTCAAACATTGTATTTTCAAATTTCACTTTCACCTCTTTAGGTGGTACTAAACAGATTTTATCACAAAGTGGTGGTAATACAGTAACATTTGATGGATGTACTTTTAAAAATATTGCAGCTCCTTCTGATAATAAAGGTTTGTTTACTGGTGAAGATTCTTATTTGTACTTTAAAAATTCAAAATTTTTAAATTTTAAAAGTAACTATCCAGTTATTGTTTTAAACAATTTTCAACATGTATCAATGTCCAATTGTGAGGTTAATTCTGTTGGAAGGGTGATTTATTCAACTATAAACAATGCAAAAAAAGGCGGATCTGTTGATATTCATGATTCAAGATTCTCAAACTGTTATTATCCGATTAAATTAACTGTCAATATAGTAAACATTACTAATTCACAGTTCACTGACACTAATGGTAATGTAATTTATCATGATGCAAAAGCAGATAACTTTAAGAGAAATACTGAAATTTATATTGATAACTCCAAGTTCATTTCTAATGTCTATGATGTAAGCCGTGATGCTGAAAATGAATTTGACAATGCTCCAACCGGTTGGGGAGATCACAATGGTGGAGCAATATATTCACAAGCAAAAGTCCTAAACGTTACAAATTCACTATTTAAGGATAATATGGTAACACAAGGATCAGGTGACCTATATATGACTCTTAAAGGTGCTGGAATATATGCTTTCAACATCAATTGTATAAACACTACCTTTGATGGCAATAAGCTAATTGGAGGTACATTAAATGGTGGTTGTACTAAGGATGGTGCAGCTATTTATTCAACAGATAATGCAAATGTCTACAATTCAACATTCATAAACAATCATGTTGATATTGAAAACGGTGGAGCAATCTACTGTGAATATAAGTTAAATGTTTATGGTAGTCTATTTTCAAACAACACTCAACCTAAAGGTTACAGTTCAATCACCTTTTTAGGAAACAGTAACATAAATGATAATATATTCTTGGATTTGGGCAATAATGTAGTTGCAAACAAAACAGATAAATATAATGTGGATTATAACTGGTGGAATACTAACGAAAGACCTAATTTCATAGCAAATAATTGGATTATTTTGGATCTTGAAAGTGAATCTGATTCTTTAGTAAACGGTAGTCCAGCAGTATTTACATTAGCATTCAAAAATGTTAAATATGTAAATGGAACTGTATGTGAATACAATAGTACTTTAAGTGACAGATTACTTAAGGCAGTATTTGACACAGGAATAATCCAAGAATCTGGAAACAGTTCTTATGAAGTAAAATCAGTAAAAGCTGACTTCACATATATTCCTGAAGGACAAATCGGTGATGTTGTTACATTGAAAGTTTTCAGTGATGACAATATAATTCTAACTAAGGAGTATGTTATATCTGAACCATATTTGAATATTCAAACAGAAGACATATTTGTCGGTGAAAATGCAATAGTCAATGTTAATATTCACTCCAGCAGACAAAATGGAACTGTAACTCTCAAAATTGATGGAAAAACATATACTAATAAATCCAATAACAATAAAGCTATTTTTAATATAAGTGGATTGGAATCAGGATTCCATGAAATTATGGCAGAATTTGATGGTATGCAAGCTACATCAAACATAACTGTAACTAAACTCAATACAACAGCATCAATTAAAATAAATGGTGAAATTGGTGCAGGAAATGATATTGTATTGGAAATTGCCTTGGATTCTGATGCAACCGGAACCATTGAAATTAATGTAAATGGTGTGGATGATTTAATTCCTGTAAATTATGGTACTGCTACATATAACATTAATTCACTTCTGCCTGTTGATTATGTTATTAACATAACTTATTCTGGAGATGGAAAATATAATCCAGTCAAAAACTCAACAATGTTCCATGTTGTTAAAGCTCCTATTTCACTCAATGTCACTGCTGACAATATTCGTGTTGATGAAGATTTAATCGTAAAAGTAGCATTTAATGAAAGCGATGTTGATGGAAATGTTACAATTTTGTTGAATGGTGTTGAAAAAGGAACTGCAAATATTTTATATGGTGCGGGTAGATTATATATTGGAAATCTTGATGCTGGAAATTATACAATATCTGCAATTTATGATGGTGGAATCAAATACCTTGCAACTCAAGCAAACTCTACTGTAAGCGTGGGTAAACAGAATTCTACATTCGATATTAGCGTTTCACAAAATAAAGACAATACAATTAAGTTAGTAGTTGACATCAATGCAACAGGTAACGTAACCTTTGTTGTAGGAAATGTTGAAAAAACTGTAGATATCGTAAATAATCAAGCTATTTTAGATAATGTCAAGTTAAATAATGCAAATTATGTTGCTGAAGTAACATATAATGGAGATAAGAATTATTATCCATCTGTAAGTGAATATACATTCACTATAAAAAATAAAAAATTGGTTATCAAGTATTATGTTGATGGAATGGTATCTAAATCAGGTGATGGTAGTAGAACCAATCCATTTAAAACTATTAATGAAGCGGTAAATCATGTTGTTGATAATTATACCATAGAAATCTATATTTTACCTGATGAATATTCAATTGATTCTAAAATCACTCTTGATTATGATAACAAAGGTAAGGAAACTACCTTAACCTTCCTTGGATGGGGTGGTGACACTCCAATAATTAACAGTGCAGTTGGTTCTTCTGCTGTGAATACATTCAGAATAGGCCAAAATTCCACTGTATACTTTGAAAATATTCAATTCGTAGAACCGGGAGACAGATTCTTCAACTTGGATAGTGGTGATTTAACATTTACTGATTGTATATTTGAAAAAGCAAAAAATGATGTTTTCAAATCAACAATTTATGTGAGTGGTGGAAACTTAACATTGAACTCAGTTGACATTCAGGATTGTGATTATTCTGGAGCTAGCGGAGGATTTATGCATATTGCATCTAAATCAGCTAATGTTTTAATAAATGATTCCAAATTCTCATATAATACTGGTAGAGATGCATCTGTAATATATACTCAGGGAACTGGTCAAAATGTAGTAATCAATGTTACTATTCTTAATTCTCTCTTCAAGGGAAATAATAATGCGTTGCTTCTAGGTAGTGTAACAACAATAGACAATTGTACTTTTGAAAATAACTTGGGTAAATCTATCATATTCTCTTCAAAAATTAGTAATTTTGGAGATAACAATGATTTATACATAACTAACTCCAAATTTTCAGGAAATACTGCTGCACATGCTGTTGAATCAGCAGGAAACCTATTATATATTGAAAATTCAACATTCACAAATAACATTAATGGTAATGGATTGGTTTATGCACACAGATCATCCCAGGATTCAAGTCAATTCATTGTAGCACCTAAAGTTTATGTATATGATTCATTATTTGAACATAATGATGTCGGTAACGGTGCAATATATTCCTATGTGGGTATTGAAAACGTTTCATCATCAAGATTCGTTGAAAACACTGGATTGAAAGGAGCTGCCATATTTAACTATGGAAATCTTACTGTTTATAATTCAACATTCGAGAAAAATAACATTACTTCCGATAAGGATGGTGCAGCCATCTATGTTGAGCGAGGAAATGAAGTAAATATTAACTATTCTTCATTTAAGAATAATAAAGCATTAGGTGTAAACAATGCAATAACTATCATGTCTGTTTCAGGAAATACAGTCATTAATAACAATGCATTCTACGACAATGATGGATATGATGTATATAACAAAGGTATCTCTGAAATTAATGCGGATTCCAATTGGTGGGGAAGCAATGATAATCCAAATTTAAACATTAATGTAAGTAATTGGGTTATTTTGACTGCGTCTTCAACTCCAAACTTCAATAATACTACAGTAAACGCTAATTTCAACTACCTTAAAACAATAGATAATGAAACTGTTCCATATAATTCATCCATTCCTGACAGGGAAGTCAGATTCGCTTCTGATGATGGTGAATTTGAAGACGGATACTATGGTGGATTTGTCTTTACTGGCGTGGATGGTGATACAATATTCACTCCTGATGAAGGAAACTTCACTATTGATGTATTCGTCGATGATAAATATATCACAACAATAAACGGAACTTTAAAGATAAAAACACTTCCTGAAATCTCAATCGATGTCAATGATACATTAATTGGGGATTCTGCTGTTATAATCATAACTGTTGGCAATGCTACAGGTAATGTAACAGTAAATGTTGCAAACTACACAGAAACAGTTGAATTAAACAATTCTATTGCACAGTTAACAATTCCAGGATTATCCGTAGGTGATTATGAAGTATCTGCTATCTATAATGGGGATGATGATTATTTAACCACAAATGGCACTGCCAATTTTTCTGTATTGAAATTGGATACTCCAATTGATCTTTCATTTGATGGTGAACGTTTAATCATTAAATTATTAAATGATACAACTGGTAGTGTAACTATTGATGCTAAAGTAAGAAATTACACATCAAAACTCAATAAGGGACAAGCAATTGTTGACATTACCTCATTAGGTGATGGTAATTTCACGTTAATTGCATCATATCCTGGTGATGGAAGATATAATCCAGTAAATGGATTAATAGATGTTGAAGTTAAAGTGAATAAATCTAAAACATCTCCTGAAATATTGATTGATGTCGATGACACAAATGTCGGAAATCCAGTTAATGTGGTGGTAACTGTCGTCAATGCAACCGGTAATGTTACAATTACTGTTGGGGATTATGAAAATACAGTTGTTTTAGCTAATTCCGTTGCCCACATAAGCATTTCAGATTTACCTGCGGGAGATTATAAAGTAACTGTTCTTTATAATGGTGATGACAATTATTTAGTTGATGATAAGACTGCAAGCTTTTCAGTATTGAAATTAAATTCCACAATGGATGTTTCATTTGATGATGAAAAAATCACTGTAAAATTGCCTAAAGATGCAACTGGTGTCGTGACAGTCACTGCCAATGACACAGTATTGTCCTCAAACATAACATACGGTCAAGCGATTGTCGATGTCTCTTCATTGGATAGTGGAAAATATACTATAAGTGTAGATTATGCTGGTGATGATAATTATGATCCAATCAACAAATCATTGAGCATTGAAATTGAACCAAAAATCATTCTAAAAGCATATGATTTGATTAAATACTTTAAATCTGCTGATAGGTTCAAGGTTACTTTAAACGATACCAATGGTAATGTTTTAGCAAACAAACAATTGATTGTCAATATTAATGGAAAAGATTACACCAGATCCACAGATTCTGATGGTATCATGACCATGGCAATTAATTTGGATGCAGGTAATTATTCCGTAACAGTTACCTATGATGATAATGGTACATCAATAACTTCAAACGCTACAATTCAGGTAATTTCTACAATATCCGGAAACGATGTTACAAAAATGTTTAGAAATGGAACCCAATACTATGCTACATTTGTTGACAGCAATGGAAATCCTCTTCCGGAGGGTACTGAAGTGACATTCAACATTAATGGTGTGATGTATAAGCGTATGACAAATGCTAGTGGTACTGCCAGACTCAACATTAATTTAATTAATGGAACTTACATCATCACAGCAATCAATCCAAGCAATGATGAAATGAGCAGTAATACCATTAAGGTTTTAGCAAATATCGTTGAAAATAAGGATATTACAATGTATTTCCGTAATGGTACTAGGTATACTGTCCGTATCGTCGGATCTGATGGAAAAGTTGTAGGTGCTGGTGAAAAAGTCACATTCAACATTAATGGAGTGATGTACACACGTGAAACTGACGCTAATGGCTATGCTGGTTTAAATATTAATTTAAATCCTGGTACTTACATCATAACAGCTATTTATAATGATTGTATGGTTTCAAACACAATCAAAGTTTTACCTACTTTGGTTGCAAGTGACTTAACTAAGAAATATGGTGTCGCAAGTCCATTTAGAGTAACTGTTCTTGACGGTCGTGGAAACAAATTGGCTGGTGTTTCAGTTTCATTCAACATTAATGGAGTATTCTATGAAAGAACTTCAAATGCTGAGGGTATTGCTAGCTTAAACATCAATTTGATGGCAGGAAAATATATTGTTACTTCTTCATACAACAACTGTGCTATTTCAAACACAGTAACTGTTGAAGCATAAAACTATTTTTTCCATCACCTTTTTTATTTTTTTTATCTGTAATTGATAAATTTAAGTAACTATATAATCAATTTAATTAAGAAAATTTATAAATTATATTTTATTTTATTGTTATGGTGAATATTTATAATAATATAATTTTTTATAAAAATATTAATTAATTATCTGTTTATATTTAATATTAATTAATGTTAAATTATTTTTTATAATTTTACTTGAATTTATAGTTTATTTAATAATTTAACAATAAATGTTTTATAATATAATATATTTTATAATTTTTATTTATAGCAAGTAAAAAGTATACTTTATTTTTTATAAAATATTTTGGATAAATTTAAATATGTAATTTAATAAATAATTATGCATGTATTCAATTTTATTTTCTTTATTTTAATATCAACTTGAGTAAAGGATGGTTGAAATTGTATACAAAATATTTCGAGATGGTAAAAATATGAAGTATAAATTTTTATTTTTTTCTATGTTGTTGATATTAGTTTTAAGCATTGGTTCAATCAGTGCTGCTGATATTGGCAATGGGACTAATTTAAATTCGGAGGTTTATATTTCAGATTCTGATGATTCTGTTTTAGGGACTGCTGAATTAAATGATGTAAGTATAGATACGAATACCTCAGATAGCTCCGTATTAGGGGTTAGTGAGGATGATGTAATTGGTGCTGGAAAATTCACTGAAGTGGTTTTCTGGGATGCTGTAAATGATACGATTATCATAGATACTCCTGTACCTCCTGCTTGGAATACTGGGATAGATCCAATGCCAAGATATGAAAAATGGGGTTATATTGATTATCCTCTTCCTTTTGATATATTGGATGAAAACGGTGACCGTATTGAGTTAAAATCAGGTAGTTCAGCTAACTGGGGTGCTGAATATGATGGATTGTCTGATGTAGGTGGAGAAAACTATAATGATAATCTTGAATATATTACTGATACATACAACGATGAACCTGAATATTTAATGTTATCACAATTCTTGTATTTAGCAGGTATAGGTTATGAGGATGAAAATGATTTCGCGTTATATGCTAAAGAAGGAAATCATACTATCACAATCTTCAACAAGGCCAGAACTTTTGAATATACTCTTAATTTAGTTCTTCTTCCACCTAAAAGCGTAAAAGCTACTTTTGATATTGGTGATATTATCACTGCTAACATTACAACAAATGATGGACCTGGTAATTTCACTGTCTATGTAGCTGATAAGGTTGTTGCAAACGGCACTGTTGATGCAAATGGTACTGGTTCAGCTTCATTTGATAGGATTTTTGGTAAAAATACTCTTAAAGTCATTTTAGATGGTGCAACCAAAACCGGATTAAAATATGAAACTTCACTTAATATTCCTATGGATTCTGTTGGAGGATTCTTAGACTTAAACAGAACTATTGCAAATGCAACTGATGTTTTGAATTTAGAACGTGACTATAATTTGGAACTTGGTCAAAGTGACATATTTTCAAGTGGTATGATTATTAACAAAAATTTAACCATTAACGGTAATGGTCATGTTATCAATGCAACCTGCAGTGACGGTACCACTTCAAGATTTGAAATACAAGATAAGAATGTAGTTTTAACCTTAAACAATCTTACTATTGCTGGTGGTAGACATACAAACGGTGCTGTATTTGGTGTGGGTCAATATTCAAATTTAATCTTAAACAATGTAACTTTCATCGACAATCGTGGAAGATATGGTGGTGCAATTAGGTTAAGCAATTATGCTAATTTAACTGCAAATAATGTAATATTTAAAGATATCACTGCTACTAGTGGTGCTGCTATCTTTACTGGTAGATACAATACAATTAATATAACAAATTCCGTATTTGATTCCAATAAAGGTACTGGTAATGGTATAATCATTTTCACTGACCAATATACAAATATGGAAATTAAAAATTCAACATTCAAAAATGTCTTAGCAAAAATGAGTAATGCTGCTGGAGGTGCAATATACCTTCAAAGTAACAGTAAATTAGTTATTTCTGATTCATTATTTGAAAATATCACAGTAGCAATGAATAGTGCTGGTCGCTGGTGGGGTGCATACAGCAATAATGGTGCTGTTATAAGATGTGAAGATTCTACAACATTAAATGTTACCGGATCCACATTCAGAAACAATAATAATGTCAATAAGGATGGAAATGGTAATCCTTATGGAGATGCATATTCAAACGGTGGAGCAATTTTTTCCACAGGTTCTAACTCTTACAATTATATTTCAAACTCTGTATTCATAAACAATTCAGCACAACGTGTTGGCGCTATTTACACACGTAATGCAGATATCATTGGATGTTTATTCATTAACAACTCCGCTACTGAGGATTTCCCTGAAATATACTATGAAGGAAATGGAAAAGGTACCATTTCTCACAATGCATTCCTAGATAATAATACTATTATCAGAATTATGAACAGTGCATCCAATGTTGTTGAAACCACTAACTGGTGGGGTATCAATAATCCGGATAAATTAGTACGTATTCAAAATGATTATCAAACTCCAAATGACAATGTTGTAATGAGCGTATACAATGAAGGAAAAACCGCTTATGCAACTTTAGAAAAAAATGCTCTTGGTGATTTCATTGAAAATCCTGAATTGATTCCTGTAAGGCCTGCAGTTTATGAAGCTTCAAACACTACAACAGTAAATACCAACAATGCTGTTGCAAGTACTCAAATCAACGATGAACAAGTTAACATTACCATTGATGGTCAAACCATGACTCTTTTCATGGCTCCAGGTAATATAACCAATGTTCAAATCGTAAAAGTTGAAAACACTACTGTCGGTTCTAATGGTACAATCTATTTCATGTTGACTGGTGATAATGGGGACGTTGACGGTGTTTTATCCGTAGTCGTTAACAATCACAAATATGATGTAGAAGTTTCCAAAGGATTAGCTATTGCAAACCTTGGAAGCGATTTCGATGCTGATGTATATGACATTTATTATACCTACGCTGGCAGTGCTAATTATGCTGCGGTAAACAACAAAACCAAAGCAGAAGAAAAATTCGAAGTATTTAAAAGCAATGTAACTATCACATTAGATCGAGAAAAAAATATTGTAACATTCAATGTCACTGGAGATTACGGTGTCATTCCAACTGGAACCATTAACGCTACTGTAGGAAACATCACTAAAACATTCACTTTAAACAATGGTGTTGCTTCATATAACTACGGTAATGACTTAGGTCCGGGCGTATATGACGTAACCGTTAGCTATTCTGGTGATAATAACAATAATGAAGGTCAACTTTCAACCACATTTGAAATTATAAAATATGAAGTCACAATCACATTCACCAACGTTACAAATACATTAACATTCAATGTCTCTGGTGTTAATGGTGTTGTTCCAACCGGAAAAATCAATGTAACATTAGGCGATTCTACCCAAATTTTAAACTTAAGAAACGGTATCGCTTCATATGATTTCGGTAAAGTTTTGGCTGGTGGAGAATACAATTTAACTGTCAATTATCTTGGTGATGATTACTATAATCCTGGAGAAATGACAGATACTTTCGAAGTTGTCAAAATGACTCCTATTGTGAATGTAACTGTTGATAATGTTAACATATCTAAAGGAGAATACTTTAATTTTGTCATAACAGTTATTGGTGATGAAAATATTCCTACCGGACGTATTGTTTTAACAATGGGTGATAAAACCTATTCAAGAAATTTATATAATTCAAACACTGTTTATGTCAGTTGGGGTAACCAACATGAAGCAGGTACCTACAATGTAACCGTTGTTTATGAAGGTGACGGTTATTATTATGCAGCAAACAGCACATATGAAAACCTAAACGTTCTTCCAAAAATTACAATTGACGCTCCTAGTGAAGTCTATTCAGAAAAAGCTCCACTCAAAATATCCATCAATCCTAGTGATGTTAATGGAACTTTAATTGTTAAAATGGATGGTGTAGAAATTTTCGCTGGAGATATTGAAAACGGTAATGTATATCTTGTTCTTTCAAACCTTGAAGAAGGAGATCACACCTTTGAAGTGTTCTATGGCGGAAATGATAAATATTTACCAGTAACCGCTACAGTAACCTCCACTGTTTCATTCCCTGAAACAGCTCAATGGGGTCAAGCAGGTTATACCTACACTAATGCAGGTCAATCTCCATATGTACGTTTAAATGAAGTAATTGAACTATGGAACTACACTGCAGAAACTGATGCTAACTATGCGGGATTCATAATGATTGATGCTGACGGAAATATATACTTGCCATATTACAGAAACGTTATCAGCCTCAGCAATGACGGTAATGAACGCTGGATTTCCCAATCCGGTTGGAAATCATTTGCACTCGATCATGAAAATATGGCTGTTTCACAGTCAGGTAATGCATTTAACTATATCAGACTTTCAGACGGTGTTGCTCCAAACCCATGGGGTGGCTCATTCTATGTATCCTCTGATTATTCACCAGTAATTGGTCCTGATGGAGTACTTTATCTTAACAGTCAATTTGCATATGGACCTGGTGGAAGCTGGTCTGGTAATTGCTGGGTTGGTATGGTAAGATACAATGGTGATGGATATTATGAATACTTCGACCATAAACTTCCAATTGATGGAATTGCTTATTTATCACAACCTCACATTTCAACTCCTTCATTGGATAACTTAGGTAACCTCTGGCATATTTCCACTACAGGTCTTAGAGGTCTTGTCATCTCAACAAACACTATCGGATTCCAAAGTGCTGAAATCGGCAGTAAAGGAAGACCTGTAATCGACGATAACAATATTGTTTATGCATTCGGTAAAGAAGACAAACTTTATGCAGTAACCATGTCTGGTGTTTTATGGAACACTACCGTAACCGACGGTTCCGGATCCACTTTAGTCGTTGGTAAAGACAGCGAATACGTTTTAAGTGTTAACAGTGGAGGTGTTTTATACAAATATGATGTTACTGACGGTAAAGAAACTAAAATTTATGAATTCGACACAACTGTTTCATCTGCATTAATGACTGATGCAAATGGTGTAATTTATGTCGGTGATGACGATGGTACTTTCTGGGCATTGACTGATGACGGTACTGTATTATGGAGTTTCGATGCTGGTTCCGCAATTGCTGGTCTTCCGGCAATGGACAAAGACGGTGTTATTTACATCCGTACTGCAGACAATGTAATATTTGCTTTAGGTAACCACAAAGATAATTCCACAATTTCCCTTGAAGTAAACGACACCACTACCGTTGACGGCCTAACCGCTATTGCAACCGTAAACGAAAATGCTACTGGTGATGTAGTATTCACCTTAAGCAATGGTAAATCTTACAATGTTGAAATTGTTAACGGAACTGCTACCTTGACTGTAGCTGACATTTTAGCTGGTGATTACAATATTACTGCTAAATTCAATGGTAACTATGCATTTAAAGGAAACGAAACCAATTCCTCATTCACTGTAACCAAAGTTAACAGTACTATTGAAATTGCTGTTCCTGTCATCTACATCGATGCTAACGGAACCATTAACATAACCATTGAAAACGCTACTGGCAATGTTATTGTTCAAATCGAAGGATTAAACGACACAAGTGTTGCTTTAAATGATGGTATTGCTACTTATGTTCTTCCAATCTTAGAAGAAGGTAAATACAACATTACAGTTACTTATGATGGTGATAACAAATACTTCAATTCAACTGCAACTTCCGAATTTGAAGTAGTCAAATACACTCCTGAAATCAACATTGACGTTGATGATGTAAGTGTTATTGAAAACGCTACCTTAACTGTAAACGTTGGCAATGCTACTGGTAATGTAACCATTAAAGTTGATGAAGATGAAGAAACTGTTGAGTTAGAAAACGGAAGTGCAACCGTTGTATTAGATTTATTGCCTGCTGGTGTTCACAACATTACTGTAACCTATAACGGTGATGACTTATTCTACGAAGCAGTAAATGAAACCTCATTCAATGTTTCAAAAATCGACACTGAAATTGATGCAGTCGCTGAAGCTGGAGAAGCATTCGAAGACGTTACTATTACTGTAATTGTAAATGATATCGCAACAGGTAACGTTACTGTAACTGTTGATGGTAAAGATTACTTTGGTGAAATCTCTGATTCCGTTGCTGAAATCATTGTTCCTAACTTAGGTGCTGGTAATTACACTGCAGTAGTTTCATATGCTGGTGACGATAACGTAAACGAAAACTCAACCGATGTTTCATTCACAGTTGATAAAATATCTGATTATGAAATTGAATCTGAAGAAAACCTCAGTTCTATTGCTGATGGTACTATAACTGTTACCTTGCCTGAAGATGCAAACGGTAAAGTTACAATTACTATTAACAATGAAACTTATACTGCTGATGTAGTAAACGGTACTGCTGTAGTTGATATTCCATCAATCATTCCTGGTGACTATGATTATGTTGTCGCTTACGGTGATGATGATAACTATGAAGATGGTGTTTCATTAGGTAGTGTTTCAATTCCAAAAGAAGACTTTGAATTAAAAGTAACAGTCGAAAACGACACTGTAATAGTTGAAGTACCTAAATCCGCAACCGGTTATGTATTAGTAAGTGTTGATGGAAAAGGATTCTTTGCTCCTGTTGAAAATGGTATCGCTACCGTTCAAACCATTGGTTTAGATTCCGGTAATTACACTGCTGATGTTATTTACACTGGAGATGCAGTTTACAACCCGGCTAACGCAACTGCTTCAATTGAAATTCCTGAAGAGCCTGTTGTTGAACCTGAAGATGCTAACATGACTGCTGATGTTAATGGTACTGATGTAGGTGTTGATTTACCTGATGATGCTACTGGTTATGTTGTTGTTAGTGTTGATGGTAAAGATTACTTCTTCAATGCTACTGATGATATTGAATTAGACTTAGATGATTTGGCTCCTGGTGAGTATCCTGTTGAGATTACTTATTCTGGTGATGATAAATATGCACCTGCTGTTGCTAATACTACTATTGTAATTCCTGAAGTGCCTGTTGTTGAACCTGAAGATGCTAACATGACTGCTGATGTAAACGACAGTGAAGTATCTGTTGAATTACCTGATGATGCTACTGGTTATGTTGTTGTTAGTGTTGACGGTAAAGATTACTACTTCGATGCTGCTGATGATATTGAATTAGATTTAAGTGATCTTGCTCCTGGTGAGTATCCTGTTGAGATTACTTATTCTGGTGATGATAAGTATGCTCCTGCAACTGCAAACGCAACTGTGACTGTTCCTGAAGTTCTTCCTGAAGATGCTAACATTACTGTAAGTGTAGAAAACAATACTATTACTGTAACTGCAGATGAAAATGCTACTGGAAACGTTTTAGTTGATGTAAATGGTACTGGATACTATGCTCCACTCGAAAACGGTAAAGCTACTATTGATGTTATCGGTTTAGATGAAGGAACTTATGATGCTACTGTAACTTACTCCGGTGACGATGTCTATGCACCAGACACTAAAAACGCTACTGTAACTGTTCCTAAGAAAGAAGAACCTGTAACTCCTGAACCTGTTGATCCTGAAGCAGATATTTCTGTTTCAAATGAGACTGTTTCAATGGATTTACCTGAAGACGCTACCGGTTACATGTTAGTTGATGTTGACGGTACTGGATACTATGTTCCTGTTAAAGACGGTAAAGCTTCATTTGATTTACCTGAATTAGCTCCTGGTAACCATACTATTGCTGTTACCTATACTGGTGATAAGAATTACGCACCTGCTAACGCTACTCAAACTATTGCTGTTGAGAAAGAAGTTCCTAGTGTTGTTGCTGAAAACTTAACTAAAGTTGAAAAGGCTCCTGACAGATTTGAAGCTAACTTCACTGATGCTAGCGGTAATCCTTTAGCTAATGCTAACGTAACCTTCGAAATTAACGGTGGAAAATACACTAGAGTTACTGATGCTAATGGTAAAGCAGGTATGAACATCAACTTAGATGCTGGTACCTACACTATCGTAACCACTAACCCTGTTACTGGTGAAAGCGTAACTAACACTATTGTTGTATTGCCAAGATTAGAAGGTAGTGACTTAACCAAATACTTCAGAAATGCTTCACAATATCGTGTAAAAGTATTAGATGATAACGGCAACCCTGCAAAAGCTGGAGAAGTTGTATCATTCAACATCAACGGTGTATTCTACAACCGTACCACTGATGCAAACGGATTTGCTCAATTGTCTATTAACTTAAACCCAGGTGATTACATTATCACAGCTGAATACAAAAACTGCAGAATCTCCAATAACATTAAAGTCTTACCTGTATTAACCGGTAAAGATTTAACCAAAAAATTCGGAGAAGCTGCTGCATTTGAAGCAACTTTAGTTGACGGTCAAGGTAAAGCATACGCAAACCAAAGAGTTGAATTCAACATCAACGGTGTATTCTACTACAGAAACACAGATTCTAACGGTGTTGCAAAATTAAACATTAACTTACAACCTGGCGAATACATCATTACTTCTGTTTATGATGCAGCTGCAATCTCAAACAGAGTAACTGTAACCGCTTAGGATAAGAGAAGTTTTTAACAACTTCTCACTTTTTTTATTTTTTCATGTAGATAACATAATCCATGATTGCTTTTTTTCAACTGACAATTAATTATTATAAATAAATGGTTAATTATTAGTATGAGTTTATCACTATTTTGATGTTTTATAAATCAATTATTTAATTAAACCGCATCGAAATGTCCTATGATTTTTCAATAATCTTATGTTGTAGTGTAGTGCATAACTTCGTTTATACTGTTCAAATGCTCTTTGATTATTTTTATATTGGATTTGCATAATACTAAATTATAAAACAAAAGGTATGATGCCATGAATATAGAATATATTAAGAACCATTACTATTTTGAAACATTGATTGAAGAACATGATTTAACAAAGTTTTCTTGTTATTCTGGGATTTAAATGATTTTTTAAAGAATGATGCATTAAATCAACAAAAGAAAAACTAAATTTAACTAAGCTCTGTGTTTGTGATGATATGATTTGAAAATTTAAAAAAGATGATAAAATTTTCGAAAATATAGATTTTATCAAAATGTTGATCCTGAAAGAACATTTTTATTATATTTGGATATTAAAAATTTATATTGGATGATAAATTAAAATATAACGTTTCGTTGTGTTTTAATTCTATTTGCTAATTCTTTTTGTTTCTCCGTCGGGGGTTCATTCATTTTTTTTAATATATTTAAAGCATCTTCCGTATAATGTTGGTGTTTTTTTCTATTGGTATGGCTATGGTTATCACTTTAATATATAAAGAGGAGGATAATTAGCTATGTGGAAGGATAGCTAATTAAATACTTCTTTGAATTTGTCTTTCAGGCCTTTTTCAACGTGGGTAATTTCTTCGCCACTGACTTCGGCAAATTCGGTTATAGTATTTTACCAAATTATTGTGCGGGATTTGGTAAAAATTCTTGGGCTATTACACATTTAGTAGTGTAAGGATTACCAAGCTATCTCCGGATTACTTTCCGGTTTGTTAATATTATTAACAATTATACTTAGGCAATATATAATATAAGTAATTTTTTAATTGATATAAATCATATTACTTTATATAATTTGTTTTTTTCAGAGCAATTTTTCAATGTGAAAACAATTTCAATAAAAATCATTTATCAAAAAAATTAAGTAAATAACTATAATAATTCTTTTTGTTTTGAATTTAATTTTTTAGGAACAACTACCGTCACGGTAACATAGAGGTTTCCCCTTGCGGAATGTCTGACTGAGTTCATTCCTTGGCCTCTCAATTTGAATACTGTTTCCGCTTTGAGTTCCTGGAGTAACTTTAAACTCGACTTCCTGCCTTCAATTGTAGGGATACTTATTACATCTCATAATGCAGCTTGTGGGAAGCTTATTTGCTGTTCATAGTATAGGTGGTCTCCTTCAAGGCCTGCAGCATCTCCACAGTTACCTTCACCTGATACTCTTAAGTGATTTCCTTCATCTACACCTTCAGGAATTTCGAGTTTGATTGTTTTGGTTTTTCTTACATTTCCTTTTCCATGACACTTGTCACAAGGATTTGTAATGAGCTTTCCTGTTCCGCCACATTCACGGCATGGTCTTATATTCACCATCTGGCCTAAAAAGGTGTTGCTGACTTCTACAACCGTACCACTGATTCTAATGGTGTTGAAAAATTAAACATTAACTTACAACCTGGCGAATACATAATTCCTTCTGTTTATGATGCGGCTGCAATCTCAAACAGAGTAACTGTAACTGCTTAGGAAAGAGAAGTTTCAAACAACTTCTCGCTTTTTTTATTTTTTTCATGTAGATTACATAATTCAAGTTTACTTTTTTTCAACTAACAATTAATTATTATAAAGAATCAATTAATTATTGCTATGGATTACTAACTGATTCATTGTTTTATCGTATGACTTTTTAATTTAAATGCATTAAAATGTTAGATGATTTTTTCAATAATAGTATATTGTAGTTCACTACATAGTTAATTTATAAATAGTATTGTAGTGTACTGCATAATATTTATAAAATATAAATGTTAAATATAAAATAATGACATCAAAAACGAAGTTAATAAATTATATTCATGCAAAACAAAGGGAAACACCAATATTGGTAAAAAATCATTTGAAAGATATTGATTATTCTCGTTTGAAGTTCAACGAGTTTAAAAATCATATTGATAATTTTATAGTTGCTAATAGTGAATATTACAATCGTTTTTTCATGATGTCTGGTTTAAGAGGTGTTGGCAAGACAACTGTTCTCTATCAGTTATATGAGT
This sequence comes from Methanobrevibacter millerae, assembly GCA_015063005.1. Classification (GTDB taxonomy): domain Archaea; phylum Methanobacteriota; class Methanobacteria; order Methanobacteriales; family Methanobacteriaceae; genus Methanocatella; species Methanocatella millerae_B. The sequence goes on from SUTF01000005.1 coordinate 85,772, forward strand.
ATCTCACCAAAGAAAAAAATGTTTCAAAGTCAGATATATTTTATCTTGACGTGCATGATTTGAAAACTTCCTATGATGTTCCAATTAAGGATATCGTTGATTTGTATCTGGAGGATATTCATGGTACCACTGCTGTAAATTTAAACAAAAAGATTTTCCTGTTCGTTGATGAAGCTCAATTGGATATTGGTTGGGCAAATTATGCCAAACTATTATTTGATAAAACATTTAACATATTCATGATTTTTACCGGTTCATCCGCCCTTAATTTGGAGATTAACGCTGATGCATCAAGAAGAATTATGAAAGAGCAGCTGTTTCCATGTAATTTTTCAGAATATCTGATTTTTAACTATGGTCTTAATTTAACAAAAAATAATTTTATGGATATTCTATTGAAAAGGGATGAAAGCAATATTGAAAAAGCAATCGAATGTGAAAGTTTAATTAAAAAGGATTTGCTGGAATTAAATAATGATCCTGAAATTATATTGAAGAAATTTCTGCACTACGGAGCATTTCCATTTTCCTTTAAAATGACAGAAGTGGACACCCATCGTTTAACCAATGATTTGATAGAAAGGATTGTTCAGGAGGATTTAAGATATTTCGCATCATTCAATAAGGTTTCTAATGAAAGTATCTTGAGGCTGATTTCATATCTTTCAACCAAAAAACCCGGTAGTACATCCAATTCTGCATTAGCTCAAAGTCTTAATTTGAATATACGTACAGTTAATAATATTTTGGATGCTTTAGAAAAATCCCAACTGATTTTTAGCATCAATGCATATGGATCTGCAGGCAAAATTCTCAATAAACCTAAGCAGCATTTCTTTTTGACACCATGCCTTAAATCTGCTATTAACTATCGTGTAGGTAGATATGATTTAAATCATGAGAAATGTTATGCTGTACTTGCTGAAAATATGGTCGCATCTACCTTAAAGAGATTTGCCGATGAATCTTTCAATTCATTAGGCATATTCTATGATGCTAATAAGAAAGGAGTTGATTTCATAGTGAAAATATTTGATGATATAGTCCCAATTGAGGTAGGAGTCGGCAAAAAAACCAAAAGTCAGCTAACAAGGGCAAAAAACAGATATAGTGCAGATTATGGAGTATTGGTTTCAAATAGAACTTCCACTATAGAATTTAAGGATGATATTTTATATATTCCGCTGATTTCATTTTCATTAATTGGATAAATAGAATTGGTTGATAATAAAGTGATGTAATTTAAAAAGGAGCATTTCTTTGTGAAAAGATTTTTCAATATATTTTTCTTCTTTTTTGGTTAATTCTTTGTCTAAAGAATTTTAAAAGCCTATAGCTTCTTTCCGTATAATGTTGGTGTTTTTTTCTATTGGTATGGCTATGGTTATCACTTTAATATATAAAGAGGAGGATAATTAGCTATGTGGAAGGATAGCTAATTAAATACTTCTTTGAATTTGTCTTTTAAGCCTTTTTCGACATGCTTTATCTCTTCGCCGCTGACTTCGGCAAATTCAGTTAATAATTCTTTTTGTTTTGAATTTAATTTTTTAGGAACAACAACGGTCACGGTAACATAGAGGTTTCCTCTAGCGGAATGTCTGACTGAATTCATTCCTTGTCCTCTCAATTTAAACACTGTTCCGCTTTGTGTTCCTGGAGTAATCTTGAACTCTACTTCCTTGCCTTCGATTGTAGGTATGCTTATGATATCCCCTAATGCTGCCTGTGGGAAACTTATTTGCTGTTCATAATATAAGTGGTCTCCTTCACGTTCGAAGAGCTTGTTTTTCTTGATGTAAACAGAAACAATTAAATCTCCTTCAAGGCCTTCCGCTTCTCCGCAGTTACCTTCGCCGGATACTCTTAAGTGATTTCCTTCATCTACACCTTCAGGAATTTCGAGTTTGATTGTTTTGGTTTTTCTTACATTTCCTTTTCCATGACACTTGTCACAAGGATCTGTAATGAGCTTTCCTGTTCCGCCACATTCACGGCATGGTCTTACATTCACCATCTGGCCTAAAAAGGTATTGCTGACTTCCTTGATTTGACCGGTTCCGTTACATTTCGGACAGGTTTTAGGGTCATGACCTGGCTTTGATTTTGAACCGTTACATGTTGGACAAAGTTCACTTCTAGTGACTTTAATTTCTTTTTCACAACCGTTGAATGCTTCTTCAAGGGTGATTTGGACATCCGTGTAAATATCTGATCCTCTTTGCGGACCACTTCTTCCTCTTGAACGTGAACCTCCGCCAAAACCGAATAAATCGAAGATATTACCAATATCAAAGCCTTGGAAAATATCATCAAAGTTTACATTCTGGTAGAAGTCTTCAGCTGTAAATCCTTCCATACCTGCATGACCGAACTGATCATACCTTTGACGTTTCTCATCGTCTGAAAGTACTGCGTAAGCTTCACTTATTTCCTTGAATTTTTCTTCGGAGCCTTCTTCCTCACTTACGTCTGGGTGGTATTTCATAGCCAGTTTACGATAAGCCTTTTTGATTTCCTTTTCGTCAGCAGTCTTGTCTACTCCAAGGACTTCATAGTAATCTCTCTTGTCTGCCATTTATTCACCTTAAATTTTGATTAAAAAAATTAGATAAAAAATAAAATGTTTCATCTCGTGTTAGTTTATTTTTTTGATTCTGATTCTGATTACCTACACTTGAGATAAAACATTTATTCATAAATCTAATCATCTTTTACTTTGTAGTCTGCATCGATTGTGTCATCGTCGTCATTTGGTGCATCTTGAGCTCCAGCGTTTGGATCTTGGCCAGCAGCTTGCTGAGCTTGTGCTTCAGCTTGAGCTTGTTGGTAGATTTTAGCACCAATCTCTTGGACTACTTTTTCTAATTCTTCGGTTTTTGATTTGATAGCTTCGATATCGTCTCCAGCTATGAGTTCTCTTAACTCACCAACTAATTTTTCAACATTGGATTTTTCATCTTCGGATACTTTGTCTCCAAGTTCATCTAATGTTTTTTCAGATGTGTAAATTAATGAGTCTGCATTGTTTCTGATTTCAATTTCTTCTTGTTTTTTCTTATCTGCTTCAGCATTCATTTCTGCTTCTTTGATTTTTTGCTCGATTTCTTCATCAGATAATTTGGTTGAAGAAGTAATTGTAATAGCTTGCTCTTTACCGGTTCCTTTGTCTTTTGCGGTAACGTTGATAATACCATTTGCATCAATATCGAATGTCACTTCGATTTGAGGAACGCCTCTTGGTGCAGGTGGAATTCCGACTAATTGGAAACGTCCGAGTGAAGTGTTGTCAGCAGCCATTCTTCTTTCACCTTGAAGTACGTTGATGTCTACGGAAGGTTGGTTGTCTGCTGCAGTTGAAAAGATTTGGCTTTTCTTGGTTGGGATTGTTGTGTTTCTTTCAATCAATGTGGTTGATACTCCACCGAGAGTTTCAATACCTAAGGATAATGGGGTTACGTCTAAGAGAACTAAATCTTTGATTTCTCCAGCTAATACTCCTCCTTGGATGGATGCTCCCATGGATACACATTCCATTGGGTCAATTCCTCTTTCAACTGGTTTTCCGATGAATTTTTCAACATAAGATTGTACACATGGCATTCTGGTAGGTCCACCCACTAAGATGATTTTATCGATTTCGCTTTTGCTCATTTTAGCATCATCTAATGCTTGTTGCATTGGTTTACCTGATTTTTGGATGATTCCATCTACTAACTCTTCTAATTTTGCTCTGGTTAAGCTTTCGATTAAGTTTTTAGGAGTTCCATCAGATCCCATTGCGATGAATGGCAAGTTAACTTCAGTAGTTAATGTAGTGGACAATTCGATTTTTGCTTTTTCCGCAGCTTCTCTTAATCTTTGTACTGCTTGATCGTTGTCTCTTAAGTCAATTCCTTCTTTTGCTTTGAATTCATCAGCTAAGTAGTTGAGTAATACGTTATCCATATCGGTACCACCGAGTTGGGTGTCTCCGCTGGTGGATTTTACTTCAAATACACCGCCACCGAATTCCATGATGGTTACGTCTAAGGTACCTCCACCTAAATCGTATACCATAATGTTGATGTCGTCGTCATCCTGTTTGTCGAGTCCGTAAGCGAGGCTTGCTGCAGTAGGTTCGTTAACAAGTCTTACAACATCTAATCCTGCAATTGTACCTGCGTCTTTGGTTGCAGTCCTTTGGTTGTCGTCAAAGTAAGCCGGTACGGTAATAACAGCTTTTTCAATAGGTTCGCCTAAGAAAGTTTCAGCGTCCTTTTTGATTTTTTGCAAGATGAATGCTGAGATTTCTTGTGGGGAGTACTGTTTTCCGTTTGCAGTAACTTTTTTGTCGGTACCCATCAATCTTTTGATTGCACTGATAGTGTTTTCAGGGTTGGTTACTGCTTGTCTTCTTGCTGGTTCACCAACTAACATTTGTCCGTCTTCAGTAAATGCAACATAACTTGGGAAGGATTTACCGTATTGACTTGCTCCTTCTGCTGAAGGAATAGTGGTTGGTTTTCCTCCTACAAGCACTGATGCTGCGGAGTTACTTGTTCCTAAGTCGATTCCAATGATTTTTTCTTTTTTAGTATCTGACATAAATATCACCAAATTTTTTTTTTTAATTGAATAATTTATATAAACATGATTATTTTTTACAAACAATTACTTTTGAGTATTTAAGGACTTTGTCCTTGTAGGTATAACCTTTCATTAATTCTTCTATAATATATCCATTTTCAACATCTTCACTTTCCTGAACCATCAATGCTTCATGTTTGTTCAAGTCGAACTTTTCTCCTTTTGCAGGAATTTCTTCCACACCTTCTTTAGTGAGGACATCTGAAAATTTATTGTATATTAATTCCACACCTTCTCTAAAATCCTTATCATTTTCAATTGTAAGGGATCTTTGCAGGTCTTCGTAACAATCGAGGAATTCTTTGATAAGGTCTTCATTTGCAAACTTCACGATTTCAACATTTCTTTTGTCGGTTATTTTTTTGAAATTTTCAAAGTCTGCCTGAAGTCTTTGAGATAGTGAAACATATTCTTGAGTTTCGGCTTCTTGCTTTTCAAGATCTTCTTTCAGTGAAGATATTTCTTCATCTTTGGAAGCAAGCTCCTCAAGTAGTTCATCATATTGTTCTTGAAGATCTTTTGTTTCTTTACTTTCTTCTTTTTCTTTCTTCTTTGCCATTCACTCACCCTTTCACTTTTAAAAAACTCTTTGTAATAACCCCCAGCAGAGAATAACTATTTTTGAACTTAAAATATTTGGTTTTAAGGAATTTATGGACATATAGGAAAATGGTTCATCTTTCAAGAGTTATTACTCCGAGTTTTCGAAACCAAATATTAAAGTAACAAAAAGTTATCTTTCTCCTACATTATTATAGTAACAAAAAGTTATATAAAGGTTTCGATATAATGTATAATCATGACTGATACAAATGAAATTAAAAAAAATACCAAGTTTCAAAATAAAGGTAATTCTTCCTCGGATGGTATAGAAATCAGGGGAAATTATGGTAGTGACCTTGGTGAAATAGATAAAGAAGATATTTTAGATGTAATGGGCTGTAAAACTAGAAGAGATATAATAGACCTCTTAAGAAGAGAACCTATGTTTGTAAGTGAGATATCAAATGAACTGAATGTAGGTCAAAAGGCAATTATTGCACACTTAAGGGCGATGGAAGATGTAGGTATACTCAATTCATCCTATAAGAAAATCTTAAGGGGAAGACCGCGTAAATATTATGACCTGGATAATGAAGTGACAATACAAATTACAATTAATAAAAATTCATTTGACGTTAATTTCCAGGATTCCCGCGATACTTTACAATTGCCTTCCGGTGATGAATGGTCTAAATTATTGGATATAGAGAAAAGATTGGATGATGGCCAAATGGAAGCCTTAGAGGAATTGAAAAATCAAATCAGATTATATGATAATTTAAAGGCAAGGGCTGAATATATCCTTGAAAGAACTCTAAAAAATAGATAATTTCGTTTTTTTGTATTAGTTATAATTACTTTTTTTCTCTTTTTTTAGATATCAGATGTTTCTAAGCTTTGCAACAATTGCCTGGCCTAAGCTTACTGAACCGTCTCCGCAGCAGGTATTTTTGTGCTGAAGGAAATTATACTCATTGGATTCGACATATCTTTTAACGGTATCTGTTATGGCTTCGTTGTAAAATACTCCGCCTGTAGCTCCAATAACATCAATTCCTTTTTTGTCGCCAGAGGTTATTGCAAGTTGGCTTAATCCTTCAGCTACTGTTTTTTGGGCAGCATTGGCAATATCTGCCTTTTTATATCCTTTGGAATATAAATTAACGACCTCTTTTAGGAGTTCCGTAGTATTTAAAACATTATCCTCAATAATCAATGGCAATTCCAAATCGCTGGTTGAATAGTATGCCGCTGATTCAAGCTTCATTGACGCTTCTCCTTCGTATGTCCTTTCGTTACATATCTCCAAAGCCGCTGAAACTGAATCAAGGATTCTGCCGGTACTTGTGGTTATGCCGACATTAATTCCTGCATCTAATTGCTTAAAGATATTTTTGATTTCAATTTCTCCATATTTGAAGTGATTGACATAATTTTTAATAAGATCTTCATCTTTTATGATGCTTAAAAGCATTCTGATAGGATATTTTGTGGCAAGGTCTCCTCCAGGCATTTTCTGCCTTTCCAGATGTCCCATTCTTTCATAGCCTTTAATGTCGGTATAAAGAATCTCTCCGCCCCAGCTTGTGTGGTCATCACCATAACCCGTTCCGTCTGCAGCTATTACAATCATTTCATCAACTTCATGGTCGTTTGCAAGTGCCACTGCATGTGCATGGTGGTGCTGAACAGGGATGACATCCACTCCAAATTCATATGCCAATTTCGTTGTAAAAAACTGTGGATGTAAATCACATGCAACTGCATCTATATCACATATCTTAGTAATTCTTTCTATATGCTTAATCGAACTTTTAAGGAAATCAAGTGTCTTTACCTTGTTCGTGTTTCCGATATGCTGTGATGGGTATGCAATGGTGTCAGTTGCAAGACAAAATGTAACATCGAGCTCCGGACCCAGGGACAGCACATTCAAATCATTGACATCATAGTTGATAGTGTATGGTTCGGGAGTATAGCCTCTTGAACGGCGAATGAATGACAGTTCATCGTTTCTGAATCTGATTACTGAGTCATCACATCTATTTAATATTTTACGATTATGGATTAGGGAATAATCACTTATGCCGTTGATGATTTCCTCATTGTCTATCATCATGGGCTCTCCAGGGATATTTGCAGAAGTCATCACATAAGTGTCGATTTCACCTTCATCAAAGAGCAGATAATGCATTGGTGAGTATGGAAGCATCACTCCAATATTGTGAAGTCCCGGAGATAGGCTTTCCGGGAAGTTATAATCGTCGTTTTTCTTCAATATGACAATCGGCCTTTTGTTTGAAGTTATCGTTTCGATTTCCCTTGATGATAATTTTGCATAGCTTTCAACAGCATCCAGGTCACTGCTCATGACAGCAAAGGCCTGGTTTGGTCTGTTGAGCCTTGACCTCAATTCAGTTATTGCATCATCATTGTATGCATCAACAACTAAATGTGTACCGCCAATTCCCTTTATGGCTAATATTTTGCCTTCTTTTAGTTTATCTGCACCTAACTTAATTGGATTGTCACATTCAATTAGTGAATTTCCCTTATAAATTGCCATCTGTGGACCGCAGTCGCTGCAGCATATGGCCTCGCCGTGATAACGTCTGTCTGAAGGATTTCTGTATTCCACCAGACACTCATCGCATAGCGGGAATTCATCCATTGACGTCTTGTCCCTGTCATAGGGGACATTGTCGATTACGGTAAATCTTGGTCCGCAATCAGTGCATGCATTGAAAGGATACTTGTAACGTCTGTCTTTAGGATTTCTGATTTCAGCCAGACAGCTGTCGCAGATTGCAATGTCTGGAGGGATGACGCTAACTCCTGAGTATGAATCTGAGCTTTCAATAATCTCGAATTCCTTGTAGCTTTTCTCATCAATATCAATAACTTTGATCGAATCGATTCTAGCTATTGGGGGCAATTCCTTTTGCAATCTTTCAATAAATACGTCTATGTCATTTCCTTCAAGGATGATTTCAACCACATTTCCCAAATTCCTTACGTAACCTTTTAAATTAAGGCTAGTGGCTAATCTGTATACATAAGGCCGGAATCCAACACCTTGTACAATTCCCTGAGTTAAAATCTTTTTTGCTGTCATAAATATTATAGTATTTAGGCTTAATTTTTAATAAGTTTTTTTAATGTCTTCAAACTTAATTAGTATTATGAGGGAAATACTTGAAAAACTAATCAATGGAGAAATTGATATAAAAACTGCAGAAAACCTGATAAAATCACAGACAATTTTGGAATTTGATGAAATTGCCAAATTCGACTCCAAACGACAGGAGAGAACAGGTTTTCCAGAAGCCGTTTTTGCACCAAGCAAGGATTATGAAGACTTGCTTTTAATCATCTCAAAGTACTTTGAAAGCAAAGACCCTCAAAACTTCATTATTACCAAACTGTCTCATGAAAGATATGAAAGACTTTTGGATGACTTGGATTTTCCTGATTTGATTTTTGATTATAATAAAAAAGGTCAAATTTTAGTCATAAGGGTTAACAAAAGCAAATCCAAACAGATATCTAAAATTGGCATTATTACCGCCGGAACTTCTGATATAAATATTGCAGAAGAGGCAAAGGTCATTGTTGAAGAAGGGGGATGTGAAGCAATAACCTCATATGATATTGGTGTGGCCGGAATTCACAGGCTGTTTCCGCAAATCGCATATATGGTTAAGGAAGGCGTTGAAGTGCTGATTGTCTGTGCGGGAATGGAAGGAGCACTGCCATCCGTTGTTGCAGGACTTGTTGACATACCTGTAATTGCTGTTCCAACATCAGTCGGCTATGGTGTTGGTGAAGGTGGTCGTGTTGCTTTGGATTCAATGCTTCAGTCATGCGCTCCGGGCATTGCAGTTGTAAACATTGACAATGGATTCGGTGCGGCAGTATTTGCATTAACTATAGTGAAAGGTAGATAATTTGGAATATGTTACATTTGATCCTAAACTTCACAATACTCGCAAAGTTGCCACATTAATATATGACGTTGACTTTAGAACGTTCGACAGGCTTTTCAAATCCAGCAAAAAAGCTATTGATGCTATTGAAAAGGATTTGAGAAAAGAGGAATGCTTAAAAGTAGTCCTTGACAATGGCGAGATGGTGGGTATTTTAATGTATTATACATCACACACCAATCATGAATTTCGATTGAAGCATTATAAGCTTTTCATTGTTGATTTTCTTGACTATTTTGTCCTATGTGACATTAAAGAAGGAGATTTTTATCTGGCAGAAATAGCTATTGATGAGTCAATGCGCTCTAAAGGATATGGTGGGCGAATAATTCAGGATGTTTTGGAATATGCCCGAAAAAACAACTATAAAAGAGTAACTCTTGACGCTGATTTTAGAAATGCTCGGGCAAAGGCATTATATGAAAAGATGGGATTTAAAGTATTCAATAAAAAATCTTTTTTAAAAAGAGGCATGTACAATATGGAGTTTAAACTTTCCTAGGAAGTCTCCTGATTGCATCGTAAACTCTCATACAATTGTTTTTATCACTGAATAGGAAATATGCTTCAATGCGCTGTTTATATATGTCTTTTAATTCACAATTGTTTTTCATATATTCGATGATTTCATTGACGAGCGTATCTTCGCTTCTGCAGATTTCACCAAAGCCCATTGTTTCGTAGTTGAAGTAACTTTCATTAATGTTGAAGTGATAGTCCCTACTGTATTGATAATAAAGAACAGGCTTGTTAAGATAAGCAAAATCAAAAGCCACTGAAGAATAATCTGTTATTAGAAGTGATCCGTGGTTAAATATCTCCTGATATTTTTCATGCTTGTAGTCAATTTTTACATTTTCATTTCTATCGAATAAATCTATGTAATCATAAACGTTAGGGTGTGGTTTAAAGACTATTTCATAACCATATTCTTTTGCAGCTTCAATTAACCTTTCATTGTTTATCAGTGAATTGAACCTTTTGAAGTATTGTGAGTTTAGGATGATTTCATTTGATTTATATTTAAGATATCTTCTCCATGTAGGCATTATAAGGATTTGTTTTCTGTCCTCTTTTTTTTCCAGCTTGTCGAACCTGGGAAATCCGAGCAGTTTCACAACTTCCCTTTTATAGTTGTATGGATATTCAAAAATTGATTTGTATTCATGTTTGGATGCTGTTAAAAACATGGTTAAATGCTTATCATATTCGTTAAGCCATGAAGAAACATTATCTTTTGTAATTCCATGCTGCAGAAATACCGTTGAGGATTTTAGGAGTCCTGCAAAATATGGATAATTACCCCAGAATGGATAAATGATGTTGTTGTCCGGATGTGATGTAATTATTTTTTCAGCATAAAGTGCAATAAAACGATGTATTATTGATTTGTAAGGTATCACTTTACCTATTTTAGTTACCTCATCCCAATTCTTGCTGTTTTTTCTTAAAATAAAGTATTTTGTTATTTCAGGATTTTTATCTTGGGCATACTTAAAAAGCTGTATTGCATTATCGTCTGCAATGGATGGCAAATCCATGAACATCCATATTCTTTTATTTCTCATAAATGGATATGCTAGTAAATACATGGCTCTGATAGGAACGCCTGTTTTATATCCTTTTTCACGTTTTTTAAGCATATTATATAATGTTTTAACTTCTTTTTTAAACCATTCTCTTGCTGTTCTTTTTTTAACTATGATTCTGTCCTCTTCATGTGTTGAGATAAAGTCCTTGGTTTTGGCATATCCTACAATTTTTGAAAAGTTGCATGGCCTTGAAAAATCAATAAACAGTTTCGTATTATTTTTATTTGATATTACAAATTTGATTTCATAGGTTTTATCTTTGCTTAAAGGAATTTCTACTTCAAATGAATAGTTAGATCCATATTTTTTGCTTAAGCTATATTTGTTTCTTTGTGGAAAATCCAGTTCGTGAATTTTCATTTTTTTATTATTTACATAAATATCTACTTTTGCATTAAACATTGTCGGGAAATTAGCTAAAATGTGTAGTTTGTTGTAAACAATTTCATAAACATCAATATAGATTGTATTCAATTTTAATTTTTCAATGATTATTCCTGTAATCTCGTCATATTTGGTTTTGAATCGAGGATTATTCTTATATTCTTTATATTTGAAAAGCAAGATATGTGCTTTCAATAGGTTGCTTATGTTTTTCTGATTGCATATAACATTATCTTCAATGTATTGGATAATGTGGTACAGTTCATCATGGAGCTTTTTGATTTCATCTCTTGTAAGAATGTTGTTAACGGAAGATATGTCAAACAGCCACTGCAAATCATACATTAGCGTGTATTGGATAAATAATGGAACTTCTTCGTACTTTTCAATGCTTTTTAAAATCAGATATTTGAAATAATAAGTTAAGCGACTGGTAAAATATTCCTTTTTAATGGATGAATTATCGATAAGTGAAGATTTTTCCTCTCTTTTCCTGTAGTAATATGCACCACAGTTACAAAATCCTATTTTAGGTTTGTCCAAAAGTATTTCATTAATCAAAACAACATCTTCGGAGGTTGTTAAATAGGGATTAAATTTCATGTCCTTCAGACATTCCCTTTTAAAAAAGCATGATGCTGCAGACAGTTGAATGTATTCGGGATTTTTAATTAAATCAACAATTTCCTCATTTTCATATTTGAAATTTAGAGGATGCTCTCCGGTTTTTTCACCAAAAAAGTATATTGGTATGGAAACCATGTCTATTATATGGTCGTTTTGTTTGAAAAAGTTATAGACTCCTCTGAAACTGTGTTTTGTAATGTAGTCATCACTGTCTAAAAAGTTAATGTATTTCCCGCTGGCTTGTTTGAGCCCCAAGTTTCTTGCAGCTGAAGGACCCAGGTTTTCCTCATTGTTTATAAAAATAATATTTTTAGGATATCTGGCCTTATATTCCTGACAGATTTTAGCAGTATTGTCAATGCTTCCGTCATTGATAAGAATAATTTGAATATTATCTTCAAAATCAAGCGTTTGATTAATAATGCTGTTAATGGCTTTTGAAATCCATAAATCAGAATTGTAAGCAGCAATAATTACGGAAAACTTGAATTTTTTCATTAACAGCCAACCTCAAAAAAATAAAAAAATAAGTTATTTTCTTCTCCTTTCGAATTCTTCAAAGAGTTCGTCTATTTCAACTCCTTTATATACAAGAAGTAATAACGTATGGAAAATTAAATCAACAGATTCATAAACAAGGTTTTCATCATTTTTACTAGCTATTAAAACTTCCCCTGCTTCTTCAGCAACCTTTTCAAGGATTTTATCTTCAGCTTTCTTATCGCTGTCCTGCATTATTTTGGAAGTATAAGAATCAATTGGGTTGTCCCTTCTACTTTCAAGGACTTCCCATACCTCTCTGATAATCTGCTCATTCGCCATGGGACTCACTATCCTGAATACTTTCTGTAATAGCAATCAAAGGATGTTTATCATCATCGATAATTTTAATGTCTTCGAATTCCTTGATGCCTGCCTTATCTGCAGTTTTTTCCATTCCTAACTTGATGTCTTGGCCTAAGTCCACAACATATGAATCAACGGTTTCACAACCCATCTGTTTGGAAGCCACTGCTCTGTGGTGACCGTCAACCAAAATCCATCTGTCTCCGGTTTTAACTACAATTGCAGGTTCTGCCAATCCCATTTTCAGTTCATATGATCTTCCTTCAAGCTCATCAGCATAGACCCTGTCCTGAGTAGGTCTTAACTTGTTGGTAGGGACATCCATCCTTTTTAAGGTAGTTTTAATGCCATATAACTGTTCCATTGTGGTTTTAAAGTAATCCACTTTGTTTGGTGTTGACCTTTCAATGTGTGAACGAACCATATCCGTATTTGTAATAATTCCAACCAAAACGCCTTTTTCATCAACAACAGGCATTCTGGATATTCCTTTTCTAAACATTACGCGTGATGCATCATTTATGGATAAGTTTTCATTAGCAACGACCAATTTGGTACTCATTATTCCGCTCACTTCGTCTTGCCAGTCTTTAGCAACAATATCAAAAGCAGTTACCATTCCCACTAGTCTTTCATTATCAACTACCGGATAACTGTTGTGATGACTTTCCTTCATTAAAGTAATGATTTGTTCAGTTGGAGTATCTGGAGAAACGCTAATAACGTTTTTTGTCATGTAATCTTTTACAAATGATTTTTTTGCTGCCATAAACTAACCTCTATTCGATGTTTTCTCTTAAAAGTTTAACAGTTTCGCCAGGATCTGCTTTTCCACGGGTTATTCTCATTACTTGACCAACAAGGAAATTGAGTGAAGCCTTTTGACCGTCAAGGTAATCCTGAACAGCTTTAGGATTTTCATCAATGGCCTGTTTTACTGCAGCAAGCACTTCATCGTCCTTAACTACACCAAGCAAACCTAACTCTTCAGCTATTTGTTTAGGTGATTTTTCATTGTTTGGCATTTGCTCGATGATTCTTTGACCGGCTTTAGTTGTTATTTCCTTATTCAATATCATTTTCAGTAATTCGACAAGACTTTCAACGCTGATTTCACTGTCAGCATAGTCGAGTTTGTTATATGATAAAACTCTCTTGAGCTCATCTCTCATCCATTTGGCAGCAAATACCGGGTCAACTTCTTTAACAACCTCTTCGTAAGCTATTGCCAAGTCGAGTTCTGAAGTCAATACTTTAGCAGATTCTTCATCGATGCCGTAGTCCCTGACAAACCTTTCCACCTTGTGGTGAGGAGCTTCAGGCATGATTTCTTTTACTTTTTGGATTAGTTCATCTGGAATTTCCATTGGAGGTAAATCTGGATCTGGGATGAATCTGTAATCATCAGCATCTTCTTTCAATCTCATTCTGGTAGTAATCATTTGAGATTCGATGTAAGCACGTGTTTCCTGTTGAATTTCAACGCCTCTTTTGATAAGGTTCTTTTGTCTTACAATTTCGAATTTTAAAGCTCTGTATGCACCTTTGATGGAGTTAACGTTTTTCATTTCAACCCTGTTTCCACCATTAAGTGATATGTTTACATCAGCTTTCATGGAGTTTTCCCCACGTGCTGCTCCACTGTACTGTAAAACACGAATAATTTCTTTTAAGAAGTTCCTTGCTTCTTCTGGAGAGGTAATGTCCGGTTCTGTAACGATTTCAACTAAAGGAATTCCGGAACGGTTAAAGTTAACGATACCTCTGTCAGGTTTATATTGACCAGGGTCTTCTTCAATGTGGATTTCCCTGATTCTGATACCATTCAATTCTCCGTTGATACCGATAGGTACGGAAGTTCTTTGATATCCTGAAGACAAGTCAGGATAATCATAATGTTTTCTCATGAAATAGGTAAATCCTTGATCAATTTCACAGTTCAACATCAATGCAATCATCAATGCATTTTCAATAGCATGTTCGTTTGTTGGGTGTGGTTTAGCACCCGGTTGATTTAAACATACTGGACAAATATTTTTGTTAATTGGCGCCTCATTAAAATTTGTTGGGCAATCACAGAATAATTTTGATTCAGTTTCTAATTGTACGTGGATTTCAAGTCCACACATCATACTAAAATCGTCGCTAATAATAATTCCTCCATTGGAAATTTTTTTTAATAATTTATATTATTATAATATATATGATGATGGACTTATAAAGATTATTGAAAATGGCTATTTTTTATTAGTTTTTTAAGATTAATAAATTTGATTGTCTATGGTATTTTTTTTTAAAAAATAAATAAAATATTATTCAATGATTTTCTTCAAATATTCATAATTTTATCTGATAATATTGTTGTTGGATAATCAATTATTTGTTTTTCATTGAATTTTTCATAGGTATCAACACCATCCACTTTTTCATCTAAATTAATAATATTTCTATATCTTAATCTCCATTGAAAAGCATTTGATATAGTTAAATATCCTTGTTTTGGGGGATTTTTAATTATTTTTTTAGCAAGAATTTCTAATGTTTGATTATCTCCAGGAACATTACTATCTTTTAAGATTTCAATAATATCTGATTCTTTAGCATTAAGTTCAATCATTTTACGTAATATTTTTGTTAAAGTATAGTCTCCACTTCTTTCTGCTTCAAGAAATATACAATACTTAAAATCCAAATAACAACTTTTATTAATATTTTTTTTCTCATAGACAAAAATTAATAAATTATGTCCTAATCCATAAACTTTTTGTTCTATATTTTTAAATGGTGAAGAGCTTTGAGGTTTTTTAATAGAAGTAACTTTAATATCTGTGTTAATGTATGAATCAGGTAAATCAATTCCTTTGCCACTTGAACCAATATTGACTTCATATTTATTTTTAAGATATTCTTCGAATTTATGTTCAATATATGTCCCAACAGCTTTACCATCAGTAACACCAATTAAATTATTGTGTGTTATAATATTTTCATGTTTACAAAAAGCAATAGCCTCTTTTTTTAATAAGTTGATAGTTAATTTCATGGTATTCTCCTAAATTTAATTATTGGGGGGATGGTTAATTTTCGGTTAATATAAAAGTTCTAATTTTGGTAATTAATATTTATTTTTTAATGATTCTTTAATATATCTTTTGATGAATTTATCCAAATCTGGTGAAACATCACTTTTCATTTCACCCAATTTGCTTTTGTCGGTAAATGTCCCTTTTAGTTGTCTTCCTGCCCATTTAACTTCCTCTTCAACACGTTTTCCATATTTTGTTCCAAACATTTTGAATAGGGGGAATTTTGTAATTCCATTGGCTCCGCTCAATATTAAAATTCCGATGTTTGCAAGGTTATCGATCCATGTTCCGCAGATGATTTCAATTTTAGGAAATTCCAAACGCACTCTAGCAACTACCTGTGCGTAATAAAGTGATGCTGGCTGTGATTTGTCAGCATAAATGGTTTCTTTATGTGGATTTAGGGAGTAGAATATGACTCTGTCGATTTTATGTTCTTTTATGTAATCTATAATGTAGTCAACATCATCTAAAGTTTCGCCAAGACCTAAAATTATTGTAATTGCTTTTTTAAAGCCCAAATCTCCTGCAGTATCCAGCATGTTGCTTATGTCGTCCAAACTTTTACTTGGACAGATATTATTGTGAATTTCAGGATTTGCAACTTCTACTGCTCCGGTGATTCCCTTGATTTCGGATCCATATTCTCCCAGTTCATCAGTGATTCCAGTATTCAGCCAAACACCATCTCCAGTAATATCTTTTATTGTAGTGGCAATCTCTTTGATTTCCTGTGTTGTGAATGACTTGTATCCTCCGGATAGAAATTCAATATTCCAGTCAAGGCGGCTGCACATTTCTGCTTCAGCATAAATGTTGTTGACATTTCGCCTTGCTTTAGTTGGATCTTTGATTTTATCCTTTTGTGTAGACATATAACAAAATGCACAGTCTCCCTTGTCGCACCACCATGATAAGAATACAGCTCTTTCCAGTGTAATTAAATCGCCATGATTTTTTAGGGTTACTTCATTAGCGTTTTTTATTAAATCAAATATATTGGAATCCATAATTTTCAACTTTGTAATTAACTTTATATATTAGTATATCCTAACTAATTAATAGTGTTTTTCTTATGATTTTCATAAATTATGTAGAAAAAACATAACTTTTATATACTAGTAAAAATATAATTACTAAATACACTGTTTAAAGTCTTTTGATTTTTAAACATGGGTTTTATTTGGTTAAAGTGTTGGGTTATTATATGCCATCGTAGCTCAGTAGGTAGAGCGTTCGGCTGTTAACCGATTGGTCACAGGTTCGAGCCCTGTCGATGGCGCTTTTGGGCCCATAGCTTAGCCAGGTAGAGCGTCCGGCTCATAACCGGAAGGTCATGGGTTCGAAGCCCATTGGGCCCATGTTAACTAAAAACTTTATTTGTATTTGTATGCTCCGGTGGTGTAGTCCGGCCAATCATTTCGGCCTTTCGAGCCGAAGACTCGGGTTCGAATCCCGGCCGGAGCATTTAAAAAATTTGTTAAGATTTTTAATGGTTTCTGTATCACTTTCGTTTTTAAGCGGGGGTGCCCGAGAGGCCAAAGGGGACAGGCTTAGGACCTGTTGACGCAGGTCTACCAGGGTTCAAATCCCTGCTCCCGCATCTAACATTTTTTTTATTTTATTTAATATCTAAGCCGGGGTAGGGTAGGTGGTCATCCTCCAGGACTGTGGATCCTGGGACTCGGGTTCGAATCTCGGCCCCGGCCCCATTTATAAACTATTTTTTTGGTGTTATTTTTGGCAAAGAAAGGTTCTGCTGAAGAAAGAGATTTAGTGCATAAACTTTGGGATAGAAATTTCGCGGCTATGAGAGCTCCAGCTTCAGGAGGAGCTACTAAAAGACCATTGCCTGATGTTGTTGCCGGAAATGGTAAATTATATTTAGCTATTGAAGTTAAAACCACAACCAAGGACAAGGTTTATATTGATGAAGATCAAATCGATGCCCTTTTGGAATTTTCTAAAATATTTGGTGCTAAATCATATATTGGCGTCAAATTCAAATACACTAAATGGCTATTTTTAGGACCTGAGAATACTGAAAGAACAAGAAATGGTAATTATAAGGTTGAAAAGGATTTTGCTTTGGAAAAAGGCCTTGAAATCGATGAGATTGCAGGTATTGATAAGCAAATGAAATTTGAATAATAAACTTTATATACTAATTGGAATATATTAATTATTGTATGTTATGTGTGGGGTTATAGTGTAACCAGGCATCATCTGGGACTCCAGTTGTCTTTGAAGAAATATACGCGTAACTGAACAGTACTTGTTGTGATGATCAATTGGAGTACTGAGGCAAGAGAAATCCCAGGATCGGGGTTCAAATCCCTGTGACCCCATTTTTATACTAAACTTTTTTTACTACTTTTCATAATAACTATTCTTATGAGTTCCAATAATATTGTATTTATTCCAGGCTATCATATTGATTGTAATTATTATTTGATTGATGACATGCTCGTTGATACGGGTTCAGGTTATTATGATGACTATTTAGTCTCTCAGCTTGAGAAACATGGCGTTAAACCTGAAGATATTTCTTTGGTTGTAAATACTCATTGTCACTATGACCATATAGGAGGTAATCATCTGTTTGAAAATGCAGAAATTGCAATTCATCACTTGGATGCAATTTCAATTAAAAATAAGGATGATTTGGGCACTTCAATGAATGTGTTTGATAATCCCGGCAATTTAAGGGTAGACATTGAATTGAAAGACGGCGATAAAATTAGGGATTTTGATGTTATCCATACTCCGGGTCATACTGCCGGAGGAATTTGTCTATGGGATGGAGTTAATTTGATTTCCGGAGACACCATATTTTCCAATGGTGGCGTTGGAAGATTTGATATCGGCGGAAATTATAATGACTTGAAGGAATCAGTCTATAAATTAACACAATTGGATGTAATTAACTTGTTGCCAGGTCACGGGCCTATTGTTCAAGGCAACGGTAAAGAACATATTAAATTGTCTTACAGTCAATTTTAATCTATTTTTCTAATTTTTTAGATGCTTTGGAAAATGATCCTCTTTTAACAAGAACAGATACCTTTTCGCCACGGGCCAATGTATTGTCTGGCTGAGGAATCACAAGCTTTCCATCCTTTTCGTATGTAGCTATAATAATATAATCTTTTGTTGGTGAAATATCTTTGATACGTTTTCCAACTACTTTATCGTTTGTAACGGTCATATCAAGGATTTCTGCGTCTCCTTCACCTAGAGATATTAAATCTGCAACATTCGGTCTTGTAACTAATTTTTCTAAAAATCCTGCAGCCGTAATTTCTGGACTGATTACATTGTCGATTCCAACTTCTTTAAATGCTTCTTCGTGGTCAGGATTACTTACACGGGCAATGATGTTTGGCACATTGTACTTTCTGACTAGAATGCATGATAACAAGTTTGCTTCGTCATTTCCGGTTGTTGCAATGAAAAAGTCTGCATCTTCAATATTTGTCTCTTCGAGCAATTTTGAGTTGGTTCCGTTTCCACAAATAACTAATGCATCAAGCTCTGCTGCAGCTTCGTTACATAATGATTCATTGTCATCTATTAATGTAAGGTCATATCCGTCATCAATTAATAAGTTTGCAAGGGATAATCCCACACGTCCAAGACCCATAATAATTACATACATCTAATCACATCCTATGTTTAAATACATTAATTGTATTGTTTAACTATTATAAACTTATCTTTTAAATATTTCAAAAATGGCTCTGAGGGTTATTAAAACAGGATATATTTCAAGTCTTCCAGTCCACATATTGAATATGCTTATGACTTTTAGCGGAGTTTCAAGTGAAAATACAATCTCTCCCAGTTCTAAACCTACATTTCCCTGAATTGACATTGTGTCAAATAAACTTTTGAATGGGTCGTGACCATATAAACAGAACAGTGCCCAGGTAAATCCGATACAAAGCATATAAAGGGTTATGTAGTTTCCACTTTGTGCAACTGCCTTTTCAGGAATTTTTTGACCGGATATTCTTAAAGGTATTACCCTGCCTTCAGGTGACATTATCTCTCTGATGTGCTTGTATACTCCTTTAAAGAATGTTATGACACGCATTAATTTCAATGCACCTACAGTTGAACCGCTAGATCCACCAATGGTCATCAATGCCATTAGGACAATAAGCACAAAGGAAGGCCAGGTTGACATCACTTCATATCCTTGAACTGTAGCGCCTGTTGTTGTAACTGCGGAGACTACGGTAAAAAGCAATTCAATCGGCACGATATTTGATACGAAATACAAAACTATTGTGGATATTGCTATTAAACTAATCATAACTTTAAATTGCAAATCATGAATCAGTGATTTTCCACGGGTCTTAATGACTTTGTAATGAACTAAAAAGCTGGTCGCTCCCAATATCATCAGGACAATAGTGATGAAGTAAATCACATCATTCTGGTAAAATCCTATATTCGCATTTTTAATTCCCATACCTCCGGTTGAGATAATGCTGAATGTATTGCATATTGAATCAAAAACGGGCATTCCTGCAAGCAAATATAAAATTATTCCTGCTACTGTATAAATCAGGTAAATTTTGATGGTTTGTTTGAGTGTGGCTTTGATGGATGGTTTAATACGTTCTTCACGGGCTTCGGATTCATAAAGTTTGGCAGATGCTGTTCCTGGGCGTGTCAATACACCTATAATCATCACAACAACTCCTAATCCTCCAACCCATTGCTGAAGGGATCTGAAAAAAAGTATGCTTTGGGGCAGTATTTCCACATTTCTATACATTGTAATTCCACTGCCGGTTAATGCTGACATGCTTTCAAAAACACTATCTACAAAACCGAGGTTTGTAACCAAAAGCATTACAAGTCCGCAAATTATACTTGCCCATAGCCATGCAATGGATGAAATAATCATTCCATGTTTTAGTCTAATTTTGTTAGTGGAATAGTTGTCGAGTGCTTTAATGCAGATGAAACCCGCAGCAATTGATATGGCGGCAGGTATGAGATATCCTATAAAATTGAATTCTAAATATATCAAATCGACAATGATGGGAATTAAACACAGTATTCCGATTCCTATCATAATCATACCGGAATTTCTGGCAACTATCAGCAAGTCATTTTTGTTTATATATCTCATACATTAAACCTAATATTAAGTTGTACTAATTAAAATTTGAATAAATATATATATAAATTTTTAAGTAAAATAATAGTATTATGGATAAAAAGTCTATCATTTTTCTTGCAATAAGTATTATAATACTGGTAGTCATGCTATACTTTGTGGGTATTGATGATGTTATTAATGCTTTAAAAATTGCAGATTTGAGATTGATTGCCTTAGCTATAGCTTGTCAGTTATTTACATTCTTATTGTATACACTCAGGTGGAAATCATTAAATTCCATTGCAAACCTGGAAGCTTCTACATTAAAACTTCTTCCGATGATGTTGGTTGGTCTTGCAGTTAACAACATCACTCCATCAGGTCGTGGCGGAGGAGAGCCTGTAAGGGCATATCTATTGTCTCGTGAAAAGGATTATCCTATGGAAGAGACTTTTGCAGCTGTTGTGGCGGATAGGGCACTTGACACATTTCCCTTTGTGGTTTTAGCTGTATTAACAATTATTGGAATGACTTTATCATTTAATTTTTCACCTGCCTTGCTTGCATTGATGGTTGTTGCAGTAATAGCTATTGTATTACTATTGTTCATTTTGATATACATGTGTGTCAATCCTAATTTCGGAAAAAGAGTTGACGGATGGATTATCGGTCTTGTCAGGAGATTCTATAAGAAAAACTCTGACGAATTGGAAGAAAAAATCCATGGGGCCATTAAAGGTTTTCAGGACACCATGAATATGGTTATACGCAATAAGAAAGTATTGTATTATGCACTCCCATTGTCCTTTATAATTTGGATATTTGAAATATTGAGGGTTTACTGCGTATTTATGGCATTTGGTGCATCAGTTAGTCCAATAGTCATTGGTGAAGTATTTATCTTGGCCTCACTTGCAGGTATGATACCTCTCTTGCCTGGTGGTCTCGGTGCAGTTGACGGTATAATGATTATATTTTATACTGCTGCAGGAATAACAGCATCAATTTCAGCTGGAGCTACAGTTATTGAAAGGTTAATTTCATTTTGGATGC
The DNA here is from genome assembly GCA_015063005.1 of Methanobrevibacter millerae. GTDB lineage: Archaea > Methanobacteriota > Methanobacteria > Methanobacteriales > Methanobacteriaceae > Methanocatella > Methanocatella millerae_B. Next base: position 107,634 of record SUTF01000005.1, read on the forward strand.
CTACAATTTTGGGAATGGTGATTTTACCATATTATGGTTCATCAGTTTTGGATAAGATATCCTTTGGATCAGATTCAAAAGAAATTCCTGAAGATAGTGAAGATGACTAAATAGAAAACTTTATTTTATTTTATTTTTAGATATTTTAGTATAGCAAAAAATTAATTTTTTGTACTATATAATTTGGTGAAATTATGGAAATTAATGGCGTAGAAATACAAGATACCTTTGCTGAAGGTTTCGGAATTAAAGTATCTAGATTAATTATTACTGCTGCTACTAAACATTTAGCTAAAATCGCAGCTACTGAAGCTACTGGATTTGCTACTTCAGTTATCGGATGTCCTGCAGAAGCAGGTATTGACCAATACATTCCTCCAACTGAATCTCCAGATGGAAGACCGGGTTATGCAATTATGATTTGCCACATGTCCAAAAAATCTTTAGGCGGACAAATCATGGACAGAATCGGTCAATGTGTTTTAACTGCTCCTACTGCAGCTGCATTCAACGCTCTTGAAAGTGAAGAATCCTTCCCAACCGGAAAACAACTCAAGTTCTTCGGTGACGGATATGAAACTGAAAAAGATGTAAACGGTAAAAAAATGCACGTAATCCCAATCATGTCTGGTGAATTCTTAGTTGAAGATGAAATGGGATGGAAAGACGGAGTAGCTGGTGGAAACTTCTTTATTATGGCTGACAGTCAAATGGCTTCTATTGTTGCTGCTGAAGCAGCTGTTGATGCTATTCATGCTGTTGCTGGTGTAATTACTCCTTTCTCTGGTGGTATGGTTGCTTCCGGTTCTAAAACTGGTTCCAAATACTCTTTCATGAGTGCATCCACCAACGAAAAAGAATGTGTAACCTTAAAAGATCAAGTAGAAACTGAATTACCAGAAAACGTATTCGGTAACATGGAAATCGTTATTGACGGTGTAGATGAAGAATCCGTTAAAGCTGCTATGAAAGCAGGTATTGAAGCTGCTTGCCAAGTTCCTGGTGTTATTGAAATTGGTGCTGGTAACTACGGTGGAAACTTAGGTCCTTACCAAATCCATTTACAAGACTTATTCTAGAGAGTTTAACTCTCTTCATTTATTTTTTTTGTTATTTCCATTATTTCTTTGTTGGTTAAATTCTTGCCGATGATTTTTTCCTGTTTTTCTAAATCCTTAATTAATTTTTCAAATGTCTGTCTGTCAGGACCTGAAATTAAATGTGAGTGAACATTGTTGACGTTATTGTATAGGTTGTCTATTGCTGATTTTGCATCCTTATTTTCACTTAAGTATTCTTGGAATTTTTTACCATCTTCCATATTCATAGTTTTAATTTCACGGCTTAATGGGGTTTCAATTCCCGGAATGTGGTAGTCAATGTTTTCTAATGTACAGTCATGTTTTGAAATAATTTTAAATTCCTCAAAAATCTCATCGGATGTGTGCTGAACGGTCAGTCTTAGAAGATGGGGTCTTGCAGATTCCATATAAAGATCTTTTCCACCGATTATCTCTGGGGATACGATTTTATCTGCTCCTGCTTTTCTAAGGCGGGAAATATTTTCCAATTTGCTTGCTCTTGAAACTATCCATGCTTCAGGGTTTGTTTCCCTAATCGTGAGTACAATAAATAGGTTTGTCACATCACTTCCTGTACTGATGATGACGCTTCTGCATTTTTCATTGGCAATCTGGGATATTAAATTGTCTTCTGTAGCATCCTTGTTGATAATGACTACTGTTTCATCTTCAGCTAAATCTTCAGTCTGCTTCTCGTCCTTTTCAAAAATAATTACGTTTTGTTTTCTATGATTTAATTCCTGAAAAGCTACTTTTCCCACTCTTCCGTATCCGCAGAGTATATAATAATTATCCATATGTTTGATCCTGTTCATTTTACGAGCCCCTTTTGAAAATTTACTCATCCTTTCTTGGAAATTTGTTAAAATTACGTTAAATACATAAGCGAGCAATCCAACACCGCCCAATGCAAGTGTTGTTGCGAAAATCTTTTGAATACCTGTTGTTGGAATATAATCTCCATATCCCACTGTTGCCATTGTAACGACAGAATAGTAAATGGAATCGACTAGATTCAATCCCATTATAAAATGAGAGCCTATAATACCATAGGCAAAAAGCAGTATCACTAACAATATTCCTGAAGTGATGTATTTTGTAGGTAAACGTGTTAAAATTTTAAATACAGTTTTTCTCATAAAAGTTATTTCCTTATTTGGATATGTTTATTTATATATGAATATTATAAATTAATTTTATGGTGATTAAATGGACCCAATAGATATGATGGTTACAGATGCAAACTGTGAATACTTAGGTTTATCAAGATTATGTTTGATGGAAGCTGCCGGAAAGTCATTAGGTGAAGAAGTTGCAAAAATAGCTGTTTTTACTTTTGCAAAACCTGTAAAGGTTGTAATGTTTACAGGATCCGGAGGAAATGGTGGTGACGCCTTCGTGGCTGCACGTTATCTTCTGAACAGAGGTTATGATGTTGATATCTACATGCTAAAGGACAATATTCACTCTCATGAGGCCAGAATTAATTTGGATGTCTTATTGAACATGAAACCTAGATTGTCTCGATTAACTATTCACGATTTGACAAATATTGGAGACTTTAGGCTGGATGAGGATGAAGATTTCATTGTCGTAGATGGAATTTTGGGAACAGGAATTAAGGGAAATCTTCAGGAAAACATCAAAAAAGCCATTAATGTTATCAATGAGTCCAATGGAATTAAAATAAGTATCGATGTACCGTCAGGAATGGATCCGTTGACTGGAGACGTTGATGATGTTGCAGTTGTCCCTGACTATACCATAAGCTTTCACAAAATCAAGACCGGTGTGAGGGATGCCGAGGAGGAAATTGTGGGAGGTCTTGTAACTGCAGACATAGGAATACCTCTCGAAGCAGAATACTTTATTAACTACGGTGACTTTTTAAGACTAAAAAATAGGAATGCATCATCACATAAGGGAAATAATGGGTCTGTATTGATTGTTGGGGGAAGCAAAGACTATCATGGGGCGCCGGCCATTTCAGGCAAGGCCGCTTTTGGTGCGGGTGTTGACCTGGTTTATGTTGCAACACCTGAAAGTGCAGCTATTCCTGTAAAATCTGCCTCAGAGGATTTGATTGTAAAATCATTGGATGGTGATTTTCTGTCACTCAATCATTTGGATGAAATATTGGAATTGGCTGACAAAGTGGATGCAGTGTTGATTGGCCCCGGCTCCAGCATCAACGATGAAACATCAAAACTCTTTAATGTATTGGTTACAAAAATCAAAAAGCCGATTGTTCTGGATGCGGATGGCCTTAAGCAGGTTGACATTTCATTAATCAGGAATAAGGACAACATTGTTTTGACTCCTCACTTGGCCGAATTCAATCAGTTTTTCAACTCAAAGTTAAAGCTTGACATCGACACCTATGACTTTGCAAAAGTGGATGAAAACATTACGCAATTCCAGAGACTTTCTAAAGACATTAAGGGTACTGTTGTCGTTAAGGGCAAAAATGATTTGGTTCTGTCCGGTTCCAAATTCAGAATCAATTCCTCAGGAAATGCAGGAATGACTGTGGGAGGAACCGGCGATGCACTTGCAGGAATTATTGTTGGGTTGCTTTCACAGAATCTAAATGCATTTGACAGCGCATGTCTTGGGGTTTTCATCAATGGCCTTGCCGGAGATAAGGCATATGAAGTAAATGGAAACGGATTTTCAGCCAGTGAATTGGTTTCATATATTGGAAACGTGATAAAAGATGGATTATGTTAAGGGAATTTTCAAAAAAAGACCAAACAGATTCATAGCGGAAGTTGAAATCGATGGTGAAATCCAAATAGCTCATGTTCCAAATACTGGGCGCTGCAAGGAGCTGTTGGTTGAAGATGCTGTAGTTTGGCTTAAGCCATCTGACAATCCAAAAAGAAAGACCAAGTTCAGTCTGCATTTCGTTGAGAATCGTGGACACTTGGTGTCAATATACTCTCAGCAAGCTAATGAAATTGTCTATGATGCAATCATAAATGGTCAAATAAAAGAACTTTCTTGCTATAATAATCATCAAAGGGAAAAGACAATTGACAATTCAAGAATAGATATATACCTGACAAATGAAAATGGTGAAGAATGTTTTGTTGAAGTGAAAGGAGTTACTTTGGTTGTTGGGACTGAAGCCAGATTTCCGGATGCTCCGACTGAAAGAGGAACAAAACACCTGAAAGAATTGATAAAACTTAAAAAGGATGGTTATAGGGCTGTCGTATTTTTCCTCATACAGCATCCCTTAGGTGAATCATTCGCTCCAAACTGGGAAAATGATTCTGTATTTTCAAAGACATTGAATGATGCCTATGAAAATGGGGTTGAGATTCTTGTCTATAAATGCGACAATAGGTTAGATGGCATTGATTTAGTTCCAGAATCCGTTGATTTTGATTTAGGTAGGTAAGTTTAATCTATTTTTGATAATGTTTCACCAATTGCTTCATTTATAACGAGACTAGCTAAATTATCGTATGGTGTTTCACTCTTATTGATTAACACTAAATTCTTTCCATTGAAATAGTTAATAAGACCTGCTGCGGGATAAACCACAAGTGATGTTCCTCCAATTATCAATGTATCTGCATTAGAAATGTAATCTACAGCAAAACTTAGTATTGCATTGTTTAATGGCTCTTCATACAATACCACATCAGGCTTGATTATCCCTCCACATTCACATCTTGGAATGTCGTCTGATTCCAGAACATAATTCAAATCATAACTCTTATTGCACACCTGGCAGTAGTTTCTCTCAACGTTTCCATGAAGTTCCAATACATTTTTACATCCCGCTTTCTGGTGAAGCCCGTCAATGTTTTGAGTTATCACTGCCTTAAGTTTGCCTCTTTTTTCAAGTTCTGCCAGTTTGTAATGTGCGGGATTTGGTTTTGCATCCTTAAAAATAAGGTTTTCTTTGTAAAACTCAAAAAATTCCTTTGTATGTTCCATGTAGTAGGTATGTGATACCAACTCTTCTGGTGTTCTGGAATATATTCCGTCAGCACTTCTAAAATCAGGAATTCCGCTTTCGGTCGATACGCCTGCTCCTCCGAAAAATACGATGTTGTCTGATGAATCGATTATCTTTTGCAATTCGTTAATTTTTGACATAACATTATTTTTAAATATGATTTTTAATAAATATTATTGTGAATATCTTGTGAGTAGGGATTAAATTGAGCGAAGCAAACAATAATTCTAATCTTGATTGGATGATTCATTGGTCATTAACCGAACACCATCCTAGAAACACCCAAATTAAACTAATCAACAAAATTAATTTTGCTATTGGCGAAGGATATAAGAACATAATTCTTGAAGCAGGAACCGGCATTGGAAAATCTGCCATTGCAACAACTCTTGCCAATATGTATGAGGATTCCTATATTCTAACCATGACCAAGCAACTGCAGGAACAGTATTTGCATGATTTCAATGATATGCTGGTTGAAATCAAAGGAAAAGGAAATTATGAGTGCAATTATCAGGGAACCTGTGATTTTTGTATCAAGGCAGAATATAATTTGGCCAAATGCAAGGACTGTCAATACCAAATAGCTTTTAGAAAGGCCAAACAGGCAGAAAATGTCATTACAAATTATGATTTTTTATACTATGTTGGTGTTGGAAATCAGATGATAGAGCCTCGCCAGCTATTGATTTTGGATGAGGCACATAATTTGGAGCGTAAAATGTTATTGTTGTCTTCCCATAATCTGGAACGTGAATACGTTTCTACCAAATTTGGAATTGACATTTTTGAAGCATTGATGAAAAGGGAAAAATCCTATTCTTATGTCAAGGGCAAGTCAGAGTATTGGATTGCTGTGTGCGAGGAGCTAATGAAAAAATGCAGTGAACAGATTAAAAAATATGATAAGAAAGATGTTCAGGTTACTCTGGATGAGTTTGAAAACGATCCTGACAAATATTCGAGCAATGATTTCATGGAAAAGCATATCCTTGAAAGCGACTTGAAATCTTTTAATGAAATCAAGTTGGGCTTGGAAAGCGGTGATTTAATTATTGACTTGCCGGACTATAAACTTATAATGGATAATAAAATGGATATTTCAGCTGAATTCAAGCCATTTTCCGTTTCTGATGCAACTCAAAACCTTTTGAACTTTGGTAATATTCGAATTTTCTTAACGGGGACTCTTGGAAGCAAGGAAAAATTCTGCAAATGGAATAATATCAATCCCGATAATACCTATTATATATTTGAAAAAAGTCCCTTCGAAGTATCTAAACGACCAATTTATATTGATTTTGCAGGTTCAATGAGTGGAAAGATAAGGAATATTCCTAAATGGAAAAACAAAAGGGCAATTGCAAAGATTAGAAAATTGATTGACCGGTATCCAACTCAAAAGGGTGTAATTCACACCTCAAGCAATGAACAGGCTTTCTGGATAATGGATAATTTAAAGGATTATAATCTATTGTTTGTTGGTGGAAAATCAAGAAATAAAGTTTTAAATGAATTTGGAAATATTAAAGGTCAGGCCATTTTGATTGGTGCATCAATAAAGGACGGTGTGGATTTGAAGGATGATTTGTGCCGTTTCCAAATAATATTCAAGGTTCCTTATCCTCAGCTAAATGAACAGGTAAAATACAGAAAATCTCTTGATCAGTCATGGTATTTCTATCAGGCAGTCATGTCATTAATGCAGGCTTATGGTCGTGGTATTCGAGATAAGGATGATTACTGTGATATGTATATTATAGACTCGGATTTTAAAAGACTGTTTGATTATAATAAAAAGTTCTTCAATGAATATTTCATCGAAGCTATAAAAAAAGGTGTTAAGATAGCTTAAGCTATCTTTTTAATTTTTGATAGTTTGCAGCTTGCAAACCGTGGTGTTTAATCATACCTTCAACTTCTCTTTGGTCAGTATCTTTGTCTTCAAATGTGATTTGTTCGATACTGTGTAAGCTGAATGGGGATTTTCTTACTAACGGTTGAATTGATCCTTTAAAGAGTTTCATTGTGACTTCACCGCTAACTCTTTGTTGCATGTTGTCAATTGCTTGGTCCAAGTCTTCTCTTAAAGGTTCTTGCCATAATGCTCGGTATACTAAATCAGCATAGAGTGTTGACATGTATTCTGCAAATCTTAATTCATCAGTAGTCAATACGAGTTCTTCCAATGCTTGGTGAGCTGCAATTAAAAGTTTAGCTCCAGGAACTTCATAGTTTTCCCTACTTTTAAGTCCAATCATTCTGTTTTCAATGGTGTCAACTCTACCGATACCATGGTCTCCTGCAATTTTATTTGCTTTTTCAATTAATTCGATTAATGGCATCATTTCGCCATCTATGGCTACAGGAATACCTTCTTCGAATTCGATTGTAACTTTTTGAGGTTCGTCATTAGCATCTTTCCATGATTTGGTCCATTCGTATATGTCTTCCGGAGGTTCGTTTGCAGGGTCTTCCAAGTTTCCTCCTTCAATGGATCTTCCCCAAATGTTTTCATCAATACTGTAAATTTTTTCGTAATTTAATTTAATGCCTTTTTCTTCAGCGTAAGCTTGTTCTTCAGTTCTGGTTAAGTTTAATTCTCTGATTGGAGCAATAACATCTAAATCTGACATTGCAAGAATTACTGCTTCAAATCTGAACTGGTCGTTTCCTTTTCCGGTACAGCCGTGTGCAATGGCAGTTGCTCCTTCTTTTTCAGCAACTTCAATGATTTTTTGAGCTATTAAAGGTCTTGCAAGTGCTGTACTTAATGGATAACCTTCATATTCAGCATTAGCTTTGATTCCTCTTGCAATATATTCGTTTGCAAATTCTTCTCTTGCATCGATTGTGTAGTGGTTTCCGGTACCGACTTTTGCAGCCATTGATTCTGCTTTTTTAATTTCCTCTTCTCCTTGTCCTACATCTACACAAGCAGTTACTACTTCAACATCATATTTTTCTTCTAATAATTTAACACATACGGAGGTGTCTAATCCACCACTGAATGCTAAAACTACTTTGTCCATTTAATCACCAAAATAATTTTTATAAAAATGAATTATGTATTTATTTATGTTTTTAATAGTATATAATGGTTATTTTAAAAAATAGTTTGACAGAAGAGTTACTCTTAATCGGGGGTTATAATTGAGGTTGAAAAGTTATATGGGCTTTTGAAAAATTAAACACCCAATTAAGAGTAGAGTTTGAAAGTGTTTGTGAGTTCACATTTCGCTCTCTGTATTATATTAATGACTTCATGATATATAAAGTTTAGGTATGCCTAAATAATTACTCTTAAATTTTTACTTTCAACAAAATCAATCAAACGTTCGTAGGTTGCATTTGTTTTAAGGGTCTCACTGTTTCCAATAATTATTAATTTTCTTTTTGCACGGGTTATTGCAACATTGAGCCTTCGTAAATCTTTTAAAAAACCAATTTGGCCAAATTCATTACTTCGAACTGTTGATATGATTATGATTTCCTTTTCACGTCCCTGAAATCCGTCAACAGTTTTGACTTCAATATCTGTTTTTTCAGATATTATTTTAACCTGGTCTGCGTAAGGGCTTATTATTCCAATGTCTGTCTCATCAATTCCTGAATTGATATAATCCTGAGCTACCTTTAATGCAATCCTTGCTTCAACATGATTTACAATTGATTTTGAATCCTTCAGATGCTTCTCATGATTTTTCTCCAAATCACAGGTATCAATGAACAGTATTGCATCATCATCTTCCACATCCGAAATGTCTTTTAAGGTAATGTCATTGACGCTCAAATCGCTTTTTAGATTGTTGTTGTAGAATTCATGGTTTGGAAACTCCATCAGTGTCCTGTTCATACGGTACTGAACATTTAACAGTTGGGACTTGTGCGGATACTTTTCTATTAGTGATTCGAATAATGTTTCCTGCAGGTCATTCGCCCTGTCGCTGATAATTGTTGGCGGGAGCTGTTTGTGGTCTCCTGCAAGAATGAACCTGCGGGCTTTGGCTATTGGAATCAGGACACTTGGAATTGTTGCCTGTGATGCCTCATCGACTATCACTACATCAAATTTGGTGTCTGAAATGCTATCCAATGCAGCTGATGAATTTGTAGATAGAATAACATCACTGCTTTCAATGATGTCTTTAATCATTTTGTTTTCCACTCGCTTGATTTCATCGTGGAGTTCATCAATTTCCAGATTGTAATCAAGCCAATTGGCCATTGATTTCATTTTCTCGGCACTTATTCCACGACCTCCTTTTCCCTTTGAAGCATTATATAAAATGTCGTGGTCACTGAATCCTCGTCTGTATTGTGGAGTTGGCTTTGTAAAGCTGCTTCTTTTTTCAATTAGCTTGTCGATTTTTTTATGGATTCTTTTTATCTTATCGTTAAGGGAATGATTTTCCACTTTATATGCCAAAGTGTATGTGATATTGTCTTTGGACACTCTTTGCGGATGACCTAATCTGGTAATTTTTAATTTTTTATTAAAAATCAATCTTTCAACAATATTGTCGACTGCCGCATTGCTTTCTGCTGTTGTAAGTACTTTTCTGTGCTGCCTGACTTCCTGGGATATAAGTTCGACCAATGTTCTGGTTTTTCCTGTTCCAAAAGGCCCGTGGATTAAATAGAAGTTTTGTGTTGTTAGGCAATTTCTGACAGCTAATTTTTGGGATTCATTTAGATGCTGGTCGATATAGTCAATATAAACATTGTCCTTGCTTGGCTGAGGGTCTCTTTTATTCAATGAATATTCCAATGCATTTTTACCTTTTAAGCTCAAATGCTTCAGGTTATCTTCCATTCTTCTAAATGTAATGTCGTTGGCATATAAATCAAGCCTGACCTTTTTCTTTAATGCCCATTTGGGAACTCTTCCATCAAAAGCAACTTTAATAAATCTCGCACCTTTTTCTGTTACTGTACATGTCAAATCGCTTCTCAAGGGATTTCCTGTACTTATCAGAATCATGTCTCCAACGCTGATTTCAGTATCTATGGTTTCTGATCTTCCGAATTGTACAATATTTAATCCCAATTCCTTTCCCATATATTTTCCTTTGACCTTGTTAATGGCTCGTCCCAGTTCTTCTCTTTTTTGACCGGACATGTTTTCTATTTCAGAAACCATTAACTCTATTTCGGCTTCTCTTTCGTAATTGATTAGTTTTATTAATTTTTTAATATATTTTTTCAATTTAATCCCTACAGTAAAAAAGTTAAATAAGATTTTGATTTAATTAATAAATATGGATTTCGATAGTGTAGATGATTTTGAAAATGTTGAAATGACTTATGTTTCTTTTCTGTCAAAAGGTTATATTTCAAGAAACAAATTTTTATTTGATAAAATTAAATTAACTAATTTTTCCAAGTTCGTTTTATATTCATGCGTTTATGGAACTCCTATTTTTAAGATTGGAAACTCAGGTAAAAAAATTCTTGTCCTATCAGGAATTCATGGAAATGAATTGCCTCCTCAATTGGCTAATTTAACCCTATTGAATGAGTTGGTTGATAGAGATTTGAATAATACTGTCTATGTTATTCCATTTGCCAGTCCAAACTCCACAATGAACAATGAAAGGTCATTCAATTCACTTGATTTGAACAGGGCGGCACATATTACAAATTCCTTAAGCAATAAGATTATTCAGGCAATTGAAGAGTTAAAAATAGATTGTGTGGGGGATTTCCACTCAACAGCATATAACAGTAATCCTGGATTTGAATCAGTATTTTCATCAAAAAAACCCTCTCCTGAAAGTGTTTTAATTGCACAGCACATTTCCCATGATGTTGGCAGTGAAATCATCAAATATGATGTGGCTGGTTCTCAATATAAGGGTGCTGTTGAAGATGTATGTAACTTAAGGGGAATTCCTGCTATAACTTGTGAAGTCTTATCTCCTTTCGCTTCCATTGGCAAAGGAAGCTTTGAAAAATCTCTACAGCAAATGAAAAGCTTTTTAAGTTATTTTGGGTTTTGATTTTTCAAGTCCTGAATTTCTTCTTCCAGATTTTCAATTCTATCGTTGTATTCATCAAGTGTATTTTCCATTTCTTTAATTTTAAGCTCTTCATAACTTATTCCAGATGATTTTTCTCTTTTTGTTTCATTTAAAATCATTGAAAATATAATCATTCCAATAACTGATCCGAATAATGTTAGTATGTATATATTTCTGATATATGCTATGGATATGTATGATGGTGTCATCACAACAATCAACAGCATATCAAATCCTATGAACAGAAACATCAGAATTGCTGAGTGTGTGGTTTTTGGAAATTTCTTATTATTCCAAACGTAAATCAGGCTACCAATAATTCCACAAATAATTGTTGCCACGGCACATGGGAGTGCAGTAGCTCCTCCTTGGGAATATTTAAATAATCCTGCTACTATTCCTGAAGGGATTCCGACATAAGGTCCTGCAAACAATCCACTTATTAGAATTATTAAATTTCGCACATCAGATGGTGTTCCGTCGACATTTACATAGTAAACCGATGAAAGAATGCCTAAAATACTAAATATGATAAAGCAATAAATTGTGGTTTTTCTAATTACATGTCCTGAAATAACTCCTTTAAATGCTTTTGTTTTAGTTGCAATAAGTGTCAGTATCAACATGACGGATAAAACTTTAAACATGTCCAATAAAGGCATTACAATGAAATCAAATTCTGTACTTTTATTAAAATAAGACACAACAATGCTCACAATTCCAAAGAGGATTAAATACCCTATTTCATATATTGAACCTTTTTCTTTTTTTCTAAACTGGGGCAGTCTCGTTGAAATGAATCCTAAAATTATGATTGCTGATACAATTAGGAAAATGTTGTTGATTAATCCAAAATTCGTAATTCCCTTGATAATCTCCTGATGAAAAGCGATTATTAGTGAAACATATAAAATAATGTTTGCAATCAGCAGTGCAACATAAATTAATAAAATCTTATTGTAATTGTTCAATCTCTTTTTATGTTTATCAAACATTTAAGCCAAACCCATATTCAATCATATAATATTATATTTTTTTAAATATTTAAACAATTAATTCATTTCTGATTTTTCATGCCATTACAAATATTACTGTTCAAATGCTCTCGGATAAATTAGTTATATTTATAATTATTTAATTAATATATGAAATCCAAATGGATTTTTAAAAAATAAGGTGAGAAAAATGTCTTCTTATAAGGGCCATTCTTTATTTGCATTAATATTGGTATTGATGTTTTCTTTTAATCCTCTGATAATTGCTTTGGCCATTATTGGTGCAAATATTCCTGATTTTGATCATAAATTCAGGAATGAAAATGTTTATAAGATGATTATATTGGGATTATTGATTTTCATATCATTATACATCCTTAAATTGCCTTATTTTATTGGTTTGATAATTGTATTTTTGGGAGTAACCTTTTATTTTTCAGAACACAGAAGTTTTACTCATTCTATCCCTGGAACTGTAATTTTGGCTTCTGCTGTTTCTTTAATTTTAATTTGGGCTTGGCAATTAATAATTAATGTAACTATCCTTCCTAATGACTACTTAATTGCAATTTTAATAGCCCTTTTAAGTTTTCTATTCCTTAACAAAAGGTTGCTGCCAATTTTTATCCCATTATTTTTAATATCTGTTGTCATCTTGCAAACTTTTCATATAACATATATTCAGATTGTTTTAGCGTTGTTTTTGGGATTGTTCTCCCATATTGTCCTGGATGCAACAACACCTGCTGGAGTTAAGCTATTTGCTCCCATATCATCAAAAAAATATTATAAAAACTTTGCAATAGGTTCAATTTTCGTTTTAATATTATTAGCTTTAATATGTCGCATTCCAATGCTATTTACAATATTTGAAAGATTTATAAATTATTAAAATTATATATTATATCCATGAATTCCTGGATAATATTGGTGATTGCAGGTCTTTTTGAAATGGCATGGGTTTTAGCACTTAAATTCTCAAATAACTTCTCAAATCTATTTTATACTGCACTTGTTGTTATTTTCATGATTTTAAGTTTGGTTTTATTGTCAATATCTTTTAAAACAATTCCGATGGGAACGGCATATGCTTGCTGGACCGCTATCGGCGCAGTAGGTGTTATTGTATTTGGAATGATGTTTCTAGGCGAATCAACTGATGCTTTGAGAATATTTTTCATTGCTCTAATCGTTGCTGGAGTCATAGGCCTTAATTTGACTACCAATTAATCCTGCATGTGAAAAACAATCCTGATTTTTTGATGTATAGGGCAAATCTTGAAACAAGATACAAAACAGGCAGTTCGATTAACGGCCCTATCACAAGCGCAATGGCTATTAGTTCACGTCCCGGAAATGAGTTGATTGCGATAGCAAGAGCCAATGGTGAGTTACGTGCTAAGGTTGTCATTGTCAGGCTCGCATATTCTTCATATGTGAAATTTATTTTTTCGGACAGCAGCAAATCTATTATCATGTTTACTGCAAAAAATATGATTAATGGGACGAATATTGTTAAAACAGAGTCCAAGTTCTCAAATAACAGCCCTCCATTGCTGTTGAATATTGCAAAAACGGCTAATGCCAAAAATATTATTTGATAATCTGTAAAAAAACTTGTTACCTTTTCATTTAAGTCATCATTTAATATTAGTTTTGTAATCTGAGCCAAAATGAATGGTATTACAATCACTATTAACAATGAATAACCAAGATCAATAAAATTCATTGAATTGTTGCTTGAAAAGAAAATTATCAAATAGATTGGTAATAGAACAATTTGCAATATCAAATTTATCGGAAGCAATGAAAGACTTAAATTTAGATCTCCTTTTGCTATTTTGGTAAATACCAAATACCAATCTGTGCATGGTGTCAATATCAGCATGAAAAATCCTATGAGAATATCTATATTTCCATTTAAGAATAGATTTCCTAAAAAATAGCCGAATAGTGGTGTCCATATAAAATTTATTATGAGGCTTGTGAATGTAAATTTAATGTTTTTAAAACTTTCTTTGAGATTTTTTAGCGGAACTTCTAAAAACAGTCCGTATAACATTAGGCATAAAAATAATGTAATTAAATTCCCTGTATTGTCTGTAAGAAAGCTTATTCTGCTTAATAATAATCCAATAACTATTGCAAAAATTAAGATTACTGGTTCTAATTTTTCCACTAAATCCATTTTAACACCATTTTAGGCATGACTAAATATTCTTTTGAAGAGAGTAGTATTTAATGCTTTTAAAGATACCATTTCTTGTGTTTCCTTCAAAATATTTTTCTATATAATGTAGTGATTTAAATAAATAATACTTTTTAAAGCTTGATTTAATTAAATGTTTATTGTTTGAAAAAAAAGAAAAAAGAAAAAAAATTCTCTATTGTGCCATTTGGTATGCATCGTATGCAACATAAAGACTATATAATATGTTTATGATGGATGCAAATAAACTTTTAAAGACTAATTTTACAATTATTCCAAGAGCAATTGCAACTACAAAGAATATTATACCTTTTTTAATATCTCCAGCAATAGCTTGACCTAATCCTGGGATGAAAAAGGATAATATTGCAGCAAGTATAGCATTTACCATCTATTCACCTCATTTAGCTTAATAATAAATGCTTTATTTGTATTTTTTTATAAATGTTTGCTTTTTTTAATATTTTTTTCAAATGGCAATCTTCATTAAAATAATGATATTTTTTTAATCATGTTAATTATCTTATTTTCCTGAATTCTCTTTTAAATTCCATTTTATTTTATTTAAATTTGTTATTTTTTTTATTTTATTTGATTTAATTTATTCAAATTATTTTTTTTAATTTTTAATTGTCATTGTTATAAATTTTTTTCACCAAAAGCATACATTTATAATAAATAATCATGATAAATAATAATGTATGTTTATATAGTCAAGGTTTTGACTTAAAATTTAATTGAAATGGAGCTTGTTTAATGTTTTTGACTAGAATTGGTTATGGAATTATTTATTTCTTAGACCTTATTTACGAAATTATTAAATCAACTATTGATGTTGTTTTTAATAAGATAATGAGAAGAGATATTAATCCTGTAGTTATCGATGTCGAAACAGTTTTAAAAAGACCTGTTTCTCAGACAATTTTAGCAAATAGTATTTCTTTAACTCCAGGAACTTTATCTGTAGATTTAGATTCTGAAAATCAAATTATTAAAGTAGCTGCTATTTCTCCAAGAAGTAAAGAGGATATAATTCCTTTTGAAAAATATATTAAGAAAATGTTAGAGTAGATTTAATTTGTATTAAATAACTTTTCTTTTTATTTAAACTAATCGAGTGGGATAGTAATGGACATATTGATTATTTCAAAATATATTTTGATAATTGCAGTCATGATAATGATGATTGCAGCTCTAAGAGCAAGTGCATACAAATCTACCTCAATGGGATTGCTTGGAAGTTCTGTTGTTGTTGTAGCTTTTGCTATGGCTTTACTTGTTTGTGGAGAAATGTATAATCTCACTTTTTATAGGGATATATCATTAGCTTTAATATTCTTTGGATTTGTAGGTACTGTTGCTTTTGCTATTGTTGCAGGAGGCGATAAATGATGATTGTTGAGTATATACAATCAGCTCTCCTGTTAATTGCGGCATTTTTGGTAATTGTATCTGCTGTTGGTCTTTTAAGCCTTCCAAAAGATATGAAAAATGTGGTTTATGGTAGAATTCATATTGTAGGTATATTTGATATTGCTTGTATAATCGCAATGATTGGTTTAGGCCAATACTTGCTTGCAGGAATATACTTCATTATAGCACCATTTACAGCTCATGCTATAGCTAATGCATTTTATAAAAGTGAGGATGTTGAGAATAACGCTGAATTAAATGAAGTTGAAGAGGAAGTTGATGACACAAATCCGTTCATTGTACATAAATCAAAAATTCAGAAATTAGAAGATGTTGAATCTGAAAAGCTTAAAACGGATGATCGTTTTACAATTTCAACTTTAGATATTGTTGAGGAGAAGTGAAGATGATAGAAATTATATTAATGATTATAATTATTGTAAGTGCCGTCCTTGCTCTTATTCAAAATGACTTATTGAAAGCAGCGATATTGACCGGATTTTCCGGTGGAGCACTAGCAGTTTTATTCCAAATTTTACTTGCTCCTGATGTTGCATTAACTCAGGCTATTGTTGGTGCAGCTATTGTACCTGTATTCATAGCTTTGGCTGTTAAAAAAACTCAAAGAGGTGATGCATAATGGCTCAAACCCAATTAGCAGTATTGTTTACATCTATTGCTTTAGTTGTCATTGGTCTTTATGCTGCAATCTTTGTTGATAACATCATTAAGAAAATCATTGGTATCAGCTTTATAGAAGAGGGAGCCAATTTGTTCATTGTAGGAATTGGTTATAAGGCTGATGGTATTGTTCCAATTTTAATGCCAAATATGGATCCGACCTGGTTTGCATCTAATGCATCATATCCTCTCCCATATGGTTTGGTACTTACCAGCATTGTAATTGGAGCTTCTACGTTAGCAGTCATGTTGGCTTTAGTAATGGTTTTATACAGAAAATACGGTACTTTAAGCACTAGCGTAATGTTGGCTGACACATCTAAACAGGAGGAATACGATGAATGAATTAATTCCATTAATGGTTATTGTTCCTATGATGGCAGCTTTGCTCATCAGTGCTTTTTCAAAATTCGATAAAGTTATCAAAGTATTGGCATTTGTTGTTGCTATATGTTTGCCTATCATTCCGTTGGCCTCAAATTATGGCCTTCATTTCTTCGGGGGTTATCAGCCGATTGTAGATAATGTTACAAACATTGTTTATCACCCGGCTATTACGTATTCATTTACATTCTTACAGCAAATAGTAATAGCAATTGTAGGAATTTTAACTTTCTTAGTAGTCTTTATTTACTTGACTAAATATAAAAAAGTCTCAGGACCTTACTTGTTCCTACTCTTCATGGGAACTGCCTCTGTCACGGCTTTAATATTGACTGATGATATTTTCCACATGTTTGTGTTCTTTGAAATATTGGCACTTGCACAGGTAGGTATTGTGGCTGCTTCATCAATCGATTACAGCTATGAAATGGCTTTAAAATATATGATTTTAGGTTCTATCGGAAGCCCAATAATGCTTTTGGGAATCGGATTCCTATTGGCAATGACAGGTACGGTTAATGTTACTGATATTGTGGCTATTATTCGCGGTGGCCTTTTGGACATAACTTCTCCAGTATTCCTATTGTCACTTGGATTGATATTCTTTGGATGGTTATATGCTTCAGGTTTACCTCCATTCCATACAATCAAATCAGGAATTTACAGTAAAGCAGAACCTCATGGAGCAGCATTGCTTCAGTCATTTACTGTTGTTTCAATGATATCAATTGTTTTAATAATGTTTAGAATCTATTCATCACTTCCAATATTTGAAGTTTTAATAGTTCTGTTCTCTGTTGTTGCAATGATTCTTGGTGTATCTATGGCTTTAACTCAGACAGACTTTAGGCGTATGATTGGATTTTTAGCTGTTGGAGAGCTTGGTTTCATTGGATTGGGTATAGGTTTAGGAACTCAATTTGCAATTACAGCCGGTTTGTTCCAGGCATTAAATGAAATGGTTATTACTGCATTATTATTCATTGGATTTGGAGCCATTGTAAATGCTACTAATGAAGTGGATACCCGTAAATTGGGTGGTCTTTTAGCATCACATCCTAAAGTGGGAATCATGCTTTTAATTGGTGGTTTGGCTATGGCAGGTGTACCTCCATTAAGCGGTTTCCAATCAAAATTAATGCTTGTTCAGGCTTCTTTAAGTTGTGGTTATCCCGAATTGTCCATTTTAACTATCATGGTCAGTATTGCAACCTTTGTAGTATTTGTAAAAACATTCTACTCTATGTTTTTAAGACCAAAACCACATGATTTAGAAGTTGTAGATAAAGATGTTCCAAGAGCAATGGTCTTTGCAATGTTTATATTGTTATTGATAATCATTGGATTTGGTTTATTCCCAGATATTGTAACCAGTGGAATTTCTAACTATGTAGGAGGTATATTGCAATGAAGCTTTATGATCAATTATTTTACATTGGGAAAAAGTTTAAAAAATTATTCTCTCCGGGTCCTGTAACTAATGCTGATGTTTCCGGAAGTATTACTGCAGAAATATTTATCATAGTTTCAATAGTAATTGCTTCTTTACTGCTTAGACATGTAAGTCTTTTACTTGCAGGCTTGGTTACTTTAATTCTTGCTATTGTGTTAATTACTAATATACCACTTATTCCTAAGTTCAAAATTGAACAAGAAGATTCATTAGAAAAAATGTTGTTCTATGCAGTCCTTGTTTTAGGATTAATTGTTGTATTCTTATATTGGGGTGGTACTCTTGTCTAACAATATTAGAAATTTATTCGCAGCAGTAATAACTGCAATATTGTCAGTTACTTTATTTGATGCGGTTTACCATGTAAGCAGCATGATTACTCCTGGTGTAAGTAATATTTATAATGCTTTAGGAACTCAAATAGCACCAAATATGGTAACGGCAGTCATTTTTGATTTCAGAGGTTACGATACCTTAGGTGAATCAATCATATTATTAACTGCTGGACTTGTAGTTTTACTCGTATTTGGTAGAGGAAGATTAGGGGGCAAACAATGAGTCAAATTCTTAAATTAATATCTTTACCAATTTCAATTTTATTGATTTGTTTAGGTATAATGACTATTCTTGGAGGACACATAACTCCTGGTGGAGGTTTCCAAGGTGGAGCAATGATTGCCTCTGGAGTTATATTGTCTATTCTGGTTTATGGATTAGGTAATTCCCCATTAGAATTTTCACATACCTATATAGATATATTTGAATCCGTAGGTGCATTAGGATATATCATTTTAGGATTGGTCGGATTATTTGCGGGAGGATTCTTCCTGTACAACGTTGGAGCGGATATCTTCAATATTGTTCCTGCATCAATCCAGTCAATATTCCATTATCCTGACACTACAAATGCAGGTATCATTCCGTACTTAAACATCTTTGTAGGTTTAAAAGTATTTGTAGGATTAAGCGCTATCGTAATTGCATTTGCAGGATTTAAAAAATTAGTCGAGGAGGAAGGAGAATGATATCTGTAGGACCTATAATATTCGGATTGTTATTGGGAATAATTATTGGATCTCAAATTAAAACAGGCAATATCTCCGATACTTCATTCAAGACTTCCTCATATGTGATTATTATTATTGCTGGGTTAATAATGGCATGGCAACTGGGAGAATTCCCATTTTATGATTATTTCCCATTGTCAACTGCTTTCGCTTCAGCTTTGATTGGTGTTTTGTTGTCTAAATTCATATTTGCAAGGAGTAGCTAAGGGGTGTTATAATGTTTTTATCAACTAATACATGTGATGGAAAAGGAGAGTGCATTAAACAGTGTCCTACAAAAGCAATCCGTTTAATTAATGGAAAGGCTTTTAGCTGCCTTACTTGTGGAATTTGTTATGAAAACTGTCCTAATGATGCTATTTTCATTAATAGTTATGGCGGTTATGTTATAGACAGGGCAAAATGTAATGGATGTGGAATCTGTATGTACAACTGTCCTACAGATAATATCCATATAGAAGACGGCATTGTTTATGGATTATGTTCACGCTGTGGTGTTTGTAGTGAAATTTGCCCATCAAGAGTTGATGGAAGTGAGTTCACTCGGGAAAAACAGATTAATTTCATACATTCAATGAATGTTCTTATTCCAAATTATGACAATCTTCCTCTGAAAAAGGACAAGATTAAAGAAGTTTCAAGGGGATACTTCGGAACGGACTTTGATAAATGTATATTCTGTGGAAGATGTTATCAGTATTGTCCTACAAGTGCAATAGAAGTCGTTCGTGACAGGTCTGAAGGAATTTGTAGTGAATGTAGATTGTGTAATGATGTCTGTCCAAACGGATCCATGAACAAGAACCAAATTATCAACAAAACATCCTGTACCCTTTGTCTTAACTGTATGAAGGCATGTCCTAATAATGCAATATCAATGGACAATTTCAAATTGGTTGTCAATAAAATCAATCAGAAGGCAGATGGCCATATCGTTTCATGTCTTAACTGTGGACTATGTTCCGATTTATGTGAAAATGGATCACTGATTAAAGATGATTCCAAATTAAGATATGACCCAACCAAAGATGTGGATTCAACTCATGATGTTGCAATCAGTCACTGTCCTGTTAAAATATTGCATGAAGACGAAGAAATGTTCATTTATGATGAGTTTGAAGAAGCTGAACTTCCGACACTCGCAGGATTTTGTGTGAGCTGTGGAAAATGTGTTCAAGTTTGTGATGTAGTCAATGCTAGAGGATATAAGGTTGCTAGCTGGGATGGAAGCGTTTCCGATGAATGTATCTCTTGTGGAATCTGTTGCGAGGAATGTCAAGAGGATGCTATCACATTGTACAGGGGTACGATTTCAGTCGACCTGGAAAAATGTATATTGTGTGAAAACTGTGCTGTGCACTGTCCGGTTAACGCAATTCCTAGAACAACAATGTATAAGGCAGAAATTTGCGGTGGATTTAATTTAATTGACCAAAAATTATGTATGCATTGTGGTTTATGTCATAAGGTATGTCCATATGAAGCAATCGATGAAGTTAATGGTGAATTCATAGTCAATGAAGAGAAATGTACCTATTGCGGAGCATGTAAGAACAGCTGTCCTGCAAATGCATTCATCTTCGAGAGAAATTTTAAAGATTCAATAGAGGGTATTTAAATGAGAAGTATGCTAAGAGTAGCTTTGGAAGGAGCGTTTACTAACTTTAAAAGAATCTTTTTTGCTGCAGATAGAGTAACTGATATGGAGTTAAGAAGACAGATTTCTACACTGTCCGTTGAAGTGGACGACAGGGTGGACGAATCTGCATGTATCGGTTGCGCAGGCTGTGCAAATGTCTGTCCAACTAATGCTATTGAGATGAAAAAACTAGCATCACCGGTTAAGATAACTGATGATTGGATTAAAAATGAGGTACCTGAAATTAATCTTGAAAAATGTATAGTTTGCTATTACTGTCATGATTTCTGCCCTGTATATTCACTTTATGGGCAAAAAGGAACTATTCATCCAAGTTGTGTTGGAGATCAGGAAGTCAATGTCAATGAACTAATCGAACAGCCAGTTAAGATTTCAGAAGATAAACTTAAAGTTATTGCAACTTATCTTTCAGACAAAACTGTGTTAAAAAATAGAGAGGATGGTGAATAAATGGGTATTAAATCTTTTTCAAGAGCAAGAGCAATACATGTAATGCTAGTTTATACCGGAGGGTGTAACGGTTGCGATATTGAAATTGTAAACTCAATATTGTCTCCAAGGTTTGATGCTGAACAATATAAGGTGTTTTTAACTTGGAATCCTCGTG
Organism: Methanobrevibacter millerae; assembly: GCA_015063005.1. Classification (GTDB taxonomy): domain Archaea; phylum Methanobacteriota; class Methanobacteria; order Methanobacteriales; family Methanobacteriaceae; genus Methanocatella; species Methanocatella millerae_B. Next base: position 129,181 of record SUTF01000005.1, read on the forward strand.
AAGCTGATGTATTGGTGGTAACAGGACCTGTTACCAGTCTAAACAGAAAACCTCTGGAAGCTATTTATGAAGCTATCCCTGACCCTAAGCTGGTTGTAGCTGCTGGGAGTTGTGCATTGATGGGTGGAGTATATAAAAACATTCATGGAGATATTCCATCAGAAGAAATTGAAGGACCAGTTGAAAACATTATACCTGTTGCCGCCAAAGTGCCTGGTTGTGCAGTAAGACCTCAAGATGTTTTGGCTGGTGTGGTATCATTATTACCAACATTATTAGATGCGGATTAGGTGATTAAATGGAGGAAAAAGTACCAAGAAGTAATATTATCGAAACAGAAATTCCAATGGGTACAGTTCACCCTGCTGCATTGGAACCTTATAGGGTAAGGCTTTTCGTTGAAGATGAAATCGTTCAGGAAGCCGAAATAACAATTGGTGTGAATCATAGGGGAATTGAACGTATTATGGAAGGATTACCTGTTGAAAAAGCCAATTCCTTAACTGAAAAGATTTGTGGAATCTGTTCAAATTCACATATATGGAACTCCTGCAGAACCGCAGAAATAGGTCTTGATATTGAAGTGCCTGAACGAGCCAAATATATTCGTATAATAATGGGCGAACTTGAAAGATTGCACTCCCATTTCCTTTATTTAGCACACGGTTGTGAAACTGTGGCTCATGAAACCTTTTCAATGAGAGTGTTCTACTTAAGGGAAATTGTCATGGAACTCCTTGGAATGATTGGAGGAAATAGAGTTCAATATGGTTGTTCTGTTCTTGGTGGTGTAAGGCCAAGATGTGATTTGGATGATGCTAAATTACAAAGACTTAAGGAGGATATGGATAAGATAGAAGAAGGATTAACAGATTTTGCCCAAAGATTCATGGCAGATTCAATATTGATGTCAAGAATCACTGGTGTTGGTGCGCTACCTGCTAAACAAGCTATTAAATTGGCTGTAACTGGGCCTTCTTTAAGGGCAACAGGTGTCGCCCGAGACTTGAGGACAACTATGTTTGAATATGATGATTTCGATTTCAATATTGTCACTCAACCTGATGGTGATGTAAAATCAAACTTTTTAATGAGGGCTTTAGAATCATTTGAATCAATTAAAATCATTCGTCAAGCTATTGCTAATATTCCTGAAGGAAAAGTTGTTAATAGGGATTGGGAAATGTTTGACACGGATATTATTGAAAGTTATATTGAAGTTCCAAGAGGAACCCTTTATCATTCTTATTCATTGGAAAGTGGAAGAGTTAGACATTCAATTATTAGAACCCCATCAATGGCAAATATTGGTGCAATGCAATATGCATGTATTGGCGATCATATTACTGATGCTCAGCTATGTATTGTGCAATGTGACCCATGTTTTACATGTACTGATAGGGCAATTGAAATTATAAGGAGATAGAATCATGTTTGGAATTAACTCTATTGCATTAAATTCAGTTCTTGCAGTAATAATCACTGTTGTGGTTTGTTTTCTAATTTCCACATTATTGCCGGGAATTGAAAGAAAATATGTTCATGCAAGAATTCAACAAAGAATCGGACCTCCTGTTACAAGTCCTGGAATTATGGCTCCTATTAAATTCTTATTTAAGGAAAATATTAATCCGTCTTCTCCAGTTCCTGGTTTATACAAGGCATTGCCTATAATATGTTTCATTGTCGTATTATGCATATTGATTGCATTAACTCCTTATGCATATGCAATACCTGCCCTTGCAAGTTTGGTTGCAATTGTAGGTCTTTTAAAAGTTGAGGAAATTTGTTATGTGTTAATGGGATCTTTATCCAAATCAATAATGTCTGTTAGAATGCCTTTCCCTGATAGGGTAAAAGGTGCAGCACATTTGAATACTACACTTTCATTCATTGAAGATATAAGTGCAAGGAGATCTCTAAGGATGATTACTTATGGATCATTTCCATTGTATTTGGCATTATTTGCTCCTGTAACTCAGGCTAGAAGCATTTTCCTTCAGGATATTGTGTTACACCAGCAAATTCATGGACCATTCTTATTTACGGTCTCTGGTGGAATTGCAGCTATTGTATTTTTCATTGGTTATATGATTGTATTGAATGAATATCCATTTTCAATCATTAAAGCTAAATGTGATGTTATTGAAGGACCATATATGGAATATGCCGCTAAATACAGATCCATTGTCTTTATTACAAGAGGATTCTTAATGTTGACATTAGGTGTTTTATTCTCAGTATTGTTTATTGGAATTCCACCGACAATATTCTCTCCAACAATATTAATTAACATTGTTGTTGTTTTGGTATTTGTATTGATGATGGGAATATTTTCAGCATTTACTCCTGTATTTACCAATAGGCAACTCCTGCCAACAATACTTGGAGCGACCTTGCTTGGAATATTGTCTATTGTTCTTGGATTATTATGAGGTGATTATTTTGAAATTTGTTATGAGACCATATCATATAGTAAGTCTTGGAGGCTATATTGTAGAATGGGATTTTCCATATAGGAATCTCATAGTTGTAAATAAAACCTCTGAACCAATTAAAGTTGAAATTCCTGTATTTCATGAGGAATGGATTTCTGAACATCGTGAATTGGGTCTTGATGTGATTCCAGTCAGTCGTGAGGATAATTATTTGCGCATGTGGAAAAAAGCCCATGCTGAATTAGATAAAATTAGGCCAAAAAATGAATGATTATAGTATTACTATTAAAACCTATGAAAAAAAGGGAGTTTTAGATGATATTACTGCTGTAATTAGTAATTATGGTGCTAATATTAGCTATACTCATCTTTATGTTGAAAAAAATAATATGGGTTCCATTAATCTTGAACTTGAGCATGTCGATGATATAGATGCCTTAATGAAGGATTTGAATGAAATTCCTGAAGTTCACTCTATTGAATTGCATGGGTCTCAATTGGACATCTATGGAAAACGTATCATCATCGTTGGTGGCGGAGCCCAAGTATCTCAGGTTGCAATGGGTGCTATAACTGAGGCGGATAGACATAACATACGTGGAGAACGTATAAGTATCGATACCATTCCGTTGGTTGGTGAACGTAATATTGCAGAGGCTGTAGAAGCTATTTCCCGTTTGCCTCGTGTAAGCGCATTGGTTCTTGCGGGATCACTTATGGGTGGTGAAATTTCCGAATCTGTAAAACAGGTTAAAAAGGAAAATAATCTCATTGTCATTTCTTTGAATATGCCGGGAAGTGTAACGAAGTATGCTGATTTGATTGTTACAGATCCGATTCAGGCAGGTGTATTGGCTGTTATGGCTATTGCAGATACTGCCGTATTTGATATTTCACGTTTGGGTGATAATATCAAATTTTAATTACTTTTTTTAATAAATTTTGTTTAAAAATTATTATTTGCTTATGTTCAATCTTATAATATTAAATATATCAAATGATATAAGTTTATATTAGAGATTAGAAGTAGCTTCTATATCTTATAATGACTATGGTGTTTTAAAATGAATAGAAAAATAGGTGTTATTTTAGCTTTAGTTTTAGTTGCTTTTTTAGTCATGGGCTCTGCTAGTGCAGGTTTATTTGACTTTTTAGGCGGTAATTCTAATTCTCGTAATGTAACTAACGATAATAATACTTTTATTGTTGGTTTTGATGCTGAGTTCCCACCTTATGGGTTTTCAGATGGTAAAGGCGGATATCAAGGTTTTGACTTAGATTTAGCTCAAGAAGTTTGTAACAGAAACAACTGGACTTTAGTAAAACAACCAATTGACTGGGATGCTAAAGATTCTGAGCTTAATTCAGGAACTATTGACTGTATTTGGAATGGATTTACTATAAATGGTAGGGAAAAAGATTATACTTGGTCTAATGCTTACATTGATAACAAACAAGTTGTTGTTGTAAAAGAAGATTCTGGTATTAATTCACTTGATGATTTAAAAGGTAAAACTGTAGAAACACAAAAAGATTCCTCTGCATTAGCAGCTCTTAAAGGTGATAATAAAACTTTAGGTGACAGCTTTGCTAAATTGGTTGAAGTTGCAGATTATAATACTGGTATTATGGATTTAAAATCTGGTGCTTGTGATGCTGTAGCATTGGATATTGGTGTAGCACAATACCAAGTTAGCAACGGAAACAATACTGGATTAAAAATATTGAATGATAGTATTTCATCTGAACAATATGGTATCGGATTTAAATTAGGTAATACTGCATTAAAAGACCAAGTACAAAAAACTTTAGATGAAATGTACGCTGATGGTACTGTTGCTAAAATTGCAGAAAACTACTCATCATATGGTGTTCCAGGTTCCCTTATTCAAAAATAGATTTTGATTTGAGGTAGAATAACGTATGATGTTAGAATCTATGGTAGGATTATTGTTGGATGGTATGATAACATCCATTGAAATATTCCTACTTACTTTATTATTTTCACTTCCATTAGGATTATTAATTTCATTTGGACGAATGAGTAGTTTCGGACCTCTTAGATGGTTAATGAAAGTTTACATTTCCATTATGAGGGGTACGCCATTAATGTTACAATTGATTGTAGTGTTCTTTGGTCCTTATTATATATTTGGTATGACTCTTTCTCCGGATTATCGTTTTATTGCAGTTATTATTGCATTTTCCATAAATTATGCCGCATACTTTGCTGAAATTTATCGTGGAGGAATTGAAGCTATTCCTAAGGGTCAATATGAGGCCGCACAGGTATTGGGTTACAATAAGTTCCAAACATTTTTTATAATAATATTGCCTCAAGTATTTAGAATTATTCTTCCTTCTGTAACAAATGAAGTTATTACTCTTGTAAAAGATACATCATTATCATTTGTAATCGCAGTTCCGGAAATGTTTACTGTTGCAAAACAAATTGCAGCTGCTGATGCTTCAATTGCTGCATTGCTTGTTGCAGGTATATTCTATTATGTATTCAATGTGATTGTAGCATTTGTAATGGCACGTTTAGAAAGTCGTTATAATTATTTAGCTTAAGGGGATTATTATGAGTTTGTTAGAAGTTAAAAATCTTAAAAAAAGTTTTGACGAAAATGTTGTGCTTAAAGATATTTCCCTTAATGTTGAAAAAGGTGAAGTATTATGTATTATCGGACCTTCCGGTTCAGGTAAATCTACATTGCTTCGTTGCATAACTAAATTGGACCATGAAGATAGTGGGGTTATTGATTTTAATGGAACATTTGGTTTAGTGTTCCAGGATTTTAACCTGTTCCCACATCACAATGTTTTGAAAAATATTACTAATGCTCCATTAAAAGTTCAAAAAAGAGATAAGGCAGAAGTTTTAAAGTCCGCTCGTGAATTGCTTAAAAAAATGGGTCTTGAGGATAAGGAAGATTCATTTCCTCATGAATTGTCTGGTGGTCAACAGCAAAGGGTTTCTATAGCTCGTGCCCTTGCAATGAAACCGGATATTCTATTTTTCGATGAACCGACTTCAGCTTTGGATCCTGAACTGACTTCAGAAATTCTTGTTGTTATAAGGAATCTGGCTGCTGAACACATGACTATGGTTATCGTTACTCACGAGATGACCTTCGCACGTAATGTGGCAGATAAAATAATTTTCATGGATGATGGATATATTGTTGAAGAAGGAACTCCAGAAGAGGTATTTTCTTCAGATAATCAAAGAATGAAAGATTTCTTGGGTAAATTTTATGACTGAAAAGAATAAGGATTATCTCCCTATTCTTTCATACATATATTTTTATATTCGCAATTTCCACATTTTCTATCATTTATTTTTACTGTAGGTACTTTTTTATTGTATTCTATTTCTTTAACTTCATTAATCTTGTCGAATAATGACTTTCTGATATTTACGTCCATCACTACAGGTCGTCTTTCATTGATTTTGCTGTATTCTACAAATCCCACAAAGACTTCCGTTTCAAATTCCTCTTCTATCAATATGGCAGTTGCTGCAAGATCCATCATGTCTTGGTCCCAGACTCCTTTTAGGGGAGGGTTTGAATGCTTGATTGATATTGGATAATATTTTCCGTCAACAATTTCGATTTTATCACATAATCCTATCATTTCTAATCGTGTATCTTTTAATAGGTAGGAATACATGCAGTTCGGGAAAAACATATCTACTATTGCAAAACCATTTTTTCCTAAAAGTTCCATAGCTTGCTTGGATTTTAGAGCCTGTAATTTTATATTGAAATATGTTTCGTTATTTATTTCAATAATCTGATCGTTTGTTAGGCCTAAATCCATATTTTGGATTGAAGTGAAAGTACTTTCAAGATAATTGGCTACATTTTCGGATAATATGTCTTCAATTTCTGTAATGTTCATTTCTCTTTTCAGTTTACGCATATTTTTCTGTATCAGGTCTTGTGTGTCTATTTTAATCTTTTTTAATTCTAAATTTAATTGGATTGCACTGTTTTCTTGTGTGTCTACATGACTCTGCAAATATAATTTCATTGGACAGTACATGTATGACCTTATTGAAGATACATTAATCATTTTTATTACCTCTTAAATTTTGTAATACTATCTTGTATCTCCTAATATAAATATTAGTAGTGTTAAATACCTTTAATTTTTATAAAAAAAGTAAATATGGTGATATTAATTAAATTATGGTGTTTTAAGTAAATATTTCTTTTTCAAAACAATATTTCTATGCCGGTGGTATTTTTAGCTTAAGATATTCGTCGATTGCTTCGCGTGTAGTTCCAACAACAAGCCTGTAATGGTCTTCTTTACCCTCTTGAATTACCTTTTCGACTTTACCTTTGGCGATTACATGCTCTCCATCAACCACTTCACCTGCGTATGTGTGTGTGAATGAAACGACTTCTACAATATCTTTTTCAACACCTTCAAGAACTTTCAAATTCTCAATTGTGTACAATGAAGGATTGTCAAATGCTCCGAGAGCGCTTACAATATCACATTCTATTTTAGCTATTCCCTGTGGCTCGTATCTGGTATCTCCCCAGGTTCCTTCAATTTCCTCATATCCTTTTGTAGCTAAAATGTCAAATAATGTACCGTCGATTGTTCCACGATTAGCTTTCCTGTTTTCGTACCATTTAAACTCTTCTGGTGTTAAGCTTGAATCGCTCATTCTTTTGTTGTAGACAAAATCCCAATAATCGTCAGTGATTCCGTTTAATGTGATGTGCTTGTCCACTTCTTCAATGTAGACTTCTTCATTTCTATGTTTTTTGAATGCTTCAATAGCTTTTCTGTGATTGTCAAGTCCATAAATTACATAATCCAAATCTGAAACCTCTTCCTTTTGGAGTCCTGGAAGGATTGATCCTGAAATTCCCATGTCTTCATAATCCACTCCTGCAATGTAGTGGAAAAAGTCACATACATCCATCAGCTTAGCTATGATTTCGGGATTTTTGACTTCACCTCCAGATTCAAATGTCTTTTTAAGACCTAATAATCTGTTTTCAGGTTTGATTATTCTTTCAACCTTGTCGATTGGAACACCCATCATTTCCACATTTGTAACGTCACAGAAGTATAAATAATCCGGGTAGTTTTCGCGTAAATATGTGTATGCCTCTTCAGACCCAACTTTTCTATATCTGATGCCGTCTTTTTCCCTATCTCCATTTTCATCAGGTATGTATCTTAAAAATGAGATATATCTGTCTTCTGGATGGATATAATTTGTTGATGCAAAATACATTCCATCTTTTGTATAAATGAAATCTCTTGTTCTCACTTGCATAAAAATAACTCCTCTAATATACTTTTTATTAACTATTAGTATTTAATTTTACATATTTTGATGAAATATGTCTCATCAGTTATAAATTATGTATTGCAATATATGTTGGTTGTGGCACGGATATTTTGTTATTGGATTGGTAACTTGGGGTTATGCATTAGTTTAACTTTACAATAACAATTAAATATTATTTTATTTTCATGCCTCATTAAATATTCTTCATATTCCTTCAAGAGATAATTTCATAATAAATCAAATAGTCTTACTTCAAAATATTTCATATATTTGATTTCAAATTCAATTATTTTTGTTTAAATGTTTTTTCATTAAACTTTTTAAAATAGATTAACATAATATATTAATGTAAAAATTTTTTGTGGAATAACCACTAATTAATAAGTTTAGGTTTTAAAATGAATATTACTCATAAGCATATTGAAGAGATTTTTGAATATGATGGCAGTCAAATCAATCCATCATGGGCATTCCAGGAATTTGGAATATATGGTTCATCAATCGTCACTTGGATTGGTCCTGTAAACATTACTCCAGATAACTTAAAGGATTTTGCCGATGTTGGTTTGGAAATCAAATCAAATAATATGGTTAATTTTATTTGTGAGTTTTTTGACCAACAGCCAACAAATATAAGAATCGCTTATCTTCGCCAAAGACTTCTTGTAATGATTTTTAGAGAAATATTGACTGAAAAAGGGGTAAAAACTACGCGTGAAGGTGATGACATTTTTGTGGATGGAAGAAAGCTCAGCATTTCCATAGCCAGTGTTTCCCTAAGCTCTGCAAAGATTCATTTTGCACTTAATTTGGAAGATAAGGGAACTCCTGGGGATGTTGAAACCATCGGATTGTATGATATCGATGATGGAAATGTCTTCAATGAAGATAATTTAAAAGATTTGATTTTTGAAGTTGTTAACAGATTTATTGATGAAATAGAAACAATTGAAAAGGATATTAGTAAAACTAAGGTGTTAGTATGAAAATTTTAGTAAATGGGATTCAATCTAATTTAAGGTTCTCATCTGCCCATATCATTCCTGGCCATGAATCCTGCGGATTTATCCATGGCCATTCATATTTTGTTGACATTGAAATTGAAGGTGAAAGGGCAGGTAAATTTGAATTTGTCGTAGATTTTAAGGATGTTAAAAAATATACAAAAGCTATTTGTGATGAACTTGATCACAGGTTATTAATTCCAGTATATAATGATTTGATCGAATTTAAAGAATTCGATAAGCAAAAAAACTCAATCTTTGAGTTGAAGGATAAAAAAACTGTTTCATTTAAAATTGATGGAAAAGGTTATTCAGTTCCTTCTGTTGATTGTGTATTTTTACCGCTTCCTTATACGTCTGCTGAGGAGTTATCCAAATTCTTTGCCGAAACATTGGCCCGCAAGTTAACTGAAACATATGATAATCTTGAATACATTTCAGTTTGTGTAAATGAGGGTATCGGACAGGGCGCACAGTACAAAAAGGATTTAGTGGAATAATTATGAAGGCTCCAATTATTGAAATATTTTCTTCTTTTCAGGGAGAAGGAGTTTTAATTGGTCAAAGACAAATTTTTGTACGTTTCGCAGGATGTAATTTAAATTGCGATTATTGTGATACGAAGCATAGCATTTCCAAAAAAGAGGGAATGCTTATGACTCCTGAGGAAGTTGTCTCAAAAATCGAAAGTATTTTAACTCCTGATTGCCATACTATATCTTTTACTGGTGGTGAACCTTCACTCTATCCGGAGTTTATTAATGAAGTTTCAAAGCTTACTGACTTGAATATAATGCTTGAGACAAATGGTACTCTGCCAGCAAATATTGATTTAATTGATAATTTAGATATTGTTTCGTTGGATATAAAGCTAAAAGAACAATTTAAAGGTCATTTTGATGAAGATATTTTTTTAAATGAAATTAAATCACTAAATTTATTAATAGAAAAATCTATAAATGTATATTGTAAAGTAGTTATTTTGCCAAGCTTAAAAATTGAATCATTTGAAGAGGTAATCAAAAAAATCGATGAGGAAATTATTGACGAAAACAATATTCAATTTATAATCCAGCCGTCCAGTCCTTTGAACGAATGGAATAATCTTTCTGAACGTTTATTTGAGTTTTCTGAGATTGTTGGCAAATATTTTGAAGTATCCACCATTCCTCAAATTCATAAGATTTTGAACATTGAGTAGGATGATTTTATTTTGGCTATAATTATTTAATATAGAGGTGAATATATGAACGAAAATATAATGAAAATAGCATCTAAAGATGTTATATCAATTCCTCCAAGTAAAAGTATTAAAGATACTGCAAAAGTAATGATGGAACACCAATTTAGAAGATTGCCTGTTACCGATCCAGGTTCTGGAAAAGTATTGGGTATCGTAACAGTAATGGATATTTTAGATTTCTTTGGTGGAGGAAACAAATTTAACATTATTGAGAAAAAATACCAAGACAACTTCTTAGCAGCTATTAATGAGCCAGTACGTGAAATCATGTCACGTGATGTCATATGCTTATCTGAAAAAGCTTCCACTAAAGAAGTTGTAGATGTAATGCTTTCAAATCAAATAGGTGCTCTTCCTCTTGTTGATGCTGATGATAATCTCGCAGGTATTGTAACAGAAAGGGATATTGCATTATCTCTTGCGGGAGAAATGGATGACAGAACTGCACAAGATTATATGAGTACAAAAGTTTTCACTACTACTCCAGGTACTCCAATTGAAGGTGCATGTAAGATTATGGTTAGAAATGGATTAAGAAGAATCCCTATCGTTGGAGGAGAAGCTGACATTTCCAAAGCAGCTAAAAAATTATTAGGTATTGTAACTTCAACAGATATTATTCGTTTCTTAAATGCTAAAGAATTATTCGATAATTTAAATTCCAATGCTGCTAGTAAAGTATTAGAAACCAAATTATCTGATATCATGGTTAAAGATGCAATTATTGTAGAACCGGAAGACACCATCGGTGAAATCTGTGAAATATTTAAAATAAGCAATATTGGTGGTGTACCAGTAGTTAAAGATAATGTTGTAATTGGTATCATAACTGAAAGAGATATTTTAAGAGCTGTTAAAAACTTATAAACGAATGGAGGTCGTTCTATGCAAATTAAAAATTTAATGTCTACTACATTAATTACCATAGATAAAGATCAAAGTCTTGCAGATGCGTTAAAATTACTCAGAAAAAATAGAATTTCACGCCTTCCAGTTCTCAACAATAAAGAATTAGTCGGAATTGTTTCAGAAAGGGACATTGCAAAAAAACTTGGTTCTTCCAAATATGAAAGCATGCCTGCTTCAAGGCTTCACGTTTCATCTGTAATGGTAAAGGATATCATTTCAGTTCCTCAATCTATGCGTTTAGCTGAAGTGGCTGACATTATGCTTGAAAATGGAATAGGATCAGTACCTGTAATGGACGATGATAAAATGATAGGTATTGTTTCAAAAGCTGATTTTGTAACATTGGCTGTTGATGGTGAATATGAAAAAATATGCACCAAAGACTTAATGTCCAAGGATATCAAATCAGTTTCCCCATCTGAAAGACTTGTTCATGCAAGAAGAGTAAGTATTGACTCTAAAGTCGGTAGACTTCCAGTTATTGATGATGAAACTTTAGTTGGAATGATTACTTCTAAAGATTTGATGAGAGCTTTCATTGACTTTAGGAAAAAAGTTCCAGAAAAATATCAAAAATCTCAAATTAAAGAAGTATTGGTTGAAGATATCATGTCCACCAATCCTCGTGTTGTAGCAAAAGACACTCCAATCTCTGAAGTTGCAAACATTATGATTGAAACAGGATATAATGGATTGCCTGTTGTGGAAGATGATATCGTTATTGGTATTGTAACCCAAACCGATATTTTAAGACTAATTGCAAAATTAGAAGCATAGTGTAGCTATTTTGGCTATACTTTAATTTCTTTTTTTTTTAATGGTGATGCTTATTAGTGAATTAATATCCTTTTTAGGTCCTAAAGGAACTTTTTCTCATGAGGCCGCTACTTTTTTGGGTAATGATTTAGTCCCTTATTGTACTATTCCTGCCGTCATGGATAGTGTAGTCAATGATCAGTGTGTCAAAGGTATTGTGCCTATTGAAAATTCAATTGAAGGACCAGTTGGTATTACATTGGATTCTCTTGCTCATAAATATGATTTGAGTATAGTTGAAGAGATAATCATCCCTATAAACCAAAATTTAATTGTTAATCCTGGTTGCAAACTTGAGGATATAGATGATGTCTATTCCCATTCTCAAGCTATTGCCCAGTGTCAGGAATTCATAAGCAAAAATAACATTCAACCCCATTATTCTGTTAGTACTGCAAGCGCTGCTAAAAGTATTATTGGTGATAATTCTAAAGCGGCTATAGGTAATTCTAAAAGTGCTGAATTATATGGCTTGGAAATACTTGAAGCTAATATTCAGGACGTTGATAATAACGCAACTCGTTTTGTTGTTTTATCTAAACAAGACACAAACCCTACAGGCAACGATAAAACGTCTATAATTTTCTCAATTTATGAAGACCGCCCAGGTTCACTTTACCGTATTCTTGGAATTTTTGAAAAGAATAATATTAACATGACTAAAATTGAATCAAGGCCTTCCAAACAAGGTTTGGGCAAATATTTGTTTTTCATTGATTTTTACGGTCATTGTAAAGATGAATCTATAATGCAGATTCTTGATGAAATTGAAGATAACACTTATTTTTTCAAAGTTTTAGGGTCATATCCTGAATTTTAACTTTTTTTCATATTATTTTTTTTAATATTTAAGTAAACTATAAATTAAGGTTTAGATATAATATGTATTGTTAATAATTTAGGGAGGGTTGGTAATGTCTAATGATAAAGAAAAACTTCTGCAGATTATGGCAAGTTTGGAATCAGACTATGCCCATGGGAAGATATCTAGAGAAAAATATATTTATTTCCGTTCAAAATATGAAGATAAACTTAATGCATTAGATGCTAAAGAAGCTACGGATAGAATTAGATCTATGCAAGGTAAACCTTCTAATTCTCCTAAAATAGAAAAAAATCCTATTAATAAAGATAAAAAAGAGGAAGAAGATTTAGTTCAAAAATATATTATTAATCCGAAAAAAGGAGACAAGGAACTTAAAGAAAAAACTCCGATGGATTCAAGCACATTTAAATTAATAGCTGTTCTGATTTTAGCTATTGGTTTCACTTTTGGTGCTGCTTTCGGAGTATTTAGTTTTGATTTTAAATCTTTTTCACCTAATGATGCTACGGCTATCGTCACGGATACTGCATTTCCTGATGTAAAGGATATTACAGTAAATAATACTGCAAATTCAAATAACAGTTACTCAGGCAATTCGTCTTATAGCAGTGTACAGACTACCACTAGTCAGTCATATGATACGCAGAGTTATGATTATAGTAATGGCTATTCTTCTGATTCAGCTAGTTATGATTCAGGAGCTTCTAATACTCCTAGTTCCACTGGTGGGGGATCTCAAGAGGCGGCAGCTCCTATATAATTATTATTTTTATAAAATGGTGAATATATGAAAAAAAGTACTATTATTGGGATTGTAATACTCCTTGTCATTATTGCAGTGTGCGGATACATTGTCTTGAATGATGTCCAATTTAATCATAAAAGCAATAATAATGGCAACTCCAATGAATCTGTTGAAATGTTGTCTATTTCAAAAGGTGGAGTTACAATAGATTATCCTTCAAATTGGGTATTGGCTCAAGCAACATCCAATTATACTATTCTTGCAATAGCCAAACAAAGTTCTGTTAATAATCTTGAAGTTGGTGAGATTAATATTCATGTAGAAAAGCAGGAATTTTCAGGTGATTTTGCTAGTTATGTTAATAAAACATACAATAATGTTAAGGCGGATGAAGCTTTCGAGTTAGTTTCCTCTGGCGAAGTCCTAATCAATGATGAAAAGGCACAGCAATATATTTACACTTCCAGTGCAACAAATGGTGTTGTAAAACAACATAAGGCATTATGGTTTGAAAGAGGCAATCAAGCTTATGTCATAATGTATAGTGCACCTGTCGATAAATATGAGACTAATTTGCCTGCTGCAGATTATATTATACAACATATTAAAATTAACTAAATTTTTATTTTTTTGAGGTATTTTCATGATTGTTTTATGTGTTACAGGTAGTGTAGCAGCTACCCAAGCAATTAAATTGGCAAGAGAATTCAGACGTCAGGATGTTGAGGTTAAATGCTTCATGAGTGAAGCCGCTTGCAAAATTATCCATCCTAATTCCATGGAATTTGCAACAGGTAGTGAAGTCATAACTGAAATTACAGGCAATATTGAGCATGTAAAGTATTCTCAAGAAGATTTGATTCTTGTTGCTCCGGCCACTGCCAATACGATAAGTAAATTTGCCCATAAAATAGCTGACAATCCTATTTCTACTCTGTTGATAACTGCATATGGACATGACACTCCTATCTTGTTTGTTCCGTCAATGCATGATTCAATGTTTAAAGCTATTGAAGAGAATATTGAAAAGATTAAGGATGAAGGATCCGCTTCATTCATGCCTCCTGTAATGAATGAGGGAAAGGCAAAATTCCCTAATAATGAAGATATTGTTCTTGAATCCTTGAGATGTATTAATTTGGCTAAGAAGTGATTTTTATTCGCGATAAAAAAGTGTTAATTAGTTTGGGCGGAACTTTCGAACCTATTGATTCTGTAAGGGGAATTACAAACAAATCCTCTGGTAAAATGGGTTTGGCACTTGCAAAGCAGGCTTATATTTTAGGTGCTGATGTTACATTGGTTGTTGCAAATGTCAGTGTTGAAATATCATCTCTTTTTGATGTCATTCATGTCGAAACTTCCAAGGAGATGGCGGATACTATTTTTGAAATTGTCGAAGATTATGATGTTTTTATATCAACGGCTGCTGTTTCTGATTTTGAGGTTGTTGAACGTAAAGACAAAAAAATTGGTTCTGATTCTTCATTGGCCATTAGTCTAAAGCCTACAATAAAGATTATTCGTCAAATCAAAAATATCAATCCGGACATTTTTTTAGTAGGATTTAAAGCAGAATTCAATATTTCTCGTGATGAAATAATTTATTGTGCTCGCAAACAGATTGAAGATGCAGGAACTGATTTGGTCGTTGCAAATGATGTTTCTCATGACGAATGCAATTTCGGGTCTGATAAAAATGAGGTCTTAATCATTGATGACGATGTTTTATCTGTACCTCTCGCAACTAAGGATGAAGTTGCTAAAACTATTATGAATGTTATTTCTGATAAGATTTCATGTAGATAATCTAGTTTCTTTTATTATTTTTTATTAATTATATGTATAATTATTTATTTTCTTATCCATATTATTGCTTTATTTTTATAAAGTATACTTTTAATTAATTATAAAATTAAGTAAAGTGGTAGAAATTTCATGTCATTTTTTTAATTTTGATTAATCCAATTTTCATCATCAAATTTCATATATTTAAAATCACTTTTTAGTTACAGGATGGCATTAGATACTACTTGACAACAAATTAGAGTCATAATAATGTCTGTGATAAAAAACTAATTTTTGTGAATTATTATTCTATTTAAGCCAAATTTTGCAGATATATTTATAATAAATGAAATGGGGCTAAAAAATTAAAAATGGGGTTTATCATATCTTTTTTTAATAATTCAAAATAGAAAACAACATATGTTAAGTTAAATATATTCTTGATTATGAGAGCAACTGAGTTACTGGAAGAAATTAGAGAAAATTTAAAGGATTATCCTATTGAATATCTTAGGAATAAAGTTACGGATGAAAGGTACAAAGATCCATTAACCAAAAAACTCGCCAAGTATAATTCGGAGACTTGGGATGAGATTTTTGCTTTGGATATTGATGAAGACTATGATGTTAAGGATGGGGTAGTTGAAAATTTAAAAAATGATATGGATTTCTATTTTGCTACCTATGCCGGAGGTGATGAGGAAACGAGGGAATTTACCAAATACATTTCACTATATTTGGCATTGATAGCTAAAAGACCATTGCATCCTGTTGGTGACAGTCCTGCAAAGGATCAGGTCTTTTTGGAAAATGGTGAATACAAATGCAAAACACGTATCATGAGCATCAAGGAAGAAAATTCTTTATGCCGTTATTGTGTTTGTAAAAATGCAGGTTTCTCCTTTGGTTTTTAAAGTTAATGGTAGCATGGAGATTTCATGATGTCAGACGAATACTTGGAAATGTGTGACGATTTTGCAAATCTTATTTCTAATGATAAAAACATATCATGTGATTATGTAATGGATATATTGAAGAAATATTCTTCAACTATTTCAGTATTTGATATGATGGAATTCAGTTCTCAAGTAATTGAAGAAAACAAATATGTTCAGGAATCCTATAGAGAAGACAGCCAAAAATCTTATGTGGAATCTTTTCTATTTCGTGTAAGGGATATCTCAAATGATAAAAATACTTATGCAAAAAATATCGATAAAAAAGCTTTAATGAATGCAATCACAACTTTTAAAACAAATTATACAAATGAAAACACTAAATCTAAATTGATTTTTTCAATTGCTTCAATCTATGCAACCTTTGTTTTGGAAGAACCAATTCATCCTGTCGGCACTCCATTTCCTGGCTCTTTAAAGGTCGAAGAAAATGGTGGAGAATTTTTGTGTCCAGTAAAGGATGCCAATAAGGACACTCCAAATGCAGTTTGCAACATATGTCTTGCTGAGCAGCTGGATTTTTAGAATGATGATGCTTTGGTGGTCATATGTTTTTTTCTTGTTTTATGGACATATGTGGATAATGACTTAATGATAATTTTTAGGCTTAACTCAATTAACTTCTATGTTCGTATTTAATAAAACATGAGTATGTTTATTAGTAATTTTTCTAAATTTTATATGCTAATATCCTATTTATAATATTGCTTTTTGCGAGTAATATTTATTGTAAAAAATTAGTTTTTAGTAATACTTTTTTGATAAAAAGACAGTATTTTAGGTTAAAATATTAAATTGATAAAAAAGAGTTTTTAAATAAAATAAGTTCAATCCTTTAGGATTTACATAAATGAAGTGATTAGTAGAGTGAATTTACCTAAAGGATTATTTAGTGAACTTTTATTTTATTTGCATTAGCATATATAATATTTAATTTTATGGTATAAAAAGCTATCGAAGTAATACTTTTTTGGGTATTTTTTAACATTTTTGAATAAAATTCTAAATAAGTTTTTCACTAAATGTGCTGCGAAAATTCACTATTTTTTTTTAAAAATTTTTCTCAACAAGGAATGCCATATGGTCTTTTTCGTAAGGTTCCAGTTTTATTTTTTCGATAATTTTAAAACCTTTCTCTTTCATTTTCTTTTCTTCTTGCTTGAAAATCTTTTTAGGTTTTTGTATGACATCAATACTTCTTGCTTTAAGTGTTATCATTCCTAAACCATCTTCCTTTGTAAATATTTTCATATTTTTCATAAACAATTCTGACTGTGTAGGCTGTGCAACATCACAGTATAGTAAGTCAACCTTTTCCACTATGTTCATATATTCTCTAGGTTTGGTAGCATCCCCCAGTATAGGGTAAATGTTTGGTCTTTGGCGTGATAGTCTAGTTAACTTTTTGGCTGTTACAGGTGAAAACTCGACGGCATAAATTTTACCATCATATGCTATGTCTGAAATATGTGAAACGGTAGTGCCGGTTGATGCTCCAAGATAAAGAACCTTATCATCATTTTTAATTTCCAGATTTTCTAATCCATTTAACAGTGCCGCAGCCAATTTTGACCTTCTTGGATTCCATAGTCTGTATTCAACATCTTCTGTGATTAACTCTTCACCATAAACGTTGATTCCTGGTGTTAAATTACGTGTTGCAATTTCATTGCCCTTAAAAAAAACATCCATTTTTATTTCCTCCTTCTTTTTTTACCTTTTCTGTGCTTCTTTTTTGATTTATGTTTTTCTTCTTTTCTTTTTTTATTTGTTTTTGTTGGGAATGGATTATTTTTTTCTATTTCCTGAGCTTTTTCATTAAATTCATTAAATATTTCTGGATTAAAATCGTGTGTGAAAACATCCTTTCTTGCTGCAAGGGATATTCTTCCCGCAAGTAATCTTGCTATCTTTCCACGATTCCACCATTTTGCCCCACGAACCTGTGGATGTTGGT
Organism: Methanobrevibacter millerae; assembly: GCA_015063005.1. GTDB lineage: Archaea > Methanobacteriota > Methanobacteria > Methanobacteriales > Methanobacteriaceae > Methanocatella > Methanocatella millerae_B. Next base: position 147,189 of record SUTF01000005.1, read on the forward strand.
AAATCAGTCCGTATTTTGGAGGACGATCTCCGCTTTTCAAATGTCTGAACAATGCCTTTTCAGCACCCATGATTTGAACAGTACTTGAAGGGTAGCTTGCAAGTCTTTTAAGTCCTCCAGCATGTGATATCATTTTAGCTGCAAGAGATGATCCAAGCAATACTTTCAAGTTAGGTGCAATGGACTCCATCTTGTTGTCAATATAATTTATAATGTCCTTTCTTGTTTGTTGGAGTTCATAAATGGATTTTGCATATCTATTCATGATTTCCAGGTCTTCAGGATTAATGTCCTCTTCAATATCTAGCATGTCCTGTGGAAATGCACTGCTTTTAGCGTTAACGATTTCTTCTTTTGTTTTATTTTCATAAATCAATTTGACATATGTTTCATTGTTTTTAATCAAATCCATTTCTGGGAAATATAGGGCATACCATTCACGAATCCTTTCAATTAACTTTGAGATGGACTCGTCAATTTCATCAATTGAGTTAATGGCCTGTATCAGATGCTTATCCTCTGAAGATTGGGCTTTTTTCATTCTGTATATGGCTAATTTTTGATAAACTTCATTATCGACATCCAATTCATAATTGCTTCTAAGGCAATCTCCTGCGGGATTCGGATTTTTGACCTTGACCTTGTCGCATGCATAGTCTGAAGAGCGCTTGTTTGATTCAATGTAAATCGTGTCATAAGTCTTGCTTAATTCGTCAATCAATTCGCTTTCTTCAGATGGAATTTCCTTATTGTCGATTTCTATTAGCTTTTGAATGATTTCCTCTTCATCAAATAATTTCTCGCATATCAGTTCTTTGTTTTCATTAAATGCATAAAATCCTTTAACACTATAAGTTACATAACATTCCATGTTTTTAAATTATTTTTTTTATTTATAATAAATATTGGCTTCAAAAACTTTTAAATGATTTAAAATCCATATTTCAATTAATGTCAAAACAAAGTTTTAGAGATTTAAAGGAAACAATTGAATTGAAAGATGGTGAAATAGATGAACTCACCATGGAGCTAGAAAGTAAAAAGGATGAAATTAACAAATTGAAATTATACTCTACAAAATTAAAGTATGAAAAGCAAAATCTGGAGTATAAGTTGGATAATGAAATCAATAATGAAAAGGCTAAAATCAAGGAACTGGATGATTTGGATAAAAAAATTAAGGAAAAACAGGTCATTATTGATGATAAGCAAGATCAGGTAAAGTATTTGAGGTCACTCATTGACGATTATAAAAACCAGATTAGGCAAAACACGGAAAACCTTGAAGTCCAACTTAGAAAAATTTCTAAAACTTATGAAGGACTGCTTGCTCAAAAAGACCAGATTATCGAAAAACAAGATGAAAATATAAAATTGCTTCTTAAAGAAAAGGAAGAAATTTTAAAAACCAATAAAACCAATATTATTAGTTTAAAACGCCAAAATGATAACTATCGCCAATTGCTTGAAAAATATGAAAAATAATTCATATTTTTTTAATTTTCCACTAATTATAAATTATTTATCAAATATATATTAATACATAATAAAAATTTTGGTGGAATTTATGTTAGAAACTGATGTTTGCGGAGTTCATTTTAGAAATCCTTTAATGTTGGCTGCAGGTATCATGGGAAGCACTGCTTCTTCCATGAACTGGATTTTAAAATCCGGTGCGGCGGGCGTTATTAGTAAATCTTTTTCTTTAAAACCTCATCCAGGATATAAAAATCCTACAACAGTTGCTGTTGATGGGGGAATTATTAATGCTATTGGATTATCCAATCCTGGTGTTGAAAACTTTAAAGAAGAATTAAAACAAATCAATAGAGATAATAATGTTGTAATCGCATCCATTTATGGTGCTACTCCTGATGAGTTCAGTACTTTAGTCAGTGAAGTTCAGGATTATGTTGACATGATCGAGTTGAATATTTCCTGTCCTCATGCAATGGAAGGATATGGTGCTTCTATCGGTCAGGATTGTAATTTAAGTCATACAATAGTTTCCGCTTCAAAGGATGCCAGTGATGTTCCAATCATAGCTAAATTAACTCCTAATGTCACAGATATTGTAGAAATTGCTAAGACTTGTGAAGATGCTGGGGCTGACTGCTTAAGCTTAATTAACACATTGGGTCCTGGAATGAAGATCAATATTGATGTGGCTCGTCCAGTATTGTTTAATAAATTTGGTGGAATGAGCGGAAAGGCAATAAAGCCAATAGCTATCAGCAATGTTTATTCTGTTTATGAAGCGGTTGACGTTCCAATAATAGGTGTTGGTGGAGTTTACACTTTTGAAGATGTCGTTGAATTCATTTTTGCAGGTGCAAGAGCAGTTCAAATTGGTACTGCAATCATGGATGAAGGTGTAGAAGTATTCGGTAAAATCAACGCGGATTTGGAAGAATTTATGAAGCAAAAAGGCTATTCATCAATTGATGAGATGGTTGGCCTTGCTCACGGAGGTGACTGATATGATTAATTCACCGCAAATAGTGGAGATTAGTGAAATCATTGAAGAAACTCCTACCATTAAGACATTCAAATTCAACACAGATATTGAAGCCAATCCTGGCGAATTTTTAATGGTCTGGAACTTTTCAGATGAAAAGCCAATGTCTATTTCAAATATTTCTGATGGTGAGCTTTCCATCAGCGTTAAAAATATTGGTGAGTTCACATCCCAGCTTCATGAATTGGAAGTTGGAGATAAGATTGGTGTTAGGGGAAGTTACGGAAACGGATTCAACACTGATTTTAAGGATAAAAAATTATTGGTTATTGGTGGTGGAGTTGGTATGGCTCCTGTAACTGCATTAACTCATGATTTAGTTGAAAATAATGATGTTGATGTATTGGTTGCCGCAACAACTAAGGATGAATTGTTGTTCTTGGATTATTTGGAAAAATGCGGAGCAAATGTATGTCCATGTACTGATGATGGGTCATATGGATTTGAGGGATATGCCTCAGATTGTCTTAGCAGTTTGCTTGAAGATAGCTCTTATGATTATGCATTTGTCTGCGGACCTGAGATAATGATGATAGGAATTTACAATATTCTTGAAGATGCTGGCATACCTGCAGATTATTCTCTTGAAAGATATATGAAATGTGCTCTTGGAGTATGTGGTCAGTGTTGTGTAGACAATACTGGATGGAGAATCTGTGTTGAAGGACCTGTTTTTGACAATGAACAAATTAAATTAATTGATGAGTTTGGAAAATACAGACGTGATGCATCCGGTGTAAAATATTAATCGTGATATTTATGGAAAAAGATTTTAAAGAATATATAACTCCTCCTGTAATGCTGGTAGTACTTTTGTTGGCCATTTCGTTAATTTTCGTATTTCCAGTTTTAAACATGATAATATTGGGGGCAATTTTGGCATATGGTATTAGGCCCATTGCACGCATAATTCAGTCAAAATTAAAATTTGAATCTATTTCCATAATACTTGCAATGATTGCTGTTTTAGTTCCACTAATACTTCTTATAGCTTATATAGTAAGTGTAGTATCGGGAGTTTTAACAGATTTTTTAGCTTCAAACCCGAATTTTGATATAAATGCTGTATTAACTCAAGCTTCAGTATATGTTCCTCAACTGAGTCCGGACAATATTTCAACGACAATAGGTGACATTGCCAAATACGTTGCTAATTATCTTGTTGGCAAAATCGGTTCCATAGCCAATATTTCATTGGATTTGTTTATCTTAATCTGTTCCGTTTTTTACTTTGTTAAAGATGGGGACAAATGCTATAACTTCATAAAATCATTTGTTCCTGATGATCATATTGAATTTTTTGATAAAACTGTTGAATCCGTGGAGAATGTTTTAAAAAGTATTTTTTACGGCCACTTTTTAACATCTGTAATAATCGGAATTTTTGGAGCGATAGGATATACACTACTGGGTTATCCATATGGAATATTTTTAGGAGTTATTACGGGAATACTTCAATTGATACCAATTTTCGGGCCATGGCCAATATACTGGGCATTGGCAATAAATGACGCTTTCAATGGAAATTATCCGAGGGTTGCAGTTGTTTTACTGTTTGGATTTTTCCTAAGTTGGGTGGATATGTATATAAGGCCTGCAATTTCATCACATCATGCGGATATTCATCCATTAATACTTTTAGTTGGATTTTTAGCAGGTCCATTGGTTTATGGTATTGTAGGATTTATTGTTGGTCCTCTGATACTTGGAATTACTTATGTTGTATTGGATAGTTTTAGAAAAGAATTAACGGAGTCTAAATAATGGAAAAAGAAGTTGTTATTTTAGATATTGACTATATTTCCTTTGAAGATAAGCCTGTTGTTCGTTTATTTTCAAAGGATGGGGATAAAAATGTAGTCTTAATAGATGATTCATTCACCCCATACCTCTATGTTTATAGTAATAATCCTGAAGAATGTATGAAAGATTTGGATGAGCTATTGGATGATGTAGCTATAGATAAAGTGACTAAAAAGGATTTCCAGATTGAAAAGACATTCATCAAGGTAACTTTCACTCATCCACAGGAGCTATCTAAAAACAGGGATTCCATTAGGGATTTGGATAGTGTAGTCCAGATTAGGGAATTCGATATTCCGTTTTACAGAAGATATCTTATGGATAGGGATGTAATCCCTATGACTAAGGTAAAGGCATCAGGTGAAGTATTAGATTCATTCTCTGCCCTTGACAGCAAAAAACATGATGTTGAAATAATCAAGTTAGATAAGCCTTTGGAAAGGGTAGATGAAAATGTCAATGAATTCAGAATTCTGAGCTTTGACTTGGAAGTAAGAAACCCTCATGGAATGCCCGATTCTGCAGAAGATGAAATAATCATGATCGGTGTTGCAAGCAACTTCGGAGTAAATCAGGTAATTTCCACTAAAACAAACTCTCCGAGTCGTGATGACTTTGTAAATCAGGTATCTTCAGAAAAAGAAATGATACAAACCTTTGCCGATATCGTAAAGCAAAACAATGTTGACATTATCGTAGGATACAACTCAGACAACTTCGATTTTCCATACTTGATAGACAGGGCCAAGATACATGATGTTGATTTGGATTTGGGAATGGATGGATCCAACATCCGTTTTATCAAAAGAGGATTCACCAATGCCGCCTCAATGAAGGGTTTGATTCATGTTGACTTATACCTTGTAATGAGAAGATACATGACATTGGATAGGTATACCTTGGAAAGGGTTTATCTGGAGCTATTCGGTGAAGAAAAGATTGATGTTCCTGGAGATAGAATATGGGAATTCTGGGACAATGGCGGAGATGAATTGGATAATCTCTTTGATTATTCTTTGGACGATGTGATTTCTACATTGAAAATTGCTGAGCAGACATTGCCTCTTAACCTGGAATTGACTCGTATAATCGGTCAGCCATTATTTGATGTAAGTCGTATGGCTACAGGCCAGCAGGCAGAATGGTTTTTGGTAAAACAAGCTTATTTTGATGAGGAAGTTGTGCCGAATAAGCAGGGTTCAAACTTTACAGATCGTGCCAATGCGGAGGACAATGAAGGTGGTTTCGTTCTTGAACCTGAAAAGGGTTTGCATGAAAATCTTGTTCAATTCGATTTCAGAAGCCTATATCCGAGCATAATCATTTCTAAAAACATTTCTCCTGATGTTTTAAAGCAGGGTGATGTTGAAAACCCTGATGAGTATCATATTTCACCTGAGCATGATTTGAAATTCAGGAAGTCTCCTCAGGGATTCATTCCATCTGTCATCTATCAGATTTTACAGGAACGTTTCAGGATTAAGCGTGAAATGAAAGCTTGTGAAGATCCAACAGAGAGAAAATCCCTTGATGTACAGCAGCAGGCTATCAAAAGGCTTGCCAATACAATGTATGGTATTTATGGTTTTCCTAGATTCAGATGGTATTCATTTGAATGTGCAAAAGCTATTACTTCATGGGGAAGACAATACATCAAGCATGCAATGAAAGAATCTGAAAAATATGGTTTTAAAGCTATATATGCAGATACTGATGGATTTTATGCTAAATACGAAAATAAGTAGTTTATTATAACTAAAATTAATTATATAAGTTTGGTGTTTTAAAAAATAAGAAAAATGAATTAATTTAATTCATTTCTAATGTCATTTGCACTGACAACAAGAAGTATGGATAAAACTAATATCAGAATGCTGAATCCGATGACTATGAAATTCAATACAGCAATCGCAACATATAACTTCCAAGTCATGTCGTCATTTTCATATCTTGTTGAAATTAGATATATTGCCGCTGCAAAAATCAAGTAAAATGAGGTACCAATTGCTAATGTTAATAAACTAGCTCCTCTTTCAGCCAATGCCATTGTACCTATACTTGAATTGAAGGCAATCATTATTATGAATGCCAGAACGGCAAGAATAATATAAATGTAGGAAGTTTTTTTAGCTAATTCCCTTCCTCTTGGTCTATTTTCAAACATATTATTCGAGATATGAATCTAAATCAATATTTAAATCATTACAGATTCCTTTTAATTGTTCATATAGTTTAGCGTCGATTTCAATTCCATTTTCTTCAGCAGCAGCGATTCTTTTAACTTCTAAATCTCCGGGAATAGCAACTGTTTCACCGGTTGCTCTTACTTGGGATACGAAGTCTTCAGTATTGGCTACGAAATCGCCAAAGTCTCCGAATTTGGATGGGTCAATTGCAATGTATAAGTCACCTTTTGTACAGTCTTTTTCTGGTGAAGCTGTACCGGTAACTCCTTGACCGTAACCTGCCTGTACTAAAGGTCCTGTTAATATTTCAACCATTAATGCAAGTGCATATCCTTTAAATCCACCGAATGGTAGGATTGATCCTCCGTCGAGTGCTGCTTCAGGATCTGTTGTTGGGTTTCCGTCTTTGTCCAATGCCCAACCTTCAGGTAAATCAAGACCTTTTCTTCTTGACTCAATTATTTTTCCACGAGCAGTTACGGAAGTTGCCATATCTACAGTAATATAAGTTTCAGAAGGAATACCAATAGCTATTGGGTTGGTACCGATTAATGCTTCTTTACCGCCTAATGGTGCAATTGCAGGATCAGTATTTGCTATAACCATACCGATAACGTTTTCTCTTAAAGCTAAATCAGAATAAAATCCAGTAACTCCGAAGTGATTCGTATTGTGAACACCTACACATCCAATACCTACTTCTTTAGCTTTTTTAATTGCTAATTTCATTGCTTTATATGATACTGCTTGACCAAATCCACTGTTACCGTTGATTAATGCAATTGCAGGAGTTTCTTTTTCAATTGTAATGTTTTCTTCCAAATTGATTGTTCCTGCATTGATACTTATTAAATACTGTGGGAATCTTCCAAGCCCATGTGATGTAAATCCTTTTAAATCAGCGTCAATTGTAGCTTCCGCCACTAATTGACAATCCTCTTCACTAGCTCCCAATTTCTTTAAGATTTCCTTTACAAGAGCTATTTCGTTATCCTTCATAATCTTCATTGTATTCCTCCTAATATTCTATAGTAGAACCTTCGAATGCATTGACTATAATCTTTTCATTGTCAGTTACTTTTCCTATGATCTGGCATTCGCAGTATTCTTTTAAAGTATCCATAATTTTTTCAGATTCAGCTTCATCAGCAATTACTACAAAACCGATTCCCATGTTGAATACTTTGTACATTTCTTTAATGTCGACATTCTGTTCATAAATGAGTTTGAATATTTCTGGTGTTTCAGGCAAGTCGGTTATTTCATATCCGACACCTTTTTTCAAACGTCTGAGGTTTGTAAATCCTCCGCCGGTAATATGTGCTAATCCATTAATATTATATTCTTTTTCAAATAATGCTACGATAGGTTTCACATATAATTCGGTTGGTCTTATTAGTTCTTCTCCGATGGTGGTTGTACCGTTTGGCATTTTATCATCAACGCTTAATCCTGCATCATCAAATAATGCTTTTCTGGCTAAACTGTATCCGTTTGAGTGGATACCGTTACTGTTAATACCAATCAATACGTTTCCCGGTTGTATATTTTCACCGGTAATGATTTTGTCGATATCAACAAATCCAATACCTGTTCCAGCTAAATCAAAGTCTTTAATAATACCTGGGAGTGATGCAGTTTCTCCACCAATAATTGCGATTTTTGATTCATTAGCGCCTTTTACAAGACCTTCAGCTATTTCAGCAGCTCTTGCAGGATCAGGTTTTTCAACAGCAAGATAATCAACCAATGCTATTGGTTCTGCACCAACGCATAATATATCGTTGACAACCATTGCAATACAGTCGATTCCAACAGTATCATATTTATTCAACATTTCAGCTATTAAAATTTTACTTCCGACACCGTCGGTACTCATTGCAATAGCTTTATCACCTAATTTAACCAAAGCAGCATAATGGCCGCTATCGGTTATAATGTCTCTACATTCTAATGTTGATTGGAGTTTAGCTGCAATTTCAGAAACAGTTTTTGCTTCTAAATCGATATCAACACCAGATTCTGAATAAGTAACCATTCATTCACCCGTTAGCATTTTTTTTATAATAAATAAATTTATATTATTTAAATATTTGTCTTAGTTTATATATAATTCTTATTAATGAATTCTCACACAATCTAAATTAATTGGAGTCCTTGTTTCAATCTTATAGCTTCTATGAATTGATGAAGCTAAGTCAACTGCTTTTTTAGGGTCTCCGTGACAAGTAATGACTTTTTCAGGTCTTGGATTGAGTCTTTTAACATATTCCATTAATTGTCTTCTGTTGGAGTGACCACTGAATCCGTGAATGGTTTTGGTTTCCATATTCACGTGGAATTCTTTGGTTCTTCCATCGTCATCTTCAAGAGGCACATCTTTTCTTCCTTTTTGGATTCTTCTACCGAGAGATCCTTCGGATTGATAACCTACAAAGATTAATGTGTTTCTTTCATCTTCACATAACCATTTGAAGTATTCGACAGAGTTACCTCCAGTAAGCATACCTGAAGTTGATAAGATAATTGCAGGGTCTGGACTTTCAACAATATCTTTTCTCTGATTGTAGTTTTGAACTTTTTCAAACATGTCTGAGACAAATGGATTTCTTCCCATGTGGAATATTTGATCCCTTAAATCTTTGCTCAAGTATTCTGGTCTGGCTGTATGGATTGCAGTAGCTTCCCAAATCATACCGTCAATGTAAATAGGTACCTCTTCAATCATTCCATGTCTCATGTATTCTTCAAGCACTACCATAAGTTCTTGTGCTCTTCCTACAGCAAATACTGGTACCAATACTTTTCCGCCACGTTTTAAAGTTTTATAGATGGTTTTCATCATTTCTTTTTCAGCGGAATTTCTTGATGGCTGAACATCCTCTCTACCACCATAGGTACTTTCCATAATGACTGTTTCAGCACGTGGGAATCTTATGGTTGCAGGTTCAAGTAATCTTGATGGTTCATATTTAAAGTCTCCCGTATAAACAAGGTTATGTGCACCGTCACCAATGTGCATATGTGAAATTGCTGAACCTAAAATGTGTCCTGCATTGTGTAACGTTAATCTAATATCTGGAGAGATATCAGTTACTTCACCATAATCTAGAGTAATTGTATTTTTAATTGCTTTGTGGATATGCTTTACATTGAAAGGTAAAGGATTACCCTCTCTTTGAGCAATATCAATATGGTCTAATTGTAATAAAGTTGTTAAATCTCTTGTAGGAGTTGTACAGTAAACTGGTCCTTCATATCCATAGTGGTAAAGGTATGGTACAAATCCACAATGATCTAAGTGAGCGTGAGAAATAATAACTGCATCTAACTCTTCTATTGAAAATTCAGGAGCATTCAAATAAGGAAATGCAGTTTTGTTATCTGGTGCAGCCACATTCACACCACAGTCTAATAAGACACGACTGTTTGGTGTTTGCAAAAGCATTGATGAACGTCCTACTTCTTTAAATCCTCCCATGGAAGTTACTCTAGCCCAATCATTAGGGTATTTACTTCCTTGGTGAATTTGACGTCCTAATCTTTGTAGGAGTTTTTTCCGGTCTTTACTGCTGTTTTTTAATGTAGTTCTAATTTTACCGATAACATCGGAACTGATTGGTGGTGTCCTCAATATTTTAGGTGCCCAACCAGTATTTTTAACAATGTTTCTTGATGTAGCACCATATTTACCAATAACAAGTCCGGGTTTTTTAGCAGTAATGACAACTTCACCAGTTACGGTATCGAAATAGATATCAGTAATTTCTGCACCTTCGGGAACAATTTCATGAATCTTATTAATAGTTTCCTCATTGCTTAGTAATGCACTTTTGTCAGATCTAATAATGATTCTCTTTCTTAGCTCTTTTGCTAGTGATCTTATTAAGTCGCCGTTTTCAGTAATAACTTGTGGATTTTTAGTATAAACTACTACTTCAGGCCCTTCAAATTCGACTTTAGAGACCTGTGTGTCTTTTGGTAGTTTTGCTAAAATCTCTTTTTTAATTTCATCCAAAATATCTGAAGTCATATAATCCCTTCAAAAAAAGTGTAGTGTATATAATAGTCTGTGAAAAGCATTTAGCTATAATTAGATAAACTTCACAAACTATGTACACTTGTTATATAAAAAAATAGTTAGTTTATGAAAAATTAGTTATCGCTTATATTTTTTCTAGAATTTCATTAATTTTTTCATTATCTAACATTTCAAAGCCGTTTTTATCTACTTTAGCGACTAAGTATCCGTTACCGGAGAAAGTGTCACGTTCAGCAGCAGCTCTTATAGCTCTTATGGCTATTTCAATTCCTTCGTCAGTTGTAAGATCATCAGAGTATCTATCTTCTAAAACACCATATGCTACGATAGAACCTGATCCAGTTGAGATATAAGTATCTTCAATCATACCACCAGCTGGGTCGAGTGAGTAAAGGGAAGGTTTGTCTCCATCCATACCTCCGAGTAATGTTTGAACATACATTGGTCCTGAACGTAATATGTTTGCAGTTAATGATGCAGCTGCTTTAACACTGATTGCATCGTTGTTTCTCATTTGGTATAATGAAACTTCTGCTTCAATTATTTTCATAAGACTTTGTGCATCTCCAACAGAACCAGCTATGGTTGTTACGATGTGATCATCAATTTTAAATATTTTTTCTGCGACTTTGTGAGCTACTAAGTTTCCCATACTAGCTCTTCTTTCGCTTGCGAATACAACACCATCTTTGCAGGTAATACCTACGGTTGTTGTACCTTCTAAAATTTTGTCATCCATTTAAAAACACCTCTACAAGTATTTAAAATATAATTTCAACTACTTTTAGGTAATATCAATAAAATATTATTTAATTTTATTTAAAATCAGAATCAATTTGTTAGTTTAAACTAACAATTAATTATTAGCCATTCTAAGTATATAAACTTTTCTTTAATTTTTGAAATTCTGATTATTATTTTGTTCATTGATATATGAATTTTGTATTTCTTTTTCTGTTAGTCCTGTTATTTGGCTTATTTTTTTTGTTTCACATTTTAATGTTATCAATTCTTCTATTGCGTAATCCACATTCATTATTTCTTTTTTTAGTTCATTTTCTATTAGGTCTATCTTTCCTTCTTCTCTTCCTTTTTGTATTGCTTCTTTCATTTTTTCGTCAAGATGTTCTTGAATATATTCTTGTATGAAATCTCCTTTATACATGTAATCACTGAGTGATGGGTAATGTTTTTGGTGATGGGGGGGGTAATTTGGTTAATTGGTTATTGTTTGTATTTCCTTTTCGCTTAGTCCGGTTATTTGACTTATTGTTTTTGTTTCACAATTCATTGTTATTAATTCTTTTATTGCAATATTCACGCTTATTATTTCATTATTCAATTGTTTTTTTATTAAATCTATTTTTCCTTTTATTTCACCTTCTTTTCTACCTTCTTCCTTACCTTTTTCAATTCCTCTTTTTTCGCCTTTTTTCATACCTTTCATTTCGCCTTCTTTTATTCCTTCTTCTCTTCCTTCTTTTTTCCCTTCTTCTTTACCTTTTTGCATTGCTATTTCTTCTTTTTCTTCTATATATTCTTGTATAAAATCTCCTTTGTGCATGAAATCACCTAATATTTTTTTTCTTGAGGATCATCTTTTGTAAAGTACATATTTCCTAACATTAAAGCAATTGCATAAACAGATTCTTTAATTATTTTGGATGTGTATTTTATTTCACTCATTAATGGGATGATCTCTTCAAATTGGTTAATGATATTGTCTCGACCTCTAACCATCATGGGGGTTAATGCCAATTCAATTAATTCGCTATCAGTGATGGTTTTATCATGATTAATTTTTTCTTCTATGTTACTTATAATTTCCTTTTCGTTAAAATTATTTAATGAAACTATAGGAAATGTGAATGTGTCCCATTTGTTGATGCTATGTTCAGCCATTTTGCTGTATTCTGCTGTTGATAATACTAAAAATATTATTTCTAAATTATTTTCGTTATTTTTGTAGTCAAAATTTGAAATATATACTTTGAAGCGTTTTTTCTCGTTTGTTGCAACATATGTGCTTTGGTATTCAATCATTAGTATTAAATTTCCAATGTGGACAATTAGGTCTGGTTTGTATAATGAGGGTTCAATTGAAATTTGTTCTTCAGTTAATATTTCTATTTCTGTATTTTCATCAATTTCGATATTAATGTCATCTGGAAGTAATTTAATAAGTTCCTGTAAATGATTTTTGGATATGTGTTTGAAAGTCATATCTTGACCTTGTTGCATTTTATCACTTACTTATCCAATATCGTTTTTAATGTATTTAAATTGCTCAGTTTTAAATTATAACAATTTTTAATACTTTAATCAATATTTAAACTCATATAATTTTTTATAATATAATACAATAATTTTAATTCGAATAAATTTTTATTGGTGAGCATAATTTTTCAATGCAATAATTTTTAAATACAATCTCATCCAAATATAGTTTTCAATGAAATATAAGAAAATCGGCGATATTTTAATTTTAAACGATGACTATGATAACCTGGATGAATTGGCCAGTAAACATAAAGTTAAAACTATTATGAAAATAGACCATATTCAAGGAACAAAAAGAGAGCCTGTCTATAAGGTATTATATGGTCATGAAACTGAAACGGTCAATAAGGAAAACAAATGCCTTTTTAAGCTGGATTTGTCTAAGGTAATGTGGTCCAAGGGCAATGTCAATGAACGATTGAGGATTGCAAAGTTGGTTCGGGATGGCGAAACTGTTTTGGACATGTTTGCAGGCATCGGCTATTTTTCCATTCCTATTGGTGTTCATTCAAATGCAAAACAGGTAATATCAATTGAAATCAATCCTAATTCTCACTATTATTTATGCGAAAATATTGAACTGAACAAATGTGATAATATTACTCCAGTTTTGGGGGATTGTTTGGTTGAAACTCCCAAATATAAGGCTGACCGTATTTTGATGGGATATGTTAAGACTACTCATCACTACTTGAAGGTGGCAGTTGAAAGCCTAAATAAAGGCGGTATAATTCACTATCATGAAACTGTTCCCGAAAAATTGATGGAAACTAGGCCAATTTCTAGAATAAGGCAGGCCGCTGGCGATAGGGATGTTGAACTTTTAAAAATAAATAAAATTAAAAAATATGCTCCCGGTGTGGAGCATGTAGTTATTGATGCCTTAATAGAGTAAGTGATTTTTCTAAAAGAGCATCATTTAACCATTCATCATTAATGTATTTTTCATAGATGCATAATCTTTCTATTAACTCAAAACCCGCATCTGTGGTCAGGTCATCTAATGTATCCAATGTTGGCCACGGGGAAGTTGGATTTACATAATCCTGACTTACCGGCGATACTCCGCCCCAATCATCAGCCCCGCACAATAGGAATACCTGTGCAGTATCATAATTTAGATTTGGAGGAACTTGGATGCTGACATCACTGTCGCTGAATAGCAATGTGGCGGCAGTTACGGTTCTAATCATATCCAATAGGCTAGGTTCTGGCCAGTCGCTCATTTCAATGTCTGGTGTGGACGTGAAGTTTTGAATAATGATTTCCTGAATGTGTCCGTATTTGTCGTTAATCTCTTTAATGGCAAATAACGAATCAGCTATCTCTTCTGTTGTCTCACCAATACCTATTAAAATTCCTGTAGTATAAGGTATTTTTAATTTTCCTGCATTAGTTATTGTTTCCAATCTCAATTCAGGATTTTTTCCAGGACTTTTATTGTGTGTAGGCAGTTCCATTAATCTATTTGATGAGTTTTCAAGCATCAATCCCATGGATGCATTGACCTTTTTGAGTTTTTTAAGCGCTTCATAAGAAAAGTTTCCTCCATTTGAATGGGGTAACAGACTTGTTTCATCTAAAGTCATTTGGCAGATGTCAACAACATAGTCGACCATATTATCATAGCCAAATTCATTTAATCTATTTAAAACCACTTCCTCTTCATCAGCGTCTTCACCAAAAGTAAACAATGCTTCTTTGCATCCATATTTTTCAGCTATTTTCAATTCATCCAGAACTTCCTCTTTTGTTTTCAGGATGATAGCTTCACTATCGCTGGGATCTTTTTTAAAATTACAGTATCCGCAATCGTTTCTGCAGATTTCAGTTAATGGAATAAAAACATTTTTAGAATAAGTAATGAGATTATTCTTTCTATATTGGGCTGTTTCAGACATATATTTTAGAATATCTGAATCTTTAGCATTCAATATGGAAAGAATATCTTCTTTCGAATAATTTGACATTTTTCACTCTTCTTTTTCGGAAACAGTAACTTCAACATATAATGGTGGAAGTTCGTTTTTATCTTCCCAGATTGCAATGATAACATCAAAACCTGGAAGTTCAAAAATCTTATAGGCAACTACAAGTCCCATTGATTCCAATTCTTCTTTAACCCTTATAAATCCCCTACTATCAATGGTTCCAGTTCCTGTAGCAGTTTCATGTATGTGTTGGTCTCCGGATTTTAGAATGTCTTCGACTTTTTTAGAATTTGGAGGAACTTCAACTCCACCAATCTGTTCACCAATTTCCGCAACTTTGCTTTCAAGTTCATCAATTGGTATAACTTTCCTTGAACGACTTCTAACAATCAATATTTTATCATTATCAATAGCTGGACGGGATCCTTTAAATGAATCAAAAAATCCCATCACTTGACCTGCAATTTCTAATTTCTTTTGCATTACATCAATTCCTATAAGTTTAATTCTTCTTTTAAGTCACCCATTGTAGTAACTTTTTCTGCAAATGCGTTATGTCTGTGAATACTTTCTTGATTTTCTTGGCGTGAAGTAATTAATGTGTCATCAGGTAAATCCGAATATTTATCTGCAATCATTTCCATCATGTTTCTAACACAATCTTCAACGAAAACAGGTTTCCTGTGGGCATTCATGACTGTTGCATTTTCATCAGGTCTTTTGAGAAGTTCGCAAACTGGTGATGACATGGATTTTTCGATAATTTCAATAATGTCTTCTCCTTTAACTTCCCATCCTTCAGGCACTTCAATTAATAATGTTCCAATGCCTCTTTGGTTGTGGGATGCAAATGTTACAGTATCAAGAACTTTTTGTGTAGTTTCTTCATCTAAAAATTCTAATAATTTGTTTTTGTCAGATTCTCTTACGGATTCTTGAGCGCATGGACAAACTGTCATTCCAATTAATTCAGCACCAATACTTTTTCTGATTTCAACGTTTCCCTCATCGTCCCTTAAACCTACAGCCTTTGCTTTTAGGTTTGCCATTTCCTGTGTATTGTGCTTTGTCACTGGAGATTCTCGCATGAACATGTAATCGGTTGTCATGGAAATTTCAACACGTTTAGCATATTCGTGTTTATCCATCATTTTTTCAACAATCTTAGCACACAATGATTCTACTCCAACACTTTTGTCTTCGGATATGCTGTCTAAAACTTCACTGATAGCTTCAGGGTTTCTTGACATGTGCACTCCTTTTTGGTTGAATGGTAGGTCTACGAATGCATCAAAAGTAGGTAATAGAATTATTGGTCTTTTATTTTTTCTTTCGAGTTGTAAGAGTTTTTTTACACCAGTAACTCCCACTCTAGTTAATTTAATAGGAATACTTGGTTCATCATCTTGCGTGTCTGGTAAACAAATTGCCAATTTCATAACCTCTAATAATATTTTAATAATAATGTTATATTGTTTTTAATATATTTAAATTAGTTAGTATTAATTTTAATAAAAATTTTAAAATTTTTTGTACAAAACTCGAACTATTTTGAAATCGTATTATAATATTTCATATTTTCGTTCAAATTTCAATTCAAAAAATGTCTTTTTGGTTAATATATTAAAATAAAAATAAGGAATACAGTAGATGTGGCTACTGTATTATAAAATATTTGAAGATCCCATGTCTTCTTTAATTACATCCAAAACGGTTTGGGTATAAGTTCTTTCTATAATTGGATCTTTTAATAATTCTTTGATAAAAGAGTTTAGTTCGTTGGTATTTCTGAATTTAGCAATTAAAAATGCATCATATTCTCCTGTAACATCGTAGATACCAACAACATTTTTGTTAAAGAATGTTTTTTCTTCCCAGTTTTTGAGTTTTCCACCTTTTACTCTAACTCCAATAATTGTTGTCAAGACAAATCCTAATTTTTCATGGTCAATAACTGGTGAGAATTTTTTAATTACTCCGGTTTTTACCATTTTGTCAATACGATTGTGTATAGTTCCTACGGATACATCTAAATCTCTTGATATTTGTCTGTATGATGTTCTTACGTCTTTATTGATGATTTTTAATATTTTTATGTCTGTATCATCTAGTTTGATTACATTGTCTTTTTCTTTTACCAATCATATTCCTCCATATTTGATAAAAAATTTATTTATATTTTATTCTTTATCGTGATGTTATTTAAAATTATTTATTTTTTTTACTATTTTCATTATAATTTATTTGTAAAATTTATATTATATTAAATTCATAATGTCTATGGTAATATTTTATATGTATTTGCTGAACATTTAGAATTATAATGATGTTATAAATATTATTTGTTTAATTTTAATAAAATATCTTTAATTTCAGATAATGGAGCATTTGTTTTAATGCCTGTTGGTTGGAAATGTGTTTTTTTGGCTTCAAATCCATTTTCGTTAATTTTATCTAAAATTAAGTCCAACTTTGGAGCACTTATTTTCAATGACCTGCATATTGCATGCACATCATAGAATGTGGCCGGACTGTCGGCTTCAATCAGGCAGGAATTCAGTAATTTCAATAATTTGTCCTTTGTGTTAAGCTTTTTGTTTTCACTTTCAGCAATCATTTTTGTTATGAATTCCTTGTTTTGAATGTTTCCAAGCCATAAGGGGCCTGCTTGAATTAGCTTTTCACCACATTCAGGACATATGTCTGGTGTTGATGCTGCAAGTCCTTTTGTGGTCTGTCTGTATAGGCACTCCTTACAGTGACTGATGTATCCTATATTTTTTAAGGTTTCATCTGTTCTTTTTGAACCCTTTTTAATTTTCAGGTATAATCTCATATAATGTTCAGTGCTGTGTGAGAGAAGTACTTCAATGCACTTGGCATATTTTGACAATGTCAATGCGCAAAAGCCTGCAAGGATTCTGATTCCTGTTTCATGACAATATTCACTTTTGTATGGTTTTGAATTGTATTTTCGAATACATGGTTCCTTATATGTTCCGCAAAGGGCTGAAGTATCTGTTGCTGTTACGCATAAAAGTGATTCCCTTCGGGCACAGTATCCTGCAGAATCTAGAAACGGTGAAGGTGTTCCAAAAGGATCGATGTCAATAACATCAAATTCGCCACGGTTGCATCTTAAAAACATGCTTGCATCATGCTGATGTATTTCTATGTCTTCAAGATTATTCAACTCAACATTATGCTTTTCAAATTCATTTGCAAGCTCGCTGATGTCATTGATGTATACATGTCCTACTCCATCAATTTCATTTTTGTAGCGAACCCCTCTTATTCCGCTTCCACCAAACAAATCGCAGATATCAATCTCCCTGTCCTGTTCTTTCTGGTATGTTTGTAATGCCAAAATTGAAATGTCTCTGTTCAATTCCATTTGGGGGTTGTAAAAAACGGGTGCGTCTGATGAAACTTTTTCATATTCGGGGAATTGTATTTTTGTCAATCCTTCTTCAATTGTTTTAAGTTTATATTCATCCAAGTTAATCACTTTAAAGTTTAGTTACTAATATTTTAAATATTATTAAATTTAAATATTAGTATAGTTTAAAAAGGTGATATTGTGTCAAATATTAAAGTTCCCATAGCAAAACCGATAATAGGACAAGAAGAAATTGATAATGTAGTTGAGGTTTTGAAATCTGGAATGATTGCTCAAGGACCAAAGGTTTCAGAATTTGAAAAAGAATTTGCATCATGGGTTGATGCTGATTATGGTGTTGCAACAAATTCAGGTACCGCAGCATTGCATGTGGCATTGCTGGCTGCAGGCATCGGTGCTGGCGATGAAGTAATTACAACCCCATTCACTTTCATTGCAAGCGGAAATTCAATTGTTTATACTGGTGCAAAACCCGTATTCGGCGACATTGACCTAAAGACTTATACATTGGACCCGGAAACTATCGAATCTTTGATAACAGATAAGACCAAAGCAATAATGCCGGTACAGTTATATGGTCAATCTGCAGATATGGATGCAATCTGTGACATTGCAAAAGACCATGATTTGATTGTCATTGAAGATGCTGCTCAGGCTCACGGTTCAACATTCAACGGTAAAAAAGTGGGTAGTTTAGGGGACATGGCCTGTTTCAGTTTCTATCCGACCAAAAACATGACCACTTCAGAAGGTGGTATGATTACTACAAATAATGAGGAATTTGTTGAAGAGGCTCATATTTTCAGAGCACATGGATCAAGGGTAAAATACCACCATGATGACATAGGATACAATTTCAGAATGACTGACATTTCAGCAGCAATCGGTCTTGCACAATTGAACGTAATCGACGAGTTCAACAGAAAAAGAGCTGAAAATGCAGCTTACTTGAATGAAGGATTGGCTGATGTTGATGGAATAATCACTCCTTATGCAAGAGAAGGTTCAACACACGTATATCACCAATATACAATAAGGGTTGAAAAAGGAAACAGGGATGATTGGATTGATATTTTAACTGAAGAAGGAATTGGAACTGGTGTTCACTATCCAATACCATTATACAATCAACCAATTTATCAAAAATTAGGATTCGGCGGCAATTGTCCAAATGCTGAGGCTGTTGCTAACAGCGTTATTTCCTTGCCGGTCCATCCGTCATTAACAAGTGATGATTTGGATTTAGTAATTGAAGCGGTCAAAACCGCTTCCAAAAAAATGGATTAAAAGTCTTCATTGACTTTTATTCCAACATATCGTTTACTGTTTTTATTTTAGCGTCTAAAGTTCTATTTTCCATATCTCTTCTGTCGTCTACTTTTATTACTGTGTATACACGTCCGACTCCAACATCGAAAACAGCTTCTTGCGCTTTAGCTATAACGTCATATAATTCTTTTAAATTCTCTGTTTCTATTTGTGTTCCCATTCCGGTTAACTGATAATTGAGACCGGAATCTTTAACAACCTGAACTGCAGCGGTTACATAATCTTTGCATTCTGTCGTATCGCATCCGACAGGCAATATTGCGAAATCACAAGTTATCATATTATCACTCCAAAAAGTTATTTATTAATTTAATTATAAATCATTTACTATGGCAAAATTCGATAAAGATGAATTTAATCAAATGATTTTTTCAAGAATAAATAATTTAATTTCAGAACATGAATTGATTGAGCAGGGTGAACTGATAGCTGTTGCATTATCTGGGGGAAAGGATAGTGTATTGACATTGCATGCCCTTAAAAGATATCAGGAAATATTGGACTTTGATCTGGTGGCAATCAGTGTTGATGAAGGAATTGAAGGATATCGTGGTCATGGTATTGATGCAGCTATTCAAAATGCTTCTGATTTGGGCATAGAATTAATTCAAAAGTCTTTTCTTGAAGATGAGGGCTTTGCATTGGATGATATTTATTCAGATTTTAAAAGTGCATGCATTCCATGCGGCGTGTTTAGAAGAAACATCCTAAATAAGACTGCCTATGAAATAGGAGCTTCTAAAATTGCTACGGGCCACAATCTTGATGATGAAATTCAATCATTCTTAATGAGTTTTGCAAGAGGAGATACCATTAAGTTTTCCAAGTTTGGTCCTCAGCTTGATGTGATTCATCCAAAACTGGTTCCAAGAATAAAGCCATTATGGAATACTCCCGAAAAAGAGGTTGGCATGTGGGCGGTATTAAATGATATTGATATTCATTTGGATGAATGTCCATACTCTCATCTGTCTTTGAGAGCTAAAATAAAAGAGTTTTTAAATGTTAATGAGGATGCATATCCTGGTATAAAAAATAATATAATGGAATCATTTAAAAAGATTTTAGTCTTTGAAAATGATATTTCCACCAATTTGAACGAATGTGAAATATGTGGCGAGCCGACTTCATCAAATATCTGCAAGGCCTGCGAAATCAAGGAACTAGTTTCTCAAAATCGCGAAAGCCATGTAAATGACATATAACGCCACAAGTATAACTCCTTCTTTTTTATCATATTTATCTTGCGTTTTGGCGAATATGAAACATAGTATTGTAACGAAAATCATCAATACGACATCAAACAGCATATTTTGATTGACTGCTATTGGGCTTATTGCAGCGCTTGCTCCGAGTACGAACAATATGTTGAATATGTTTGAGCCTATAACATTTCCTATGATTAACTCGGTTTCACCTTTCCTTAAAGCAGTAAGTGATGTTACAAGTTCTGGTAAAGAGGTACCCATTGCCACAATGGTTAAACCTACTAATGTTTCACTCATTCCACATGCTATTGCTATATATGAAGCGCTGTCAACAACAAGGTCTGCACCAATAACAATAGCTGCAATACCACCAACAATATATATTATGCTTCTTGGAAGACCCATTTTTGGCTTTTCAACTTCCTGTGATGCTTCTGATTTTTTAGTGCTGTAAATAAGGTATATTACGTATCCGATAAGTATGAGAACTAATATTATACCTTCAATTCTTGTGATGTTCCAGCTAATCAATATGAATGCAGAAGCTATTAATGTAACAATCACTAAAAATGGTAAATCCGTATTCAAAACTTTCTTTTCAAGTTCAAGTTCTTTTAAAAGGGCACATATACCTATGATTAACAGAATGTTGAAAAGATTACTTCCAATCACATTACTTACGGCCAATGCATTGTTGCCTGTCAATGATGATGTTATTGATACTGCAGCTTCTGGAGCGCTTGTACCAAATGCAACTATCGTAAGGCCCACAATCAGTGTAGGAATTTTTAAAAGTGAAGCGATGCTGCTTGATCCATCAACAAAGAAGTCGGATCCTTTAATCAGCAATACAAAACCTACAATTAATAAAACAACCTGTATGCCTAATGCAACAAAATCCATTTAATCTTCCTCTTTTTCTTCATTAATATAATCTTCACCTAAGTCAGTAACAAGAATCTTATCTATTTGGTGCCCATCCAAATCAACGATTTCAAAACAGAATCTTTCCCATTGGTATTTGTCATTAACGTTGGGTACTGTACCGCTAATGCTCAATATGAATCCTGCAAGGGTGGTATATCCGTCTTCTTCTTCGTCAGGGAAAACTTCATCAATGTCAAAGAGTTCCTTGAATCTGTCAATTCCGAATCTGCCGTCAATTAACCATGTTCCGTCATCCCTTTCGGTAGCTATCGGATCATCATCTTCGTCAATGCCTGGAATGTCTCCAACAATACCTTCCAAAAGATCGTTTAAAGTAATTAAACCTTCAACACTTCCGAATTCGTCAACAACAAGGGACATATGGACATATCCTTGGTTTTCCTTAAATTCCTTCAATAATTCCAATGTTTCCAAATTCTCGGAAACGACCAACGGTTCCTTGACGATTGTGTTGATGTCAAAATCGTCTTTGCTGAACATCATGGAAAGGATATCCTTTGCCTGTACAACTCCAATAAAGTCATCCAATTCTCCTGTAGCTATTGGGAAAATTGACCTTTTACTTTCCATAATCTTTACTTTATTGAGTTCTCTTGGATCTTCCAAATCAATCCATATGATTTCATTTCTAGGTGTCATGATTGATTCGACTTTCTGGTCATCGAGCTTGAATACTCTTTTGATGATGTTTTCTTCCTCTTGTTCGATGGTTCCGTCTTCTATTCCTTCCTTAATCATCAATTCGATTTCCTCTTCAGTGACGATATCATCATTTCTGTTTTCAATTCTCATCAGCCATAAAAGGAAACTGCTTGATTTTGCAAGAACATAACTGACAGGTTTTGAAATCTTGGAAAGAATCATCATGCTTTTCGCAACCTTAAGGGAAACCTTTTCAGGGTCATTTAAAGCAATTACCTTAGGCACGATTTCTCCAACGACCAATGTCAGGTAGGTGGTGATGATAACAACAACCGCAACGCTTATCGGTTCGCTGTATGGCACAAATGAAATTAGGTTTGCAAGAGGTTTTGCAAGTGTTACTCCTCCG
The DNA here is from genome assembly GCA_015063005.1 of Methanobrevibacter millerae. Lineage (GTDB taxonomy): Archaea > Methanobacteriota > Methanobacteria > Methanobacteriales > Methanobacteriaceae > Methanocatella > Methanocatella millerae_B. The sequence goes on from SUTF01000005.1 coordinate 169,885, forward strand.
AAAGCCCCTGTAAGTACTCCGATAAGTGAAATTCCGATTTGCACGGTTGATAAAAATTCGTTAGGATCTTCCATTAAATCCATAACTATCTGGGCGTTTTTATTTCCTTCATCTAAATATTTCTGCATTTTTGCTTTTCTAACCGACACAACGGCTAATTCAGCCATTGATAAGTATCCCGTAAGGATAATTAAAATTAATATAATAACTATTTCTATTATTTCTCCAGCCATTTCTAACAGACCTTAAATCATAAATCACTGGCTAACATGAAGTCAGTGTTTCCATATATTTCGTCCTGCATTTCCTGAACTGCATAAGAAGCTTCTTCTCTTGTTTCAACTTTTTTAAAGATTCTTCTACCTTTAACTTTAATTGTTTTTCCGCATACGCATTTTCTGGTGGCAACACCTTCTTTAGCGTATAAAACCCTACCGCAGTCACAACGAAATATATAGTACATAAAATTAATTCCTAAAAATTTAGTATATAATATTATTTTTTATAAGTATAAAAAACTTTTTATCAAGTGTAATTTTTTAACCGCCGAATAGTTGCATGAACAGTGGAATAAATACCTGTGAAGGCAATATCACTAATGTGGCTATACTTACTGCAAGGTTTGTTCCCACAACGACTAGAAGAATCCTGAATATGTTGTTGTGCCATAAATCCTTAATGCTTTCAATATGGGCTAAGCTTCTGATGTCTCTTTGTCTTACTTTCCTGTATTTTGCTTCAGTCAAACCGGAAAACCATCCTGCTGCAAGCAATGGGTGAATGATTGTTAGTGGTGCGACCAATCCTCCGACAAGTGCTGATTGGATTTTGGAACCGGAAAGTATTGATCCTAAAAATCCCATAAGCATGCTTATTCCAACAAACTGGTACAGATTCCATGTTATATTGATCCCGTTAATAAAAGCCAGAAAAAATATCACAACAAACAAGATTGGAATCAATGCGAGAATTATTTTGGTCCATGAAATTCCTTTCTTATCAACAATCTTATTCAACTCTTCAAGAGGGGGGATTGTTTCTGGATTGTCCAAATATGCATTTATTCCAGGTTGGTGTCCTGCACCTACAACTGCAACTACCTTATCTTCAGGTATTCTTAGAAGGCTTCCTGCAAGATATGCATCCCTTTCATGCACCAGGACATCATATATTCCTGGAGCTTCGTCCTTAAACATTTCAAGCAAGTCTTCAAGATTATCCGGATTTTTTAAATCTTCAATATCTATTTCCTCATCATCCGTATCTGTGGTCAATATTCCGATTAGGAACTTTATTTTTTCAAAAAATGACATTCTGTTCAATGCACGCTCTAATGTTATATTGATGTTACGGTCTATCAAAGCTATTGGAATTCCTAAATCTTCTGCAGCTTCAATGGCACCAACCATTTCTGAACCTGGTGCAACATCCACTTCGTCTCCTATTTTTGATTGGAAATAACTTAAAACGGTTGTTAGCAAGAACAATCCTACCTTATTTTCCTTGATGATTTTGGTAACTGAAATGGAATCGTCCTCTTCTATTCCCATCATGGAATTTTTAAGCTTGGTATATCTTGCCAAATCAAGTTCAATAGCTACTCTATCCGGTTGAAGCTCATAGATTGCATCCTTTACTTCTTCTACACTTTCGGCAGATACGTGAGCTGTACCGATAATCGTTAAACATTCGCGTTTCATTTTTATTCACTTCTTGAAAAAATTGATTATGTAATATTTAATTTATCATATATTTAACTTTTTGTGCAAGAACACACTTGCTTTCATTGGCTTGAAAGCTCCAATTGCGTAATATTTCTTTTGTCGTATATTCCCACTTTAGCTGTGGAATTTTTCTCAAGGCAAAATGCAATGTCCTTTTCATATCCAAGACTTTTCAGTTTGTTTCCTGATGTGGATTCGTAAAATGCTTTTTTCACCAATTCATAGTTTCTGCTTGCAAGAACTGCGGCTTGGGCATATTCGCTTATCTCGCAATTGTTGCATGCCTTTGATATTTCACTGATTATCTCTCCCGCAGCCAGAAAATCTTCGATGGCGAAATTTTTCCATACTCCGGCCATAACGACATCAATGTGGTCGCAAGCTATTTCAAGGCTAGCCTTTGCGACAGCCCTTGCATTGTTCATGCATCCAATCAGCACCTTGGAATTCATTTTCTCAAGTATCCTTGTGCCGTTGCTTGTCGTTAATATCATTGTGCTGCTGTCGGTTTTGAATTCTTTTATAGCATTTGGTGAGTTTCCAATGTCAAATCCTTCAATCTTAGCTCCCTTGCGTTCACCTGCAATGATTCCTCCAGTTTCATCTTTTAACTTGAATGCATCTTCAGGCGTAAAGCAGGGAATGATTTTTTCAAACTTGTCGAGTGCAAGGGTTATTGTTGAACTTGCTCTTAGGACATCCACCATAATTGAAACATCTTCGCTTATGGTCTGCTCAAAACTCAATGTAATTTTCATAGTTTAGTATTTATTAAAGCGTTCTATATAATATTATATTATGAGAATTGTTACAACACCAATGTGTGAAGAAGTTGTAAAGATTTCAGGTATTAATAATTATATAGTTAACAAAAATCCTGATGAGGAAGATGGCGACCTTGCAATATTGCTGTCTGAAAGCAAAGTTGAAATGGAATCTCTCCCAATCAAACTAAATACACCATGTCAGCTGTTTGAAAGTATTCGTGAAGTATCAAAGCTAAACGAACAGCTAGATGATGATGAAATCCTTGAATTTTTCAGCGACTATCCTCTATGCTTGAAATATCTTAAAAATCAGGAAAACTCCCATGTGAAAGTGAAGGTATATTCAAATTTTTTAAGGGATATCATTTCAAATATGGGATTTGAAATGAGTGATGAAAACTATGATTATATTATTTATCCGGACTATCTGTTGGATGAATTGGAAAATAGCGATGCACAATTGGTAGAAATACCTTCACATATATTTGTGGCTAAAAATCCTTTTGAAAGGATTGAAATGAGATATTCGATTTTGGAAAAGTTAATATAGATTGAAACTGAAAAATTATTATTAATATAGACTTTAGTGAGAGTATTAAAATGTATGAAACATTAACATTTACTGGTGGAGTTCACAAAAGTGAAGAAATGAAGGAATTGATAGAAGATTTAGGTGGATTCATCCTTCAGGAAAACGTATTGCAGATGGAATTGGTATTGAACATGGCAGTTCCTTTGAATGATGTTGAAAAAGTGAAAGAAAAAGCAAATGAACTTTTGGCTACCTTGACTGTAGCTCCTATGGCCGGTTCAGAAATTGCAATTGTTTCTCCAACTCTCGCAAGACACCACTTGCCTCATGCTGCTTGTGACATTTCAGAGTATTTGCGTGAGTTTGGGGCAAAAGACAATATGATCGGTCTTGCAAGAGGAGATGGAAAAGGAACTTCAGGCATTTCCGAAGAAGAAAAGCAATTGATTGAGGAGCATGATGTTGCAGTATTTGCCTTAGGAAGTTTTGAAACATGCATCAAGACTAAAGCATTTTTGTATGATGACATTAACATTCCAGTAATTGTTACCGGAGCACCTGACATTCCTGTTGAAGAGCTTCCTGGCGCTGATGAATATGTGGGTGGTCTTGGAAGAATCCCTAGAAGATTGAGAAGGGGTCCGGATATTCGTGCATTGGACCAATTGGTTGAAACTATCGAAAAGGTATTGAATAATAAAAAACGTGAAATGAATTTAGATCCACCGTTAGTGCCTTCAATTGTCGTGAAAAATGCAATTGAAAATCAGGTTCCCGAAATTGCAGAAGTTATCTCTCCAACACCAGTTACTTCTCAGCTTGACGGGGTTCGTGTAAAATTAGATTATGACAAATACCATGAATCAATTGAAAACGTCATAATTGACGGAAGAAAATTGTCCGAAATTTCTGAAATCAAAAAATCTAAAATGTATGATTACATTTTGGTTAAAATTCATAGTGAAAGTTCTCTTATTGAGGACTCAAACTAATTTTTTTCTTTTTTTAAAGCCTTCTCATACCGAAGAAATTAATCGCATCTACCAAATCATTAAAGTCTTCTAGTTCCCGCTCTATCACGTTTTCGTCGGTCATATCGATGCTTAGCTCACCGTCAACCGTTAATGTGTCAGGTCCACGTCCTACGATGCGTTCAAGACCATCGGCACTAAGGATTCTTTCCGCATCTAACTGGTGAACGAATGATCTGCCCGGCAATATTACTGCCTGTTTGATTTCGCTCAAATCAAGTGCTTCCAAATCTTCTTTTGTGATAAGGCATGCAATCTCTTTTTCCACTGCAACTACGTTGACGCTGTTGACTTCAAGCTTGTCGAAGATGTTTTGTATATATGGTGCAGCTATCTTTGATGTGATTATTGTAGCTTCTCCTGTGACTGGCCTTATGAACTGAAGGAATATTTCATTTTCATCCTTTGCTATTGCAAAAGGTCCACCTGTTTCAGGGTCGCATAATGGTGTACCTGTTATTCTGAAGTTGTATTCGCTGTTCAAATCTTTAACTAGCTGGGCGAATTCCTCAACAGGTTGGGATTCATGATCCTTTAGGATAGGTTCGTTTCCAAGAATCAACCCTTCGTTGAATGTATTTGCAAATCTCATCAGGATAAATCCTTTTGCACCCCAGGATTCCAAATCGTCACATGTTTGTCTTAGGACATCGCCGTCATTGACTCCTGGAATGATTACGCTTGCACCGGTCAGTTTGATGTTTTCACAAAAGATTTTACATGCGTTCAAAGCTTCTTCAGGATATTTGTCCCTGACCCATTGCTGACGGAGCTTAGGGTCTGTTGAAAATACGGTGAATGTCGCTTCCTCAACGCCGTTATTAATCAATCTGTTGGCTATGTTGCTGTCGCTTATTCCCTTTCCGCAGCTATAGCCCAAGTGTGACTTTATTGAAAACTGGTTCAATTGTGCGGTCAATGATTCTAAATGAGGATAACAGCTTATGTCTCCCCCTCCACTTATGTCTGCAATTATCTCACCCATCTGCATATTCATCATTATGGTGTTTTGTACGGTATTTAACACTTCAAATGGACTTTTGAAATCGCTTTGTGCGTCAGCCACTCCTTTTGAGCACCTTTCACATCCAATTTTGTTGGGAAGACAATGTGCACAGCCAAAAACTTTAATTTCCTTTACCTTTCTGAAGTAACAGTATTTGCAAAATCCGTTACAATCCTTTCCAGGTATTCCTCCAACATCTGCTACTACATGCATAATCTTAAATTTTGTGTTTATTATTATATAAATGGATTTGTCTTGAAAAAGTATTAAAAAAAGTATTATTTATTACAAATAATATAAAAAGTATTAATTCTTTAAAATCATTAGTTTTGCCTAAAAATTGGAAATGTATTATTTAACTTTAATTAATATGTGGATTAGTATTTGTTAATAAAATACTTTTATTACTGTTTTTTATATTTGTTTTAGCTAATTTTAATTAATTTTTAAAAGTATTACTTTCAATGCCATTTTTCTTAAAATGAAAATAACATATTATTCTTTATAAACTTTTCTAAAAATTTCTGAGGGTAATCTTTATATTATATCTTAATTAAAGATAAATTTGTATACCATATGGCTGGCTATTTGCAAAAACTTGCTTTGTAGCTTTACTCAATTTGGTGAAAAAATTTGTAACCATTGAGAGTGGTATATTAGTTAAACTCTATTTATTTAGGAGGGAAAAAATGGCAAAGTTTGATGATAAAATCGATTTATTCGATGATAGAGGCAACGAAATTGCATCTGACGTACCAATCGAAGCTATCAGTCCATTAAGAAACCCTGCAATTCAAAGCATCGTAAAAGGTGTAAAAAGAACTGTTGCAGTAAACTTAGAAGGACTCGAAAAATCTGTTAAAACAGCATCTGTTGGTGGAGACAAATCTAGAATCTTAGGTAGAGAATTAGATCTCGCTATTGTTGATAACGCAGAAGCAATCGCAGATAAAATGAAAGGAATTATTCAAATTTCCGAAGGTGACGATACTAAAGTAGAACCAATTTCCGGAGGAAAAAGGTTATTAGTACAAGTACCAACCCAAAGAATTGATGTTGCTGCTGAATACTCTGTAGCTCCATTATCTACTGCTTCCGCATTAGTACAATCTGTTATCGACGTATGTGATGTTGACATTTACGATGCTAACTTCGTAAAAGCTGCAGTTTTAGGTAGATACCCACAATCTGTAGATTACAAAGGTTCAAACATCGCAACCATGTTAGACATTCCACAAAAACTCGAAGGTGCAGGTTACGGTTTAAGAAACGTTAAAGCAAACGACTTCGCTGCTGCTACCTTGAAAAACACTTTCCAAGCAACCGCATTAGCTGCTATTTTCGAACAAACTGCTATGTTTGAAATGGCTGACGCTTTAGGTTCATTCGAAAGATTACACTTATTAGGTTTAGCTTACCAAGGTTTAAACGCTGATAACTTAGTATATGACTTAGTTAAAGAAAATGCAGACGGTACTGTTGGTAATGTAGTTCAAGCAACTATTGCTCGTGCAGAAGCAGATGGTATTATTGCTCCTGGTGAACAATTAACCGATTTCGCTATTTACAACACTGATGACGCAGCTAAATGGAACGCATACGCTGCTGCTGGTGCTGTTGCAGCAACTATGGTTAACGTAGGTGCAGCTCGTGCTGCTCAAGGTATTCCATCTACTTTATTATACTTCAACGACAACCTCGAATTCGCTACTGGTTTACCTGGTCTCGACTACGGTAGAGCAGAAGGTGTAGCTGTAGGATTCTCCTTCTTCAGTCACTCCATTTACGGTGGTGGAGGTCCTGGTCTCTTCAACGGTAACCACGTTGTAACCAGACACAGTAAAGGATTCTGTATCCCTTGTGTAGCTGCTGCTATGTCCTTAGATGCAGGAACACAACTCTTTTCACCAGAAGCAACTTCTGGTTTAATTAAAGAAGTATACAGTCAAATTGATGAATTCAGAGAACCTATTAATGCTGTTGCAATTGCAGCTGATGAAATTAAAGGTGACATCTAATTAATTTAAATAAATCTAATTTTTGAAGGTTAAAAAATGGATATTGAAATATTTCCTCATAGGGTTCTTGGAAGCGACACAACAGAAAAGTTGTTAAATGACTTAGAATCTTTGGAAGATGTAAAAAGAACTGTTATTCATGGACCAAGATTTCCAAAAACAGAAGAAACTTTACCTCCACAATACCGTGAACGTAGAGTTATTCAAGTCAATGGTGAGGATGTAACTCTTCAAGTTAAAACCGGTAGAATATTCGTTGAATTGACAATGGAATCTACAATTAAGGAAATTGAAGATATTTGCAAAAAAGATATCCCATATGGCTTTGATATTAACCAAAGCAGAACTAGTTATATCCGAAAAGAACAAACTGTTTCAGATAGAATTAAATATGGTGATATGGAATTGCCAGAAGACTTAGTTGGAATGACAGATCAATATTCCAGTTTTGACGACCATGTGAAAATTATTAGAAAGGATACTCTTGATTAATATGATTGGACGCTGTACTCACGTAGTAGATTGTAGGGAAGCAAGCGGAATGGGTAAAGGTGGAAGTTTAGCCCAAAGGGGAACTTTTGCTGAATGTGGAACAGACGTATGTGCTGTAGCTATGTCCCCTGGACGTAGGCATATTACCAAACCTGTTTGTGAAATTACTTTTGGTTTACGTGAAGCGAATGTTTTAACAAGCACTATGGTTCTCAATGCTGGTGCTGGTGTTCCTCATGATGCTCCTGCTTCTGGTGGAACTTTGTTCGGACTTACAGATAAGGAAGTCGAACAGATGGGTAATTTCAAATTGCTCGTAATTCACTTGGGAGGAGTTGCAAATCATATAATTTACAAAGCAAGATTAATTCTAAGGAACGTCAATAAACACTGCATTATTATATGTGAATCACCAGTGGACCATGAAGATTTTGCTAAAATTGGAGTAAAAACTTCTAAAGTCATGCCAAGTGAGGATAACATTGAAACTGAAGGGACCATTGATGACATTGTTACAGGAGTAATTCGTGGTGAAACAATCTCACAGGAAAAATTAGATGAAATTATTAGAAAAGTTAAATTAGCATTAGGAGATGCATAATTATGGTACAAATTTATCCAGGTACTTCTCAGGTTGCTCAAAACAGAAGAAACTTCACTAACCCTGAATACGAGTTAGAAAAGTTAAGAGAAATTTCTGATGAAGACGTAGTAAAAATATTAGGTCACAAAGCTCCAGGTGAAGAATACAAATCAGTTCACCCACCATTAGACGAAATGGACGAGCCAGATGACAGTGTAAGAGAATTAGTAACACCTATCGACGGTGCAAAAGCAGGTGACAGGATTAGATACATCCAATTCGTAGACTCCATGTACTTCGCTCCTGCTCAACCTTTCTTAAGAGCTAGATCTTACTTATCCAGATTCAGAGGAATCGATACCGGTACCTTATCCGGAAGACAAGTAGTCGAAGCAAGAGAAAGAGACTTAGAAAAACTCTCAAAAACACTCTTAGAAACCGAATACTTCGATACTGCAAGAACCGGTATTAGAGGTGCAGGTGTACACGGTCACTCATTAAGATTAGATGAAAACGGTTTAATGTTCGATATGCTCAGAAGACAAGTATTCAACAAAGAAACCGGTAATGTCGAAATGGTAAAAGACCAAGTAGGTAGAGAATTAGACGAACCTGTAGTCTTAGGTGAACCATTAGACGAAGAAACTTTAAGAGCAAAAACCACTATTTACAGAATAGATGGTGAAGCATACAAAGATGACGTAGAAGCTGTAAAAGTATGTCAAAGAATACACGTTTCCAGGTCATTCGGTGCATTCAATCCAGTTACAGGATGGTAGATTAATATGGCTGATAAAAAATTCTTAGATGCAATGAAACAAAAATTCAGTGAAGACCCAACTGAAAAAAGAACCCAATTCTATAACATGGGTGGTTGGACCCAATCTGAAAAGAAAACTGCATTTGTAAATGAAGGTAAAGAAATCGCTAAAAAAAGAGGAATCCCAATGTACAACCCAGACATTGGTACTCCTTTAGGTCAAAGAGCTTTAATGTCTTACCAATTATCTACTACTGACACTTTTGTAGAAGGTGACGATTTACACTATGTTAACAACGCAGCTATCCAACAAGCTTGGGACGATATCAGAAGAACTGTAATCGTAGGGTTAAACACTGCACACAACGTTCTCGAAAAAAGATTAGGTATTGAAGTAACTCCTGAAACTATTACTCACTACTTAGAAACTGTAAACCACGCTATGCCTGGTGCAGCAGTAGTTCAAGAACACATGGTAGAAACTGACCCATTAGTTGTACAAGATTCTTACGTAAAAGTTTTCACTGGTGACGACGAATTAGCAGACGAAATTGACTCTGCATTCGTATTAGACATTAACAAAGAGTTCCCTGAAGAACAAGCTGAAGCTTTAAAAGCTGAAGTTGGCGGAGCTATTTGGCAAGCTGTAAGAATTCCATCCATCGTAGGAAGAGTCTGTGACGGTGGTAACACCTCCAGATGGTCTGCTATGCAAATTGGTATGTCCATGATTTCTGCATACAACCAATGTGCTGGTGAAGGAGCTACTGGTGACTTCGCATACGCATCCAAACACGCAGAAGTTATCCACATGGGTACTTACTTACCTGTAAGAAGAGCAAGAGCAGAAAACGAACTTGGTGGAGTTCCATTCGGATTCATGGCAGATATCTGTCAAGGTTCCAGAGCTTACCCTGACGACCCTGTAAGATCAACCTTAGAAGTAGTAGCTTTAGGTGCTGCTTTATACGACCAAATTTGGTTAGGTTCTTACATGTCTGGTGGTGTAGGATTCACCCAATACGCAACCGCTGCTTACACTGATAACGTATTAGACGACTTCACCTACTATGGTAAAGATTACGTCGAAGACAAATACGGCGACTTATGTTCCGCACCTAACAACATGGACACTGTTTTAGATGTTGGTACTGAAGTAGCATTCTACGCATTAGACCAATACGAAGAATACCCAGCTTTACTTGAAACTCACTTCGGTGGATCTCAAAGAGCTTCCGTTATTTCCGCAGCTGCTGGTTGTTCCACTGCATTCGCTACTGGTAATGCACAAACTGGTTTAAGCGCATGGTACTTATCCATGTACTTACACAAAGAACAACACTCCAGACTCGGATTCTACGGTTTCGATTTACAAGACCAATGTGGTGCAGCTAACGTATTCTCCATCAGAAACGATGAAGGATTACCACTCGAAATGAGAGGACCAAACTATCCTAACTACGCAATGAACGTAGGTCACCAAGGTGAATACGCTGGTATCGCACAAGCACCTCACTCCGCTCGTGGAGACGCTTGGGCTTTCAACCCATTAGTAAAAATCGCATTTGCTGACAAAAACTTAGTCTTTGACTTCAGTAAAGTACGTGAAGAATTTGCTAAAGGTGCATTAAGAGAATTCGAACCTGCTGGTGAAAGAACTGCTATTACCCCAGCAAAATAGATAGATAAACACGGTGATAGGTGATCATTCACCTATCCACCATTTTATATAAATCAAGTTTACTTGAAAATTTCCAAAACATTTATATTAAAGGCTTACATAATATATTAATTAAGCAATAATTAGGTGGCAATTCAATAGTTTAAAATTATTGAATGGAACTAGAATCAACTTTACTTGAAAAGTGAAAAAGTCATTAAATTATTGTGGTTTACAAGATTTTTGTATGGAACAAGAATCGAAATTTCACGTTTATTAAATGATCAATTTAATAAAATAATATGGAGGAAAAAAATTATGGACCCTGTAACATTAGGTGTAGTTGCATTAATGGGTGCAGTTGCTACTATCGGAGGGGCTGCAGAGGACTTAGAATCTGATATCGGTTCTCAAAGTAACCCTAACTCACAAGTTCAACTTGCTCCACAAATGGGACATTTACACCGTATGATAAACAAGGCGGCTTCTGGTGAACCAGTCGCTTATGGTGTTTGGTGTGGTGTTGCTGGTGCTATTGCATACATAGTAATGTCTTTAGGTATGATGCCTATCGTAGCTATTGCAATGGGTGCTTGTGTCGCTGCTTTTGTTCACGCTATTTATACTGTTACATCCCACATGGGAAGGATTGTCGGACAATCCCAATTCGAACAACCATTATTTATGGATGTTTTAACTCAATCTTTAGGACCTATCGTAGGTCACGGATTTATAACTAGTTTCTGTATTGTTGGAATTTCTTACTTAATGACCATTCCATTGAATGGTACCCCATTACACGTATTCCCATTACCACTCTTAGCAATGCTCTGGGGTATTGCTTTAGGTGCTATCGGATCTTCAACTGGGGACGTTCACTATGGTTCTGAAAGTGAGTATCAAAAATTCGAATTTGGTGGAGGTACTCCTGTAGCTATTCAAGGGGATATCGTTACTAAAGCTCCATTAGGTGCTAAAAACTCTATGGATGTAGTAAACTTCTGTGCTAAATTCGGTGGACCATTAACTGGTTTCTGTTTCGGTCTCGTTGTATTCTTCAGTTTCTGGAATACAGTGGTATTTGGAATTTACGGCGGTATTATTGTAGGTATTATAATCGTTGTTTTATTAATTATCTTAAATGACAGATTAGAAGTATTTGCAAGAAATAAATACGGACCATATGAGGAAGAATAAGGAGGTTTCGATTATGGATCCAATTAGTTTAATTTTATTCATCGCAATAGGCGGTATTATGATTGGTGCTGGTGTGCACTTTATTCCGGTAGGAGGAGCTCCTGCTGCTATGGCTACAGCTACTGGTGTAGGTACTGGTACTGCTATGTTAGCTGCTGGTGCAGGTTTAACCGGTCTTATTACTGCTGCTACTATGACAGGTCAACCATTCTATATAATTGGTATTGGTGGTGCAATAGGTGCTATGATCATGATGGGTATTACTATGCTCATTGCTAACTTGATTTATATCTTTGGTGTAGGTATTGTACCTGCAGCATCTAAAGTACCTGTTGACTGGATTACCAAACGTAACCAAGAAAGGTATAAAACTCCTGGTACTGAAGGACACGGTGTACCTACTACTTCATTTGTAAGTGGTCTTATAGGAGGTCTCCTTGGTGGTTTCGGTGGTGGATTAGTATACTATGGTATTAACACTGCTGTTAATGATAGTACTTTTGTTACTGATCCTGCTGTTAGTATTGGTTTAGCTGCTATCTTAGGTGTAGGTGTATTCTTTATCAACTCTGTTATTGCTTCATATAACATTGGTGGTACTATTGAAGGTATGCACGACCCTAAATTTAAAAGAATTGGTACTGGAGCATTAGCTTGTGCTATTGCATCTATCGTACTCGGAATTTTCTGTGTTATTTTAACTGGAGGTATATAAAATGTCTGCTGGTGGAAGTGCTGACGGTGCAGCTGCAGGTGCAATAAACTCAACTCACTTGTTAATTATGGGTATCGTCGGAGGATTACTTTGTATTTATTTATCAGGCTTTTTAGGAGATATCGTTGGTCCAGTAGTAGCTGGTATTGGTGCAGTTTTAGCAATCATCTGGGGAGCAGATGCTATTCGTAGAGTAGCAAGTTACGGTTTAGGTACTGGTGTACCATCTATCGGTTATATGTCTTTATCTGTAGGGGTAATTTCATCTTTAGCAGGTATTAGTTTAGCTACTCTCCTCAAAATGAATATTGCAGGACCTGTTATCGCTCTTGTTTTCGCTATTATTATCGGTGCTATCATTGCGTTAGTTGCTACTAAAATCGTTGGTATGAAAATCCCTATTATGCTTCAATGTACTATCGAAATTGCTGGTGCTGCTTGTTTATCTATCTTAGCATTTTCTGTTGCTATTGCAGGTAGTTACGAAATGATGGCAGTTTACGAAAGTGTTGTTGCTACCGGATATATTGCTGTATTATTTATTATGTGTACTATGGCTATCCAACACCCATTCAACGCATGTTTAGGACCAAACGAAGATCAAGTCAGAACTTTAAAATGTGCTGCTTCAACCGCATTCTTATCCATGACTATTGTAGGTATATTATCTGCAATTACTGGAGGATATGGATGGGCTATTGTATTAATAGTCGGTTTAATCGGTTGGGTTATTTCATTCAGAGCATTCGTACAAGCTTCATGTAATGATGCAGCATCAACAAGATGGGCTGGATTATGGCCTAATGTAGAGGAATAAAATAGGAGGTATTAAGTATGGCTCAAATGTTACCTATGGTACAAATTATACCTGATATGAATTTAGCTTACGACCCTGTTACAGGTATTATCGGAGCTTCATTAGGTTCAGGAGTTGTTCTCCTATCTATGGACGAAGTTGGCGAAGAAGTTGCAAAAGTAGAAGCCGCTGCAGATGAATTAATGGCTTCATTAGATCCTTATACTAGTCCAGCTGGAGCTTACCCTGGTAGGGAAGGTTCTTATGTAACTGCTGGTTTATTAACTAACATGGTTTATGGATTCTTGATTGCTATATTTGTAATATTCGCTGCATTATCAATTGGGGGTATCTAGATGGCTGATAAAAAACCTACTGCAGACAACTGGCCTGTTATCAGTGGGGATTACATTGTAGGTGATCCTGAAAGTCCTGTAGCAGTTACCACTTTAGCTTCACACATCGAAGCAGAATTATCTGGTGCAGCTATTGCAGGCCCATGTAAAACAGAAAACTTAGGTATAGAAAAAGTTGTTGCTAATATTATATCTAACCCTAATATTCGTTTCTTAATCTTGGCTGGTGCAGAAGTACAAGGACACATTACCGGTCAAAGTTTCATGGCTTTACACGAAAATGGTGCAGATCCTGACAAAAAGAAAATTATTGGTGCAACTGGTGCTATTCCTTTCGTAGAAAACGTTCCACTCGAAGGTGTAGAAAGATTCCAACAACAATTAGAAATTGTTGACTTAATTGACACTGAAGATGTAGGGGCTATTCAATCTAAAATTAATGAATGTGTAGAAAAAGATCCGGGTGCTTTCGAAGAAGATGCTATGGTTATTTCTGTTGAAGGTGACGATGATGAAGCAGACGACGGAGAAGAAATGAAAGTTGTATCTCCTGAAACTGCACTTATCGAAGCAAGAATTAGAAACATCAACACTAAAATCGATATGGTTGGTGCTGTTCAAAGAAATATGGCTGGTAATTATGCTGGTAAAGTTCAAGGTATAATGATCGGTTTAATCTTCACTTTAGTGATTGGATTTTTATTCTTGATATAAGGAGGTATAATTATGGTTCAAATTTCTAATAAACCTAACATACATGGAATCAAAAAAGCTTCCGAAGATGTAGAATACAGTTCAAAACTTATTGCAAGGGAAGGTAAACTTTTCGCTGGTTTACTTGCTACTAGGGTAAAAGGAATTGCTTTCGGTATGTGTTTAGCTATTCTATTAGTCGTAATTATTCCTTTTATTGCAATGTTTTGTGGATTATAGGGGTGTTAAAATGAGTGAAGAAAATTCAATACCTCAAGTTATGGTTTCATCTGATGATTTCAACGAATTAGCAGCTAAATTGGACGATGCTGAAGAAAAAGTTGATTTCACAGTTGGTGAGTACTACCAACGTTTAGGACAACAATCCGGAAGAGATGTTGGTATTTTATACGGTATTATACTTGGAATATTTATATTGGCTGTATCCGTAAAATTCGGTGCTATTGCAATGTTTCAAGCGTTGCTAGCTAGCTTTTTATAGGAGGATTATTTTATGTTTAGATTTGATAAAGAACAAGTTGTTTTTGATTTCGCAGGAGTCAAAATGGGAGGTCAACCTGGAGAATACCCAACAGTATTAGCTGGTACTATCTTCTACGGTGGACACAATATTATTAACGATGAATTAACAGGAGATTTCGATAAAGGTAGAGCTGAAACTTTAGTAAATGATATGGCAGAAATTTCAGATGTTACAGGTAACCCATATATTGTACAAGTTTTCGGACAAACAGAAGAAGCTATTACTAAATATATTGATTACATTGGTGATATTTGTGATGCTCCATTCCTTATAGATTCTACTTCCGGTGACGCAAGAGTTGCTGGTGCACAACGTGCAGATGAATCTGGATTAACTGATAGAGCTATTTACAACTCAATCAACATGGCTGCAGACAAAGCAGAATTAGATGCTTTAGCAGCAACCGATGTTTCAGCTTCTATTATTTTAGGTTTCAACCCAATGAATGCTACAGTTGACGGTAAAATGGCTATGTGGGAAAACGGTGACGACGGTGCTTACGAAAAAGGTTTACTCGAAGTTGCTGAAGAATGTGGTATTGACAAGTTCATGATGGATACTGCAGTTACCCCATTAGGTCAAGGTGCAGGTATTGCAGCTAAAACTTCCTTTGCAGAAAAAGCAAAATGGGGATACCCAGTTGGATCTGGTATTCACAACGTACCTTCTGCATGGGACTGGTTAAGAGAATACAAAAAAGCTGGCCACAAAGATGCATTTACTGTTTGTGATATTGGTGCAAACATTATTCAAGTAATGTGTGGTGGAGACTTCGTTCTCTTTGGACCTATCGAAAACGCAAAAATCGCATTCCCTGCTGTTGCACAAACTGATATGTTTATCTGTGAAGCAGCTGCTGATATGGGTACTGAACCTGTCGAAGGTCACCCAATGAACAGATTATTATAGATTAGATATTTTTCTAATCTACTTTTTTTTACTTTTTTTTAACAAGATTTATATTATTTTAAAAATAGATTATTATTTAACTTTAATTTGGAGAGGTTGAATAATGTCTTTTTTAAGTAAAATTTTTAATAAAGGTCCTAAGCCTATTATTGCTCATTCTAAAGAAGGTAATTTAGCTACCTTAAAAGCTCAACAGGCTGGTCCTGCAAGTCCGGGTGCTGTTAAAAAACCTGACACCTTTTATGTAACTGCTTCTGTCGAATTAGGTAACACTACAACCAAATGTATTGTAATGGCTACCAATCTAAACACAAGCGAATCCTATTTGTTAAACAAAACAGTCAAGATGACTCGTGACATCAGACCACCTAAGGCTAACGAAGAGGTCTTTGGTAAAACAGTTTGGGGTATTGAACTTTCCAAAGAGGCTGTAACCGAGCTTGTTCGTGATACTGTTCTTGAAGCTTTAAGAAAATGTAATGTCGACAAGGACGAGGATTTGGACTTTGTCGTAAGGTCAACTGGGGTAACTGCAGGTTTCGCTACTGCTGAAGAGGCAGGCCAATTAATCATTGCTCTTGCAGACGGATGCCTTGAAGCTGATATTCCACCGCGTAAGATGTCTCCTGCAATGGGTATTTCACAGCTTCCTGAAAGATTGCAAAAACACTCCCTTTTGGAAAACATTCTCTTTGACGGTGCTGTTGTAAGTGTTGTTCCTCCTGAAGGAAAGGAAACCGTTGCAAATGAGATGGAAGGGGAACTCGTTACTGCAGGTATCAAATTAGGTGCAAAATGGACAGATGTTGACTACAGAAATCCTTGCGTTTCCCTTGACTTCGGTTCTACTTTAGCTGGTCGTATAGTAAATGACAACGAGCCTTACGCTAACACTGTAGGTAACTTCCTTGGATTGGCTGGTGTTGTAAGCGATTCCCTTGCAAGGGGTTCAGGAAAAATTGACAAGAAAAACGGTGCGGCACTGGATTTATTCAATGAAAAGGATGCTAAAAAAGGAGATAAGAAAAAGGCTGAAGCCAACGCTTTGGAAGCTCATAAGCTTATCAATATTCAAAAGGTTCCTATGGATGTTGATAGGTTCGGTACTGTTCCGGTTGATCCTGTTGCTGCCGAAGCTGCCGGAACTACATTAATCGGTTGTGATGTTGGTTTCAATGGTGACAAGCTTCCTGAACTTATGGAATTGGGTGCACAGTTCTATGATGAGGATGGCATTGGAACTTTGCTTTCAACTCTTGATTATGTAAGTACCAATATAGTTACTCGTGTATTGGATGTTGCATTTGCAGAAAACGTTATAGTTCCTGGTTCTGCTTTAGGTATCACTGGTAGGGCAGGTATTACCGGACGCAAGCCCGAGCTTATTTTACAAGCCGTTCAGGACAAGTTTGAAAATGTTGTTTTCGTTGAAGATGGTCTTGCTTTAGGTTCCGCTATTATGGCACGTTGTATGAACTCTATGGGTACTCCTAAAGTTCCTATCGGAGGTAAACAAGGCGGAAGATGCATCCTGAAAGATCGTATGAAAATGGCAGGCGGCAAGTTCGCTTAGGTTTTTTGCATGATTTATGCTATAGTGATGGCTGGAGGTAGAGGAACACGACTCAAAACTCCAGTC
Organism: Methanobrevibacter millerae; assembly: GCA_015063005.1. Taxonomy (GTDB): domain Archaea; phylum Methanobacteriota; class Methanobacteria; order Methanobacteriales; family Methanobacteriaceae; genus Methanocatella; species Methanocatella millerae_B. The sequence continues at coordinate 187,307 of SUTF01000005.1, forward strand.
GAAAAACCTCTTTTTAAATTACACAACAAACCCTTAATTAAATATGTACTTGACAATTTAGATTCATCCAGACGGGTTGAAAAAATCATTATTGCAACCAGTCCCAACACTCCTGAAACCTGCGAGTATATAGGTCAGTTTGACTATGATGTTTTAGACACTCCGGGGGTTGGTTTTGTCCATGATTTGGGTTTCATACTTGACTATTTTGAATCAAAATCATGTGATGACATTCTGCTTTTCATAAATGCCGATTTGCCATTCATTTCAGGTGAATGCATTGACTATATCCTTGACTATTACTTTAAATCTTCAACCGAAGCTCTTTCTACACTGATTCCTGTATCAATCTTCGAGGATTTGGGTTTGGAGTATGAATTCGAATATATGGGTCTTGTTCCGGTGGGGGTTAATATCCTGAAAAGTGTCAATAAGATTCAGGAGGAGACACAGCTGGTCATTGAAAAACAGGAGCTTGCATTCAATATCAATACCTTGCAGGATGCAACGGTAGCTGATAGATTATACTTTTAAATATAATGAATGCACATACATTATATATAATATAAATTAATATTTTTATTGGGTGATTCAATGGAAAATAAACAAATTCCTAAAAGAGAAGAAAAATTATGGAGCGAAATTAGAAACTATCAGGTAGCTACCAATAATGCTCGTATCCTTGGTGTTTTAGATGAACTTATTATCAACGAAAAAACTGGTAAAATCGTTGATATTGCTATTCGTGTAGAAGCTGATCGTAATATTCATGTCAAAGGTGCTAAAAGAAATGGTGACTTATTATTAGTTCCTTTCGCTAAAGTTGAAAAGGTCGGCGAATTCATTATCGTAACTGAATAACTTCAGTTTCCTTATTTTTTTTAATTTTTAATAAAACAATTGTTATATTTTGGCATTTTTGTTAACTATTTATAGTTGTTAGGCTAAATTTTAATTATAAGAAATTATTATGATGAACTGATTAGGTGATATAATGTTACTTGAAATTGAAAATTTGGCTGTAGAAGTCGGTGGAAAAAGGGTTTTAAAAGACATAAACCTTTCAATTGATGAAGGTGAAACCCATGTTCTTTTAGGGCCAAATGGTGCTGGTAAAAGTACTTTATTCTTAACTATATTAGGTTTTCCACAATATAATGTTGTCAATGGTACCATCAAATTTAAGGGCCAAGACATTACCAAATTATCCACTGCAGAACGTGTACAATTAGGTATTGGAGTAAGTTTCCAGACTCCTCCTTCAATCAGGGGAGTGTCTGTAAGGGACTTGCTTAAGATAGAATCTCATCAGGATATGGATGATGAATTGAATCCAAGAATGCAGGAATTAGCTCGTCAGCTCAAGTTCAGCGATGAATTTTTGGACAGGGATGTCAATTTCGGATTTTCCGGAGGGGAAGTTAAAAGGTCAGAAATCCTGCAGCTTTTGGCACAAATGCCTGACTTTACCATGTTTGATGAGCCTGATTCCGGTGTGGATATTGAAAACGTGGAGTTGATTGCATCAGAAATCGGGACCTTGCTTGATAAGGATAAAAAACATGGTTCCAGAAAAAGAAGCGGACTTTTAATTACTCACTTGGGCTATATCTTAAATTTCGTTAATGCGGATAAGGCTCATGTATTGATGAATGGGGTAATTTCATGTTCTGGAAACCCTGCAGAAATTCTTGAAGATATTAGGAAAAATGGTTTTAACGGATGTGTTGAGTGTGCGCAATGTTTATGAGGATGCTGAAAGAGCAAAGGATAAGAAAGCTCCAATTGGAGCAGATGTTACAATAGAGAACTTTACAGATGAATCAGTCAATGCTTTGGACTTATTGGATGACTTGGATGATGTAAGCAAAAAGACCAAAAATACCCTATTGAAAGTCGGTGTTGACACAGAGGAAAACAACCGTTCAGGATCATTCCTTCAGGTTGACCAGAGTAATGTATTTACAAACAATTCTATTTCAAATTCCGTTGAAGTTATGGGAATGTCTGTTGCACTTGATAAATATAACTGGCTTGAAGATTACTTATGGAAAGTTGTTAAGCCTGATGCTGATAAATACACTGCTAAAACTGCTTTAAGAGAAAAAGAAACTGGTGTTATGAGCGGATACTTTGTGCGTTCACTTCCTGGAACCAAAGAGGTCATGCCGGTTCAGGCCTGCATGTTCATTGGTGATGAGGCTGTAATGCAGACCGCACACAACGTAATCATTGCTGAGGAAAACTCAGAGCTCCATTTGATTACCGGATGTGCTACAGGTGACGATGTGGCTTCTGCAATGCACGTAGGGGTTTCTGAAATGTATTTAAAACCGGGATCTAAAATCACATTTACAATGGTTCACAACTGGGCTGAACAGGTTGAGGTAAGGCCAAGGACAGGTGTCAAATTGATGGACAATTCAACTTATATCAACAATTATATCTTAACCAGTCCTGTTTCAACATTGCAGTCATATCCTACTGCTTACTGTGACGGTAAAAACTCAAGAGCAATCTTCCAGTCAATTCAGGGTGGTAAAAAAGATTCCATCATTGATGTGGGATCAAGAGTATTGTTGAATGCTCCTAATGCAAGAGGAGAAGTCATCTCAAGGGCAGTATCTCAGGATGAATCCAGAATATATTCCAGAGGACACCTCGCCGGAACAGTTCCTGGAGTCAAAGGACACCTTGAATGTCACGGTCTTGTTTTATCTGATGACAGTATGATTTATGCTGTTCCTGAACTCGAAGCAAGTTCAGCAAATCTTGAAATGTCTCACGAAGCTGCTGTAGGTAAAATCAGTGAGGAAGAAATCAACTATCTAACCTCCAGAGGTATCAAGGAGGAAGATGCAGAGTCCATGATTGTTAGAGGATTCCTAAACATGGACATCACCGGCCTTCCTGATGAATTGGCAGCTCAAACCCAGATGATGATTGATATGAGTGTAGATGGAATGTAATATTCCATTCCTTTCTTTTTTTTAAAAATTTTGTTTTATAGTATATAAACTTTTTGGCTTTTTTTTCTAAGTAACCTTTATATTAATTATTATAGTAATATAATAATCAGTACATTAATGTTATGCTGAGCTAGCTCATTAAAGTACATAAATTGTGAAATTAAGGCGTACCTAAACTTTATGCCTTATAAAAACGATTTTAAAATTTTTTAAAAAATTCTAAAATTGGTGTTTGAAAGGAGAAATCTTTTCAAAACGAAAAATAAAATAAAAAAATTTGATAGAGGAGGAAAAACTCTATGGCTGATGATGTAAAAATTGTAATGTTTTGTTGCAACTGGTGTTCCTATGGAGGAGCAGACACAGCTGGTACTGCACGTATGCAATACCCACCGAATATTAGAGTTATTCGTGTAATGTGTTCTGGAAGAATTGACCCACAATTTGTTTTAAAAGCATTTAAAGAAGGTGCTGACGGTGTATTTGTAGCTGGATGTCACATGGGTGACTGCCACTATGATGCTGGTAACTACAAATTAGATCGTAGAATGAGATTAATTTATAAATTAGTTGAAGATATGGGAATTGGAAAAGAAAGAGTTCACCACGACTGGATTTCTGCATCCGAAGGTGAAAAATTCTCTTCATCTGTTAAAATGATGGTTAACAGAATCAAAGACTTAGGTCCAGCTCCATTGAAACAACAATTAGATGCTGAAAGATAGATTGGAGGAATAAATATGGCAGATAAAGTTAAAATAGGAACCATGTGGTTTGGCGGATGTTCCGGTTGCCACTTATCCATTGCGGATTTCCACGAATCCTTAATTGACGTTATGGAATTTGCGGATTTCGAATTTTCCCCTGTACTCATGGATACTAAATATGATGAAGTACCTGAGTTAGATATTATTATCGTAGAAGGTGGAGTAAGAAACGACGAAAACAGAGAATTAGCTGAAATGTTAAACGAAAAAGCTAACATGGTTATCTCTTACGGTACCTGTGCTTGCTACGGTGGTATTCCAGGTCTCGGAAACTTATGGACTGTAGAAGAACTTGAAGAAGAAGCATACATTAACTCTGTATCTACTGTAAACCCTGAAGGAATTATTCCTCACGAAGATGTACCTCATCTCGAAAGCAGAGTAAGACCTATCAGTGAATGTATGGATATTGACTTAATGATTCCAGGTTGCCCACCTCGTTCCGATGTTGTAGCAGAAGCTATTTTAACATTATTAAGAGGAGAAACAATCGAATTACCTTCAACTAACCTTTGTGAAGTATGTCCTAGAGAAAAACCACCTGCAGGTTTAGCTATGGACTTCATTAAAAGACAATTCGAATTAGGTCTTCCTGAACCTGATTTATGTTTAATTACCCAAGGATTAGTATGTATGGGTCCTGCTACCGTATCATTATGTGGTGCAGAATGTCCTTCCATTGGTATCCAATGTAGAGGATGTTACGGTCCTACTGCTAAAGTATTAGACCAAGGAGCAAAAATGATCAGTGCGATTGCATCTGACTACGGTGTACAAGAAGATAAAACCGTTGACCCAGAAACAGTAGCTGATCAATTAGATGATATTGTAGGTACTTTCTATACTTACACATTACCTGCTGCTTTAGTACCAATGAAAATGCAGAAAGGAGGAGAATAAAATGGTTAAGCTTACTATGGAGCCTGTCACTCGTATTGAAGGACACGCAAAAATCACCGTGCATCTTGACGATGCAGGAAATGTAGAAGAAACAAGATTACACGTTATGGAATTCAGAGGATTCGAAAAATTCTTAACAGGTCGTCCTGTAGAAGAATTAGCAAGAATCGTACCTAGGATTTGTGGTATTTGTGATGTACAACACCACTTAGCAGCTGCAAAAGCAGTTGACCAAATTTTCGGTTTCGATGACTATGAAATCTTACCTGCTGCATACAGAATGAGAGAAATTATGAACTGGGGATCTTACATGCACTCCCACGCTCTTCACTTCTACTTCTTAGCAGCACCAGATTTAATCATTCCTAACGGAACCAGAAAAACTAGAAACGTTTTCCAAGTTATCAAAGACATGCCTGAAGTAGCACTTCAAGCTATTAACATAAGAAGAAACGGTTTAGAAATCGTTAGAAAAATCGGTGGTCGTCCAATTCACCCAACTTCATCCACCCCTGGTGGTATCTCAACCGAATTAGACGCTGAAACTCAAAAAGACTTATTAGAAAGAGCAAAAACTAACGTTGAATTAGCACAAGCAACTTTAGACTTAGCTCTCCCTGTCTTTGAAGAAAACATCGACTTAATCTCTTCCTTAGGTAACTTCGGTGACACTAGACACTGTGGTATTGTAAAACCTGATGGAACTTGGGATGTATATAATGGTAACGTAAGATTCAAAGATAAAGACGGAAGCGACATGTTCGAATACAGAAACGAAGAATACACTGACTATGTTGCAGAACACGTAAAACCTTACTCCTGGTTAAAATTCCCTTACATTAAAGAAATGGGATACCCAGAAGGTATTT
>SUTF01000006.1:0-53894 GCA_015063005.1 Methanobrevibacter millerae
AGACTTCCAAATGCAAAACTGGACGCAAAAACATATAAAAATTAAATAAGCCTATAAAATTTTACAGACTCCTTTTTAAATGTTACTTATTTTTTTAAAATTATTTAAATTCAAATCAATTTATCTAATCTTATTTTTCTTGTACTATGCATATGCTTTTCCTTCAGAAAATTTGCTTTTTGTATGACTTTTAGTAAATTAAGTTATTATTGGTGATTTTTTTATGAATTGTGTAATAATGAGTTAAATTATTAATAAAACTGTCCATTCATTATATTTTTTTCAAAACATTTATATAGTTCTTGATATAAATTTATTTATCGGAAGGAAACTTCCTTCCGACTAAAATTTAATCAAATTTATTTAGTCGAAATGGTTTTCCACTTCCTAAATATTCAACAAGTGGGTAAGATTCAAAAGATGTGAAAAAATGTCAGCAAAAGATAAATTGGACCAAATAATCAAGACTATTGATGCAAACGATATTAAATTTTTGAAATTACAGTTTTCAGACATACATGGATTGCCAAAAAGTATGGCAGTACCTCTTAAAAAAGCGGATGATGTTGAAGATATAGTTAATGACGGATTGTTATTTGACGGATCTTCTGTTGCAGGTTTAGCTTCAATTAATGATAGTGATTTGCTTGCAAAACCTGATATCAATACATTTTCCATGATTCCATGGAGGCCTGAATCAAAAGGTACTAGTAGATTTATCTGTGATATCTTCACAACGGATGGGAAACCGTATGATGGAGATCCAAGAGGTGTCCTTAAAAAATCATTACAATTAGCAGAAAAAAGAGGATATCAATTCAATATGGGTCCTGAACCAGAATTTTTTATCATAACTGAAGATGAAAACGGAAATTATGTCCCTGCAGATGAAGCTGAATACTTTGATGTGGAGCCATTGGATCAAGGTACTGATATCAGAAGGGAAATTGTATTAGGCTTAGAAAAATTGGATTTCGATGTTGAAGTAAGCCACCACGAAGTGGCAGCAGGACAACATGAAGTCGACTTTAAATATGCAGATGCTTTAAAAACTGCTGATGCAGTAATTACATTTAAAGAAGCTGTTAAAGCTGTAGTTAATAAATTGGGTTTTAAAGCAACTTTCATGCCAAAACCATTCTTGGGTATTAATGGTAGTGGTATGCATTGTAACCAGAGTCTATTTAAAGATGGGAAAAATATTTTCTATGACCCAGATACTGAAAATCAGATATCACAAGATGCATTATACTTCATTGGAGGATTATTGAAACATGCTCCTGCGTTATCATCAATTTTATCCCCTACAGTCAACTCTTATAAACGTTTAGTTCCAGGTTACGAAGCACCATGTTATATTGCTTACGGATTTAAAAACAGATCAACTTTATTAAGAATTCCAGCATCACGTGGATTAGGTACAAGAATAGAATGCAGATCTGCAGACCCATCATGTAATCCTTACTTAGCATTTGCAGTATTGCTTGAAGCAGGTTTGGACGGTATGGACAATAAAATCGATCCTGGTGAACCGACTGAAGAAAATCTATTCGCATATTCTGAAGATGAAATCATGGAAAAAGGAATCAGCAGCTTACCAACAAGTTTATGGGAAGCATATCATTCATTGGAAGAAGATGAAGTTGTTAAAAACGCTCTTGGAGAAAAAGTATTCAACCAATTCTATAATATCAAAAGAGCTGAATGGGATGCTTACAGAATACAAGTATTCGATTATGAAAGGGATGAGTATTTGGACGTATAATTAAGATTATTCAGGCAGTTATTGATTTAACTGCCTTTTAAAATTTATTGGGGGTGATAAGACTAAAATTTTGAATCCTTTTGAAATTTTAAAGTTATATTTTTTAGGCATATGGTGTAATTTTAGAATTGTTGTTTTTAATAGGCATATGATAAACGTACAATCAAAATTTTCATGATTATATATTTTTTTAAGGCATATTGTATATTTTAAGATTAATTATTAGGCATATGGTGATATTCCAATTATTTTATTTTGGAGGTATAAAAATGTGTGGAATAGCAGGTGTAATTTATAAAGATAAAAAAACTCACCTTGTGGGAGAAGCATTAACATCCATGCTGGAATCCCTACAGCATAGGGGACCGGATTCAGCAGGTTATGCAATTTATGGTGGTTTAGATTTCACTGAAAATTATTATCAATTAAATATTGAAGTAAAAAGAAGAAGAGGTGCATTAGACAATTTAAAATCATTATTAACTCAATTTAGTCCAATTTTTGAAGAACAATTTATTGAGTCAGTTGGAGGCTCAGATGTATATAAATGTAAAATAGCATTGGATGAATTTTCACTTTTACAGCCATGTATACAAGAAATAGATGAATTAGACAATGTTTGTGTTATTAATGGTTCACATTCATTTGAAATGATAAAAGATATTGGAAAAGTAAAAGATATTGCGCAACGATTTGATGTTCAAAACAGGATGGGAACCCATGGTATTGGCCATACCCGTTTTGCAACTGAAAGTGGTGTAGACCGTTATCATGCACATCCGTATCAAAGTTACATTATTCCGGATATCACCGTAGTGCATAATGGACAAATCACCAACTACTGGAAAATAAGGGATCCTTTGGAAAGAAAAGGGCATACATTCGAATCATTCAATGATACTGAGTGTATTGTTCATTATATGGCGGATAAACTCAATCAAGGTTATAAATTGGAAGAGGCTTTAGATCAGGCTGTAATTGATTTGGACGGGCCATTTTCAATATTGGTTGGAACGCCTAATGGTATTGGAATTGCAAAGGATAAACTTGGACTCAGACCTGGAGTAATGGTGGAAACCGATGAAATTTTTGCAGTTGCTTCAGAAGAAATGGCACTTCATGATGTCACGGATTCTAATCAAATAGAGCAAATAGCTCCTGGTGAAACAAGGGCTTATACTATTTAATGGGGAGTTTTATCTATGAAAGAACACATCATTGATGCAAAAGATATGGATGAGAAAGAATTGAATCGTACTATAAAAGAACACGCAGTATCTTATGATAAACTAATCATTAATAATCCCGAATCCCGACATAATATTTGTGCAGGATTGACTGAAGAGGTAAATATTGAAATTAATGGTTCTGCAGGTTATTTTGTTGGAACAATGGTCAACGGATCAAAAATTCATATAAATGGTAATGCTGGCTGGTTTGCTGGAGATAATATGACAGAAGGCGAATTAATTATTGAAGGCACTGCTGGTGATGGAGCAGGACAGGGAATTTATGGCGGAACTGTAATAGTGAAAGGAAGCACCGGTTCTAGAACTGGTGAAATCATGAAAGGTGGAACAGTCATAATTGGCGGAAACAGCGGATATATGACTGGGTTACTTATGATGGGCGGTAAACTCATAATCCTTGGTGATGTTACTGATGATGTTGGAGAATCCATCATGAGAGGAACAATATATGTTCTTGGAAATGTAAAAAGTTTAGGTAAAAATGCTGTTATGGATAATGCCACTTCGGATGATCAAAAAGAGTTAAAAGAAATTTTAACGGAATATGGCTTTGAACTAACAGATATTGATTATACGAATTTTAAAAAAATTGTTAATATGCAATAGGAGCTAAAAAAATGAATGAACATAGAATAGCTATGGTTGGAACACCATGTGAAATTATGGCAGCATCCAAACTACAACAGTATACCGATAGCCCTATTGATGTTAAATTGGGCTTATTTTGTATGGAAAATTTTTCATATAAATACTTTGAAAACCTCTTAAGCGAGTATGATTTGAAAATGGATGATATAGAAAAATTCCAAATAGAAAAAGGATTCGTATTCTTATCATTGAAAACTAAAGAAACAGTGAAAATACCATTGTCAGTAGCTAAAAGAATAATTCGGAAAAATTGTAATATCTGTGTTGAATTAACATCAGAAACATCCGATATTTCAATAGGATCCATTGGATCAGATGATGGTTGGTCAACATTAATAATCCGAACTAAAAAAGGAGAGCAAATAGTTAATGGAGCACTAAGTCAAAAATACATTGAAGCTAAAGAGCTTACAGACTCTCAATTTATATTACTCAATAGGATTGCACAAAGTAAAATAAACAAAAATTTGGATAATATAGAAAAAAGGGAATTTCTTGCCCGCCCGGTTTTATATCAAAGAATCAAATCCGATGAATCTATTAAAAAAGAATTTTCAGAGTCTAATTTCTTAGATTTAAAATCAAATGTCATCGATGTTGGATCATGTGTGCTTTGTGGAGCATGCGAATACGTATGTCCCGACAATCTAATAACAATTGATGATACAAAACCAATAATGAATGGGGAATGTCCTCAGGACTGCCATGAATGCTTCACGGTATGTCCAAGAACTTTTATTCCGGAGAATTTACGAAATGACAATTTCAAAGCAATTGGAAACTTTATTAAAGTCCTATCAGTCAAATCTTTAAAACATTCTCAGGGTCAGGACGGTTCCATTGTTACAACGTTATTGGACTATTTGTTGACTAATGATATTGTAACAGAAGCATTAATTGTCGATAAGCAGGATCATTTGGCTTGGAAACCTTATGCGAAAATAACAAATGATATTGATGAGGTCGTTAAATCCGGTGGAACAAAATATTCGGTATGTCCAGTATTTAAAACAATGAAAAATATCAAAGAGGGGGTAAATTAAATGTCATTCACTGTTGAAAGAAAAATAGAAATATGTAAACAGAATAATGATAGGCCAGGCTGTTGTTGGTATTTATGTGATAATCCTAATAAATCCGCCTGTAAAAACTGTTATAGCTGTTATTCAAATTGCCCTCACAATGTATATGAAGTAATTAATGATGAGCCTTTACCAATACATCAGGAGAATTGTGTGGGTTGTAAAATCTGTGAGGAAATGTGTCCAACACATGCAATATATGTTAGGCCTCTTGTGGATGAAGGTAGAGGAGTATGGTCTAATTCAACAATGGTTGAAATTAAACGTAAAAGTCAAACGGGAGCATATAAAGTACGTGGTTGCGGATTGACTAGAAGAATCCCGACATTTGATGATTTAAGCATATTGCCTGCACAGGTGTCAAGACCTCCAATTGATTCATACAGGGAATCATGTAAAACTTCAGTAGTTCTCGGAGACAGATTTGCAGAAAATCCGATTGAAATCGATACGCCAATCATGATTGGAGCAATGTCTTTCGGTGCATTAAGTAAAGAGGCAAAAATAGCATTGGCTATAGGAAGCAGTAAAGTAGGTTCCATAACCAATACTGGTGAAGGAGGAATGCTTCCTGAAGAGAGGCATTATGCAGATAAATTAATTGCTCAGTATGCATCAGGTCGTTTTGGAGTTTCAGCCAGTTATCTGAACAATGCTGAGGCTGTTGAGATAAAAATAGGTCAGGGTGCAAAATCCGGTATGGGTGGACATTTGCTCTCCCATAAAGTAACTGCAGAGGTGGCTAGAGTTCGTAATATTCCTGAAGGAACTTCTGCATTAAGTCCTGCTAGACATATGGATATTGTCGGACCGGAAGATTTGGGTATGAAAATAGATCAGTTAAGGGAAATTACTGATTGGAAAATACCTATTATTGTTAAATTCGCATCTGGTAGGGTAGAACAGGATGTAAAAATAGCAGCAAAGGCTGGTGCAGATATAATTGTTGTCGACGGTATGCAGGGAGGAACCGGTGCTGGACCTGAAGTGGTTACAGAACATGCGGGTATTCCTACAATAAAGGCAATAGTGGAAGCTGATGATGCTCTTAAAGATATAAATTTAAGAAGTGAAGTAAGTCTTGTGGCTGCTGGAGGAATAAGGTCAGGTGCCGATGTGGCAAAAGCAATAGCTTTAGGTGCAGATGCTGTATATATCGCTACATCAGCATTAATTTCTATAGGATGTAAAGTTTGCCAAAGCTGTTCTGGAGGAATTTGTCCTAAAGGAATTGCAACGCAGGACAGGGTACTTAGAAGAAGACTGGATCCTATAAGAAAAGGCCAGCAAGTTGCAAATTATATCGAAGCAATGACTCAGGAAGTCACATCATTAACTCAACAGGCAGGAAATACTGATATAGAAAATCTTGAACGTCAGGATTTGGTTGCATTGACAGTTGAGGCTTCACAACTAACTGGAGTGCCAATGGTGAGCAGATAATTTGAATGAAAATTATGTTTTAAAAATAAATTTTAATTGGGAGATAGTATTATGGCGGCATTTGAACGAGCTAAATCAGGAATCCCTGGTCTAGATAAGGCTTTAGATAATATTCGTTTGGGGGATAATGTAGTATGGAATGTTACAAATTTAAATGAGTTTTCCTACTTCGTCAATCCTTATGTAAAACAAGCAAAAGAAGATAATAGAAACTTAATATACATTCGATTTGCTAATCATCCTCCATTAATAGAAATGACTGATGAAGATTTTAGATTGCTTGAAATCGAACAAAATAATCCTGATAGTGAGTTTTGTATGATAAAACGTGATGGGATTAAGATATATAAGGTAAATCCTTATAATCAGTTTGAAACATTTACTTTGGAAGTTCACAGGATTATTGAAAAGGAAGGCTTCGATGCATTTTATGTATTTGACTGTTTAAGTGATCTTCAGGCGGTCTGGTCAACAGATTTGATGATGGGAAATTTCTTTAAGGTTACTTGTCCATTTTTATTTAAACTGGATACCATAGCTTATTTTCCAATCATCCGTGGAAGACATTCATATGATGCCATAGCTAAAATTCGTGAAACTACTCAGTTATTTTTAAATGTATACTCAAATTCTCCTGAAGAAGTTTATTTCTCTCCATTAAAGGTATGGAACAGATATTCCCAAACAATGTTTTTAGGACATAAGTTCAATCTTAAAACAGGTTCGGTCAAAGTTCTTCAGGATGGTCAGGAACTCAGCAAATATTATAAAACTATTAATTCCGAAATCTATCAGAATGGACAGACATTGGATAGTTGGGAAAGGTATATGCTTCAAATTAGAAGGGAGTATGCAGAAGGTAAAGACCTCAGTGAAGAGTGCGACAAAATTTGTGAACTGATGATGACGAAAGATGAGAAAATGCTTTCAAAGATTAAAGAATATTTCACATTTGATGATTATCTCACAATTTATGACCGCCGTATAGGTAGTGGGCTGGTGGGCGGAAAAACTTGCGGAATGCTGCTTGCAAGAAAAATAATTGAAAAAAATTGTCCTGAAATATATAATAATACATTTGAACCGGATGATTCCTTTTATATAGGTTCTGATTTGTTTTACACATATATTGTTTCAAATGATTTGTGGGATCTTAGGGTAAATCAAAGAACTGAAGAGGGATATTATGAATATGGCAGGAAGTTGGAAGAAGGCCTTAAAAATGGTGTTTTTTCAGATGAAATCAAAAAAGGATTTATACAGATTTTAGATTATTTTGGACAAAATCCTATTATCGTCAGGTCAAGTAGTTTCCTTGAAGACGGTTACGGCAATGCATTTGCGGGCAAATATGAATCTGTATTCTGTGTTAATAGGGGCACCCTTGAAGAACGTTTGGCTGCTTTTGAAGATGCTGTAAAAATAGTATATGCAAGTACTATGAACATTTCTGCTTTGGAATATAGGAAATTAAATGGATTGGATGATACTGATGAGCAAATGGCTCTTTTAGTTCAAAGGGTTTCAGGTTCCTATTGTGGGGACTATTTATTCCCGACAGCGGCAGGTGTAGGATTTTCATACAGCCCATATTCTCCGCTTCCGGATATGGATAACAGCAAAGGTATGCTGAGACTTGTAATGGGTCTTGGAACAAAAGCTGTTGACAGGACAAAAAAAGATTATCCTAGAATTATAAATCTTGATAAGCCTGAAGTAACTTTGATGAAAGATATTAAAGAAAAACACAGGTATTCTCAGCATTATCTCGATGTCATTGATTTTAAAGAGATGCGTTTGCATGATATTCCTGTTGGTGAAGGTTTGGATATTATTCCGAGATACGCTAAGAAAGTTTTAGGCGATCATGATCGTGAGGCTGAGAGAATGTTTCGTGAACGTGGACAGCGTCGTGAAATAATATTTGTAAATTGTGAGGGTCTTGTTAAAAATCATGAGTTTATAGATGTCATGAAAGAAATTTTAAATACCTTGGAAAGTGCTTATGATTACCCTGTTGACATTGAATATACAGTAAATGTTGGGGAGGATAATTCCTTCAATATTAACTTATTGCAGTGTCGTCCTCTTCAAGTTTCTACAAATAATGAGAATATTGAAATGCCTGAAGACAAAACTGTTTTATTCCACATTAAGGAATCTTCTATGGGAATGTCAAGAAAAAATAAAATAGATGCCATTTGTTATGTTGATCCGCATAAATATTATGAATATCCATATGCTCAAAAAAGTTCAATATCAAGAGTAATCGGTGAGGTGAACACTTATTGTAAGAACAATGATAAAACAGCTATTTTAATAGTTCCTGGAAGAATCGGTACTTCCTCTCCTGAATTGGGTATTCCTGTAGTTTTCGCAGATATAAGTCATTTTTCAGCAATTCTGGAGGAGTCATATAGTGAAGTCGGTTATATGCCTGAACTGTCTTTTGGAAGCCATATGTTCCAGGATTTGGTTGAGGCAGAAATATACTACGGTGCATTGTTTGAAAATGAGAAAAAAATAGAGTTTAACAGAGATTTGATTTATGACTATCCTAATGTCTTGAAAGATATAAGTCCGAATTTAAATGATGATGTATATGATATGATACAGGTCATAGACTTTGGTGAAGATAAGGCTGAATTCTACCATGATATGAATAATGATGAAACAATGTGTATTTTCAAATAATAGTATTTAAAACATAGAAATAATGAAAATTATTTCATTATTTTAGGGTTAGGCGGGTGGGACATATGCCTTTTTTTATTTGAAATATTTTCAAATAAAAGCAAAAAAAGTATGACAAAATTTCCGTGATTAATGACCCTATTTTTAATAGGGTTATTTTTCACATATTTTAATTTTTCAAAGATTTTCAAATTGATTGTAAAATGGTATATTATAGATATTTCTAAAAGTTTTTACAATTTTTACTTTTTGCATTTGCTTTACTTTTCAGATAATCTCTTTGCTTTTATTTAAATATGTTATTTTAATTAATAATTATTGCATTATGTTTTTAGGTATATTTGTTTTTCTAAAAAAGAAATAATTTGTGTTGAATAATTAAATTAAAGTGATGGATGAATGTGATGGGATAACTGTTAATATGAATCTTGATGAAAAATCGTCATTCATGAAAGAAAAGTTAATTGAATGTGGAAAAAAGAAACATTAAATTGAAATTAAGAAGATAAATTCCTATTCCAAATATGAATCTAAATCATAATCTCCTTTTTTAACTTGTTTCGTTGTCAATGCCAAAGTCTTTAAAGGCGCTTTTCCAACAAACTCTTCCATTTGTTTAAATGCTGATTCAAAGCCACTTGAACCTGCTGTTACAAAGAATTTCACATTGTTGAATTTGCCCTCGTTCTGTTTGATGTATGAAATTAATGGATTTGCAGCTTTTCCTGCCCATACTGGAACTCCAAGATACACCACATCATAATTTGACGGATCATATTTTAAATTACCAATTTCAATGATTTTCACTGTCATCGCATCTTTTCCTGCACGAGCATAGCCAATTTTGCCATCATATTTCACAGTGGATGTTATTTCTTCTATATCTGCATTCAATCTGCCGGCAATTTCTTCTGCCAATTTTTTAGTAATGTCTGTTCTTGAATAATATGCTACTAAGCTACTCATGATATCACCTAATATTTATATGTTAGTTAATCTATTAAATATTAAGGTGAAAATCATGGCGGATAAAATTGCACTGGCACCATGCAATGGCATGAGTCCCAATGGACTGGTGTCTCGTGTTGCAGTTGGTGACTGCAGAAAGGAAAACGAAAAGGCGATATCCATTTGCATGTGTTCAACTTCAGCAGACATTGAAGGAAAAAATGATGGGATGCTTAAAAAATATCCTATTGTAGCCGTAAATGGCTGTTCTGGAGGATGTGTAAATAAAATATTGGAAAACAGAGGAATTGCCGTTGCAAAGACAGTTGCCGTTGGCGAAATTCTAGAAAGTTTTGATGTTTCAAGTAAAGACCCGTTTCGCTTGGATGATGATGGAGAAAAATGCGTTGAAATTATTAAGAATGAATTAAATAGGACTGTTTCTGAATTATAATGTTTATTTTTTCTATATATTTTTAACTAAAGAAATTCAGTAATGCTGCTGAATTTTTACTTTTCTTTTTTTGATAACAATATTTATAACACTTTAAACACAAACTTATTATCATGGCTAAGGAAGATAGAAGTGCATTAAACCCATTCACGGGAAAAAAGCATCATGACACTGTTAACGATGACAAGTTTCTTGCGCAGTGTTATCAGGAATATTATGCTATTGTAAATAAGGCACAAATTATTGATAATACTCCTGAAGGTCAATTGATTTATAAAGTCGCTAACAATCTAATCAATTCCGTTTATGATTATTTGGCATCCATTGGAAGACTTGACTATGTGGAAGACTATTATGATTGGGAATTTCATCTGCTTTTGGACAATACTGTTAATGCATTCTGCATTCCCGGAGGTAAAATTGCCGTTTTTTCAGGAATTTTATCTGTCGCACAAACTGAGGAGGAATTGGCTTTCATTTTAGGTCATGAAATGGCTCATGCATTGCTTGATCATACAAGAACGCGCATGAGTGCTCAAAATACAAAGGACACATTGGCTTCCGTTTCAATGATTGGCAGTCTTGCATTTGATTTGATTGGTCTTGGTGGAATCGGAAGCCTTACGAGAGCTGCAGTCAATACAGTTGATATAGGTTCTCAATTCTTGTTATTGAACCCTTGGGGTAGAGACCAGGAACTTGAAGCAGACAGGTTGGGAATGCTGATTATTCATTGGGCAGGTTATGACATTACTGGAGTTCCTGCGTTCTGGCAAAAGATGAGCAGTCAAAATGCCAATAATTTCGATTTTTTTTCAACTCATCCTGCAGATGAAAAAAGAATTAATGTGATGAGGTCTTTAGTTTTGGAAATCGAAGAGGGAATTGACTATTCAAAACCTGTTTTGGCCGATGGTCCAAAAGCAAACTTCACTCCTAAAACAAATAATGCTCCTACAAAAACCTGCCATAAATGTGGACATAAAGAACTTGAAGATGCAATTTTTTGCACTAACTGTGGGGCAAAATTTGAAAGCCTGCTGGTCTGTCCTAATTGTGGTGTCAATATTAATGAAGGCGATGCTTTCTGTACCTCCTGCGGTTTTCATTTAACTAATGAATTAAAATGTCGGAATTGTGGTCAAAAAGTTAGTGAAGGCGATGCCTTCTGTACCAATTGCGGAAACAAACTTTAATATTATGAATTATAAAATTATTGTTGATGAATATTATTAAAAAAGTTCCAATTCCCATTTCTGGTCTGATTTTAGCAATATTATCATTAGGTAACTTATTGCAGGTTTACAGTCCTAATTTTAAAGTTTTATGTGGTGTAATTGGTTTTGTTTTAATATTCATGCTAATTTTTAAGGTTATTCTTTATCCGCATGATGTTTTAAATGACTTGTCAAATCCAATAATTCTATCGAATTCAGGAACTTTTTCCATGGCTTTGATGATTTCATCTACATATCTTAGTTTATTTAATGGCACTTTGGCATTGGGTGTTTGGATTTTAGGTGTAGCTTTACATATTTTGTTGATAATTTGGTTTACTTATCGTTATATCATCCAACATTTTGATATAAAAGTGGTCTATCCAAGTTGGTGGATAGTGTTTATTGGAATAACGATGGGTGCAATCACTGCCCATGTCCATGGACTTTTTGAAATTGCATATCTGTTTTTCATATTCGGATTCATATCAATGATTATAACATTGCCCTTGGTTGTCTATAGGTATATCAAATATCCGAATAAGTTGGATCAAAACAAGCCTTTAATCTGTATTTTCACAGCTATTTTCAGCATCCTGATAGTTGGATATACTAATTCATTCAGCTCTTTAAGCTATGACTTTTTGATGGTGATGTATTCTATTGCATTTGCATTGTTTATATTTGCATTATTCAAAGTAATTGAATATAAAGGCATGGAGTTTTATCCGAGCTTTTCAGCATTCACGTTTCCATTTGTTATAACCTCAATTGCTTCTTCAGAAGTCTATATGTTTAATCAAAATTTTATTATTCATATCATAATGATATTTCAGACAGGGATTGCATGTATTTTGGTGATTTATGTGTTATATAAATATTTAAGGTTTTTACTTGATTGATATAAAATTGAAGTAACTATAATATTTAAATACTAATTAGTTACATAGTAAATAATGAAAATTAAAAAAATCCATATTTTTTTTAATTATTCGTGTGCGAAATTTTGATTTGGATTTGTAGATTTTCTACTTTTCTAAATTATTATCTTTTTTCTTTAATTAATTTTTCATATATTCTGGTTTTTCTTAAAATTTTAAGATTTGGTAATGATTATTAATTTTTAAATGATATGTCATCAAAAAAGTTGTTTATATCATATCTTAATCCTGTAAATAATATGATATCATCTTCCAGGAATTGGAAATTATCATCAATATGTATTATGGTTGAATTGTCACGAATCACGCTTGTAATCGTCAGATTATTTTTCTCAAAAGGAAAATCGCTAATGTGTGCATCATTATAGACTCTTATGGAATCAAGTTCCACTTCTGTAAATGAATTGCTTAAGTATGCTGAAACGTCTTCGGATGATACGCTACGGAAAGCATCATAATTATCTGATCTTAGGTCATTTACTGCTTCAGCTATTTCATCCATGTCCTTATTGTAGTAATCCATGATTCTTGTAAACATTAAGATACTTGTTTCAAACTCTTTTGGAATTACTTCATCAGCTCCGGCTTCAATAACTTCTTCAATATTTTTCAGGTATTTGGTTCTAACAATGATGTGGATATCTGGATTCAATCTCCTTGCAGCATCGATTGTTTTAAGGGCACCTTCATATGTTGAGGCAGATATGACAATACACTGTGCACTGGTTACTCGAAGTTGTTTTAAAACATTCTCATTTGATGCATTACCATATATAATCGGGACACCTAAATTCTGCTGCTGTTCAACAACTATAGGATTCATATCAACAGCAAGAATCGGAACATGGAACTGGTTACATGCTTTTGTCATTTGCTTTCCTACACGACCCATACCTACAAGGATAACGTGGTCTGTTATAGGCTGAGCTTCACTTAACTCTTCAGGCAGTGTCTTTAACTCTTCATCTTCTTGGAAATAACTGATTCTTCCAAGTAATCTTGTTATTTGTGGGGTTAATTTCTGCAAGAAAGGTGAAACTGACATTGTTAATATGCTGACACCTAAAAATATGGAAAAGAATTCCTTCGTCATTAAACCATAGGACATTCCCTCTCTTGCAAGGACAAAAGAAAATTCCCCAATTTGGCTTAACAGTATAGCTATTGAGATAGAAATTCTATTTGGAAGTTTCAATACTTTTCCAGTCAATAATGTGGCAGTAAATTTAATGAAAAGAATAATTGCTGTTAAAACCAGGATTATTCCGATATTGTAGAGGAAGAGATGTAGGTTTACCATCAACCCAATACTGATAAAGAAAAGACTCATGAAGACATCCTGAAATGGCTGCACATAACCTAAAGTCTGGTGTGAATATTCAGTTTTTGAAATAAGAAGTCCTGCAAGGAATGCACCAAGTTCCGGTCCAATTCCAATTAGGCTTGTTGCAAAAGTGGTTCCCATACAGATGAATAATGTCAGGAGCATGAACAAGTCTCTATTCTTGGTTTTAGCAGCATCCTTTAGAGCCAGTGGGATAAACCATTTAGATCCAATTATTATTAATATGACTACACCAATAATTTTTATAATCAATTCTGGAAATGTGTGCAATTCAATTGATTGTCCACCAAGCAATGGTGTAATTAAAATTACAACAATCACTGCAATATCCTGAAATATTAAAATACCTAATGTAACCCTTCCTTGAACTGAGTGATTCAAATGCTTTTGTTGCATTATTTTCATTACGATTGCCGTACTTGAAAATGCAACTAAAAATCCTAAAAATATTGCACTTTTCAGTGGAAGGCCTAATGCAAGTCCTAGCAATGTCACTAGTGCAGTTGTAAGGGTAACCTGTAGAATACCTCCAATCAGAGCATAACGCTTAATTGCCGAGAATTTTTCTATAGAGAATTCCAGTCCTATAATAAATAATAAAAACACAACACCTAACTCAGATAATGTTGAAATCATACTTGTGTCGTTAATGGCATGACCAAGAACAATTCCTGTAATGAATAAACCTATCATTGTAGGCAATTTAAGTTTATTAAAAATTAGAAGGACTATTACTGCAGTGATTAAAATCGCTGCCATATTTTGCAATAAATATATGTCCATAATTTCATTCTTTCCTTATTATAATTGTTATATTATATGTTTTAGATATTATTTAAAGATATTTTTTAAGAAATTCAGTTTAAATTTAGCGGATTTTTTTTTAAGATTTGTTCATTTTCAACAATATATTTTGTATTTTTCGATGGTTGGTAAAAAATAGGATTAAAAGTAGATGTTATAATCTACTTACTTTTATTAAAGATTCGATAGGAATGCCTTCGATTTCAGAAAGGCCAGCCTTATCAATCAAAACAGTAACACAAGTTGGTTCTCCACCTTGATCTTTAACTGTGTGGATAACTTCACGCACTGTTTTTCCGCTTGTAATCACATCATCTACAATAATGACTTTTTTACCTTCAACAATTCCGAAATTGGTACTGATTGTACCTTCATCATCAGTATTGTCTTGGTCTTTTCTATGTTTGTTTGGGTGGAAAATAGCTAGAGAAGTGTCAACTCCACTCATGTCCTCTACATATTCTGCCATTGTTGTAGCAAATGGAATTCCGCTAACTGCTATTCCTAAAACAACATCTGCTTCACCATGTGATAATGCTAAATCACTTAAAGCACCTGAAACATAGCTTAAACGGGTTGAGTTTCCACCAATGCTTTTCCAATTAATTGCGAAGTCTCCCGGTGATCCAACTTTCTCTTCATCAACTTTTTGAAGAGTTAACCATCTTGCTGTGTCCATACTTACATTAAGTTCGTCAGCTATTTCTCCGGTTGTAAATCCGTGCTGTCTTAGTTCTTGGGCTTTTTGAATTAATTTATTTTTCATAAATATCACTATTCCTCAAGTTCATCTAAACTGATTGGTCTGTGCTCTTTAGATGATCTGTTTGCTGCTATTACCATTTTAAGAGCTTTAAGTCCATCTTCACCAGTAATTTCCGGTTCTTCTCCATTAACAACAGCAGTTAAGAATGATTTTAATTCTCCTTTAAGAGGCTCTTCATGCTTGATTTGAATGTCTTGGGCAAATTTACCGTAAACGTCAATGCTTTGCTTAATGTAGTCTACAGAAATGATTCCGTCGGTTCCGGTAAGTTCAAGTTCTCTTCTTTTATATGGTGTTAACCAGTTGACTTCAATGATGCCTGTTGATTCATTGTCAAAACTTACCATAATTTCTGCATGGTCTTCAAATTCACAGTCATCTAAGATACTGTTCATTGTACCGTAAACTTGTGTAATGTCCTCTTCAAAGAGATAATTCATAATATCTAAATCGTGAATAGCTAAGTCAATTGCAACACCAACATCCTTTATTCTTGGTGGGAGTGGCCCTACTCTTTTTGCAAATGCAGATACTATATCTCCAATAACTCCATCATCAATAAGCTCTTTTGCTTTTTGTACAGCAGGGTTAAATCTTTCTACATGTCCTGTTGCAAGAATTACTCCTGCCTCTTTAGCAGCAGCAATCATTTCTTCTGCTTCTTTTAATGTGAATGCTATTGGTTTTTCTACTAATACATGTTTTTTATTTTTTATTGCTTCCATCACGACCGCATGGTGGAAAGTAGTTGGGACACAAACGCTAACTACTTCAATTTCAGGATCTTTAAGTAGTTCGTTGTAATCAGTGTAGCCTTTTGCACCATATTTTCGCTCAATTTTTTTAAGTGCTCTTTCGCTCACGTCAGAAACAGCAATTAAATTAGCTTCTTCCATTTTATGGTACACACGGACATGGTTTTCACCCATTGCCCCTACTCCGATAACTCCTACATTAACAGTTCTCAATTTAATTCCTCCACTTAAACATAGTCCTCGAATACTCTCCCAATCTTACTACCCAATTCAACTGCATTTTTAATTGAACCAGTTTCAGTTTGTTCTTTTAAGATTTCTCCGTCTCTTGTTAGTAATATTGAGTAAATATTAAATTTTTTATCTTTCATTTGTGCTATTGAACCGATTGGCCATTGACAGCCAACACCCAATTCCTCTAACACTCTTTTTTCTGCAAATACTTCCTGCATTGAGGTGTAGTCATTTAATTTTGATATGATTTTCTTCTTGTCGGAATCTTTTCTGGTGATTATGGCTAGTGCTCCTTGTCCAGCAGGGGGTGTGATGTAATCAACCGGAAATATTGTTTTGATGTTTTCAGTCAATCCTAATCTTTTCAATCCTGCTTCTGCCATTATTGTAGCATCCAAATCACTTTCAAAAACTTTATTAATTCTTGTTTCAATGTTTCCTCTAATAGGTTTAAGTTCAAAGCCTTTATCATAATGATTACAGAATGCTTCACGTCTAAGGCTGCTGGTTCCTAATTTGGAACCGGATTCTAGTTCTTCCCAGGTTTTATCAGAAATTAATACTTCACGTGGAGATTCACGAACGGGAACAGCAACAATTTCTAAATCTTCATCTAATTCAGTTGGCAAATCTTTAAAACTATGTACTGTAAAATCAACTTCTTCATCTAAAAGTGCTATGTCCAATTCCTTGGTAAACAGTCCTTTTGAATCCATATTGTATAATTGAGAATTAGTAATTTTATCTCCTTTAGTTTTAATGATTTCTAAGTCAATTTTTTCTCCAGTTATTCTGGATAAATCTTGACAAACTTGCTTTGTTTGTGCAAGTGCTAATTGACTCCCTCGGGTTCCCACTATCAAATTTATCTCTCCACTTTTTAAAAGCATTGCAAAATTATTTTTATTTTTTTATTTTCATATAAGTTTTAACTTATAACTTATTAAAAATTTACACAATATATTCTATTTTTAATTATAATTAAATGTTTCAATTTAAAGTAAAAATAATATTACCTTTCGGATAATTTTCGATAATCTGACCTGTAAATAAAAAGCAGATTTTTGTTATTTTCAATAGCCAAATTATAAACGGACTTATAATCCTCAATATAGGTAATTTTTTTATTTGTTTTATTTGAGATGCTTTTGCCAACTTCTCCGGTCAATATTATTTCTTCATTCAAGTTATCTATCAATTCACCGACAGCATCCTCATCTATTTCTTCGCAGGTTATTCCATAGTCTCCACCAATTGAAATGATGTAATCTGTTTTATTATTTAACATACTAATTGATGCTTCAATGGCTTTTGTGTTGATTCCAGGATTTATTTCTTCAATTATGGTGCTATTGTCAATAATTTGTTTATTTGTTCTGCCAGGAATTCCTTTATAGTTTTCCAGTCCAGCAATGATTCTGCTTTCATCAATATTGAGAGACAATGCAGTTGCGACAACCCCCAATACATTTAATGCATGATGGGATCCTGGAGCAAATGTTTTAATTTCAATATTTCCGCTAACTAATTCTCCATTTTTTGTATTGATGTTGTCATATTCTATGTTCATTATTGTTTCATCAAGCGAATAAGCAATGTTTTCCACATATAAATTTGCATTTTTGTCTTTCAAACTAAATGAATTGACTTTCTGATGGTTAATGTCCATATAATGCATATCCAAATCCTCTTTTTGGCAGCATACAATATCGCAGTTAAAAACCTGTTTTTTAGCGATGCTGGCTGATGAATTATTTCGTGCAATGGAATAGTCTTCCACAATATTTGTTAAAAGGCCAACATCACCGATGCCGCTTGCGCCAAGTGAACTTTCAAATATGGCACAATCATAGATTCTGCCTTTAATTTCTCCTCCGCAAATGGGATTGGCTAATTTATAAGCCAAATCAATAGTTTCCTTTATGTTTGCAGGAGTTATTGAAATATTTTTTTGAAGAACTATTTCATTTTTGTCTTCATAAACCAATGCACCTAAACTGGATAGTAGTAATGGATTGTCGTCAATCAATATTTCTTTAAGCATGAAAGCACAGCTTGTTTTTCCTTTTACTCCTGTGATTTCAATCTTGTCGATGTCTTTGCCCCAGTCATTTAAAAGTTCAGCTATTGCTTTGTGATGTGTTTTGAAAGTATATTTTAAGTGGGGATTGTATTTTTTTATCTCATCCTGAGTTAATGGCAGGTGGATTGGATAGATGACTTCAATTTCATCATGGAATTTCTTCAAATCTTCTAATTGAATCAGTTCAATACTATAAATATCAAGCATCCTTCTGTTGATGCCCTTTAAGGTATTGTAGATGTCATAGCAGTAAACTTCATGTCCTCTTTTAGCATAGCTTACTGCAATTTTGACTCCCCCATGAGTCATGTCAATTATAAGAATATTCATTTTACAAACATCCGCTATCTTTGTTGATGCCGCCTTCTTTTAATTTATCCTTAACCTTTTCATAGAAATATTTGCTACTTGTTCTAATGAAATAAACGTCTTTATATGCTTTTTTAAACTTAATTTCTTCAAGATAGTCTGCTTCTTCATTGATTTGTCCATCCATAACGAATACTGCACTTTTACCTTTTTTAAGCAATTTGACTGTGATTTCACTATTGTC
Source organism: Methanobrevibacter millerae (assembly GCA_015063005.1). Lineage (GTDB taxonomy): Archaea > Methanobacteriota > Methanobacteria > Methanobacteriales > Methanobacteriaceae > Methanocatella > Methanocatella millerae_B. The sequence continues at coordinate 18,983 of SUTF01000006.1, forward strand.
AGATACGATAAATGGTCTTGCACCTAATTTGTAAGGGCATATCGGTATAATGATGAATCCTCCAAGTTTCGGATCAACAATTGGTCCTCCTGCAGACATTGCATATGCGGTGGAACCGCTAGGGGTTGAAATGATTATTCCGTCTGCTCTTACTTCTTCAATTGTCTCTCCATCTACCTGGATTTCAAAATGCAGCATTTTGGCAGGCTTGTTTGTCATAATAACTACTTCGTTCATTGCAGTATAATCATGATTTTCATGTGAAATGGCCAATTTTGTTCTTTTTTCCTTGTAATAATCTCCTCTTAAAACTGCATTCAGTGCATCGAATGTGTCTTTAACTTCAATGTCTGTTAAAAATCCGACAGTTCCCATATTGATACCAAATAATGGTGTTTCCTCTTTAAGTTTAGCTTGCGCTCTAAGCAAAGTTCCATCTCCACCTAAAACAACTGCCATATCACATTTAAACTCATTAGTGTCTTTTGCAAGCTTTTTGAAATCAATGTTCCAGTTAAGATTTTCCAATGCATTTTTCACGTCCGGAGACTCTTTAATAACCTTTGCAATGATTTTTTCCAGATTTGGATTTTCTTTATATTCTTCAAGTTTAACTGCCAGACGTTTTTCAAGTTCTATTTCAATTCCATTTGTCAGGAAGTAATCTACAAGTTTTGCTGAAAATAGTATTGGTTTTGCCTGATCAATACGGCTTAATATACCTACTTTTCCAATCACATCAGTTAAATTGTCATTTAAGATATCGATAATCTGCTTGTGAAGTATTTTGTTGTTGGCCGCAACCACAATGGCCTTTTCATGGATGCTTAGTTTATTGTTTAATTTGTCTCCGTGTTTGGATGTTATTATTCCTCCTGCTTCTTCCACAATCAATTTGGATGCAGCGATATCAATTATTCTGCTCCCTCTTAAATCAAGGAATGCATCATATCTTCCACTTGCCACATAGGACAATTCTAATACCACAGAACCCAAAACCCTCATTCTTCTTGCATTATCAACCAATTTTGAAGCGCTTGAGGTTCCACTTTTTGTAAATCCTCCAAGAGTCATTTGACTAATGTTAACGACATTGCTTGGATGAACTCGTTCATTATTCAACCAACATCCTTTTCCCTTTTCAGCTTCGAAAAAGTTACCATTGCCGAAATTGCTAATGAATCCTAATTCAACATCCTCCAATGTAGCTAATCTTCCTTTAGGCACATTAGCCACAGCTATTGAAATTCCATACGCAGGTATTTCCTTGATAGCATTGCTTGTCCCATCAATTGGGTCGACAAGGAATATAAATTTAGGTCTTTCTTCATCATCAATATCGTCACGCCTTAACTCTTCAGTCAAGTTAATGCTTCTTTTTGTTCCTTTTCCAAGTTTCAATTCACCGACTTCTTCACTGATGATATATGAAAGTACTGGTGCGTTTTTCAAAATATTTATTAATTCATCTTCGGCTATAATATCAATATATGATGTAGGAGTTCCGTCAGCACCGATTTTCACCTTTTCGCCGGATTCAGGTTTTCCAACATACGGCCTTATTGCCCTACTCACTTCTTTTATTATTTCGTAAGCTAAATCTGTAGCTATTTTTTTATCTTTAGCATCCATATTTTCACTCTTCCAAATAAACAACTGATGCTACAACTGAAGCGATTTTTTTAACTGTTGTTGTAGCCTTTTCGACAATCAATTCTTCTATTTCAACATCACGTTTTTCCATCATATATTTAACCATGAACTTCGCTTCATCAATTAAATCCTGTTCATTTTTATTTATCCCTGTTGTTTCTACAACGCAGCCTAATCTTTTTCCAATAGCTACTGCCACAACCGCAGTTATTTCATCTCCTGGATTGTCTGAGGTAATTTCAGATAATACGCAATTAACCATGGAACCGGCTTTAAGTTCAGGCAATTCTTCAATCTCAGCATTTCCGGCAAGCATACTTGACACTTTAATCAGATTCACGTCACCGATTCCTGCTTCACTTAAGGCATTGTCAAATGCATTTAATTTTGTAGGTCCTTCATCTTTTCCACTAACAATAGCTATTTTCATTTTATCACTAATTTTATTATATACTTTTTATCTAATATAAGATTATGATTATAAATAAATATGTTTCATTGGTAATTACGGGAGTTTTATTTTTAATGCTGATGTTATTATTATCATCTGTAGTGCTTATAGTCAGTCCTGGAATGAATATTGTATTTTCGGGTATTATCATAATTGCATTCATTTTCATTTGCAGGGCATTCTATAATTATCTGAGAAATGATGATCAATACAAAAATACTAGAAATAGATCTTCTGATATTAAAGGGGAGTCTTATATAACAAAAGGTGAAAGCGATATAAAAAAAGTATTCATCATAATATGGATTTTTTTAATGACAATTCTTTTGGCAATTTCAATGTATTTGGTTGCTTGAATCGAATACTTTATATAAAATAGTAAATAAAATTATAATTAATCTAAAATAATACTTATTATAGATTATAAAATCTGGAATTTATGGAGGAAAATTAATGTCAACTAAAGTTGTAGAGATTAAAACATTAAAAGTCGGTAAATACATTGTATTGGGTGGAGAAGCATCTAAAATTACTAGTTTAACTACCTCATCCCCTGGTAAACACGGGGCTGCTAAAGCAAGATTAGAAGCAGTAGGTATTTTTGATAACCAAAAAAGAAGTATCGTTAAACCTGTAGATACTAAAGTAGATATTCCTATTATCGACAAAAGAGTAGGTCAAGTATTATCTATTCAAGGTGACAATGTTCAATTAATGGATATGGAAAGTTACGAAACCTTAGATTTACCTATGCCTGATGAATTAAAAGATGAAATTACTGAAGGTATTGAAGTAGACTACATTGTAGCTTTAGGTAATATGAAAATCATGAGAACTAAATAAGTTCTCTACTTTACTTTTTTTTATAGATAGATTATGCTATTGAATACTTACGAACCGTGGAAATTCGCATTTTCTGCAGAAACTGATTTTGAAAACATTAAGAAGGATTCATATGGCATAATAGGTGTACCATTTGACAGCACAACATCATACCATTCCGGTTCAAGATTAGGTCCTGTTGTTGTCCGTGAAGCATCATATGGCTTTGAAAACTACAATATCAATTTCAACACTTCAATCGATGCAGAGTTTTATGATTTTGGGGATGTGAATGTAGTTCCTGGAAACTGCAGGGCAACATGTGAAATCGTTGAAGATACCGTCAATGAACTCTTTGATTTAGGTGTCAGGCCAATCACTATTGGTGGAGAGCATTCCGCATCCATCGGAGTAATCAAGGCATTGTCTGAAAAGTATGATAAGTTAACCGTTGTTCATTTGGATGCTCACAGAGACTTGGCGTTTGAATTCATCGGTGAGAAATACTCCCATGCGACAGTCATGAGAAGAGCTCATGAATTTGGTGTTGATTTGGTGCAAATCGGCATAAGATCCTCTTCAAAAGATGAGGAAGAATTTGTAAAGTCCACATATAACATTCAAACATTCAAAAACAAGGATGTTCATCGTCATATGGATGCTGTTGAATATTATTTGACGACAGTTGATACTCCAATTTATCTGTCTATTGATATGGATGTTTTGGATCCGGCAATCGCTCCTGCCGTTGGAAATCCGACTCCTGGAGGACTTTTCACATCAGAAATAGAGGATGTCATCAAATCATTGTCATATAAGAATGTGGTTGGAATGGATGTAGTCGAAACTGCCAGTGACCGCTTGGGTGATACTACCGCTGTTGCCGCTGCAAAAATAATTTATGATTTCTTGTCATTGATTTAAATGAAAATTAAGGCACCATTAACTATTTTTCTTATATTTATTTTAATTGCTCTTATAATTTATTTTGTTTCTGGAAATGATTTCTACATTTATAATTTCACTTATATTGGTGCTGCTCTAGCTATTGGGATAGGATTGCTTGTAAATGGCTATAGCTATGGTAGAAATGTTGTGATGTTTGGTGTTGGATGTTATCTGCTGATTTTTTTAGGAATAATCAATCATGAAAACTTGCTGATTTCCGGTTTCTGGTATTATTTGTTTTTGGGTGTGTTTGAAGCTGCTGTAATACACTATTTGGTGGCAAAGATTTTAGGACCATTTTTCTTTGGTCGTGGATGGTGTGGATATGCCTGCTGGACAGCAATGGTATTGGATTTGCTTCCATACAAAGTACCTCAAAATCCTAGAAAAAACTTCGGATATGTCAGATACATATTGTTTGTAGCCATATTATGTTTTGTTTCAGGATTATTCTTATTTAAAGTATCTAATTTAGAAATGATAATGTATTATATATTTATTATTGGAAATGTCATTTATTATGTCGTGGGGATTTCTTTAGCATTCGTCCTAAAGGATAATAGGGCATTTTGTAAATATGTCTGTCCAATCACAGTATTTTTAAAAGCCACTAGCTATTTTTCATATTTGAGAGTGACGGTTGATGAAGAAAAATGTGTTAACTGTAATAAATGCTTGAATAGCTGTCCAATGGATGTAAATATGTTAAATAATTCTAGAAAACGAGAAAATGGGACAGAATGTATATTGTGCTTGGAATGTGTAAAAAACTGTAAGGTTAATGCATTGGATTTGTAATTATTCGTATTTTTCCTTGACTTGGTTAAGATAATATGTACCTTTGTCTGTAATGCTGTAGAAACGATATCTGTTGTCTTCTTCGTTTAAACAAACTACTAATTCAGCATCTTTTAATGTTTTTAAATATTTGGATACATGATTACTATTATCTCCAATATCTTTGCTGATTTTTGAAGGTATCTTATCTTCAAATTCTAAAGATTTTAATACTTCCACTCTTTTTTTAGAACGAAGTAATAAAGATATTATGCGCATATCATCTTTCATATCCATATCTATTATTTTGTTTTTATGTTATTTTTATTAATTTGTATATGCTATTAGCAGGATAATAGCAATATGTTTTTCATATTTATTTTGCTGTTTATATTATATATGTAAAAATAATCTTCGTATTTTTTTAAAATTTAGATGATGGGAACTTATAAATGATTAGTGATATATATTTTGATGAAGGATATGTTGATTTTAATATGATTGAGAATTTTGAAGATGTATGAATGTTAATTCGGTCTCTATTGTTTCTTTGAGAGGATATGTTGGTGAAATTATGGTAAATTGTTCTAATTGTGGTGTTGATGCTGGAGATAGTGATGTTTGTCCTAAATGTGGTGCTAAAATAGGCACTGAAACTCAAAATAATTCCTGTCCTAATTGTGGTAATGAAATAGTTTTGAATTCTAAACTCTGTCCATATTGTGGGTGGTCAAAATCAAAAAAAACTTTTGATGCTACATTGGATAAGGCAATTAATGTTGATGACAAAGTTTCCAGTAAATTTTCTAATATATTGGGTAAAAGTAAATCAGTGGATTTTGTTTTAGATAAAACTGCTTCTTTAAGTTATAAATATGCCTCTGATGGCGAGTTGGATTTTGTTAATAGGGCTTATTTTGAAAAGATAGAACCTATTTTTGTTGAATTTTTGGATTCAATTGAAGATAATTTTATTAAAGATATATTGATATATAAAAGAACCATGATGGCTTCTTCAGGTCATGTTGTTGGGTTAGTGGCGGCTCAGGTATATACTCCAACAAAAGGCATGGATCGGGAGGAAGCAATTAAATTTTATCAAGACTTATTCGATGAAATTGTTTCTGAAATTAATCTTGAAAAACAAAAAGGCACTTTTAATGAAGAGGAATTTTATAAGAAAGCAATTAAAGATTCTACTTTAAATAATATGTCTTTAAGTGGCATTCCTAAATCATTTAAATCCTGGAATAAAAACAAAAAATAATTAGCTATTTTTTTCAATTTATTTTTTTTATTATCCATCAATACCATTAAATATCATCGTGAACTATATTTATAATATTAACTAAATATGGAGCAAAGAATATTATGTATAAAAGAACTATTAGCCTTTCTGGACATATTATTGACTCTTTGACTTTAACCAGGACAATGGCAATAATTATGGATAAAGGTGGAGAATTTGATATCTTGGAAATCAATGTTGGAAGAAAGAAGTCTGATATTAGTAAAGCGAAAATTGAAGTTTCGGCTGAATCTCCCGAATTGTTAGAATCTATTCTAGATGAATTATCTGTTCTTGGTGCTTCAATTGATGAACTTAAGGAAGTTCAATTGGTGGCATCCACAAAAGACAAAGTTGCTCCTGAAGGTTTTTACTCTTCATCCAACCACACTACCCATATCTTCTATAAGGGAAATTGGATTCCTGTAGAGGATATTGAGATGGACTGTTTGGTTGTTGTTGATGAAGATGATAATCGTGCTTTTGTAAAACCAATTGCAGAGGTTAAATCTGGTGATAAGATTGTTGTTGGTCTTGATGGGGTTAAGGTTACTCCACCACACAGATCAAGAGATGAACAGCAAGTATTTGAATTCATGAACAGTGATGTTTCTTCAGAAAAGCCTTTGATGAATTTAATCAATGGTATTGCAGAAGAAATGAAGGAAATAAAAGCTAAAGGTGGAAAAATAGGTATTGTTGGAGGACCAGCTATTGTTCACACAGGTTCCGGCAAATATTTGGCATCTTTGATAAGGGAAGGATATATCGATGTTCTTATGGCAGGTAATGCGTTGGCTACTCACGATATTGAATCCAACCTATTTGGAACTTCTTTAGGTATTGAAGTTGAAACAGGTAAGATTGTAGCTCATGGACATACTCACCATATGAGAGCTATTAACAGGATAAATAATAGCGGTTCCATTAGAGATGCTGTTGAAGATGGAACTCTAACTGGCGGAATAATGTATGAATGCATTAAAAATAATGTTCCATATATTCTTGCAGGTTCTATTCGTGATGACGGACCTCTTCCTGATGTCATAACTGATGTGATTGAAGCACAAAAACTTATGAGAAAATATGCTCAGGAAGTTGACATGGTTTTAATGATTTCAACAATGCTCCATTCAATTGCGACAGGTAATTTACTCCCTTCCAGAGTAAAAAGTATCTGTGTTGATATAAATCCTTCTACAGTAACTAAATTATCTGATAGGGGTAGTGCACAGGTATTGGGAATCGTAACTGATATCGGTACATTTTTACCACTTCTTTATAATGCTTTGAAAGAGGATTAAGATGAAATTTACAGCATATATTTTGGATGTTTTAACCAGTTCGGTTTATCCTGCAAGAATAACTGTTGAGGAGGGTATTTTTAAACAGATTGTTCCGATTATGGTGGATGGCGAAACCAAAGTTGATGTAGAAGGATTAATGCTTCCGGGGTTCATTGATTCACATATTCATATTGAAAGCAGTATGTTGACTCCAGCGCAATTTGCAAAAGTTGCAGTAATGCATGGAACAACTTCTGTTGTTTGTGACCCTCATGAAATAGCTAATGTTTCAGGAATTGATGGAATTGAATTCATGATTGAAAATGCATCTACCGTTCCATTTAATTTTTATTTTTCAGCACCTTCCTGTGTGCCGGCAACTTCGTTTGAAACTTCCGGTGCGGTCTTAAATTCAGATGATATTGAATTTTTACTTCAAAAAGATGAGATTGTTGCTTTAGGCGAAATGATGGATTTTCCTGGTGTTATCAATGGTGATGAAGAAGTTTTGAGGAAGCTTGAATTGGCTAGAAAATACAACAAGCCGATTGACGGTCATGCTCCTTTGGTTTCAGGTGAAGAATTGGATAAATATATGGAACAGTATATAGTGACTGATCATGAATGTAGTAATTTTCAAGAAGCTATTGAAAAAAAGCAGAAAGGTATGAAAATCATGGTGCGTGATGGTTCATCTGCTAAAAATATGGAAGCACTATTTGATTTTACTGAACGTATCAATTATCTTAAAAATCAGGAAAGTTTTGGAATAATACCTAGTGAAGTTCTTGAAAGAAGAATCCACTCTCCAATTTTTGACTTTATTGTAAGTGATGATAAAAATTCTAAAGATTTAATAAACGGTCATTTAAATCTTTCTGTTAAAAAAGCTGCAGAATTGGGTATTGATATAATTAAAGCTATTGAAATGGTGACTATCAATCCGGCTTCTCATTATAATTTGGATGCTGGAGCTATTGTGACTGGAGCTAAAGCAGATTTTATTTTCATTGACAATATCATTGACTTCAATATTTTAAAAACATATGTTGCAGGTGAGTGTGTTTTTGATGGAGAAAATGTTTTATTTGATGCTCCGGATGTTGAAACTCAAAATAGGATTGATACTCCTAAAAAAACTGCTGAAGACTTTGACATATTATTTGATGGGGATGAATGTAAAGTCAATGTCATAGAATGTTTTAATGGTGAGCTGCTAACTCAAAAAGCAACTGCAAAATTACATGTTAAGGATGGCAAGGTGATGCCAGATATCTATGAAGATATATTGAAAATATCTGTTGTTGAAAGATATGGAAATAATAATGTTGCCAATGCATTCATTAAAGGATTTGGTCTTAAGAAAGGTGCTATCGCTTCATCTATCGCACATGATTCACATAACATTATTGTTGTAGGATATGATTCAGAAGAAATGGCTGAAGCAGTAAACACTGTAATTGAAAATAAAGGTGGTATTGCAGTTGTAAGTGAAGACTTTAAGGATTCATTACCCCTTCCAATTGCGGGGTTAATGACTAATGATGACGCTTTTGCTGTTGCAGAAAAATTAAAGGTATTGCAGAAAATGGCTTCTGCTTTGGGCTGTAAGATTGACTCTCCATTCATGACTATGGCATTCATGGCACTTTTAGTAATACCTTCCATAAAAATTTCTGATAAGGGTTTATTTGATGGTGATAACTTCGAATTCATGGATGTTATCATTGATTAGATTTCAAAACCTTTTTCTTTTAATTTATTTTTTATATCATCCATTGCCTGTTTGTCTTTTTTAGATCCTACCTTTTTGACAACTCTATAGGCTTCTTTTAAACGAGCCAAATAATCATTTCTTTGCTTTTCATCAGCAATATCAATTCTTGACATATGAACAAGGCTTTCCAGAACATATCCGAATGATCTGTTATAAACTTTAACTGGTTTGTTGATGATTAATTCAGTAACGTCAGCCTTAATAACTATCGCTTCTGATTTTTTTCTGATGGGATCACTTTGTTTAACTGCTTCTTTCAAGTCAGTGACTTTACATTTAAAATAGCAATCAATGCCTTTAATGGAAATGTCTTGAGAAAAATCTTTCTTTTCAAGATTGTCAAGCAAGGACCATGTAAAAAGCAATGGGTCTTGTGAAATATTAACAACAAACTCCTTTTGAGAGATAATGTTTTCCAAAGTGGTGATGCCTTTGAAAATGCGGCACATTACTTTATCGTTTCCTCTACATATGACGCCGATTGGCGCTGCATTTAAATTTCCCTCATTGTCTCTTGTAGTTATAATAGTTTCATATTGCTGGCCTTTAAACATGCCAATTTTTGATAAGTCAATCTCCATTACTTATAAATTAAACTTCATTTTTAAAAAAACTTTTTATATTTGGAGAAAGAAACAATATAATATTATAAAAAATTAAAAGGAGTTTTTATCATGAGCTATAAAATGTATGATGAAATGATGGAACAACCGGATTCACTTAGAAAAACTTTCGAAAGCGAATTATCCACTATGGATGAAGTTTCCGAATTGGTAAAGAATGTAGACAAAGTATATTTGGTTGGTTGTGGAAGTTCTATTTCAACTTGTTATAGTGTTAGAGATGCACTTAGAATGACCACTTCAATGAATATAGAAGTATTTTCCGGTTATGAATTTAATTACAATAAATTTTTACAAAAAGGCGAAAATTCAATTGCAATATTTACTTCACAATCTGGGGAAACAGCAGACACTTTATCCTCTCTTAGACGTGCTAACGAATATGGTATTCATACTGTTTCAATTTCCAATGAACCTGATAGTTCTATGATAAAAGAAGCTAAAACTCCAATAATTACTAGATGCGGTACTGAAACAGCAATTCTTGGTACAAAAACTTATGTGACTCAAATTGCATGTCTTTATCAAATTTTGTTCAACGCATCTGATTATGAAAATAAAGATGAGTTATTAGCTCAATTAAAAGAAATTCCAAATATCATCGAAGAGTTGCTTAAAACAACTGAAGAGGATAATAAAAAATTGGCTGAAGAGTATAAGGATGAAGAAATCTTCTACTGTTTAGGTAGCGGACCTAACTTTGGTCTTTCATTTAAAGTAGCAATGACTATGCTTATGGAAGGAGCAATCAAGCATGCATGTCCTTTATATTCCTCTGAATTCAGACATGGATTAATAGAACGTGCTGAAAAGGATGTTCCTATGATTATATTTGATTGTGATTTCGAATCTGATGAGATTACAAGAAAAGCTATTGATTTTTCCAATAATTTGGAAGCAAAAGTAATATTATTTGAATTGAAAGACTATGCTGATGTGGATAAGTTATTATCTCCATTAATATTTGTAGTTCCACTTGAATGGTTTGTCTATTACTTGGCACATTTCAATGATGAAGATCCTGGTGCTACAAGACACATCGGAAAAGTCAGATACTAATTTTGAGCAGTAGATTATCCTACTGTACTTTTTTTATTATTTTATTGAAAAATAGATTTTTTTAGGTTAATTTTGTTAAATATTGTTAAAAAAAGAAATTAAACAGTAGTTTTATTCTACTGTTACTTTATGTTTTGGTATAACGAGTTTTGGAATAGTTATTAAAATTACTCCAGTACTGTATTTTGCTTTGATTTTTTCTACATCAATGCTGTTTTCAAATCTTACAGTTTTTGAGCATTTTCCAACTGTTAATTCAGAAGCAATAATTCTTACATCTACTTCTTCTTCATCTTCGTCGTCTTCTTCTTTCACGAAGCCTAATTCTTCAACGAAAGGTTTGAATGTAGCAGTAATTACAATGTCATTGTCTCCTGCTTCGATTTCAACATCTTCTTTTGAAAGACCAGGAACAGCAACTTTTAAATAGTAAATGTCGTCAGATTCAACTAAATCTACAGCTAAATTGCTTATGGTAGCATTTTTATATTCGTTAATTTTTTCGTCTGCGTATTTTTGCATACTTTTGAGATTGTCTTTAAATTCGTCGATGGTTGTGTTTAAATCACTGACGAATTTTTCGGAGTAGACTTTAGTTTTTTCTTTTTTCTCTTCGTATTTGTCTTTTGTTTTGTTGATTTTTTCTTCAGCTTTTTCTTCAGCTTTTTCTTTTTTAGCGTGTAATTTTTCTTTTCTTTCACTCATTTTTTCTTCAAGAACGTCTTCTTTTACCATGATTTTCACTCCTTACATTTAATATTATATTTATATTGATTAATAGTTATCGGTTCAAATATATAAATATTACCTTAGTAATAATCTAACTCTTCTTCATCGACTTCTTTTTCACTTCTGTCAATTTTTTCAATACTGTCGATAATCTCATTAATCTTATCTATTCCATCACCGTCAAGGGCAGATATGAATAATGTATTGTCCGGGTCATCTACAAATTGGTTAATATATTCTTCATCCTGGTCAATGTCCATCTTATTGAACAGATAAATTATCGGTATTTCACCAAATATTTTTTCAATCTGTTTTAATAGGTTATATTGGCTTTCCAAGTGGAATCCGCAGGTTTCGGATCCATCGAAAATGAATAATATTGCATCAGCTAAATGTTCAAGCGCAACTATAGCATTCATTTCAATATCATTCATCTCTAAAACAGGTCTGTCCAATAGTCCCGGAGTATCGATGATTTGTATGCTTTTCCAGTGTCTTTCAGTGTGGCCTATCTGAATTCCTTTTGTTGTAAATGGATAATTGGCCACTTGGGGATCAGCACCACTGATCTGTCTAAGTAAAGTTGACTTTCCTACATTTGGAAATCCTGCAATAACTATTGTTGTAGCATCAAAATCGATTGTAGGCATATTTCTCAAGCTTGCTTTTGCAAAGTCCAGAAAGTCAAGGTCTTTTTCTATTTTATTTACAACGGATGCTATTCTTCCGTATGCTTCCTTTTGGATTGAGCTTGCCCTTTCAGAAGGATTTCTTTTAATTTTATTGGAGTATTCCCTTTCAAGTTGAGCTAAAATACCATAAGCCCAGTTAAGTGCACCTAATGCTTGTTTCATTGAGTCTACACCAACGGTAATGTCAATATAATCCTGATAGAATGGATGGAGTTCTTCAATTTCAGGAACTGCATCAATAATGGATTTCAATTTGTCCTTTATCACTTGGCATGCAGTGACCACTCTTCTTTCTTCAAGTTTTTTTCCTTTCAAATGTTTTGGGATTTTTTGTGTTCTCAATAAGTCTGCAGCTTTCTTTCCTCTGCTGAATCCCTTGTCTAAAATCTCATCGGGGGTAGGTATTGTCGGAATCATCATTGTTATCACTATTTAAAAATTTGTCCTTGGAATTTATAGACATCACAGCTTTCATCCATCCAGCTGTCAGCACTAATTCCCGCTTTCATACAGGTATGGTCTAAAAATTCTTCTTTTGTAAATCCATTTTCTGGAGCTACCTGCGGAAGAAGCAATCCTTTTGCATATCCTTTTTGAATAATCAATCCGTCTCTTCCAATTTCTATTTCATCAAAATATTGGTTAGGGTGAGCAACTTCTATTAATTCCGGCTGGGTTAATACGGTTACTTCAAATTCAATATCCTTGAACTCTTCTTTTGTTAATTGGGGAAATCTTGGATCTTCAAATGCAGCTGCTATTGCAACATCTATTGTTGATTCAATTAAGCTTTTAACAGGTTCCGGATATCCAATGCATCCCCTTAATCTTCTTTTTTTGTTAATTGTTACAAATACTCCTAACTTCTGTTTCAATTCTTCAGGACAATCTTCAGGAATAAATATTCTTTGTTTTGTTTCTAAATATGTTGAAACAGTTTTTTTAGCTATATCAAGTAAATATTGTCCATTTTCTTCACTAATCATAATATCACCTAGTTACTTCCGCCAACCATTGCATCAATGATTCTTGTGTGTGGTCCGCCATCTCCAACCGGTACGGTCTGTCCATTTTTTCCACAGAAACCGACACTCAGTTTAAAGTCATTTCCCAAGGCATCAACATTATTCAATGTTTCTAAAATATTTCCTGATAATGAAACATCACGTAATGGTGTTGTTAGTTCACCATTTTCAATTTTAAATCCTTCTGCAGCATTAAATTGGAAAATTCCTTTACCGGTATCCACTTGTCCTCCTCTGGATCCTTTTAGGTATATTCCATCGGGAATATCTTCAATTAATTCGTCGAATGTCATGTCTCCAGGTTGAAGATAAGTATTACTCATCCTAACAATTGGTGCATCAGCGATAAGTGATCTTGCATTACCTGAAGATTTCATATTTAATTTTGATGCTGTTTCTCTTGAAGATAATAATGAAATCAATTCACCATCTTTCACCAATTGGTTTGGTCGTGTTTTCACTCCTTCCACATCATAAGGGTAGTATCCAAATCCGTCTTTGATTGTTGCATCATCAAAAATATTGACTATGTCTGAAGCTATTTTTGTGTTTAATCTATTTTTAAGAATGGAATCGTTTTGCAATATTAAATCTGCTTCGGTTGCATGGCCTAATGCTTCATGTATCATTACTCCGGTTAATTCAGGGTCTGCAATTATTTTAAATTTGCCAGATGGTGCAGGTTCAGCTTTAAGTAATCGATTTGCCTTATCTCCAATATTTCTTCCAAATTCTTCAATGTCTCTGTCAGATATTACTTCAAATCCTTTCACACCACCAATACTGCCGTGTCCGAATTGAATAATCTGACCGTCAGTTGCAGTTGCATTAAGCGCCATTCTAACACGACTGGTTTTAACCTGAACTTGGCTGCCTTCGCTGTTTAGGAATAATTCGTCTGATTCAATATCGCCATATCCTACGGTAGTACTGTTTACATTATCAAAAGTAGCGCTGTCACTTGCTTCTTTCATTATTTCCTGTTTTTCTTCAATTGATATGTCTTCAAATGGTATTTTAACATCAGTCGCTATTTTATCTTTGATAATTTCACTTTCAGCTAATTCAACATCTCCTTTAAGGGAGTTTGAAAGCTTAAGTGCAGTTTCAGTAATTTCATCAAATTTGGATAGGTCTGTTGTGTATGCAAATCCCCAAGCACCATTATTCAATACTCTAATTCTTGCAGAAATACTCATTCCAGTATTTATTTCATCAATTTTTCCATCTTTCATTAATATTGATGTACTATTGCCTTTTCCTGCTCTAATATCAATATAGTCAACTTTAGGAATTGTCTTTTCTATAACTTTTTCAAATAAGTTAATATATTCATCCATTCTATCGCTCCAAAAGTTTAATCATTAAATATATTGGATTTCATAATACTTAATATTAATATTTTTATACTAAGAATTGTAAATATAACAATTGACATAATTTAATTTTTGGTGATATTTTATGGTTATTATTGTTGGAACCGGTGCTGGAGGAGCAATCATAGCATATGAATTGGCTAAAGAAAATATTCCAGTAACAATTATTGAAAAAGGTTCATACATAGATTCAAAAGACGCATTTAATTATTATGACAAGTATAGTGAAGATGTTGATTTATTAACAACCACATGCATTGGCGGAGCAACTATTGTTTCAATGTCTAACATGGTTCATGCATTGGATGGGGAATTGCATGAATATGGTATAGATATAACTGAAGAATATAAATATGTTGAAGAGTTGATTGACGTACATCAATTGGATGATTCACATATCGGCAAAGGAACACGGCTCTTTTTGGATGCTGCTGAAGAACTTGGGTTAAACACTCTTAAAATGCCAAAGGCTATTCGTGAAAAAGATTGTATCCAATGTGGCAGATGTGCATTTGGATGTCCTGCTGATGCAAAATGGTCTGGAAAGGATTTTGTTGATAAGGCGGTTGAATGTGGCGCCACATTAATCACTGAAGCGGAAGTAACTGAAATAATTTCTGAGGATTCTAAAGTCAAAGGCGTTAAATACATAAAAGATAGCGTTGAGGAGTCTGCCTTATCAGATACTGTCGTATTGTCTGCAGGCGCCATCGGTTCAACATTGATTTTAAGAAGCGCAGGCATTGATGCCGGTCGTGAACTCTTTTTTGATCCTTTCGTATCTGTTGGAGGTTATATCAAGGACATTAATTTCAACACGGAAGTTCAAATGGCAGGTTTGGTCATAGGCAAAAACTTCGTTTTATCTCCACACTTCTCATCATTCATAAAAGGCAACATTGATGACAAAAATGTTGATGACAAGGATATATTAAGCATTATGGTAAAGACTGCCGATGATGCTAAAGGATATGTGGATGATGATGGTGATGTGGTTAAAATCAATACAATCAATGATATTCGCTATTTGGCTGAAGGTGTTGCAACTGCAGGTTTCATTCTTGAAAAGGCAGGTGTTGACCCTAACACTATCGGTTCAACAGTTTATAGAGGAGCACATCCTGGCGGAACTGCACCTATTGGAAAAATAGTTGATTCTAATCAGGAAACAGAAATTGAAGGACTCTTCGTTAGTGATGCAAGTGTATTACCGATATCTCCGGGCAAGCCTCCAATATTGACTATCCTCGCGTTATCAAAACGTTTGGCAGATTATTTAAAAAATAAATAGGAAGATTATTCGAATTGTTTTTCGATATCTTCATTTTTTATTAATTTTTCACAGTAATGGCATCTGAGAACTGGTGGTTGGGATTCAATCACATTGAACTTTGATGTAATTGGCTCATTTTCATAGTTAGTAATGCATTTTTCATTAGTACACTTGATTAAAGCAGTAACTACTTCAGGGAGTATGATTTTGTCTTTTTTTATTACTTCAAAATCCCTAATGATATTTATAGTAGCTTTCGGAGCAATTAATGCAATCTGATTTAGTTCTTCATGATCGATTTCCCTGTTTTCAATTTTTACAATATCCTTTCTTCCGGTTTCCTTTGATGATACATTCATTGCAACGGTCACATTAATGATGTCATCATCTGGAAGACCCAATATCTTAAGGATATGGAGGGACTTATTTGCTGTAATGTGGTCAATCACTGTTCCATTTTCAATAGCTTTAATTTTTAACTCTGATTTCATTTTTATGCACCATACATCTTTAAATCCAGAACATTGATTTTTGCTTCGGTATCATTAATCAGGTCTTCTGAACTTTTGTCTTTTGTAGTAATGGCAAAGCTTTCAACTACTCTGGCTCCACGCAAGCTGACTTTTTCTTCAAGTCTTTCCAATACTTTTTCTCCACCATTGTTGGATAATGTTGTAAATAATATGACGTCCTTTCCTTTCCAGTCGCAATTGTCAATAAATGTTATGATTGCCGGAGCAGGATTATTTGCCCAGGTTGGGGTTCCAAGATAGATCAAATCATAATCTGTGAAATCAATTCTTTTGGGAGAAATTTCAGTTTTTGATTCTCTAAAAGCTTCAATTGAAGATAATAGTCTTTTACCGAAACCTTTCCTGTCTTTTAAATCTTTTATTTCTAGGATATTTGCTTTTAAATTCATTGAAAGGGTTCTAGCCACTATTTTTGTGCTTCCACCGCTTGAAAAATATACTATCAATGTTTTCATTTTATCCTCCTATGGATGAAGACCGAAGTGTTTTAAACCAGTGCTTTCGTCAAGTCCAAGCAATATATTCATGTTTTGTATGGCTTGGCCGGATGCACCTTTAACGAGGTTATCAATCACGGATAACATTATTACTCTTCCGGTTTCATCTATTTCAAATCCTCCTATGTGGACAAAGTTGGATCCTCTAACAGAACTTAAATGAGGTATTTCACCTTCATCCATTAATTTAATGAAGTATTCTCCACCATATTCCTTTTCATAAACTTCTCTTAATTCTTCAGGTGTAATGTCTTTAATAAGTAGGCTATGGCTTGTTGTTTGTATTCCACGAATGACCGGAACCAAATGTGGTGTGAATGACACTTTAACATCTTCAAAGCCATGCAATTCCTGTTGAATCTCTGACATATGTCTGTGTGATGAAATTTTATATGGATTAATGTTATCTGCAATGTTTGGGTAATGTGTAGTTCCTGATGGATTAACTCCAGCTCCACTAACACCAGTTTTTGAATCGATGATTATTCTATCGACTAAATTATTTTTAACTAAAGGATATGATGACAATATTGCTCCAGTTGGGAAACATCCTGGATTTGCAACCAATTTTGCCTTTTTGATTTCGTCTCTGTACAATTCAGGAAGTCCAAAAACACCTTTGTTTTCTTTGTCTGTATGTTCCATACCATACCATTTTTCATAGACTGCTGTATCACGATATCTGTAGTCACCACTCAAATCAACCACTTTCATGCCTGCATCCAATAGTTCAGGCACAATTTTCATTGATGCACCATGTGGTGTTGCGGTAAATACAACGTCTGCATCCAAGTCAGATGGGTTTTTGTCAGAAAATACAAGTCCTGAATCTCTTATGTGTGGATGAATTTTATGTGCGGGGGTACCATCGTACTGTCTTGAAGTAATGTCTGTAATTTCAACTTCAGGATGGTTTAACAACATTCTTAAAAGTTCTCCACCAGTATATCCGCTTGCTCCAATAATTGCTACTTTATTCATTTTAATTCCTCTATTCACAGTTATCTAAAATTTTTCCTTCGAAATCAGTATTTTTTATTTTTTTAATAATTTTACAGCTGCTGTCAAGTTCATCCTTATGATAAACCTTGACTCTTTGAACACGAGCCTTCAAACCTCTTTCATCAATTGCTTTTTGTAGTTTTTCAACATTGTGGGTTTGATCAGGCCCGATTGCAATGATGTCCGGGTCAATTTCTTCAACAATTTTAAAGATATCCCCCTCTTCGTTACCTAAATAAGCTTCATCAACAGGCTTTAACATTTTAATCAATTCTAAACGTTGATTTTCGCCTACAATAGGGACTCTTTTTCTTTTTTCTACAGTAGAATCTCTTGCAACGACAACATAAAGTTTAGAATTATATCCTCCAAGATTTTTGGCCTCTTGAAGATAGATGCCATGTCCAGGATGCAATAAATCAAATGTTCCACTCGCCATTACTTTTTTCATATTTATTCACTACCTTTTCTGGTATTTTAGTGCTTCTTTCAAGTCAATTTTATTTTTATAAAGTGCAGAACCTATAACAACACCTTCCACACCAGTTTCATTAAGCTGTTTAATGTCATTTATTGTTGTTACTCCGCCGGAATATACAATCGGTAAATCCACGGAATTTTTAAGCTCAATTAACGGGTCTGTATAAAATCCTCCTAAAAGACCTTCCACGTCAACGTTGGTAAATAGAATACTTCCCGCACCATGCTCCTTGAATTCATTGGAAATTTCAGATGGGCTTTTATCTATTTTTTCCTGCCATCCTTTAATGACGACCTTGTTGTCTTTGCTGTCCAGTGAAATCATGATTCTTTCAGAGCCATATTCATCAGATAATTGGGTTATTGTTTCTGGATTTTGAATTCCCATTGTTCCGATTATTAATCGTTCAATATCTAAATCCAAAAGTTTTTTTGCATATTCAACATCTCTGATTCCTCCACCTAACTGTATTGGAACAGAAACTTCATTCAATATTTTTTTTATCACTGGCAAACTGGTTTTTCCGTCTATTGTTCCATCCAAGTCGATAACATGGATGTTTTTGGCACCTTCATTTTCCCAATGAAGAGCAACATTTTCAGGGTTTTCTATTTCAACCATTTCGCTGCCTGGTTGACCTTGGACCAGTTGAACACATTTTCCATTTTTTATGTCAACCGCAGGCATTATTAACATTTCATCTTTTTTAAATGACATTTGGATTTTTCCTAAATTTTTTATTATAATATAATTATATGTTTTGAAATGTTTTATATGTATTGTTACTATAACTAATTATATGAATGAATATCTTTATGAATTATTTTGTGATGTTTTTTTAACTGATTTTTCTATTGATGATGCTGACTTTAAAAGGACTGTTGATTTAGGGAAATATGGAAAACTAGAAACATATTCTCTATTTCCTGGAATAATCTTAGCATTCATTGATATAAACATTAAAGATTATGATAATGTATTCATTGAGAAAAAATTGCCTTTCAGGGTTCTTGAAATCAATCACTGTTCCAATGGCAGATATGCATATGCTGTCGGTGATGATGAAATAGTTTATTTTGGAAAGGGCGATTTGTGCATCAGCATTTATGATTTGACAAAAACTTTGTCTGACTTTCCCTTGGGATACTATAATGGATTGGAAATTTTCATTGATGTTGACGAGGCCAATGATTATATTAAAGAATATGTTTCTGATTTTGATTTGATAAAGTTTTATGAACAGCTTGAAAAGTCAAAAGGTTATAGGTTAGTTCGTTCCAATGAAAAGATTGAACATGTCATCGGCGAAATATATGATGTTGACGATAGGATTAAGGAATCATATTTCAAGTTAAAATGTCTGGAATTGTTATTGTTCTTTTCAATCACTAACTTCACCAGTACTGATGGACTTTCACTTTCAAGAAAACAGGTTGAACTCATTGATAATGTCAAAAATGATTTGATAAGCAATTTGGAAAGTAAGATTACGCTGGATCAATTGGCTGATAAATATAATGTAAGCAAAACCACTCTAAAGAACTGTTTTAAAGAGATATATGGAAAGCCCATAATCAAATGGCGAAATGAGTATAAGCTCGATTGTGCCTGCAGACTAATTGAAAGCGGAGATTATTCTATGTCTGACATATCAAAGATGATTGGTTATAGCTCCCCATCTAAATTTTCAAAAGCTTTTAAGGATTATATCGGATGCAGTCCTTCAGATTATGCAGAATAGTTATTTGTCTTTTTAGTATATTTTTTGACTTTTTAGTTCAAATACATTTATATATTTATAAAATTAATCTTATTATTGAAAATAGGTTTATTTAATTATTTTTTTTAATAAATAACTAAAATTGTCCTTTTATTTTATTTTTTAATAATTTTAAGTTGTTTGTCTTTTTTGGTTATTTTAAATTTTTAGGTAAGCCTAAATTTAATTTAAGGCGATAAGATGTCAAAAAATAAAAGTAAAAATAAATTTTTCAGATTATTAAGTTATTCTGGTAATTATAAATATCTAACAATTTTAGGTTGCATATTATCTGCATTAAGTGCAATATCTCTTTTAATTCCTTTTATTTATATTTGGGATGTTGTTAATGCGCTTCTGGTTGTTGCACCAGATTTTTCCAAAGCTCAAAATCTGGAATACTATGCATTTAATGCATTTTTTTATGCTCTTTTAGGAATTGTGCTTAATTTTGCAGGATTGATGTGTACGCATCTGTCTGCATTTAGAAACGAAAGAAATATGAAGGATGCTGCATTAAAGCATTTGTTGAATTTGCCTTTGGGCTATTTTTCAAATCATACGAGCGGTAGCCTAAGAAAAATAATTGATTTTTCAACTTCCAAAACCGAAGGATTTTTAGCACACCAGCTATTTGATTTAATAGGTGCAGTTGTCACGCCAATTGCATTTTTGGCATTATTATTCAGCTTTGATTGGATTTTGGGTTTGATTTGTCTGATTCCAATAATCCTATGTTTCTTGTTTATGATTCCAATGTTTACTGGAGATTCACAAAATTTCATGATTGAATACCAGAAATACTTGGAGGAGATGAATGCTGAAGCAGTGGAATATATTCGTGGAATTCCAGTAACAAAGGCATTTCAGCAAAGTGTCTATTCATTTAAAAACTTCATTAAAGCAATTAAAAATTATGGTAAATTCTCTTCGGAATATGCATTTTCAACCCAGCTTCCAATGACTGCATTTACTGTGTCAATTAACGGATTTTTTGCCTTGCTGATTCCTGCAGGAATATTGTTGGCAGGTTCTGTCATTGATATCAAATTCCTGTCCAATTTCATTTTCTACATTATTTTCACTCCGATTTGTGCTGTAATGATGAATAAGGTAATGATGGTTTCACAGGATTGGATGATTGCAAGTAATGCCTTGGACAGCATTGATGAAATTCTTTCTCAAGAGCCTTTGGCTGAGGCAAGCAATCCTCAAAAGCCTAACAATCATTCCATTGAATTTTGTGATGTAATTTTTGATTATGAAAAAAATGAATCTGGCGATAAGCATATACTGAATAACATTAATTTGAAAATTGATGAAAATGCTTCAGTTGCATTGGTTGGTCCGTCAGGTGGTGGAAAAACAACCATCGCTTCATTGATTCCAAGATTCTGGGATGTGGATGAAGGATCAATTAAAGTTGGTGATGTTGATGTTCGTGACATATCAACAAAGGAATTGATGGAAAACATATCCTTCGTTTTCCAGAACACGACTTTATTTAAGGATTCAATTTATAATAATGTGGTAATGGGCAAAAAGGATGCAACAAGGCAAGAAGTGCTTGATGCATTAAAATTAGCCCAATGTGAGGATATCATAGATGAGCTTCCGAATGGTGTTGATACGATAATAGGCTCTGATGGAACATATCTCTCCGGTGGTCAGCAGCAAAGGATTGCTCTTGCAAGAGCTATTCTTAAAGATGCTCCAATAATTATTTTGGATGAGGCTACAGCTTTGGCTGATCCTGAAAACGAATATATGATTCAAAAGGCAATATCTGAAATCACTAAAAATAAGACTGTCGTCATGATTGCACATAGGCTGTCAACAATAAAGAATGTCGACAAGATTATTGTCGTTGATGATGGTGAAATCGTAGAGACCGGCAGTCACGATGAACTTGTTGGTTTAAATGGTTTATATTCACGTATGTGGGATGAATTCAATCAGACAATTCAATGGAAAGTTAAAAGTGAGGTGATTTAAATGATTAGTGAATATTTCTCACAGCGCTACGGATTAACTCCTCAAGGTTCAGACAATTTAATTAAAGGTATAATTTACACAGCATTGGTGAATATCTCATTCATGTTGCCTGTTGGATTATATGCTCTATTGTTATATCTTTGGATCAATCCATTGATGGGTGGAGAATATGTAAGTCCTGATTTGGGAATGTTTATTGTAGCTATTTTGATTGTTTTGGGAATCATCTTTGCATTTTCTTGGAAACAATATCATTTTGTTTTCAATACAACTTATGGTGAAAGTGAAAAAAGAAGGATAAATCTCGGTGAAGCATTAAGGAAGTTGCCATTATCCTTTTTTGAAAATAGGGATTTGGCTGATTTGACATCAACAATCATGAATGACTGTACTGATTTGGAGCATGTATTTTCCCATGCAATTCCACAATTGTTCGGTTCTGTAATTTCATTGATATTGGTATCAATAGGTTTGCTGTGCTTTGACTGGAGATTGGCCATTGCATTGTTATGGGTTGTTCCTGTAGCGTTCATAATTTTATATTCAACAAAAAGTTATGCTCAAAATTCCGGAAGAATTACTATGAAACACAGTCTTGATTGTGGTGATGCAATACAGGAATGTTTGGAGTCAGTACGTGATTTAAAATCATATAATTCGCAGGATTCATATTTGGATAAATTGTCTTCATTGAATAAGGATTTGGAAAAATCAAGAATAACCACTGAATTAAAAACCGCTGCAGGAGTTATTTCAGGAAATGTTGTCTTGAAACTGGGAATTGTTTGTGTAATATTGTTGGGATCTTATCTCATTTCTCAAGGCCAGGTATCAATCTACACATTACTGATATTTCTAATAGCTGCTTCAACAATATATTCTCCTGTTGAAAACTCTTTGATGTTTTTAGCAGAGATATTGATGATGGATTTAAAAATCGACAGAAGCAAGGAAATACAATCTCAAGTCATTCCTGAAGGTCTTAAGGAATATGAATTGGATGGTTATGACATTGAATTTAGTGATGTTAACTTTAATTATGATGATTTGAAGGATGTTTTAACAGATATCAATTTCATTGCCCATCAGGGTGAAGTGACAGCACTTGTAGGTCCTTCTGGTGGTGGTAAGTCAACCGTTTCAAAATTGGCTGCGAGATTTTGGGATCCTGTAAGTGGTCAGGTCAAATTGGGTGGAAAAGACTTATCGGAATTGGATAGTGAAAAACTTTTGGAGAATTTTTCAATTGTTTTTCAGGATGTTATACTGTTCAATAATACGATAATGGAAAATATTCGTGTTGGAAATCGTGATGCGACAGATGAGGAAGTAATGAAAGCCGCACAATTGGCTGAATGTGAAGAATTTATAGAGAAACTTCCAAAAGGATATGATACGGTCATAGGTGAAAACGGTGAACTCTTGTCTGGAGGTCAAAGACAAAGGATTTCTATAGCAAGGGCTTTGCTTAAGGATGCAAATGTCATTCTTTTGGATGAAGCAACTTCCTTTTTGGATGTTGAAAATGAGTCTAAAATACAAAAGGCTCTCTCAGTACTGATAAAAAATAAGACAGTTATTATAATTGCGCATAGGATGCGTACTATCGCAAATGCAGATAAAATAATTGTTTTGGATGGTGGAAAAGTTGTTGAACAAGGTTCTCCTGAGGAATTGCTTGCAAATAATGGCATATTCAAACGCATGGTGGACTTACAGAAAATGAGTGATGCCTGGGAAATTTGATTGGATTATCTGACTAATCCAAATAATTTTTTAGGTAAACATAAATAATTAAATATTTTACTTTATATATAATTAAATCAATAAATAATAATACGGGAGATAATTTTAATGAGCACATTAATAGAATTTAAAGATGTGGTAAAAGAATATAAGTCTGGAGACCACATTTTACGAGCGATGGATAATGTTAACTTCACAATTGATGAAGGGGAATTTGTTGTAATTCTCGGACCGTCTGGAGCGGGTAAATCAACCCTTTTAAATCTTTTAGGAGGACTTGATTCTGCAACCAGTGGCCAGATTGTTGTGAATGGAGAACATGTGGAAAACTTCAATGACAATGAGTTAACCAAATATCGTGCTAAAAATGTAGGTTTCATTTTTCAATTTTATAATTTAATTCCTAATTTAACAGCTATTGAAAATGTGGAATTGATGAAGGATATTGTTGACGTTAATATCGACGGAAACGCAGTTCTCAACTCCGTTGGTTTAGCCGGCCATGCCAATCAGTTCCCAGCACAACTGTCTGGAGGTGAACAACAAAGGGTATCAATTGCAAGAGCTGTTGCTAAACAACCGGCTATGCTTTTATGTGACGAGCCTACTGGTGCACTTGATTCTAATACGGGAGTTTTAATCCTAAATCTGCTTCAGGATATGAGCAATAATAGGAATACTACTGTTATTATAGTTACTCACAATGCAATTTTGGCTGAGGCGGCCGATAAGGTTATCAGAATCAAAAACGGTCAAATTGAAGATATTGCAATCAATGAACATCCTAAAAAAGTAGACGAACTTGAATGGTGAGTGTATGCTTTTTAAAAAGATGTTGAGAGACATCGCGAAGCATAAAACACAATTCCTATCTATTTTTTTAATGGCTTTTTTAGGTGTTTTTGTATTTGCTGGTGTCGGAGGAGAATCAGTTGGTTTGGAAGTTAGTGTCAATGATTATTATGATGCAACTAACTTGGCAGACGGTTGGATTTATTCAGCAAACTTGGATGATGACTTTGTTGATAAGGTAAATAACCTGTCACCTACAAAAGATAGTGAAAGACAGTTGGTATTGGATTCGATAGGGAACTTTTCAAATGATCCTGAAATAACTCTGCATTTTTTAGAGAACAATACTATTTCTAAATTTTATCTGCTTGAAGGTGAAGACGTAAACATCAGTGATGGGGATGGTGTTTGGCTAGACAAGAAATTTGCTGATGCTAAGGATTTAAAAGTTGGAGATAACATTTCATTCACTTTCAATGGAGTAACCATTGAAAAGGAAATTAAAGGATTGGGTTACTCTCCGGAATATGTTTATCACGCATCAGACTCATCAATCATTCCTGATTTCAATAAGATGGGTTTTGCTTATCTTTCATATGAGGCTTTCCCGTTGTCTGATGTTCCGTATAATGTACTTTTAGTCGATTTTAATGGTAATGCAAGCGAATATAATGACTTGCTTTCTGATAAGTTGGATGGGGATTACAATTCATTTGTTGAACAGGCAGAAAATCCTAGTGTATCCCAGTTTTCAGAAGAAATCGATCAGCATAAGATGATGGGAGATATTTTCCCAGTTGTATTCATATTAATTGCATTATTGATTTTGTTAACTACGATGACCCGTATCATAGCTCATCAAAGGACACAAATCGGTATATTGAAAGCAGTCGGATATACAAATAAGAGCATAATTTTCCATTATGTATCTTATGGATTCTGGCTGGTTTTGGCTGGTGCAATTTTAGGATTGATTTTAGGGCCATTGACATTGCCTAATCTGTTCTATCCATCAATGAGCGCTACATACATTATGCCGGAATGGAAACCTGCATGGAGCATGAACTTTATCTATGTTGCAATCATAATGGTTGTAATGTCTCTTTTAGTTTCATATTTTGCTGTTAGAAGTATATCTAGTGAAAATCCTGCAGATACAATAAGGCCTAAGGTACCTAAGATTTCATCTACAGGATTTGTGGAAAAATTTGGCTTTTGGAATAAGTTAAGTTTTAATGTCCGCTGGAACTATCGTGATGCAAAAAGGAACAAGTTCAGGGCATTGATGACAATTGTAGGAGTTATGGGTTGTGCCGCACTTCTTGTATCTGCATTCGGTATGTATGATGGAATGCACGACTTGAAAGAATGGGAATATTCACAAATCAACCATTATGATTCAAAATTGATTGTTAATGACAATGCAACGATATCAGGTATAGATAATATTGCAGAGGAGGTCAACGGTGACAAGTTAATGGAAGGTGCAATAGAAATAGAATCTGCCACGGCCAAAAAGTCCGGTTCGCTGCTTGTGCTGAACGGTACGAACTTGGTAACTCCAACAGACTATGACCGCAATGAGGTTAAAATTGCAAACGATGAGGTATCTATTTCACAGAAAATGGCTGATATGTTGGGTGTTGGTATTGGAGACACTGTAAAATGGCATATAATGGGATCAGATAAATGGGTAAACACTACTATAGATAAGATACATGCAGATCCTATTTCACAGGGATTCATAATGTCATCAGACAAGTTGGTGGACTTGGACTTGAATTACACTCCAACAAGCATAGTCACTTCCGAGCATGTGGACAAGAACTACTCAGACATTAAGGCAGTGAACTCAATGAATGACATGACATCCAGCTGGGATGAAATGACAGAATCCATGATGCTTTTGGTTTATATCCTGATATTCTTTGCATGCCTTTTGGCTGTTGTCGTACTTTACAACTTGGGACTGTTGTCATTCACTGAAATCGAGCGTGAAATCGCAACATTGAAGGTTTTAGGATTTAAGACAAGTGCCTTGAGGAGACTTCTATTGACCCAGAACCTATGGTTCACAGCTATTGGTTTTGTATTGGGTCTTCCATTGGGATATTACATTTTGGACATAATGTGGCAATCATCCGGTGATTCATTCTATATATTGCCGTCAATATCACTTTCAAACTTCCTGTTGACCGCAGTGATAACATTTGCATTGTCCATTATTGTAAACCTGATGTTTTCACGCAAAATCAAAAAGCTTGACATGGTCGAATCTCTTAAAGGGGTCGAATAGGATGTTATTCAAAAAGATGATACGAGATATCAAGAATCATAAGATTCAATTTATCTCTATCTTTTTGATGGCATTTTTAGGGGTATATGTCTTTGCAGGATTTGGGGCAGAATCCTTCGGTTTTGAAGAGACTGCTTCAACATATTATGGTGAAACTAATCTTGCTGACGGTTGGATTTATGCATCTGATTTGGATAATGACTTTGTAGATAAGGTAAATGCCTTATCATCAACGAAGGACTCTGAGCGTAAGCTGATTGTAAACTCGATAGCGGATTTTGACAATGATCCCGACATTACGCTGCATTTTTTAGAGGATGATGACATTTCAAAATTTTACCTTGTAAAAGGTGAGGAATTTAATTTATCCGATGGTGACGGTGTATGGCTAGATATTCGATTTGCCGAATCTAAAAATTTGACTGTCGGTGACAATATTTCATTTAGCTTTGAAGGAATGACGATTGAAAAGAAAATTAAGGGATTGGGTTATTCACCGGAACATCTCTATCAGACATCAGATTCATCAATGATACCTGATTATGACAAGATGGGCTTTGCTTACATGTCATATAAGGCATTTCCCATAAGTGATGTTCCATATAATGTGTTGATGGTTAAGTATGATGGAAACTCTTCCAATTATGAAAAACAATTGGATAATGATTTAACAAGAGATTATTCATCTTTCCTTCCAAGAGCTCAGCATCCAAGTTTCGCAGAGTTTCAGGATGAAACAGAACAGCATCAGATGATGACTGATGTGATTCCTGTCATATTCATAATAATTTCAATGTTAACTCTATTGACGACAATGACAAGAATCATCAACAATCAAAGGATGCAGATTGGTGTTTTAAAGGCATTAGGTTTTAAGAATCGTACCATAATGTTTCACTACATTTCCTATGGATTCTGGATGGTATTGGCCGGAAGCATATTGGGTTTGATTTTAGGACCTTTGACATTGCCTCCAATAATGTTTGAGGAGATGGCTGATTTATATTCAATTCCATACTGGTTAACTGGATTTAATATCAGCTTTATTTTTGTAACTGTTCTGATGGTTGTTTTGGCTGCATTAATATCCTATTTGGCATGTAGAAATATTGTAAATGAATCTCCATCCAGTGCAATAAGACCTAAGGTTCCAAAAGTATCAACTTCAGGATTTCTGGAAAAATTGGGGTTGTGGAAGAAATTTTCATTCAATGTTCGCTGGAATTATCGTGATGCCAAAAGAAATAAGTTTAGGGCATTGATGAGTATTGTTGGCGTATTGGCCTGTACATTGATTATTGTTGCATCATTTGGTTGTATGGATGGTTTTGATGAGATGAAAGAATGGTCATATGAGGATATAAATCATTATTCATCCAAATTAGTCTTGGAAGAGAATGCTACAGCATCTCAGATTGATTATATTGCTGGAGATGTTGGCGGCGAGAAATTGATGGAAAGTTCAATCGAAATAAAATCTGGTGATGTTAAAAAATCGGGTGTCATCACGGTTCTTGATGACAATAAGTTATACACCCCAACTGATGATGATAAAAATCCTATAAAAATTTCAGACAATGAAGTGTCAATTTCAAAGAAAATGGCTCAGTTGCTCGATGTTAAAGAAGGGGATACAGTTAAATGGCATATAATGGGTTCTGATGAATGGGTCAGCACAAAAGTTGGTAATATCCATTCAGATCCAACATCACAGGGCATAATCGTAACCAAAGAAAAACTGGATGATCTTGGATTAAATTATACTGTTACCAGCATAATTTCTTCTGATAATGTGGATAAAAATTATTCTGGAGTCAAAACAATATTTTCTATGAATTCCCTCACTGACAGTTGGGACGATATGATGGAATCTTCTATGACGATAATATATCTGTTGGCGGTTTTTGCATCATTGCTGTCTGTTATTGTATTGTACAATTTGGGATTGCTGTCATTTACTGAAATCAAAAGGGAATTTGCAACATTGAAGGTTTTAGGTTTCAAATCTTCTCAATTGAGAAAGCTATTGTTAACTCAGAATTTGTGGTTTACAACAATAGGCTTTGTAATTGGTGTTCCGTTGGGTCGTGAAGTCCTGCAGTACCTCTGGGGAACAATGGGAGATTCATTCTATCTAAAGGCAACAATTTCTATAAAAACATTAATAATAACATTCATAATTACTTATGTTGTTTCAATTCTTGTTAATTTGATGTTTTCCGGTAAAATTAAAAAATTAAATATGGTTGAATCCCTAAAGGATAATGAATAGTTATTTTTTTATTATAGGAGTATATTAACTCTTATTTTTTTTATTTTCATGCTATGCTTTCAAAATTTAATTTCAATATATATATGTGGTGTATTTTATAGTTTATATATGAATATATTTGGTTTATTTGATTTGGATGTGGATGATAAATATTTTTCAGATAAGGAAACTGTGAAAAAACGTGTAGTGAAAATATTTGGAATATTTTTCATTTTTGCTGTAGCTACGTCAAGTTTTACTTTATTGGGCTTTTTATTTTTCTTCCTACTCTTATTTTCTTTAGGTGGAATGTTTCTTGTAGAGTATTATAGTGATGAATTGGATAAAAAATATGGTCTGTACAATTTTAATAATATTAGAGGATATTCACGGCAAATTGGTGCATTTACTCTTTTGGGGTTTTCAACAACGGCTTTAGCTTTGCTCTTAATATGTTTATGTGCTGATATTAACATATACACATCAATTTTGCTATCTATTATCTTTGCATTGCCATTTTTGGCAATTGGTTTGAGATTTAAAACATTCAATGATACAAGCCTAGAAGAAAACGGTAAAATAGTGTATGATGCAGGTTATGAGCCTAATTATTATTGTCCTGTTTTAGCTATCTGTTGTTATTTTGGGTATGTTCAAGGATTTTTTGAAACTTCACCAATAAATATTATTGCTTTAATTTTATCAACATCATTCTGCTTCATTTGGTTAGTATTTCCAGATAAAATCAATAAATATATACCATTTGAAAATAGAAATAAAAAAGGAGAAGCAATATATTTGGCAATTGCATTAATTATATTCTTTATATTATTTAGTCAATTCACTACTGTTCCATTTGTTAAAGTAATGGGATTTGTAGATTAAATGAGGATGTGAACTAAATATCAACTAATGATCTAAAAACTTCAGAGGATGAATGATTGACTTTATAATTCGATTGAGTTGGTTTTGGTAGTGTACTGGTAAATATTTTATGTGTGTGAGTAATTATGTTTGATCCAAATAAAACATCAATATCTAAGAAAAATGCTGTATTGTATTATCTGGGTATATGTGGCTTTTTTGGCGTAGTTTCATTTTTCGGATTTAA
Source organism: Methanobrevibacter millerae (assembly GCA_015063005.1). GTDB lineage: Archaea > Methanobacteriota > Methanobacteria > Methanobacteriales > Methanobacteriaceae > Methanocatella > Methanocatella millerae_B. The sequence goes on from SUTF01000006.1 coordinate 49,225, forward strand.
TAATGATTTTTTTTCAATTGTTTTTGAAATATCAATTATTTTTATCTTTTTGGGATTATTTATTGTAATGTTTTTCAACGATGAATTAAATGAAAAATATCATTTTAAGACAGAATTTTCATGGTCTTATCAATCTGAAGCATTAAATACACTTGCATTGTCTACTACAGCAGTCGCTGCTTTTTTATTTTGTTTTCTTTTATTTGATTTGGAACTCTATAAATCTATTTTATACACAATAATTTTTCTTCTACCCTTTTTGGGTGTTGGTTTAAGATTCAATGCATTTAGTGATGAAAGCAGATGGATTGGAGATAAAGAAGTAATAGGGTACAGACCTTTTTATTTTCTTTTGTGTGCAATGTTTGTTGTTTTGCAGGGTTATTATTCTGCATTTCACTGTTCTTCAATAGCTGATGGTGTCATTATTTTCATCATTACAACATTAAGTTATTTGTGGATTATATTTCCGGATAAGGTTAATAAATATCTGCCATTTGACAATAGGGAACTCATTGGACTTATAATCTATTTAGGATTTATATTGGTTGTATTTTCATTGTTAATTAATCAATTTGATACAGTTACTTTTACTGGATTGATGCAAAGTTGGAGGGATTAAATATGAATGCAAAACAAATTATGGCAATAATTATTCCAATAGCAATATTCATGTTTAGAAGGTATATAAGTATTCTCATAACGCTTCCTATTCTAATAATAGGTTGTATTGTCACTTATTATTTCTATACTAAATCAAAAGAGGATAAATATTTAAGAGTGGCATTGTCCTTATATGGATTGAATTTCTTTTTTATTTTCATAGGGTTTTTATTAGTCTTCTTCTTTTAAAAACTCTAATTTTTTTTACTAAAATTTAAATCTTATTTTTTTCTTATATTATATCATGTCATTATCTAAAAAGATGCTTAGAGACATTAAAATCAATAAGACACAATTCATTTCTATATTTTTAATGGCATTTCTAGGTATTTTTGCATTTTGTGGAGTCTGTGGGGAATATTATGGTCTTGAACAGACCAGTTCAGATTTCTATAGTGAAACTAATCTTGCTGACGGATGGATTTATAATACCACCATCACTGATGATACTTTGGATAAAATAAACAATTTCACAACAGATAGTGAAAAGCAGCTTGTCGTACAGTCTGTGGGAAATTTTTCAAATGATCCGGACATCACTCTGCATTTTGTTGAGGATAATGAAATATCTAAATTTCATGTTTCGGAAGGTGAAGATTTTAATTTGTCTGATGATTCTGGAGTATGGCTTGATAAGCGTTTTGCCGATGCACAGAATCTATCAATAGGTGATAATATTTCATTCACTTTTAATGGAATAACAATTGAAAAGGAAATTAAAGGAATCGGTTATTCTCCAGAATACGTTTATGAAGCATCTCCTACTTCAATAATTCCTGATTTCAAGGATATGGGTTTTGCTTATCTGTCTTATGAAGCATTTCCTAGTGATATCCAATACAATGTGTTATTGGTTAAGTTCAATCAAAGTCCTGATGATTTTAAGAAGTCTTTGGATGATTCTGTTGATTATCTGTCGTTTACAAAACAGTCTGACCATGTCAGTGTTTCCCAGTTTAATGAGGAAATGGCTCAGCACAAAATGATAGGTAATGTTTTCCCGATTGTATTTATCCTGGTTACTTTCCTGACTCTTTTGACAACAATGACCCGTATCATTGCACATCAAAGAACTCAGATTGGTGTTTTAAAGGCAGTGGGATATAAGAATAGGACAATTGTTTTCCATTATATGTCATATGGGTTCTGGCTGGTTCTGGCAGGTGCCATATTGGGATTGATTTTGGGACCAATGATTATTCCAAACTTGTTTTATCCAACAATGACTGCAAGATATTCGCTTCCTGAATGGAATCCTGGCTTTGACATCAGCTTTGTGGTGGTGGCAGGATTGATGGTGGTGTCATCCCTTGCTGTTTCATATTTTGCGGCCCGCAATATATCTAAGGAAAATCCTGCAAATACAATGAGGCCAAAAGCCCCGAACATTTCATCTTCAGGAACTTTGGAAAAATCAGGGTTGTGGGATAAATTATCATTTAATATTCGCTGGAATTATCGTGATGCCAAAAGAAACAAGTTCAGGGCATTGATGGCTATTGTTGGTGTTATGGGTTGTGTTGCTCTTTTAATATCTGCATTTGGTATGAATGATTCTATGGAGAATCTAAAGACTTGGGAATATGATGACATTTCACATTTTGAATCCAAACTGATTATAGAAAGTGGTGCTTCACAAAGTGATATTGACAGTGTGACGGATGAAGTTAACGGCAGTCAAATTATGGAGCAAGCTATTGAAATAAAGGCTCAAGGAAATGAAAAGACAGCAATGTTACTTGTATTAAATGATACGGATTTGATATCTCATACAGATAAGAATGGAAAAGCAATCAATTTATCAAATGCAGATATATCACTTTCACAAAAAATGGCAGAAAGTCTTGATGTTGGTGTGGGCGACACTATAAAATGGCATATTGTCGGATCTGATGACTGGGTTGAATGCAAAATAACCAATATTCATGGTGAGCCTTTAAGTCAGGGAATCATATTGTCTGCAGATAAATTGGAAGATTTGGATTTGAATTTCACTCCAACAAGCATAATAACCTCCGAAAGCGTTGACGATGACTATGATTCAATAAAAAGCGTCAGCTCAATTGATGATATGGTTAATGCCTGGGATAAGATGACTTCTTCTGTAATGATGATGGTTTCAATTCTAATATTTTTTGCAGTGCTTTTAGCTATTGTCGTATTGTATAATTTGGGAATATTGTCATTTACTGAAATTGAACGTGAAATAGCTACATTAAAGGTATTGGGCTTTAAGACTGGTGATTTGAGGAAATTACTGTTAACGCAGAACCTGGTATTTACGGCCATTGGATTCATACTTGGAATTCCTTTGGGATTTTATCTGATGACTCTGATGATGGATGCTGCAGGCGAATCTCTCTATTATATTCCTTCGTTGACATTAGGAAACATTGCTTTAAGTGCAGTTATAACATTTGCGGTATCTATTGCTGTTAATTTGATGTTTTCAGGTAAAATTAAGAATTTGAATATGGTTGAAGCTCTAAAGGACGTTGAATGATATTTAAACGAATTTTTTTGCCAATACAAATAACTCTTTTGAAAAAGTAAAACTTTAAATACTATTTAAACACAATATAATAATACTATTTTTAGGAGAATTATCATGAAAACCCAAACCATTTTAGACAAATTTGAAGCCGTATCTACAACTATTGATGTCATTGAAAAAGAAAATGGGGATTATTTCACCTTCAATGAGTTTGGTGTGGTTCCTGTCAGGTGTGATATTCGCTATCTTTGGGATGGGAAAGAAAAAATTGTCGAAGATAAGTTCTATGTTGATACGGTTATATTGGATACAAGTGACGATTGCATTACTTTTGAATTAGCGGACAATACAAAAGAAATGCTAAATCCTGAACACATTTTAGATTTAAATATTACTAAAATATCAAAAACCAGATATTTGGAAGCTATTAAAGAAGATAAACATCGTTTCGATGGTTTATTTTAATTTTATTTTTTTTACATTAACATATCATAATATTGTGATATGAAAATATTTATATATATTAACATTATAAAATATGAATTAGATAAAATTTAATGTGATAAAAAATGGCAGACAAAAATAATCTCGAAAATAACTCTAAAGATGTTTGTGAAGTAGTTTGCACACATCCTGATGTTGTTAATCGTGTAAAAGATCGTATGATTGAAGAAGACCAATATTCTGAATTAGCTGAGTTTTTTAAAATATTTGGCAATCCTACAAGATTAAAAATACTTTCATTACTGGCTATCGAAGATTTATGTGTTTGTGATATTTCTGAAACATTAAATTTAAATCAAACTACTGTTTCAAATCAATTAAGGATATTAAGAGCAAATAATATTGTAAAATATCAAAAAGAAGGTAAAATGGCGAGGTATTCTCTCACTGATTTACACATTGAAATGATATATAAAGTTGGTTTGGAACATATTTTAGAATAAATTTAATGGTGTTTAAAATGGCAGAAAATAAGTGTTACGAACCGGGTTGTGATGATGAAAACTGTCATAATCCTGAACATTTCAATTTCATTTGCTTTGATCCTAATTGTGAGGATATTCACTGTGAAAACAAACAGCACTTTGATAAGCAATTGTTAAAAGATTATCAGGCTAGTGCTGATTTAAGTGTTTATGATCACAGGGAAGAGATAGATTATGATGAAGATGTAGATATTAATATTTGTGGCTGTCCTGACTGTGCAGATGACCATGACCACGATCATGACCATGAGCATCATCATGAGGATGAGGAAAAGGATGCTTGTTCTGATCCTGATTGTGGTTGTCATGATGAGCATGACCATGAGCACGACCATGAGCATCATCATGAGGATGAGGAAAAGGATGCTTGTAGTGATCCTGATTGTGGTTGTCATGATGAGCATGACCATGAGCACGAGCATGAGCATCATCATGAGGATGAGGAAAAGGATGCTTGTTCTGATTCTGATTGTGGTTGTCATGATGAGCATGACCATGAGCACGAGCATGAGCATCATCATGAG
>SUTF01000006.1:53904-190585 GCA_015063005.1 Methanobrevibacter millerae
AGGATGCTTGTTCTGATTCTGATTGTGGTTGTCATGATGAGCATGACCATGAGCACGAGCATGAGCATCATCATGAGGATGAGGAAAAGGATGCTTGTTCTGATTCTGATTGTGGTTGTCATGATGAGCATGACCATGAGCACGAGCATGAGCATCATCATGAGCATGAAGAAAAGGACAGTTGCTCAGACCCTGACTGTGATTGCCACGACCACGACCACGATGATGATGTTGAAATAAGTATCTGTGGCTGTCCTGACTGTGCGGATGATGATCACGACCATGACAGTCATGACCATGGACATGGGGATGAAGAACTTTTAGCTGAAGGAAAACCTTTAATCGCTAATAGGCCAATTCAAATAATTGTTGCAAGTGGTATACTATTTGCAGCAGGCCATATTTTGGAATTCCTGTCATTCAATTCAACAATTGTAACTCTTGTTTTCATGTGTGCTGCTATAATTGCAGGTTATGAAATCGCAGGCATGGCATACAATTCATTGGTTAAAAGACATACTGTTGGTCCTGCAATGCTCATGTGTATTGCATGTGTTGCTTCATTCATCATTGGACATCCGGAAGAAGGTGCAGCAGTAACATTCCTTTACTATATTGCAGAATTCCTTGAGGATTATGCAGAACACAGAGCCAAACGTTCAATCAAATCTTTAGTTGAAATAGCTCCTGAAACCGCTAGGGTAAAAGTCGGTGATTCTGAAGTGGAAAAAAATGTTGATGATGTAAACATCGGGGATATCGTAATTGTAAAACCCGGAGACAAAGTTCCATTGGATGGTAATGTGATTTCCGGTTCCTCTTCCATAAACCAGGCATCAATCACCGGTGAAAGTGTCCCTGTACACAAGGAAGTTGGCGATGAAGTATTTTCAGGAACAGTTAATGAAGACGGTTACTTTGAAATGGTCGTAACCAAAAAGGCAAAAGATTCCGTAATTTCCAAAATCGTTACATTGGTTAAAAGATCTCAGCTCAACAGGTCTGAAACAGAATCTTTAGTGGAAAAGGTTGCAAAATATTACACTCCTGTAATGATGGTGGCCGCATTTTGTGTAGCAGTAATACCTCCAGCATTATTGGGTCAGCCTTTAGTTGATTGGGTATATAAGGCACTTTCCCTTTTAGTAATCTCATGTCCTTGCGCATTCCTTATTTCAACACCTGTCGGTATGGTATCAGCCATTACTTCCGCTACAAGAAATGGTGTTTTAATCAAAGGAAGTACCTATGTTGAAGAGATGAAGGATATTAAGGCAGTAATATTTGATAAAACAGGAACATTAACTGAAGGAAAACTTGAATTAAGCGAAATTGAAGTGTTAAGTGATTCAGTGTCTGAAGAGGAAGTTGTTAAAATTGCAGCATCCCTTGAACATGAATCATCCCACCCAATTGCACAGGCAATTGTCAATTATGCATCAATGAATGATATTGGATTTGAAGAGATTGATGACTTTAAAAATGTTCCTGGAAAAGGAATTATTGGTGTCATTGAGGGTGAACAATACTATGCCGCTAATGAGTCATTAATCGAAGGCAGTTCATTTGAAATTTCCAATGATGATGTTAACAAGTTCTCTGCTGAAGGTAAAACTATTATATTTGTCGGTAACTCTAAAGAATTGCTTGCAATAATCACTGTATCAGATAAAATCAGAGACAATGCAGCAGAAGTAATTTCAGACTTAAACAATCAGGGTGTACAGACTGTAATGTTGACGGGGGATAATAAGCTTGCTGCTCATAATGTAGCTGATCAAATCGGAATAAAATATGTATATTCCAATTTGATGCCTGAAGACAAATTGAATCTTTTGGATACCATTAGAAACAAGTTCGGTAATGTGGCAATGGTTGGTGACGGTATTAATGACGCACCGGCATTGGCCAGATCAAATATTGGTATTGCAATGGGTGCTGCAGGTTCTGATGTGGCAATCGAAACAGCGGATGTTGCATTGATGCAGGATGACATTTCAAAATTGCCATATCTATTCAGTTTAAGCCGTAAAACAATGAGTATTATCAAACAAAACATTACTGTGGCGATTGCTGTTAAGCTATTGTGTGTAGTATTGGCGATTTTAGGAATAATTACATTGATGATGTCTGTCGGTTTTGGAGACTTGGGATTAACACTTTTAGTTATCTTGAACTCATTTAGAATTGGAATGGTTAAAGACCCACTATTCTAATTCTTTTTCTTATTTTTTTGATATCCTAAAAATTTAAATTATTTAGATTAGCCTAATTTTGATATAACTAAATATTATTATTTGTTTTACCTAAAAAACCTTTAAAATCGAATAGTTTATATACTAAGACTTACTTAATTATAATTAAGTAATATTACTTAATTTTTCAATTAAAAAAATTCGGGAGATAAAAATATGATTGATAAAAAATACATAGATTCAATTATGAAACATAAACATGCATTGATTTTTGCAGGAGGAATTGCAACAGCATTAATTGGTAAAAAAATATTGGAATCCGATGCTGTTAAAGATGCAACTACCCAAGGAATGGCTGCTGTATTGTCTGCTAAAAAAGATGCAGAAGAAGCATTCCAAGACATGAGAGAAAATGCAGAAGACATTGTTGTTGATGCAAACTCTGAAGTCAAAAAAGAAATCTATGTAACTGAAGATGATGAAGAATAATTAATTCATCATTTTTTTAACTATTTTAACCATTATCAAAAAAAGAAAAGAAAAAATCTCGTAAAATTAATTTTTTTTAACTTTAGAGATTATTGATTTCATTGAAAAATAATATATCATCACAAATAACATCAAGTAACTCTTTATCGTGACTCACTGCCAATATTCCGATATTGTTTGCTTTACAATGTTTTATTAAAGCTTCCCATATCTGAACCTGTGTCACGGCATCAAGCATGGTACTTATTTCATCTGCAATGATGAATTTTGTTTTCGGATTTAATGCTCTTAAAATGCTGAAACGCTGCAGTTCTCCGCCGGAAAGTTCATTGGGCCAACGAGTTAACCATGTTTCCTTAAGACCAAATGTGTCTTTTAAATCCTGTGGTGGATTCCATGATTCATTAAGTACCTTTTCCATTTTCCATTTCGGGTTCATTGTCTTTTCAGGGTGTTGAAATATCAGTTGTACGGGATAATAGTCCTTGTCTGGAATTTTTTGATTATCCATTGTTACTTCTCCAGCGTAATTGGTAATATAGCCTGCCATTATTTTACATAATGTACTTTTACCACTACCGCTGTCCCCCATTAAACCTATTATTTCATTACTGTTAAGGGACAATGAAATATCCTTTAATATTTCTCTTTTTTTATTGTATGAAAAAGAAATATTGTCTGCTTTAAGATTCATCATCAACCTCCTCAAAATTAAAACATCTAATCATCACGCCATTGTGATTGATAAGTTCAGGTTTATTGTTTTCGCATTTTGCTATGCGTTTGGGACAATTTTCATAGTATGGACATCCAGGAACATCATCTAATGGCTGCACACCTTCAGTTAACTTAAAACCATTTCTTGGCAGTGAATTAATTAACGCTTTGGTATATGGGTGCAATACATTATCTACATTTTTGAAGTTTTCTACATTGTTTATTTCAATCACATAGCCTGAATAGAATATGGCAATCCTATCTGCAGTTTTTAGTGCAACATCTATCTCGTGGGTAATAAGCAATATACCTTTGCCATTTTCTTTTAGTTTTCTGATGTCTTCAATTGTTTCCTCAACACTTTTTTTATCGAGACCGGGTGTTGGTTCATCAGCAATCAATAAGTCAGGATTACCTATTAATGCTGTTGATAATAAAACCTTTCTGGCCATTCCTCCGGATAATTCAAAAGGATATAAGTCATCCACACTTTCATCCAATCCATATTTGCTGAATATTTCCCTTTGCCTTATTTTTTTCTCATCATGTTCCTTTTCATCCTTACATTCGCCAATAGCCTGTTCAGATACCTTCATGAGAGGGTCTAAATAATTTACGGATTGGGGTATTAATGAAATTTCCTTACCTCTTAATTTTTCCTTTAATTCCTGATCCAATGTTTGTCCTTTATATTTTATTTCCCCAGTTACATGTGAGTTATATGGTAGAATGCCTAAAATTGAATGGGCTAAAAGACTTTTTCCAGAACCGCTTGATCCCAAAACTGCAACAATCTCATTTTCATTCACATCAATTGTCAAATCAGATATGACTTTTATGTCATGTCTATTTAATCCCTCGACATATTGTGTAAATGATATGGATAAATTACTTACTTCTAATAACTTTTGCATAAAACCACCAAAATCTAGTTATTTGCCTGTGAAGGGTCAAATAATTTCTTTAAGTTTTCTCCTATAATATCAAACAGCAATACTACTATCAGTAATGCTGCTCCAGGGAAGAATGCTAACCACCATGCACCCATTGCAAGATAGCTCATTGATTCTGATAGGATTATACCAATTGCAGGTTCATGTGGGGATAAACCGAATCCTAAGAATGTTACGCTTGATTCGTGCATGATTGCATGTGGAAATACTAGCAATGTTCCTACAAATATCTGAGACAATACTAACGGTAGGATGTGATTTTTCGCAATCCATAACTTGCCTTTACCGAATTTCTTGGATAAAGCAACATATTCTGATGTGTTTATCTGTAAAACTTCTGCTCTCAATACTCTAGTTAAATTCACCCAATGGGTAAATGCAACTGCCATTGTTACTCCAAATGCTCCTTTACCCAATGCGATGGATATCATCATAATCAATAATATATGTGGTATGGATGCAAATAAATCGATTAACCATGAAACAACTGAGTCACAGTACTTGTTGATACTTGCAACAAAAGCTAAAAGCGTAGCTATAACACTTGAAATAACTGAAGCACCTATCCCTATTGCAATACTTAAACTCAAACCTTTTAGTGTTCTAATAAACATGTCTCTTCCCATCCAGTCTGTACCGAAGATATGTTCAAAGGATGGGGGTTTCATTTTCATGCTGAAATTGGTTGGCAAGTTTGCATCAATCATCGTTCCGCAAATGAAAATAATTAGTAAAACAAGTCCTGTAATTCCAATAGTTAAAATGGTTTTTTGTCTTAAGTTTAGTGAACTGAATAGTCCTTTATTGTACCAAGGAGTTTCACTCATCATCTTCACCTCTTATTCTTGGATCCACATATTTATAAATTATGTCTGCAATAAGATTTCCCATAAATACAAAAATTGCACTTATAATGACGATACCTAATAATAATGGAACGTCTGATCTTAATCCTGCAGCAACTGTGGCCTGTCCGATTCCTGGGTATGCAAATACTTGTTCTACAAGAATTGTTCCTCCAAACAATTCATTAAATGATAGGAATTGTATTGTGATTGCAGGAAGCAAAATATTTCTGATTCCATGATTTTTGATTATTCCCCAAAAGCTTTCTCCTCTTGCTTGTGCAAATAAGAAATAATCACTTTTTTTAACGTTAATGAGTTTATCTCTTGTATACATTGTAAGGGATGCAATTCCCACAATGCTTAATGTAAATGCAGGCAATATCAATCTATATAACCACTGCCAAAATGTAACTGTATCAGATAATTGTCCGATAGGGACTGAAAGTCCTATAGGGAACCAACCTAAATACACTGAAAAAACCATCAATATTACTAATCCTATCCAAAATGTTGGTGTTGATTGTAATATGTAACAATAAGTTTTAATTGCTTTATCTATCCATGTGCCTTCTTTCGCACCAGCTATTACTCCTAAACCAAATCCTACAATTGCAGATATTACCCAAGAGACCGCCATGAGTATGAATGAAGCAGTGAATTTCTGTAAAATTACTTCGGTTACAGGAACTCTATAAATCAATGAAAATCCCATGCTTCCGCTTGCTAATGTTTGAAGCCAGCCCATTACTCTTTCGGCAAGTGTCAAATTGGTTCCCCAATATTCGCCAACTATTGCTAATTGCTCTTGACTAACAATTCTCTGACCGAGATATGCTTTAACTGGATCAATAGGAGATAATTGTATCATTATAAAACTGATTGCTGCGATAACAACTAATAAAATGAGTAATCTAATGGCTTTGTATCCTAAAAATTTAACAATTTTTTTAGTATTTATTTTAACCATCTCCTTGTTTGAAAAATTCGTAAAAAAAGAAATAAAAAAATGATTTATATAAATAAATCATTTATTCATGTTTTTATTGGATACGTTTCCAATCGTAGATGTTACCCCAGATATCTCCACCGTGTGGGTAAATAAGGTGTGTGCTGTTGGAAATGTCTAAGGTATCATTAACAAAGTATGTGTAGTCCATAGTTCCGATCCATAAGAATGGGTAGTTGGAATTAGCTTGCTGAGCTGCTTGAGACCAGGTGCCGTATGAACTATTTAAATCTTGGGTCATAGCTGCGTCAATTAATAAATCTACAGAAGTATCATTAAGAATTTCTGGGTTATCATATCCTTGACCAGCTACTCTAGAATCGTATTGGTGTTCGATTTCATATGGGTCAGCTGAACCGAATCCCCATACTACTCCTTGCTGGAATTTGACTGGGTCGATATCGTCCCAACTTCCACCAACTGGTTCAATTTCAATACCTATTGCTTTTGCTTGTTCAGCAACTGCTACAGCTATTGCTTGTCTTTCTGTTGATTTTGAATTGTAGTAAATTGAGAATGATGCTTTGGTACCATTTTTCTCGACTATTCCGTCTCCATTGGTATCGTTCCATCCTGCAGCTTGAAGAATATTTTTAGCTTGGGATACATTTCCATCAGTGAAAGTAGATTCAGATGCCCAAGGTAATTGGTTAGCTACACCATTGTATGAAACATTACCGAATCCATTTAATGAACCTTTTACTAATTCTGATCTGTTAATACCAACATTCAATGCTTCTCTTATAGCTGGGTCTCCAGTTACATTGTTACCGTATGTTAAATTATCATCACCGATTTTTTTACCAGTATCCATTTGGGTAGGTAATGAAATTCCACGTACATCAATGGAATCAAAGTATTCCATATGGAATCCAGGTACTGTTTCATTTGCATATGATACTGGTACTTCAGCAATATCAACATCTCCATTTTTGACTGCTGCAAATGCTGCATCAGGATCAAGGAATAAGTTGGTTATTTTTTCAAAGTATGGTTCTTTTCCATAGTAATCAGGATTTTTCTCTAAGATAAATTGTTGTCCTTTATCCCATTGTGCTAATTTATAAGGTCCTGAACCGATTGGGTTTTGACCGTATGTACTATCATTATAATTTGCTTTTGGAACAATTCCAACATCAGTCAATTTGTTGATGAATGTTGAGTCAGATTTATTGAGGGTAAATACTATTTTTGTATTTCCATCTGCTTTAGCTTCATTTAATGAGCTTAAGTCTGCTCCTTCACCTAATTCTTTTGCCTTGTTATATGAAAATGCTACATCTTCAGCGGTTAATGGATTTCCATCTGTGAATTTCACATCATCACGTATTTCTACAGTATATTCCTTATAATCACTAGAAATGTTGTAACTTGTAGCTAAATCATTTACAAATGTGTTGTTTGCATCTCTTTTAAGAAGTGTACTTTGTATGAGTGGTTCTGTTCCTGAATCGTGATATCCCCAACCGTGCATTGGGTCGAAACCAAATTCAGGTTCTTCGCCATGAGCAGCAACACAAGTAACTAATTCGTTAGGGGCGTGTTGTGTATGTCCTCCACCTAAAGCGACTGCACCTATACCAATTATTGCAATAACTGCTATAACTGCACCAATAATATATTTAGTTTCCATTTTTTTCCTCTTGAAATTATTTTTTGAAATCTAGAAGTAATATCGTATTGTTATTACTATTTCATAAAAAATTATTAGTTTAGTAATACTTTTTATTTTAAAGATATTACATTTTTTATTTTAAATTTTTAGGTATTTAAAAATTTCTATAATGCTGTTGGTGATAAAATTGCTTTTTTTCTTTTTAATATTAATAATAATTATTTTATTTTAAAAAATTCTTAATTAGATATATTATTTGTTAATTTAATTTAGAATACTGCTCTTGTTTTAGTTAAACTGTTAAATTAATATTAAAAAATTATTAATTAAAATTTAATTGTTTTATAATGAAGTTAATAAACAAATAAATATTATCAAATAAAAAATCTTAATAAATGTTTAATGAAAACAATGTTGATGTATTGCTTGGAAATCCTAAAAGGGCATTAGTTAGAATGTCCATTCCTTTAATCATATCACTTCTTATTTCTAGCTTATATAATTTAATTGATGCTATGTGGGTGTCTTCCATTGGGGCTGATGCACTTGCAGGTGTTGGGTTTGTAACGCCGATATTCATGATTTTGATAGGTTTTGGAAATGGACTTGGTGTGGGAGCAGCTTTTGCTTTATCAAAATATATTGGTGAGGAAAACAAGCAGAAGGCGGATAACGGTTCAATTCACTCAATTTTGATTACAATAGTAACTTCAATTATTTTAACATTGGTTCTTTTGATATTTTTGAAGGATATTTTGAATTTGATGGGGGCAGGACAGACTATTGGTTATGCAATGGATTATGGGCTTATAATTGTTTCAGGTTCAATATTTGTGATTTTATCAAATGCATTATATGGTATTTTCAGAGGTGAAGGGGATTCGTCAAGGCCAATGTATGCAATGATTGCATCAGCCATTTTAAATATAATTCTTGATCCTATTTTTATTTACACTTTAGGTCTTGGAGTTAAGGGAGCAGCCATTGCAACATTGATTTCATCATTATTTGTAATATTTGTCCTGTTTTATTGGTTTTATATTAAAAAGGATACTTATCTTAAGCCTTATTTTGCAAATTTCAAATTTGAAAAGGAAATAAGTATTGACATTATAAAAGTAGGTTTTCCGGCAAGTCTGCAGCTGCTGAACAATGCTCTTTTTGCAACATTATTTTCTGCACTTCTTGCATTTATTTCTTCTACAGATTCTGTTGCAGTTTATTCAACAGGATGGAGAGTTGTAATAATTGGAACGACACCAATTTTAGCTATTGGTACTGCACTGATATCAGTCATTGCAGCGAATTATGGTGCCAGAAACTATGAAAACATTAAAATTGCCCACAGATATGCAATGAAAATCTCAATGCTTTTTGCCGTTCTGGTAATGATTTTGACAATGGTATTTGCTCCTCAAATCGCATCAGTATTTGCTTCAGGGAGCAGTGAAAGGATTTATGGTGAGTTGATGGCATTTCTAACTTGGATTGTTCTTTACTATCCTACCATGGCTGTTGGTGTAGCTTCAACATATGTTTTCCAGGGAATTGGTCGTGGAATAACTGCAATGTTTCAGACAATCATGAGAGAAACCGGTTTTACACTTTGTTTCGCATTATTGTTCACATTAGTATTCAATTGGGGCGTTTGGGGAGCGTGGATGGGTATTGTTCTGGGTGAGATTATATCAAATAATATTACATTAATCTGGGCGAATTCGCATATTAATAAGCTTATATACTTTATTGATTAAAAGTATTTATTAATGTATGAGACTAATCGAATATATTATTTGGATGTTTTGAAATTCATTTCAATATTTGGGGTAATATTTATTCATTTGTGTGGCTTTTCAGGCCATAGCGAAATATTGCATTTCAGAATCACTTACTTTTCTGAAATCTTTCGTTTTGCAGTTCCTGTGTTTTTAATGATAACTGGAACATTGCTTTTAAACAGGGAAATTTCCATAAGTGATTTTTTAAAGAAAAGATTCTCAAGGATTGTTTATCCATATCTTTTTTGGATTATAATTACAATAATTACTTTTCTATATGTTTCCGGAGCATTGATTCAGGATTATCCGTTTGTTATAGTTAACCAATTCTTTAATGCAAGTTGGAACTGGTACTTTTGGATGATTTTGGGCGTTTATTTATGCATTCCCATTATAAATGAATTCGTTTTAAATAAGAAATTGGATGGATGCAAGTATATTGTTATTTTAATGATATTTGCCAGTATTTTTTATACTGTTTGCACATTTTTAGGTTACAAAACATTCTTTGAATTAAGATTTTTTGTTTTGCCAATATCTTATGTTGTTTTGGGCTATTTTCTAGCTAATTATGAATTTAAAATATCTAAAAATAAGATAATTTTCATTTCCCTCGTGTTGTTTTTAATAGTTACACTATTAAAATTGTCTTTCCATGATTCCACAATATTTTTTGCAAATGAAAATATATTTTTAGATTCTGGCTTGGATATTAATTTTTTAGAAATAATTCAGGCTTCTTCAATTTTCCTAATATTTAAGAATTTAAATTATAGATTTTTGGATAAAGATGCAATAAAAAGATTTGTAACTTCCATAAGCCGAGCAAGTTACGGAATGTATTTGGCTCATATGGCCATATTGATACCGCTTTACCAGATTTTCAAATCTCTTTCATTAACCGGTACTCAGACTCTGCTTTCAGTAATATTTTTTTCTATAGCCATATACTTTGTTACTTGGATATTGGTGTTATTTGCTGATAAAATACTTAAGTTACATAAGTTTTCAGGTTATCATTAATGATTAAATTCCATTAATATCTTTGAAATATATTTTTTCATCACAAATCGTGTCTACCAAATCCATGTCGTGACTTACAAGCAGGAATCCCATATTTCTTTTTTTAACAATTTTCAGCACTGAATCTAGGATTTGCACTTGTGTTATTGCATCAAGCATTGTTGTCATTTCATCAGCGATTAAAAATTCTGTTTTCGGATTCAGAGATCTTACCACAGAAAATCTTTGGAGCTCTCCGCCTGATAATTCCTGTGGAAAACGTGTCAGCCATGTCTTTTGTATACCGAATTCCGACAATGTATCGTCATCTACATCCCATGATTCGGAAAGTACTTGTTTCATCCTCCATTTTGGATTCATTACCTTTTCGGGATGTTGATAAATTAATTGTACTGGTTTGAAACCTTTTTTTGGAAATTCCTTTTCATTAAATTTCACGCTTCCTTCATATTTTTGAATGTATCCTGAAAGAATTTTGCATAATGTGGATTTTCCGCTTCCACTGTCACCTATCAATCCGATGATTTTATTGTTGTCCAATTCAAGATTAATGTCTTTTAAAATATATTCTTTGGCTGAAGGATATTTGAATGACACATTTTCCGCTTTAAGCTTCATTTTTTTCACCCTCTTCATATTTGAAACATCTGACTTTTTTATTTCCAAGACTTATTAATTCTGGCCTTTCCTTCTTGCATCTGTCGAATGCCATTTCGCATCTGTCATAAAATGGGCAACCTTCAGGAATTTCTCCATGCAATGGCTGATGACCCTTCACTAATTCAAAACCGTTTGCAGGAAGTGCTTTGTATAAAGATTTGGTATATGGGTGAAGCAGATTTTCTCCATCTCCAGAAAAGTCTTTTGTTTCAGCTATTTCAATCACATAACCGGAATAGAAAATTCCAATTCTGTCAGCAACATCTAAAGCAGCATGTATGTCGTGTGTAATTAACAGAACTCCAATGTTGTCCTCTTTCATATGTCTGAAATGATTCAATGTTTCTTTAACCGTTTTTTCATCCAATCCTGGTGTTGGTTCATCTGCAATGACTAATTTTGGTTCAGATAATAATGCTGTTGAAACAAGCACTCTTCTTGCCATTCCTCCGGATAACTGGAATGGGTACATTTCATCTACTTCAGGTCCTAAATTATAATGTTCAAATATTTCCCTTTGCTTAATTCTTTTTTCTTTTTTTTCCGCATCATTTTCGCAATGGCCAATGGCTTGGTCTGAAATTTTCATTAATGGATCTAAAAAATTCACGGATTGGGGAATGAAAGCTATTTTTGAACCTCTTATTTCTTCTTTATCTTCTTGAGATAACTCTTTACCTTTAAATTTTATTTTCCCATTTAATTGCGCATTTTCAGGCAGTATTCCCATAATTGCATGGGCAAGTAAACTTTTTCCAGAACCGCTTGAACCTAATACTGCCAATATCTCTCCTTCGGATATGTCTAATGTTAAATCTGTGATGACTTTTAAATTTCTTTGATTTAATCCCTGTGTGTATTGTATAAAAGAAATAGAAACATTTTCTACATCTAATAACTCTGTCATTTTTTCACCTGAAATGTGTAAATGATAAATTTTATATATTAATTTGAACTTTATCAATATTAAAGTTATTTAAAATTAATAAAAAAGTATTACTAATAGCATAAATTATTTCAATTGAGTAATATTTTTTCAGATAGTGGTTTATATGAATGTGATTATTAAAGAATTAACCAATGATTCTAATTTAATTAAAGATGTTCAGGACTTCTTGTTTAAACAAATCAAAAAAGAATTTGGCTACGATTATGTTCCAAAATGGCATCAGGATATAGTTAATATGGAATCATTTTATATCAATCCCAAGAGAAACAACTTTTTTGTAGCATTCAACGGGCAAAATAATGAAATAATAGCAACGATTGGAATTAGGTCATATGATAAAAATTTCTTAATATTCCAAGACAAGTATTCCAGTGAAACTACCTCTAGTATCTGGAGATTATTCGTTGATGAAAGATACAGACGTTGTGGTCTGGCTTCTAAGATGTTTAGTGTTGCTGAAAACTTTGCCAATGAAAGTGACTATGATGAGATATACCTCCACACACATAGAACTTTGGATGGTGCTCTTAAATTTTGGACAAAAATGGGTTTTGTTATCACAATTGATGAAGGAGATGAGCTTCAAACGGTTCATATGGATAAAAAAATTAGGGGTGTCGATATTACTCCTGTTCAATCTAGTTTCACTTATGCTGTTGAATTATAATCTTTTGATATATTTTTGTGTATGTGGACAGGCAAATATGCATTTTCCACATACTGTATCTGCTTTTCCTAAATTTTCATAAGATATTTCTAAAGCATATTTTTCACATTTTTTATCATCGTAAAAATCATTTCTTTTTAATTTATAATTCCATTCTTTCCCACTTATTGCTCCACCTAGACATGCATCTTTGCACTCCATACATTTTCCGCATTTTGATTTTAATGTGGGATTTCCTATTTCTAGCGAGGCATTTGTTAAAACTGAAGATAATCTTAATGCTGATCCATATTTTGATGTTATGAATAATGCTGATTTTCCAATCCAACCTAATCCTGCACGTGTTGCTATAGTTTTGTGAGGTAATTCAAATCCATTATTCTCTCCAAAATCAGTTCCAAGTCTTTTTTTTGTTTGTGCATAAGCTTTATATCCATTTTCAATTAGATACTCTTCACATTTCATTCCTAGCTCATCCAGTCTGGAATTTAGACTTACAAGTTCATCAACATATTCTTGTGTTGGTGCATTTTTCATATTGCTTATTATTTCTTTTGGATATGTCATATAAAAAACAATTCCTGTGTTCAACTCTTTTTTTGGTGTAAAATTACTTATCTCAGCAAATCCTGCTTCTGCAGCACCATTTTTCATTAGGAATTTTTTGAGATTATCTGAAAAAGACATTATGTATTATTTATTTTTAATTTTATATTAATTTAGTTATTACCTATTGTATTTTCGTGTAATAAAGTAATATTTAATAACATAGTATTACTTCTACTTTTTTCGTTCTGTTTTTAAAATGTCAATTATCAGTTTTATTTTTATTTTAATATTCATAATTGTTTCTAATTAATTGTTTGTGTGTTTATTTTTTTAAATTTAAGTATTAATTCATTTAATTTAACTTTGTTCTTTATATGTAATAACTACTTATTTATATGTTATTTAATATAAATTATAGTTAATATTAAAATTATAATTAAAAGTATTACTTATTGTACATTTTTAATGGAAAAAGTATTACTTATTTTAATATTGATAATTTTTTCATGGTGAAATATATGGACAAAAAAATTATAATTGGTGGGATTGTAGTTCTATTGATTGTTATTGTGGGTGCTTTTGCATTCATGGGTAATTCTCATAATGATGGTGACCCTACCCATTTGGTTGTTGCTGCTCACAGTAACATCAAGGAACCAAAAGCAGGTTTCAATCCGCTCACCGGTTGGGGATGTGGACATCAAAACTATAACCCATTAATACAGAGTTGTTTATTTAAAACAGATAGTAATGGAACTATTGTTCCTGACGTAGCAACTGATTATTCAATTAGTGATGATGGAAAAACTTGGACAGTAAACTTAAGAAATGACATTAAATTTTCAGATAACTCTACTTTAAATGCAGAGGATGTTGCTTTCACATTCAACACTGCAAAAGCTACAGAATCTGATTTGGACTTAACTAACTTGGCTAATGCGACTGCTGTTAACGATACCTGTGTTCAATTTAATTTGGTTGAGCCAAGATCAACATTCATTTATGATTTAAGATATGTGGGTATTGTACCTTCAGATACCTATAACAATAATACCTATGGTGAAAATCCTATTGGTTCAGGACCATATGTATTGGATCACTGGGACAAAGGTCAACAAGCAATCTTTAAGATAAATGATAATTATTATGGACAAAAACCATACTTTACTCAAGTTACTATCTTATTCCCTGAAGAATCAACCTGGTTGGAATTAGCTAAATCTGGTGATGTTGATGTAGTTCCTGTTGCAACTTCCTCATTAAATCAAACTGTAGATGGATATCAATTTGTTGAAAAATCTGCAGGAAGAGCACAAGGTGTATCCTTACCATATCTTGAAGATACTGGAATTGTAACAAATGATAGTTATAAAGTAGGAAACAATGTTACTGCTGATAAAGCTATTCGTGAAGCATTAAATGTTGGTATTAACCGTACTGAAATTGTAAATTCAGTATTTTCAGGACATGCTACTCCAGAATATACTGGTGTTGATACAAGAGACTATGCAAACAATGAAAGTAAAGTAGTTGACGGCAATATTACTGAAGCTAAAAGGATATTGGCTGAGGGTGGTTGGACAGATACTGATGGTGATGGAATCGTAGAGAAAAACGGTACTAAAGCATCATTTGATTTATACTATCCTCCGGATTATCTTGACAGACAATCTTTATCAACCATGTTTGCTGAACAAGCAAAAGAAATTGGTATTGAAGTAAAACTTGTTGGTGCTGACTGGGATACAATTTATGCAAACATGTACAGTTCTGCTGCTTTAATGCAACAAACTTCTCCTGACCCTTATAAATCTGTTTATCAACAATACCACAGTAAGGAAATGGATGGTTTCTATATGAATCCTAACTTATACAACAACACAATGTCTGATGCTTTAATGGAGAAAGCTATGTCAACTAATGACATGAGTCAAGCAAATTCCTTATGGGCTCAATCAGCTCTTGTAAATGGTCAGGGATGGGGTCCTGCAGGTGATGCTCCATGGGTATGGATTGCTAACTATGATTACAACTACTTCATTAAAGATGGAATCAATATTGGAAACCAACCTGATGGTTTAGGAAATGATATTTTAATTAACATTTGTGAATGGACAAGAGCTTAATTAATATCTTTCCATTTTATTTTTTTTAAATTTTAAGGGGAGTTAATATTGAATAAAAAAGGAATAATAAAATTTTTTAGCTATAAATTAATACGTTTTATAATTTTAATGATTGCTGTTGCAATATTCAGTTTTGTATTATTAGACTTATCCCCTATTAACCCTGTTACTACCTACTTAAAAGGTGCTGCAGTATCAGAAGCTCAAAGAGAGATTCTTAACCAATACTTTGGTGTTGGTGTTCCACTTCCTACTAAAATTTATCATTGGCTTTTAGATTTGGTTCAGGGCAACTTGGGAACATCTCTGATTTTCCGTGCTCCTGTAATCGATGTTATAACACAAAAATTCATGGCATCACTAGCATTAATGGCACTGTCTTGGATATTGAGCGGTGTGTTTGGTTTTGCTTTGGGTGTTGTGGCAGGTAAAAATAAGGGCTCTTGGATAGATAAGGCAGTTAAAGTTTATTGTTATGCAATTCAATCTGCACCTTCATTTTGGGTAGGCATGCTTATTTTAATGATTTTTGCAGTTTATTTGGGATGGTTCCCAATAGGATTTGGAGTTCCAATTGGTGTCAGCAGTACTGATGCATCATTTATGGACTGGGCATCAAGGCTTGTACTGCCTACATTAACTTTAAGTCTTGTGGGTTTAGCACCGATTGCAATGTACACCCGTAATGAACTAATTCATGTATTATCCTCTGATTATGTGTTATTTGCAAAGTCCCGAGGTGAAAAAGGTTGGGATTTGGTAAAAAATCATGGTATTAGAAACATTTTGCTTCCTGCTATAACATTGCAGTTCTTGTCATTCAGCGAACTCTTTGGTGGTGCTGTTTTGGTTGAGCAGGTATTTTCCTATCCTGGAATTGGACAAACTGCAGTTGCTGCAGGTCTTCAAAGTGATGTTCCATTATTTTTAGGAATTGTATTGTTCAGTGCTGTATTTGTCTTTATAGGTAATTTGCTTGCTGATATTTCATATTACTTTATTGACCCAAGAATTAAGGAGAATGAGTTCAATGATTAGGAAAAAATCAACTAATGAAAAAGAACAATGGTACTTGTTTAAAGCTAATCTTAGAACTAAGACTCTTATAATCATTGCTCTTTCTGCATTGGTCATTATAAGCATTTTCATTTCAGGTTATTTCATAAGAGATATTCCAACAAGCTTTGTCAATGCAAATCAGATGCCGTCATTTGAACATCCTTTCGGAACTGACTGGATGGGAAGGGACATGTTTCAGAGAACTATTGCCGGTCTTGGATTAAGTTTGATGGTTGGATTCATCGCATCTGCTGTCAGTACTTTCATTTCTGTTGTTTTGGGATTGTTTTCCAGTTTCAACAGATTTGCCGATGAAGCTGTTGCAAGCATTATCGATTTGTTCGGATCAATACCACATATTCTTCTAATCATTCTGATTTCCATAATGTTTGGTGGAGGGGTCTTCGGTGTTGTCATGGGTGTCGGTTTAACTCATTGGACGCCTCTTGCAAGAGTTCTCAGATCTGAAGTAAAAGAGATAAAAACCACTGAATATGTTAGTTTGGCTGAAAACTTAGGTAAATCTAAAATATGGATTGCAACTAAACATATATTGCCTTTAATCGTTTCTCAGATAATTGTGGGGGTTATTTTGATGTTTCCACATGCAATTATGCACGAAGCGGCAATCACATTTTTAGGATTCGGTTTACCTCCTCATGAACCTGCAATTGGGGTGATATTGTCTGAATCAATGCATTATTTATCATCAGGATACTGGTGGTTGGCATTCTATCCTGGATTGTCTCTACTGATTGTGGTTTTATTGTTTGATTTGATTGGGGAAAATGTTGAAAAATTACTCAATCCTGAAACTGCTCAAGAATAACTATTAAATCTAGAGAAGTTCAATATTTCTCTTATTATTTTTTTTAAAACACTAGTGATACTATGAACATAACAATTAAAGAAATAGACAATAACGTTAATGAAATTAATCAAGTTAAAGAATTCTTATTTGATCAAATCAAAAAGGAATATGGTATTGGTCGCAATCCTAAGTTTCATTATGATATTGATGAAATCCAGCAATATTACATTTCACCTGAAAGAAATAACTTTTTCATAGCCTGGGATGGAAATAGGATTGTTGCAACGGGTGCAGTAAGGGCTTATGATAAGGATTATGAAATGTTTAAAGACATTTACTCAAAAGAAAATACTGCAAGCATATGGCGGTTAATGGTCGATAAAAACTATAGAAGACATGGGCTTGCCAGAAATATTGTGAGCAAAATGGAAGATTTTGCAAGAGTCCATTCATATGATAAAATGTATCTTCATACACATAGATATCTCGATGCAGCTTTGCCTTTCTGGAAATCTTTAGGTTATGAAATAACTGTTGAAGAGGATGATTATGACGAAACGAGTCATATGATAAAAAAATTATAAAAAAGCATTTTTAATGCTTTTTTAACCACCATAACCATATGTTATAACATATCCGTTTTCGTCAACTATTCTGAAGTAACCGTCGTCATAACGAATTCTTTGTGAACCGTCACCCAGGTTGTCACGGCCAACTTCATGGTCTCTTGGATTCCATCCATCTTTTGTCACTTCGCTTTCATGATATGGGTTATATCCCTTGTAGTTCGGATCATTTTTCGGACGGTTTGATTCGATTGAATTTTCACTGCTGTCACTTTTCTCATCATTTGAAATAGAAACTACTGTCGTATTTGTTGATGTTGTGTTGTTTGCTGCAGCAGTACTCTGCGTGTTATTATTGTTTAAAATAAAAACCTCCGCAACAACTCCAACAGCTAGAATTATCACAATTACTGTTAAAATTAATATTATATTTTTGCTCTCCATAATAACATATTAAACACAATTAGGGATATATTTTTTTATATTGAAATTAAAATTATTAATTGATGAAAAGAACAGCATTAAAGATTGGATACATAGGAACTAATTTTCACGGTTTTCAAAGACAACCTGATTTAAGAACTGTTGAAGAGGAATTAATTTATCATTTACGTAAATTAGATTATATTGATGATTTAAAAAAATCCCGATTCAGGATTGCCGGCAGAACTGATGCTGGTGTCCATAGTTTGGGAAATGTAATCAGCTTTCAGTCTGAAAAGGAAGTTCGGGTTAATGAAATCAACAACAGTTTGCCTGATGATATCCAGATTCTTGCTAAAGCTCCTGTTCGGTATGCATTCAAACCAAGATATGCTCAAATGAGGCAATATCGTTATCTTCTCTTCCAGGATTTGGATATGGATAAATTGAATGATGTTGCTCAAATATTTAAGGGAACTCATAATTTCACCAATTTCACAAAAAGGTATCAAAAGACAACTACAAGAACAATTGATGACATTAAAATCACTAAAGTGGATTTGGATGATTATCATAAGAGACACTTTCCTAATTTACATGATACTCTGTCCCCAATTTTTGTTGACATTTATGGTGAGTCATTCCTATGGAATATGGTTAGGAAAATGATGCGTGTTTTTGTTGATGTTGCATTGGATAAGATGACTTTAGATGAGGTTTACAAGCTATTGAATCCTCCTGAAAATTCACCTAGAGCAAGCATTAAGGTAATGGAACCTGATTACTTGATTTTAATGGATATTCAGTATGATGGCATTAAATTTAGATATGATGATTATGCATGTGAAAGATTTAAAAGAGATCTCGTTGATTCACTTGATAATCTACAAAGAAAGTATGCAATCCGTGAATCAATGATAAAAAGCTTGGCTGATTTACGGTGAAATTGGAGTTAAGTTATTTTTAGTATTGAATTCTTTTAAGTAGTTCAAAGAATCTTTCAAATAATCCTCATCAATTACTGTGCTTGCATACAATACTGAAACGGTATATTTTTTCCCATCCATTTCAACCAGTTCAATACTGCCCATATCGCTTACCTGGTGGTTTGAAAAGAAGTAGATGTATTTTTCTCCACTTGGCCAGAATCCGTATAATGTTGAGTTTTCAAAATCATGGCTGCTTTCATTATACTCAGCAATTATGAATCTTGGATTATCATATGCTTTTGGCATGAAAAATTGACCTTCTGCCTTTTTTCCAGAAAAATCATTTGGTATTTGTAAATCGTTTATATTTTGAGCAGCATATGCAAATCCTGTTGAAAAAATCAGAATTATAAATATTAAAGATATTTTTTTTATCATTTCAATCACTTTAAAAAATATAAAGTTGTATGAAATAATCATACAACTATAGACCAAAGAATAGGTATAATAAAAAGATTATTGAGAGAATCCAAATTTCGATTCCCATTTCTTTATATTTTCCTCTAGCTATTGTTCCAATAGCATATACAAGGAATCCCCATGCAATACCAATAGAAATTGAGTAACTTAGCACCATAATTATTATAGTTATAAATACTGAAGCACTTATAACAAGGCTATTCCAGTTCACTTCTTTTAATTGACCTATCATTAGAATTCCAACAATAACCAATGCTGCCGCAGTTACGGATGAAGTAAATAATGATAAAATCAATGGTGAAATGAAAATTGATAATATAAATAGGATTCCAGTTACAATTGCAGTCAATCCTGTTCTTCCACCAATACCTATACCTATTGCACTTTCAACATATGCTGTTACGGTACTTGTACCACAGACAGAACCGATAATTCCGGCCACTGCATCACTTAAAAATGCTTTTTCAATTCCTTTAGTATTTCCATCATCATCAACAAATCCGCACTGTCTTCCAACAGTCATTAAAGTACCTGTTGTATCGAAAAACGTAACGAATACTAATGAAAATACCATAATTATCAGATTAGGGATATTTGTAAACAGCTGTCCAAATCCTCTTGCAAATCCACCAAATAATGAAGTGTCTACATTAAAGGATACTATTTGGCTTGGAATGGAAGGCATTAACACGTTTCCCACACCAAATCCGAAGAATGTAAAAATCAAACCGATTATTGCTGTTGCAACCAATCCGAAAAATACTGCTGCAGGCACTCTTTGCACATAGAATATTAATGTAATTAAAATGCCTATTAATGCAAGTAATGCAGGTGGACTAATAAGTGATCCCATTGCAACAAATGTTGATGGGTCTGATATGATTATTCCACAGCTTTTAAGTCCAAGAAAAGCTAAAAAAAATCCTATACCTGCACCGATACCTAATTTCAAATCATTAGGAATCATGTTTAGAATTTTTTCCCTCAAACCTGAGATGGTTATTATTAAAAATACGACACTGGAAACAAATACTGCCGCTAGAGCAGTTTCCCATGTGTTTCCCATTTCCAATATTATTGTATATGTAAACAGTGCATTAAGTCCCATTCCTGGAGCAAGTCCTACTGGATACTTGGAAACAAGTCCCATGATTATACATGCAATACCTGAGGATAATGCTGTTGCAAAAAAGACTCCTGTCGCAGGCATTCCTCCCTCGGCCAACATTGTAGGGTTAACTCCTAAAATGTATGCCATAGCTAAAAAAGTAGTGATACCTGCAATTATTTCTGTTTTAAAATCTGTACCATTTTCCTTGTAATTAAAATAATTGTCTAACATATAATCCTCTCATCAAACTTAAAAGTTCGATGTTAATATTTATATGTTAATATATTAAAAAACTTAATTATTTAGCTTTAATATTTTCATTTACATAAATAATTTAAATGATTAAACAAATACATTTATATGAGGTTTCATAATGGGAAAAATATATAGTGTTTTTGATAAATATTGTATTTTGGATATAATTGTTGGTTTTATTTTTGGTTTCTATACTGCTATCCACCATAACGATTCTCAATTATGGGTTATAGCCACGATATTTGTTATAATTTTTGCTTTGATCATGACATTGATACCTATTGGTGTGGCAATTTATTCTAAGGTTAAAAATTCTGAAGATATTTCTGTTGCTCAGTTAATAGAGGCTTTTCTTCTTAATGTCGCAATGACAGCGGTTTGTTTTGCATTTGGTTTTGTCATTGGTTCATTCTACATAGGCAATTATATTCTAGACAACGGCACATTGTTCAGATGATATTGTAATTCTTGTGATTTTATGACGATGTATGATGATTTTACAGATGTGGTAATTGGTGAAGAAAAAGTATCGCCACAAGCCATTTTAAATGTATTGAAGGACTATTCAGCTACCATTTCAGTATTTGATTTGATGGAAGTGAATTCAGAAATGATAGAGGATAGTAAATATGTTCAGGCAAACTATAAGGATAAAAGCCATGGGGTTTATGCAAAATATTTCTTGGGCCGCATTCGTGAAATAAGAAATGATGGCAATTCATATGACAATGATGTCGATAAGGAAGAATTCGTCGATGCTATTGCCACTTTAAGAAAATATCATGAAGCTGAATCCCGCACATCAAAAACAAAATTTCCATTAATATATGCAATTGTATCATTATACACCACTTTTGTTTTGGAAGAGCCAATACATCCTGTTGGTACACCATTTCCTGGATCTTTAAAGGTTGAAGAGAAAAATGGTATCTTTTACTGTCCGGTTAAGGATGCAAATCTAGAATCTCCAAATGCAGTTTGCAAAATGTGCATTGCCGAACAGCTTGATTTCTAAAAAAATTATTTATTCTATTATATTGATATTATATTATAATGAATATCCAAAATTACTTCAATGATTTTACTAAATGCATGATTGTTTTCATTGCATTCATATTTATATTTGTATTTGCAATGTTTACTCCTGAAAACTATGCAAATTATCAAAATGAAGTAATATTTATTGTTTTGGTTACTGTTTTAGGACTTTTTTCAATTTATTTTTCATATAAAAACAAATTAAAATTACATAATGTTGCATTGGTTTTAATAATTATTTTTGGGTTATTGATGATATTTTTCACTCCTCCTATGAGCTTTCTTGACGAATCTGCTCACTTTACACGGGCTGAACTGATAAGTGAAGGACAGTTATATCCTGAATTCACCGATAAGGGAATATATATTAATGACTATTATTTCGGTTTTCAGCATTCTTATTATGGAACAACAATTCTTGATAATGGTAGTTACACTAATCCAATAACTGATCATAAGGGTTATTGGGATTGGACCACATCAAGTCCATTTTATTCATATGTATTTTCGGCATTAGGAATACTATTTGCTAAATTATTAAATTTAACTGTGATATGGGCATTATATTTATCAAGAATGGCTAATTTGATGCTTTATGCTGTAACTGCATATTTCATGATAAAAATAATTCCAAAGTACAAGATGCCTCTTCTTGTTTTTGCAACTTTGCCATTGTGTGTTGCACAGGCATCATCTTTAAGTTATGATGCATTCATCTTAACGTTTACATTGGTTATTATAACATATTTCATCAAAATGTATCTTGGGGAAGTCAACAAGAAAAACTTGGCAATATTTTTCATTTCAGTATTGCTGATTAGTCTGATAAAGCAGCCTTATATAATTCTTGCTTTTTTGGTATTTGTTCTTCATTTTGAAGATGAAAAACTTAAAAAAATCAGTATAATAGCTTTAATTGCAATGATTATAGTGACAGTATTGAGTGTCGGATCTCTATTTTCTTCACTTTTTACAACAACTGCTATTCAAACTTATAGTACCGGAACCACAGAGAATGTATCGTTTGTTGGTCAAAGCAGATTTGTATTGTCAAATCCTTTAATTGTTTTTACATTATTCAAGGATATGATTGTTTCAATTCCGGATTTGTTTTTATTGAAAGCTAATTTCTTCCATTATACTGGATATAAAGGAATCAAATTAATCAATTTCATGTATGTGCTTTTTTATCTTGGATTTTCATTGTTCTATAAACTGGATATAAATTTAAAGAAAAAAGAAAGAATGATTTTAGCTTTAATATTTTTAATAGCTTATGTTGGAATTTATATTATTTTCTATCTGACATGGAGTCCATTGGGAAGCACTACTATTTTGGGAGTGCAGTCAAGATATTTCCTACCTGTAATAGCTTTATTGCCTTTAATTATTAATTTAAAGTCTAGACAAATTGAAATAAATGAATTATATATTTTCACATTCATCATAATCTGTTTAACTGGACTTTTCCTATTGCCAATCGCTCATTTTTATTAAATTTTTCAACAAAAATTTTTATTGTTTAATATAAATATATAATATTTAAGTGATATTATGAAAATAGCTGTAGTACTTGGAACAAGGCCAGAAATTATTAAAATGGCTCCGATAATTGATGAAATCGTTAATCGTGATATTGATTTGTGCCTTATTCACACAGGTCAACATTATGATAAGGAAATGTCTGATAACTTCTTTAGGGACCTTGAAATTCCATCTCCTGACTATAACATTCATGTGGGGTCTGGTTCTCATGGTAAGCAAACTGGTTTGATGATGAAAGGTATTGAAGAGGTTTTGATGGATGAAAAACCGGATATAGTTTTGGTTCAGGGAGACACCAACGCTGTTCTTGCAGGTGCTCTTGTAGCTTCCAAACTTCACATAGCCGTTGGGCATGTTGAGGCTGGACTCCGGTCTTTTGACATGACAATGCCCGAGGAAATCAATCGTAGGGCATGTGATGTTACATCCACAATGTATTTTATTCCTACAGAAGAATCTGCCATTAATCTTTTGGCTGAAGGTTTTTCAAGAAAAAATCTGTTCATAACAGGAAATACTGTTGTCGATGCTTGTTTCAGACATTTGGAAATTGCCAAAAAAAGAGGATTTGAAGAAAAATCATTGGCTGATTTGGATATTGACAATATGGACAATATTTTAACATTAACAATGCACAGGGCAGAAAATGTGGATGACAAGGCTCGTGTTACAAATATTATCGAAGCTTTAAAAGAGCTAGACCAAATGAATATCATTTTCCCAATTCATCCAAGAACCAAAAACACATTGCAGAACTTTGGACTGTTTGATGAGTTAAATGATTTGGATCATGTTCATATTATCAAGCCGTTAGGTTATTTGGACTTCCTGCAGTTAACCGCAAAATCCACTTTGATTTTAACAGACTCCGGTGGTCTTCAGGAAGAGGCAATAACTCTTGACGTTCCTGCATTGACATTAAGATACAATACGGAAAGACCTGAAACGGTCGCTGCCGGTGGAAACATACTGGTTGGATCAGATAAGGATGTTATTCTTGAAAATGCAAATAAAATTCTAAATGATGGGGAATTTGCACAAAAAATGAGAAATGCGCCAAATCCATATGGTCAAGGTAATTCTGCCCAGCAAACTGTAGATGCAATCAAAGATTACTATGATAAAGGATTGCTTAACATTGAAGCTCCTGAAGACATAATGACATCATTTGAAAGGAAAATGGCATTAATCAAGGAAGACATAACAGTAAAAGACTTTGAAGATAAAAACAATGCATTAATCCACATGGTATTTGACGGACAAAAAATGAGATTCCCGTCTAATGAATTAAACATTAAAGAGATGTGTGTTACTTATGATGTCTATGAATGAATCAATATTGGTTTTTGAGTATTTTACCGCTTCCGGTGAAAAGGACAAATGCATTATTTCAGAAGCTGAAGCGATGCTTTTTGCATTGATTGAAGATTTAAGCGATTATAATTTGGATGTTGTTGTAAACAAATCATATGAAAATATCATATCAAAATATGACAATGTTAATCCTATATTAATTGAAACCGATATTATTTCCTGGCTAAAAGACAATGCCTGCAATTTTAATAAAGCTATTTTCATTGCGGCTGAAAACAATAATAATTTGTATAATATCACTAAAATTTTAGAGGAAAATGATGTCTTTATATATACTTCTTCAAGTGAAGCATGTCTTATTGCATCGGATAAATCACTAACATATGAGGAAATATCAGATAATGTAACTCAGCCAAGAACCTTCAGATTTAAGATAGATTCAAGGGGATATTGGAAAAGGGCAATTACAAACTTGCATGAAAAATGGCAGGCTGAAGATCCTTTCACTCCTCTTAAATTAATTATCAAACCATTGATTGGTGTGGATTGTGAAGATATTGTTATAATTGAAGACATTAAGGATTTAAGCTATGATTTGGAAGAAATATTTCCTCCAGAATCCAGAATAATTGTTCAGGAGTTTATTGAAGGTACTGACGTTAGCGTTAGTCTGATCTGTCAGGATGGCAAGGCAACACCAATCAGCTTGAACAAGCAATTCGTACAACTTAAAAACGATAAGGGAACTTACATTGGTGGAAAATTGCCTTTTGAAAGTAAATATAAAGATGAGGCTTTTGAAATAGCTAAAAAGGCATGTGGGTCTGTCGAAGGATTGAACGGTTTTGTCGGTGTTGATTTATTGATAAGTGCAGATGAAAAGGATATTTATCCGGTTTATTTGCTTGAGATAAATTCCAGATTCACAACTCCTTATGTGGGTCTTAGGAAAATCGCTAATTTTAACATAGCTAAAACAATAATTGAAGGAAATATTGATGAAATTGACATATCCCTTGATGGTGAAGTAGAATTTAAAAAACAAGGCGATAATTTAGATATTAGGAGAATTTAAAATATGAAAATTGCAGGTTTTGACATAGGTGGAGCTAACACAGACTTGGCAGTAATTGACTTTGAAAATGGTGAAATTAAAAACATTGAAGTTGATTTCGCATATCTTCCTATGTGGAGTAATAATGATGATTTATCAAAAGTGTTAGTTGAATTGATTGAAAACATTTGTCCGGTTTCAGATATTGATGCTGTTGGAATATCAATGACGGCTGAGCTTGTAGATGCTTATGACACTAAAAAAGATGGGGTTTTGGATGTTGTTAAAAAATGTGAAGAAACGTTTTCCTGCCCAATAGCATATGTTGGAGTTGATGGAATGCTTTCTAAAGAGGAGATTGAACAAACTCCTTTAAAGGCAGCTGCGGCAAACTGGATTGCCACAGCCCAAATAGCAACATTGATTTCCGATAACTGCATATTCATTGACACGGGAAGTACTACAACTGACATTATCCCAATCAAGAATGGAAAGGAATGTGCAATAGGTAAATCTGATTTCGACCGCTCTGCTACTGGTGAATTGGTATATACCGGTACATTGAGAACTAATCTCGCCAGCTTTCTGGATAATGTTGAACTTAACGGCAAGAAGTATCGTGTAGCCAGCGAATTGTTTGCCCAAACTGCTGATGTTTACACAGTTTTAGGTTTGATTTCAGAGGAGGACTATGTTTGCGATACATTTGATGGTGAATCCAAATCTAAAATGGATTGTGCCAAACGTATTGCTCGTGTTGTCTGTGCAGATTTGGAAATGCTGTCCTTTGAGGATATATATGACATGTCCAAGTTCATCCATCAAAAGCAGATTGAACAGATTGCAGACGGCCTCAAACAGGTTCATGAAACGCAAAACCTTGATTTGATTGTAACAACTGGTCTTGGAAAGGATATTTTAGACAGGCCTGCGGCTGAGCTATTGGGATTGGAAGTTAGATCCATGGGTGACATTCTAACTGATGAGGAATGTGTTGTAGCCCCTGCCGTTGGAACTGCTGTCATGATGGAAAAATATCTCGATTGAAATGACTGATTATACTTATTTTACAGATGGTGCAGCCACTATGCATCACAAGAATGGCAAATATGTCCGTGAAGCGGGTGGCTGGGCTTTTGTATTGCTGGTTGGAGGACAGGAGGTGTCAAGCCGGCCTGGAGGCTGTCCTTTAACAACCAATAATGAAATGGAACTGTATGCGATATATGCTTCTATGAGGGATTTCCTCTCTAAGGCACAATCAGGTGATTATATCCAAATATGTTCAGATTCCTCATATTGCATTGACATATTTACAAAATGGGCTGTAAATTGGGAAAAAAGAGGTTGGAAGAGAGGAAGAAACAAACCTATTGAAAATTTGAAAATTATAAAATCCATCTGGAAGTTGATGGGTGATATTGAAAATAAGTCATGTGTTTTGGTATTCACAAAAGTGAAAGGCCATTCTTCAAATCCATATAATAATAAAGCAGATAATCTGGCAGTCAATGCAAAAAAATTAGCTTTTGAATCTGGAGAAACTATTGGTTATGGCAATGAAAACATGCTGCTTGGTGGAAAATCCAAATATGCTTAATACCATACATTTTTTATTCCAAGCAGATAAGCGCCCGTATTTGCTATCAAATGTATTATGAGTGTCAATACAATTGCTATCACTATAAATTCTGGGCTGAATTTAACGACCAATGAAGCAAATAACAGTGCAACCACTAAAAAATCAAGCTGATCAAGTATTGGTGCTGGTTTTCCACGACCGATTCCTAATCTTCTTTTAAGAAAACTGCCTAAAGCATCACCGACCAATGCTCCAAATCCGAGTAAAAATCCTATAACAACACCATTCAGGACACCAACTGCAATGGGAGTCACAATATATTCGCCAAACATTGATATTAACTCTGGTCCGAAATATCCTTGTATTGCTCCGACTAATGTTCCTAAAATTGTTCCCCCAATGAGGCCTCTCCATGTCACTCCATCTCCAATCCATCTAACTCCATCAGAGTCACTTTTTCCAAAATCTAGAGGCATTCCTCCTCCAAATATTAATCCTCCACTATTGGATAGGTATGCTGGAAGTAAAAAGTACAGGGTTGTAACACACATTATGCCTAGCATTGACAAGTCAATATTCATTTCTTATTTACTCCATTTTAATTTATTATTAATATACAGTATAATCATTTAAGTATATATATTTTAAATAAGTTTAAATATTAAATTAACTATAATATTTATATTATGTTTTTGTTTGTACTCATGTAGTATGTTATTAAGGTGATTTTTTGAAAATAAAAGATACAAAAAGTTTATGTCCAGAGTGTGGTAAACCTCTCGATGCGGAAGTCTTTGACGAAGGGGGAAAAGTCTTCATTAAAAAAACTTGTGATGAACATGGGGAGTTTATCAATACTTATTGGAGCAACGATGAGATATATAATAGAGTAAATAACTATGAACCATCAATTACCTCCGTTGAAAATCCTTGTGTGGAAGGTGTTGCTGATTGTCCAGCTAATTGTGGACTCTGTTCTAAACATGAAACATCAACTGTTTTAGGATTAATTGATGTAACAAATAGATGTAATTTAAGATGTCCGGTTTGTTTTGCTAATGCAGCAGCATCTGGTCGTTTATTTGAACCTACTCAAGATGAAATAAGGCAAATGCTTAAGAATTTAAGAAATTTAAAACCTAATCCAACTCCAGCTATTCAATATGCGGGTGGAGAACCTACTGTAAGAAAAGATATTGTTGAATTAGTTAAAATGGCAAAAGAGGAAGGTTTTACCCATGTTCAGATTGCTACTAATGGTTTAAAATTGGCAATGAAAGAGAATCTGGCTCAAGAATTGAAAGATGCCGGATTAAATACCGTTTATTTGGCATTTGATGGTGTCACTCCAGAACCATATATCAACAATAGGGGAAGAGATTTGCTTCAATATAAATTGGATGCAATTGAAAACTGTAGAAAAGCAAATTTAGGTGTTGTGCTGGTTCCTACTTTAATTAAAGGAGTAAATGATCATCAGGTTGGTGAAATTATCAAATTTGCATTCGACCACAATGAAAATATTTATGGAGTCAACTTCCAACCTGTTTCATTTGCTGGAAGAACCCCTACAGACCAGGTGGAAGAACAAAGAATTACTATTCCTGATTTTGTTCAAATCATTGAAGACCAAACTGATGGAGAAGTTAAAACCACTGATTTCTACCCTCCATCTTCAGTCGAACCTGTAGCCAACTTTATCGGTGCACTTGATGGCGAAAAACCTAGTGTCACTCTTAACTGCCACCAACACTGTGGTATTGCTACTTATGTATTCAGAGAAAAAACTGAAGGCCCTGGAAAAGACAAGTTAATTCCGATTAACAGATTCATTGATGTTGATGCATTGTTTGAAAAATTAACTGAATTGTCTGATAGGTTAAATGAAGGTGGGTTCGGTATTAAAAAAAGAGTTATTGCTAGTGCAACTAAGGCTCTTCCTAAACTAATCCATACAAAAGAAGCTCCTGAGAATTTAGACATTAAAAGAATTTTACTCAACGTATTCACTAAAAGGTCTTATAGTGCTTTAGGTGATTTTTCAAAAGATGCAATGCTCATTTCATGCATGCACTTTATGGATCCATTCAATTTTGATGAAGACAGAGTTAAAAAATGTGTTATCCATTATGCAACTCCTGACGGTAGAATCATTCCATTCTGTACATATAACTCAATGTATCGTGAAGGAGTTGAAGAAGAATTCTCAACTCAATTAAAAAAATCTAAAGAATAATTAATTTCTTTGAGGTTACATTTATGTATATCAAATCACCTTCAAGACTCCATTTGGGTCTTATAGATATGAACGGTTCATATGGTAGATTGGATGGGGGAATTGGATTAACTATCCAGGACCCTAATTTTATCTTATATAGTGAAAGTGCTGAAAAGGGTATTACAATTGATTTCAACGAAAACTCTGATTTTAACGACACTATAAAAAATGAATGCATAAAGAAAATTACCTCAGCAGCCGAAAAAGTAATTGATTATTATGATGTTGATGAAGGATTCTACTTTAGGGTTGACAGTGCATATCCTCCACATTCCGGTCTGGGATCTGGAACTCAAATAGCTCTATCAACTGGAAAGCTTATCACTGAACACATCGGTCAGGAATCCAATGGAATTACATTAGGCAAAATCACCGGTCGTGGCGGAACATCCGGTATTGGAGTATTTGCCTTTGACCATGGCGGTTTTATTGTTGATGGTGGCCACAGTAGAAAAGAGAAGAACTCCTTTTTACCGTCTTCTGCTTCTAAAGCCAGTCCACCACAATTATTCGGTCGATATGAGTTCCCCGATGAATGGGAAGTGCTTCTTGTCATATTGAAATCCGATGTCAGTGTTAACGGACAAAAGGAAGTTAACATTTTTGAAAAGTATTGTCCTATCGATAGACATGAAGTGGAATTGTATTCTCATTTAATTTTCATGAACATGATACCATTTTTATTGGAAAAAGATTTACCTTGCTTTGGAAACATAATTAACAAGATACAAACAATTGGTTTCAAAAACATTGAAATTAAGCTCCAAGCTGATAATATTAAACAGCTGATGAATAAATTGACTGAAATTGGAGCATATGCTGTTGGAATGAGTTCATTTGGACCAACAGTCTATTCATTCTACGACAAAACAAACAAACATATAGTTGAAGAAATTAAAGAGTATGTGGGTGATGATGGAATAGTTTTAACAACTAAAGCTCAAAATCATGGACATATTCTTACAAAATAGTGATTATTATGGAAATTATTTCTGGAAAAACATGGACCTTTGGCGAAAATATAGACACTGATGTTATTATACCTGGAAGGTATTTAAGGACATTTAACCCTCAGGATTTGGCTGATCACGTTCTTGAAGGAGAAAGGCCAGATTTTACACAAAACGTTCAAAAGGGTGACGTTATTGTTGCAGGTGAAAATTTTGGATGTGGATCTTCTCGTGAACAGGCTCCAGTTGCCATTAAAACTGCAGGGGTAAGTGCTATTGTGGCCAAATCCTTTGCAAGAATTTTCTATAGGAACTCCATCAATATTGGTCTGCCTGTAATTGTAAGTGATATTGAGGCAAAAGATGGGGACATTATTAAGATAGACTTGTCTGAAGGCAGTCTGGTTAATGAAACTTCAGGAGAAAAGGCAAGTTTCGAACCATTCAAAGAATTCATGTTGAATATTTTAGAAGATGGTGGTTTAGTAAACCATTATCTTAAAGAATAATTTTTTATTTAAGGAGGCATAAAATGGAATGTCCGATTTGTGGTTCTGATGATATTGAAATATTAAATTCAAAACAGAAAGAATCAAAAAAGAAATTTACGGAAGAATATCTTTTGAAATGCTTTGACTGCGGTCATGTCTTTAAAGATGTTGTTTCCGCTCAAAAACCTAAAAATTACAGACTTATCATATCTGAACAGAATAAATCTCATAAGACTTCAATAGAATTATCTCCTAGCGATGAATTGAAAGTGGGAGATATTTTACTTTCTGATTTAGGTCAGGTTGAAGTAACAAGCATTGAAGTGAATGATACTAGAGTCAAAAAGTCATTGCTTGAAAACGTCGAAACTATATGGGCAACATCCGTTGATATTCCAGCTCGTATAGGATTTTCCGTTGACTTGCATGGAAAAGTTGATTCATATAAATTGGATTTGGAAAGGGACTTTGAAATAGCTCCGGGTGATGTTGTCAAAATTGAAAATCATATAGTCAAAGTCCATGTAATCAAGACCAATGAAAGAAAACTCACTTCTGGATTTGCTAAATCTGGAGTAATTAAAAGGGTTTATTCCAAACCAGTTAAATTCAATAATTATGATTATGATTTAACTTCCAACATTTTCAAAAAAACTTAAGTTAGCGAGAAATTATTTATGAAAGTATATATTGAATCATATGGCTGCACATTCAACAAGGCAGACGGTCAAATAATGGCCGGTGTCTTAAATGAAAATAATATTGATCTGGTTGATAATATTGACGATGCAGATGTTATTATTGTAAATACCTGCTATGTTAAATTACCGACTGAAAATAAGGTTATTTATAAAATCCAACAGTTGCAGGAAAATTTTCCTGAAAAGAAAATCATTGTCGGCGGATGTATGGTGGAGATAGATCCTGAAAAATTGAATAAGGTCGGACCTAACTGCAGCTGGATTGGACCCCATCAGTTAAACAAGACTGCTGATGTCGTAACGCAGACATATTGTGGAGAAGTCGTGCGTGAATGTGGTTTTTCCAAGGAAAGCAAGGTCGGGGTTGCAAAGGTAACTGATGACAGTTTGATTCATATTATTCAAATTTGTGAAGGCTGTCTGGGAGCATGTACCTTCTGCTGTACTCGTTTTGCCCGTGGACCTTTAAACAGTTATCCTATTTCAGATATTGTTGATGAGGCAAGGCAAGCTATTGAAAATGGTGCCTGTGAAATTCAACTCACTGCCCAGGATACTGCAGCATTTGGCCGAGACACTGGTGAAAAACTATCTGATTTAATTAAAGAAGTGGCTAATTTAGATGGAGATTTTCGTGTTCGTGTTGGAATGATGCATCCTAAAAACATTTTGGATAGTGTTGATGAAATAATTGAAGCAATTAAATTGCCCAAGGTATATAATTTCATTCATTTGCCTATACAAAGTGGCAGTGATAAGGTGCTAAAGGAGATGAGGCGTGGTCACACAATTGATCAGTATCTTGAAATAGTTGATAGATTCAAAAGTGAAATTCCTGATTTGACATTGGCTACTGACATTATTGTAGGATATCCTACCGAAACGGATGATGACTTTTTAAAAACTGTGGATTTGCTTGAAAATGTAAGGCCTAGTTTGATTCATTTATCCAAATATCAACATAGGAAAGGTGCAATTTCTTCTTCACTTAAAGAAATTCCTCATGAAACCATGAAGAAACGTTCAAAATTTTTGTCAGAAATCAAGATTGAAATAACTCAGAATGAAAATGAAGAATTACTTGATTCTCATCAAAATGTTTTGGTTGTTGAAATAGGTTCTAAAGGAGGATTTATTGCTAAAACAGATTCTTATATTCCAGTAATTGTTGATGATGTTAATTTAGGAGATTTTGTTCGTGTAAAAATTACTGATGCTACTTCTACATACTTAAAGGGTGCAGTAGAATAATTTATTTTTTTTAAATTTTTTACCGTTCTTATTTTTCAAATTTATATATATTTAATTCTTTAAAAATTAATTTTTAATTGTATTATTTTTGTATATTTAAAACTATTTGTTAATAGCTTTATGGTAAATGTATGGGTGAAAATTAAGGCTTTTTAATCAAAACATTTATATATTAGGTTATACTATCTTTTAATTGGAGGTGAAATGATGAGTGAATTACCAATCGCACCAGTAGGTCGTATCTTAAAAAATGCTGGAGCTCAAAGAATTAGTGATGAAGCTAAAATTGCATTAGCTGAAGCATTAGAAGAAAAAGGTGACGAAATCGCTAAAAAAGCAGTTAATTTCGCACGCCACGCTGGTAGAAAAACTGTAAAAGCTGAAGATATCAAATTAGCTATCAAATAGGCTTTTTACTCGTTAATAAAATCTATTGGCCATTTCTTTTGGTCAATTTATTTTATTTTTTAGGTCTTGCATTTTGGAAAGTTTTATATATTACTTTGAATAAATTATATTATGTTGTGCAGGACCGGTGGTCTAGGGGTATGATTCCTCTTTGACGTGGAGGAGATCACGAGTTCGAATCTCGTTCGGTCCATGTGCCATGGTAGTTCAGATGGGAGAACGCTAGACTGAAGATCTAGATGTCGCTGGTTCAAGTCCGGCCCATGGCATTACTAATTTTTTATTTTTTTTTGAATTTAACTAATTTCTATATCTTTTTGATTATTTATTTTAATTTATGATAAAATCAGTCGTTATTATTAAAAAATTAATGGTGATGGTTTTTTTAATTATTTTTTTAGGGTAATTGGTTTTGGCTTGATTTGTGTGTTTTCTCTTAATTCCTTGTATTTGGAAACTATTTCGTAACCGTTATTTGATGCTACAATGTCTGCACCTGCGGTCAATACTTGGTGTGTCATTTTCCAAATGTCAATTCCGTCATAAATTTCTATTTTTGTTTTAGGAGCATATTTTAAGAATATGTTGATGTCATTTACTATTTCATAAATGTGGTTTGGAGTTACAAATCCTGTTGATGTCTTAAGGTAGTCAACGCCTGCCTTTTCAAGTCTTATGACAATGTTTGCCTTCTGTTCATCTTCAAGGATTTTGCTTTCAATAATCATTTTCAATGTCTTGTCGCCAACTGTCTCTTTTAACAATTTTGCTTCCTCTTCAATCAAATCATATTTTTCACTTGCAACATGATTCAAGTTGATTACGGCATTTATTTCATCTGCTCCATTTTCAATTAGGGATTTGGCTTCAGCGATTTTTGATTCTGTATTTTCACAGCCTAATGGAAATCCAACAACACTGCCTACTTTGGTATCGCAGTCAGCCAATATTTCGCTGGCTAATGGGACGTAGGTAGGATTAATGGTTACTGCATTGAAGTTCATTTCCTTTGCCTG
Organism: Methanobrevibacter millerae; assembly: GCA_015063005.1. Taxonomy (GTDB): domain Archaea; phylum Methanobacteriota; class Methanobacteria; order Methanobacteriales; family Methanobacteriaceae; genus Methanocatella; species Methanocatella millerae_B. The sequence goes on from SUTF01000006.1 coordinate 88,742, forward strand.
ATTTAGGAATTCCTTCATTTCAGCTTCACTAATCATGTTATTTAAATTTGTGTAATTAATAACACTTGCCAAGTGTTTTGAATTTTTTATTCTATACATATTACCACTCTATTTTTTTTAATTGTTAGTTAATATACGAATGAAACTATATATAACTTTTGTCTTGATTTTTTAATTTAATTTTTTTGCCATGTATGGTCCTTTTCTTTCATAACCGAATTTACGATAATAATTTCTTGTTCCAATACCGCTAATGATTGCAATTTCATCTTTGTCATTATCAATGGCTAAATTTTCAGCTTCTCTAAGCAGTTTCTCACCAAAGCCTGTGTGCTGGCCTATGGACGGATTCTTATCTCCGATCTGAATCATGTTTCCATAAACGTGAAGTTCACGGATAAGTGCGGTTTTGTCCGTAATTTCCGGTCTGAAAGCATTTTTGGAAGGTATTCTGAATCTTAAAAATCCTGCAATGCTTTCCTCATTAACATCTTCAATTGAAATGAAAGTTTCTTCACCTCCGCATGCAATGTATGATTCCTTGAACATTTTAAAGTCATCCAATGTGTAATTCTGCCTAGTCTTTTTATGTCCGATTTCACGGCATCGTATGCACTGGCAATTGATGTCGTGTTCTTCCAGCCTGTTGTAAACGAGCTCTCCAAGATTTGACTTTTGAACACCTGCTTCAATCAATGTTGATGGAATATCTCTTTGAATACGCATGGTCCTGACCCATTTCGGAAGTATCTTTTTAATCTCGACAATCAAATCAACTGCTTCCTCATCGGTATATGGGTTGTATGTGCCTTCTTTCCACATATCATACAATTCGCTTCCCTTTGTCACGAGACACGGATAGATTTTAAGCATGTCTGGCTTGAAGTTTTCGTCACTGAAGAGCTGCTTAAACATTTTTAAATCTTCATTTTGGCGAACAAATAGTCCTGGCATCATATGCATCGCCACTTTTATTGCAGAATCCCTTAAAAGCTGGTTTGATTCGACAACGTCTGTTATTGTGTGGCCCCGTTTCACTTTTTTGTATAACTCGTCAGATAATGTCTGAACACCTAATTCGACTCTTGTAACACCAAAATCAAGCATTCTGTTTATATGTTCTTTTTTACAGTAATCGGGACGTGTTTCAAATGTCATTCCCACACATCTGACTTTGGAATTTTCATTGGCAAGCTGAACATCATCAATCAGCACATAATCGTTAGGAGGATATGTCTTGAGAACTCCCTTTTCAAATTCTCTAATCAATGGCTTATCTATTTCAAAGTCTGCCTTGTTTTCCAATATCAGTCCAAAATCGGTCATTGCTTTCAGGCATTGTGATACAAACCATTCCTGATAGCAAAGGTCTCTTGAAGGGAATGTCCCGCCCATTATTATCAGTTCAACCTTGTCTATAGGATGGCCTATCTTTTTAAGCTGGGATAATCTGTTGAAACATTGAACGTAAGGATGATATTCAAACATTCTTCCTCTTAACGCAGCCGGTTCCTCACCGGTATAGCTTGGAGGTGCAATATCACTTTCAGGACAGTATAGGCATCTTCCATGAGGGCATTTGTGTGGGTGGCACATTACAGCGACTATTGCAACGCCTGATCTTGTTCTTGTCGGCTTTTTCTTCAATGTATCTGAAACAATCTCCTTTTCCTCGTCAGTAGCATATTCAAGAATATCTGCATTGCTCATAAATCTTGATAACTTCAAGTCACGGCAAAGTTGCCTTTTTTTCACTTCTAAATCACGTCGAGTGGATATTTTGCCTTCTATAATATCATTAATAATAATTCGACATGCCTCTTTCATCATTTTCACCTTATATAATATATGATAGTTAATTTTATATATGCGTATGTTTTAATTATTTATTATAATTAATATTGTGAGGCGATAAAATGCGTGCAAAACAATTGTTTGGAATTACTGTTTTAGATAAAAAAGTAAAAACTGTTGGTAAAGTTGACGATGTAGATATCGATGTTGAATCCGGTAAAGTTACTTCCCTTATCATTTCATTACAAAAAGGTATCTTATCCAATGATTTCGTTGAAGTTGATTTCGAAGCTATTGAAACCCTTGGTGACTACATTCTTTTAAACACTGAAATTGAAGAAGAAGCTGAAGAAGAAGTCGAAGAAGAAGCTGAAGAAAAAGCTGAATCTGTTACCATCGAAGTAGAAGACGAATAGATTTAGAGGTCATATCATGGCATTCGATGCTCGTGATAAGGAAATTTCAGTCGATGACCATGTTCGTTATGTTGACACAGGAACTATAGGTAAAGTTCTTGATATCAAAACCGAAGATGAAGTCGATTGGGTTTTAATTGATAAGACTAACTTATGGTATAAGTCCAAATTAGTCGAAATTTTAGATGAAAAAGATGTCAAGGTTAAATTCACACCATCCGGTCGTGAAGTTGATGTCGAAGACTTAAAAGAAAAGGCAGCACGTTTAGAAAATATGGAAATGGATTCAAGTGTTGCTGAAGGTGGAGGATAATCCCTCCTCTTCAATAATTTTCACTGAATTGCTTAATTTTTTTAGATAATGTTTCACCAATACCATCAATTCTCTGCAATTCCTTCTCGCTTACTTGTTTTAAATCATGTCCAAAGATTTCCACAATGTTTCTTGCGCGTTTTCTTCCGAGACGTTTTACCCCAACGACAAGTGGAATAATGTCTTCTTTAACGCCGTAGTAAAGTCTTGCAGACAAGTAATCATAATCCTTTAAGTTGGAATAATCTCCCAGTATTTCTGAAGTGTTTTTGGCGAAACGAACTAGCCTTGAAGCTTCATAAGCGGATCTTCTGGTTGATGCTGAATATACGCTATATTTATTTTCTATTTCAAACTCGTTTCTCTCATCAATCCATTCAATCAATGATACAGTTGTTGCTTCCGGATTTCCGATATCCACTGCAAAAAGACCGACTTCAGACATTTTGTCACGAACAGGGTCTTTGCTTTTCCTGCCTTTAAATGATATCAATGGCAAATCAGGAGTCTCGGCTAATGCATAAATGAATTCGGGGATGTTGAATGAATCTGTAGTTGAAATGTATTCCTTGATTTTAACTGCAGTCTCAACAGCATAATTTGATTTTGCAATCAGGTTTCCAAAGTCTGTTGTTTTAAGTCCTTCGGGTGTTGCTCTGATTATTCCGTTCTGGATTAAAAATTGCAGGTCCTGTTCGATTTCCCATTTCAGGCTGTCTGCTGCAAACAGAGACATTGATGGGTTATTGCTCATTTGATAGCCATATAATGTCATTCCAAAAAAGTCAACAAGTTCATCCAAATCTTTGGATAATGTGGATGCGATTTGTGCTATAATCTGCTTTAGGATAGCGTCCTTGTTGTCAATAAGCTTGGAATTGGTTAGCTCTATTTCTCCGTTAATGTAATAGTCCTGCAGGTTGATTGCTTCATCTGAAGTCTTTGCAACAAGATATGAATAACCCACATCATCATATTGTGGTCTTCCTGCACGACCTGACATCTGTTCATAGTCAAAAACAGGAATTGGCTGAGGACCATTGCTTGTCCAGCGGGTGGTGTCTCTTATAGCAACTGATTTTGAAGGCAGGTTAACTCCATACATTAAACTGGGGGTAGCACTGATCATCAGGATGTTTCCTTTTCTGAACTCGTCTTCAATGATTTCTTTCTGTTCATTGAAAAGGCCAGCATGGTGGAAAGCAACACCTTTTTCCGCTGCTTCGGCCAGTTTCACGCATGTTGTGGTTGGAAGTGACCCTTTGTTCTTTGGAACTTCAAGCAATTGGTTGGCAACTTCCTTGAATTTCTTTTTCTGTTCCTTTGAAAGCTTTTTGTTAATCTTTTTGGCTACATAAGTTGCCAGGCTTTCGGTAAATCGTCTGGTTGATACAAAGGATAATGCCTGTGAATTGTCCTGCATTGCCTTTTCAACAATCTTTACGATAACGTCGTTCTTGTTTTTCGTATTGAACATCTCTGCATCCAAAACTTCCTTGTTCAGTGGCACTGGTCTGTAGTCGTGTTCTATGCATTTTCCTTCAAGCCAGCCCTCAATCTCTTCAATGTTTCTGAGGGTGGCTGACAGTGCTATTATCCGCATTGACGGATTGATGATTTTCGCTCTGGTGATTGCAGCTTCAAGTGTTGGTCCTCTGCTATACTCACCAATCATATGGAATTCATCAATAATCAATGTATCGACATCACGAAGAGTATCCCATGAAAAACGTGTTAATGCATCAAATGATTCAAAAACCATTACAGACAAATCAGAACTAGACGGATGTTTTCCAACACTGATTCCATGCTCTTCAAAGGCTTTGAATTCCTGTACCTTTTCATTCTGGATGGATAATAATGGTGCTGCATAAACAGCTTTTCCATTATTTAAAATGGTTTTAAGAGCAGGCAATACTCCTAAAACTGTTTTACCACTTGCTGTTGGAATACAGATTATGTAATTTGATTTGTCATCAAGATATCCTGATTCAATGACGGCTTTTTGTGCTGGGTTGAACTCTTCAATGTATGGGTAAGCACTATTTATTATTTTTTTAATATCTTTGGGTAAATTTTCCATTTTAATCAATTAAATATTGTATTTTTATATATTAATATATTTGGAGAGAGCATTTGAAAAGTAACCTTAACAATTAAATAGTATGACAATATAAAATAGTTACAAAATATACTTATATAGGTGTTTTGATAATATGGCAATTAAAGTAGAAATTTTTAAAACTGATTCATGTCCACATTGTCCTGCTGCAGTTGCAGCTGCTGAAAGTGCTAAAGATAAATTAGGAGACCAAATCGATGTTGAAGTCGTTAATGCAAACGACCCTGCTAACATTGACAGGGCTAGGGAATATCAAATAATGGCTGTACCAACTGTTGTCATTGACGGAAATGTCGAATTTATCGGTGCACCTAGTGACAGTGAATTAATTTCAAAATTAGAATCTTTATTATAGATTCTCTCTTTTTTTCTTTTTGTAAAAATGACTAATGATAATTATACTGGTGTTACAACAGGTACTGTAGCCACAGCTTGTTCTCTTGCAGCTATAGATGCCATTCTTGATTCACCCGATATAGTTTGTGTTAATGTTGAAACCCCTAAAAAAACATTGGACATCCTTATTGACGATTGTCGCAAGTTGTCTTCTAGTTCTGCATGTGCAGTCGCACATAAAAATCCCTACCATGATCCAGACGTTACGGTTAATCTGGCCATAGTATCTCATGTTGAGCTAATAGATTTTGAAGACGAAAAGGTCATAATAACCGGTGGGGAAGGTGTTGGAAAAATTACAAAGCCGGGTCTTCAGATACCTGTCGGCGATTATGCAATCAATCCTGTTCCTCGCAAGATGATAAGAAAGAACTTGGAGGATAAGGTTCCTGAAGGCAAGTCTGCAAAGGTCACGATTTCAATTCCAAAAGGTCGTGAAATTGCCAAAAAGACGATGAATCCTAAATTGGGCATAGTGGATGGGATTTCCGTTTTGGGAACTACAGGTATTGCAAGGTCAATGTCCAGTGAGGCATACAAGAATTCGATAGTAACGCAAATTGATGTTGCAATAGCGTCTGATTTGAATGATTTGGTTTTCGTTCCGGGAAATATCGGTGAAAAGTTGGCTCTAAAAAGATTGGACATTACCAAACAGCAGATTATTCAAACCGGGAACTATGTTGGTTTCATGTTTGAGGAAGCTAAAAAACGTGGAATAGACAAATTTACCTTTTTTGGCCATATTGGTAAGCTGATTAAGATTGCCGGAGGAATATTCAACACAAAGCATGCCGTTGCTGATGGAAGGCGTGAAATAATGATTACTCATTCGGCCATTTGCGGTGCAGACAGGGAGATGTTGCTTCAGCTGTATGATTCGGCTACAACGGATGACATGCTGGATATCCTAAGCGAAATCAATCTTCAAAAGGAAGTCGCAAACAGCATTGCTCTGGCTATCAAACAGCGATGCATGCAGCGTTTTGAATTGGAACTTGATGTTATCCTGGTTGATATGGAAGGAAATTATTTGAACGATAATATGGAAGGATTTATATGAAAATAGCGATGGTTGGCCAATTCCCACCTCATGTTGGGGGTGTGGGAGTTCATATTCATACATTATCAAAGGAACTGGTAAAGCAAGGACATGAAGTTTATGTAATCACTTATCCGCATTCTGATTTAGCCGACATTGACGGCATTCATGTCATTGGAACAACGGGTCTCAATATTCCCGGAATAAGGGGATTGATGTTTAAAAGAAATGCAAGAAAAGCGTTGGAAAAACTGGTAAATGAAGTTGACATTGATATTATCCATGGCCATTACCTATTCCCTGCAGGTGCTGCGGCATGTGATGTGGGCAAGAAACACGATATCAAGACATATGTGACCGCACACGGTTCGGATATGTTTGAAATGTATAAGAAACAGTCATTCATGAGACCAACTATTAAAAAGGTTTTAAAAAAAGCAGATGTTGTTTTTGCAGTAAGCAATGCATTAAAACAGGAAATTTTAGCTACTGGGGTAAATGGAATCGAATCCAAAACAAGGCTGTATTGGAATTCCGTTGATATCAATAAATTTTCCAGCGAAAATTCAAATTCGCTTCAAAGCAATGGAAAACCTATTGTTTTGTTTGTGGGAAATATCATTAAACGTAAAAATGTCAATCTAATTTTAGAAGCTAAAAAGCTGGCAAAAACAGATTATGAAGTTGTGGTCGTTGGTGATGGTCCTCTTAAAAAGGATTTGGAAAACAAGGTTAAAAATGAAAATATCAGTGATGTCCGCTTTTTAGGCTCTCGCGATGATGTGGAAAACATTATTCCGGGATGTGATGTGCTGGTCCTTCCTTCATTTTCCGAAAGCTTTGGACTGGTATTGATAGAGGCATTGGCATGTGAAAAACCTGTTATTGGAAGTAATGTTGGTGGAATAACTGAAATAATTACAGATGATGTTGGTTTGTTAATAGACCCGAATGACGCTTCAACATTGGCTATGGCAATAGATAATGTGATTGGGGATGATGAATTCAGGCAAAAGCTATCATCTAACGCAAGAAATAGGGCCTTAGATTTCAGCCATGTTGAAATTCCTTATGACGAGGTTAAACAATGATGAAAAAGATTAGATGTCCAGGTTCAGCAACAATAATTAATGCAATCGCTACAGGCTTCGGTTCCGCATTCGGAATAGGGCTTGATATTGAATGCGAAGCTAAAACAATTGATGAAGGAATCAGATGTTCCAATGATGTTGGCGCAAGCACAGATTTAATGGATTTGTGTGTTGAAAAGGTATTTGAAAGATATGAAATTGATGGAAACGCTTTCGGTTTGGAGATAAAAACAAAATCCTCCTTGCCAATGGCATCAGGCCTTTCAAGCAGCAGTGCATCTTCAAACGCTGTTGTTGCCATTTCATCCAAAATAATCAGTGAGGAATTTGGTTTGAAGCCATTGACAGATATGGAAATAATCAATCTGGCTATCGATGCATCAATTGAAGCGGGAGTCACTATTACCGGATCATTTGATGATGCAACTGCATCCTACTTTGGTGGGGTTGTTGTAACAGACAATAAAAACCGTGAATTTATAATAAGAGAAGCAATGGATGATTATAATATATTGGTCTATATGCCTAATTTCCATTCAAAATCAGGTGACAGCGATGTTAATCGAATGCGCGTATTGGCACCTCTTGTAGAAACGGCATTTGAGTTTGCCAAAAACAAAGATTATTTCAAGGCACTTAATTTGAATGGTTTGATTTATGCATCAGCTTTGGGTTTTGATTCTGGAATTGCAATCGATGCTCTTCAGGCAGGAGCTATTGCATCCGGCCTTTCAGGAACGGGGTCATCTTTTGTTGCAGTATGTGATGAAAATTCATGTGATGACATCAAGGATGCATGGAGCAGTCTTGAAGGAAGGGTCATTGAGACTGAAGTGGACAACAATGGCTGCACATTTTTATAATCAAATCTCGAAATTTCCATAATTTGTTATTTTATGCCATAGTTTATATACTATGATTATTATAAATTATATTATTATCATTATTATCAAATTTTGGTGATTTTTTGAGTGAGGAAAATGAGATAATATCTTTTCAAAACAAGGAAGATGCTGAAAATCTTCTATCAGAATCCAGAAATCGCATTGATGAAATTGATAATGAGTTATTTAATTTAATTTGCCAGAGAACTTCACTTGCGAAGGATATTGCCCTTGCAAAAGATTATTTGGGTATGCCAATTTATGATAAGAAAAGGGAAGATGCAATTCATGCAAAAGTAGAGAAGTTGTCTGAAGAAAACGATATTGATGCAGAAATTATTGATCAAATCGTTAATATGCTAACTATGTTAAGTAAAAATGAGCAGAATGAACTATTGAGGAGGAATGTTGATGGGTAATATTAGAACTTCATTTGTTAAACGTTTAGCAAGAGAACTTATAGAAACTCACAAAGGTGTTTTCACTACTGATTTTGAAGAAAACAAAAAATTAGTATCTGAATACTCAACTGTAAGTACTAAACATTTAAGAAATAAAATCGCTGGTTATGTAACTAGACTTGTCAGATTAGAACAAACTCAAGAATAAGATTAATAATCTTTATTCTTTTTTTTTAACTATTTTTTTAACATCAGTATATATTTTTTTAGCATTATCTTTTTAAAAGTTTATTAATATCTTTTAATAAACATATATATCGTATTTTTGTTTAATCAAAAATTAAATTAAACTATAAATATTTTTTAGAAATAGGTGTGAATATTAATGGATTTAATAGTAGCAAAATTTGGCGGTACATCGGTTGGAAATGGCGCCAGAATTAAAAAAGCGGCTCAGTCCGTAGTAAATGAGTATATGAAAGGCAAACAGGTAGTAGTTGTGGTTTCTGCAGTTAACAAGACTACTGATGAATTGATTGACTTATCCAATGATGCAATCGGTGAAACTTTAACTGACAGACAAAAGGCAGAAATTATGGCTATGGGTGAATTGACCAGTGCAAGATTATTCTCAGCAACTGTTGAATCTTTAGGTGTAAAGTCAGAATTTATTGATCCGTATAATGAAAAATGGCCAATCATGACAGATTCTAATTCTTTAGAAGCTAAAATAGATTTCACCACTACAAATGCAAAATTTGATGGGATTGAAGAACTCCTAAATCAAGGAATCATCCCTGTATTTTGTGGATTTTTGGGAAAAGGGCCTAGCGGTGAAATTACCACTCTTGGACGTGGTGGAAGTGATATTTCAGCATTTTTAATTGGACATTGTTTGGATGCCAGTGATGTGATTATTGTAACTGATGTGGATGGGGTAATGTCAACAGACCCTAATAAAATAGAAAGTGCAGAATTATTAGATGAAATTACTGTTGAAGAAATGAGGGATTTGGCTACCCACGGTGCCCAAGTTTTACATCCTCATGCGTTAAAATATAAAGATCCATTAATCAGCGCAAAGATTATTAATTTCGCACATGGCGACTTGAATGCAAAAGGTACCCGTATCACAGGTCCTTTTGAGGGAGATATGACAAAACACATTTCCCTGCATAAGAATCCTATTTCTCTTATAGCTATAGTTGGGGATGGAATGCTTAAAAAAGCAGGTCTTTTAGCTAAAGTAACTTCATGTCTTGCAGAAAATAATATCAATATCTTTGGTATTTTAGCCGGGCAGAATTCAATGACAGTATTTGTTGAAAAACAAGATTCAGAAAATGCTTATCGTTTATTGCATGCATTAGTGGTTGAGGATGAAATTTTCAGTTCATTGTCATTAGGCGATGACGCTTCAATGATTACTATCGTCAGTCCGGAATTTACCGATGAAAATCCAGGAATAATTTCAAATATTACAGAACCGTTAAGAATTAATAACATCAATATCATTGAAATTGCTTCATCTCAAACTGCTGTTGTTGTTTATGTGGATATAAAAGATGGACAAAAAGCTTATGATTTACTTGTTGAGGTTTTAGAATGAATTTTGAAGGAACATATGTTGCAATGGTAACTCCTTTTGATAAAAATAAAGAAATTGATGAAGAAGGTTTTAGGTCAAATATTAATTATTTGATTGACCAAGGGGTAAATGGTTTAGTTGGTGCCGGAACTACTGGTGAGTCAGCAACAATATCTCATGAAGACCACAGAAAAATAATTGATATATTGGTTGATGAAGTTGATGGAAGAGTGGAAACTATTGCAGGTACAGGCAGTAATGCTACATCTGAAGCTATTGATTTGACAAAATATGCTTTAGATGCCAACTGTGATGCCGCATTGGTGATTACTCCTTATTACAATAAACCGCAACAGCATGCAATGGTTAATCATTTCCAGATGTTGTCTGATGCTGCAGACATTCCAATAATTGCTTACAACGTACCTTCACGTACTGGAGTAAATATGGATGTCGACACAATTGTTGAAATTGCAAAAATCGACAATATTGAAGCGGTTAAAGAAGCAAGCGGAAGCGTTGATAAAGTATCTGATATCTATAGGGCGCTTACTCACGAAGGCCTTGAAGATGATTTCAATATATTGTCCGGTGAAGATTCCTTGACCTTGCCTATCATGGCTGTTGGGGGAACCGGTGTAATCAGTGCTTCAGCCAATATTGATGCAAAAAGAATGGTTTTGATGGTTGACAGCATTTTAAATGATGATTATGGTCGTGCTTTTGAACTCCACTATGAAATGTTGGAATTGATTAGGGCACTATTCATTGAAAGCAATCCTGTTCCTGTCAAAACCGCAATGAATATCATGGATCTTCCTTCCGGACCGTTAAGAGAACCTTTAGCTCCAATGAAAGAGGAAAATGTGGAAGTACTTAAAAAAGCTTTAAAAGATTCAAATTTAATTTAAGGTGATTTAATGATTAAAGTAGCAGTGACTGGAGCTGCTGGAAGAATGGGCTCCGGTATTATTAGAAAAATTACAGAACAAGATGATATGGAAGTTGTTGCAGCTATTGAAATTCCAAACTCTCCATTAGCAGGAAGAGATGCTGGTGTTCAGGCTGGGGCAGGTGAACTTGGAGTTGAAATTGTCGGTGCAGAAAAGTTGGAGGAAACCTTAAAAGCATCACAGCCTGATGTATTGGTTGACTTTACTATTGCTCCTGCTGCTGTTGAAACCATTAAGACAGCTACTGCATGTGGAGTAAATGTTGTTGTAGGTACAACAGGTTTTACAGAAGAACAGATGGCATCAAACATTAAAAATATTGAAGACAACAATGTTGGTGCAGTAATTTCCTCAAATATGGCTATTGGAGTAAACGTATTTTTCAATACATTAAAGAAATTAGCTCCTTTATTATATGATTTTGACATTGAGATTATAGAAGCTCACCACAATCAGAAAAAGGATGCTCCATCAGGAACTGCAATGACTGCATTTGAAGTGATTGCTGAATCCCTTGAACGTAATCCTGAAGAGGTTGGAGTATTTGGAAGACAAGGTATGGTTGGAAAAAGAACTCCTGAAGAAATCGGTGTTCACGCCATACGTGGTGGAGACATTGTCGGTGACCACATCGTGATGTTTGTCGGTGACGGTGAAAGGATAGAACTCAAACACCAGGCACATACAAGGGAAGTTTTCATTGCCGGTGTAATCAGAGCTATCAGATTTGTTCCTACTGCAGAAAAAGGTGTCGTCAGCAGTATGAATGATGTTTTAGGTTTAGAATAGGTGTTTATTATGGTAAATGTTGGTGTACTTGGTGCAACAGGTATGGTAGGTCAAAGATTTATTCAGTTATTGGATAAACATCCTGACTTTGAAATCACTGCTCTTGCAGCTTCCAGTCGTTCTGCAGGCAAAAGATATGAAGATGCAACCACATGGTATCTTGATGATGCAATGCCTGAGTCTGTAAAAGATATTGTTGTATGTGAAACTGATCCTGAAGATATGGATAATGATGTAGATATTGTATTTTCATCACTTCCAACCGAATTTGCCGCTAAAGTTGAAAAGGACTTTGCAAAAGATTATGTTGTTGCAAGTAATGCTAGTGCTCATAGGATGAAAAAGAATATTCCTTTGGTAATTCCTGAAGTCAATCCACAGTACCTAGACATGATTGATGCTCAACAGAAAGAAAATGACTGGGACGGATTCATTGTAACCAATCCTAACTGTTCTACTATTGCCTTAACCTTGACATTAAAACCTATTGTGGATAATTTTGATGTAAACGCAATTAGGGTTTCAACCATGCAGGCAGTATCTGGTGCAGGTTATAATGGTGTTCCATCAATGGCTATTGTAGATAACCTTGTTCCATATATTGGCAGTGAGGAAGAAAAGATGGAATCTGAAACATTACATTTATTGGGGTCTTTTGACGGCGAAAAAGTTGTTGATGCAGATTTCAAATTAAGTGCTTCATGTCATAGGGTTCCTGTTATTGATGGTCATACTGAGGCAGTATTTATTGAGTTAGATGATGACTTTGACATTGCTGATGTGAAAGATAAAATGGCAAATTTCAAAGCATTGCCTCAAGAATTAAATTTATTCTCAGCACCGGAAAATCCAGTAATTATCAAAGAGGAAATGGACAGGCCTCAGCCAAGAATGGATAGAAATGCGGGCAATGGTATGTCTGTTAGTGTTGGTAGATTAAGAAAAGACCAAGCTTTTGATAATAGTTTTAAATATGTTCTTGTAGGACATAATACTATCCGTGGTGCTGCTGGAGCATCAGTACTAAATGCAGAGTTAATTAATGAGAAAATACTCTAATTTAACTCATTTATTTTTTTTATTTTTTCTATTTTTTTCTATATTTTTCTACTGGTTTCTATATCTTTTTAGTTTCTATTTTTGGTTAATTTAAGGGTTTAATTTAAATAGTATGACATCAATATTTAATATTAGATAATTATAGTGTATGGTATAAGATAATTTTAAAATTTAAAAATTAATCATATGCAAATTTCAATATTGAGATAAATTTTAAGTTAAGGGATAGAAATGCAAAATGGAATAGATGCTGAAAAAGATGCTTTGCAATCTTTAGTCAGATCTTGTTTATTGGAGCTCAATAAACTTAAATTCGATTTAACACAGCTTGAGGTGGAAAAAGCGAACGATAATTCTGCTTCACGAATACGGGAGCTTGAGCAAGATATTGTGGACAAAGAAAAAGAAGTGTCTGTTATTAAATTTAAAGCTGAGGAAGAATTAAATCAACTAAGAGGACAACTGGACGAAAAAGATTTATTAATTAAAAATCAAGAAGATAGAATTTATGAATTGGATTATGTTAACAATTCTCTTGATGAAATTAAAACTTATTTTGCAGAGCAGTTGAAAGATTATAAGAGAAATGAGTTGTCTGAAGTTAATGAAAGATTAAATGAATCATATAAAAGCATTGCAGAAAAGGATGCTCAAATTAACAATCTTTCAAGAACCATTGATGATTATAAAATTCAAGTTATCAAGTTGGAAAATGATGCTGGCGCTCAACAGGAAATAATGGAACTTGAAAAGCAGATAGAGTTTAAAAACAGAGAACTCCAGCAAAAAGATAATGAAATTACTGCAATTGATAATGAAATGATTTTGTTAAAACAGCAAACTATCCCAAAGCAAGATTATGAAAATTTACAGACTCAATTTGAAAATGAAATTGCAGCTATGGATGCACAAATCAATCAGCTAAAGGATGAAAGCATCCCTAAACAGGACTATTTAAATCTTAAGGAATTGCTAGAAAATGAAGTTGCAACTATGGACAGTGAAATTAATCAATTGAAGGAAAATTCAATCCCTCGTGAAGAATATGTAAGTCTTCAAAAATATTTGGAAAGCGAGATTTCCGTTCGTGACAGCGAATTGAAATATCTCAAGGAGCAGACTGTCCCTAAATCAGAATATGTTGATTTGCAAAATCAGCTTCAAAATGAAATTGTCGCAAAGGACAATGAACTCAAATATTTAAGAGATCAAACAGTTTCCCGTGAAGAATACATTAATCTTCAAAATGAATTAATCCGTAAAAACGATAAGATTAAAAGATTAGAAGAAATTAATGCATTCTTTAATGAACTCCAAGAGGAGCAGGAATCATTTGAAACTATTGAAAGGACTCCTCCTTTCAGATTTGAGAAAAAAGAACATAGATAATTTTATCTATAACTTTTTCTTTTTCTATTTCACATTATTGTTTCTATTTTTCTTACAAAAGTTAACTAAATAGTAAAGTATTTATATAACCTTAAACTCATGTTATATGTAGAAAGGTTTATTCAACACTATAAACTTATTTTTCATGTTGATAATTAAACTGATCTAATTATTTAATAAATTAATTAAAGGTGATTAAATGGCACAAGGTGGACAACCAATTTTTATTTTACCTGAAGGAACTAACAGATCCATCGGTAGAGACGCACAAAGAAATAACATTTTAGCTGGTAAAGTATTAGCTGAAACTGTAAGAACTACTTTAGGTCCAAAAGGAATGGACAAAATGTTAGTGGATGGTCTCGGAGACATTGTTGTAACTAACGATGGAGTAACTATTTTAAAAGAAATGGATATTGAACATCCTGCAGCAAAAATGCTTGTAGAAGTAGCAAAAACCCAAGAAGACGAAGTTGGAGACGGAACTACTACTGCAGTTATCATTGCTGGTGAATTATTAAAAAAATCCGAAAGCTTATTAGATTCAGACATTCACCCAACTATCATTGCAATGGGATACAGAAAAGCAGCTGAAAAAGCTCAAGCAATCTTAGACGAAATTGCAATTGAAGACGTTGACACTGAAACCTTAACCAAAGTAGCTATGACTGCTATGACTGGTAAAGGAACCGAAGCAGCACGTGAACCATTAGCAAAATTAATCGTAGAAGCAGTACAAAAAGTTGCTGATGATAAAGTTGTAGACATTGACAACATTAAAATCGAGAAAAAAGACGGTGCTGTTGTCGAAGAATCCAACTTAGTTGAAGGAGTAATCATTGACAAAGAAAAAGTACATCCGGGTATGCCATCAGAAATCAAAGATGCAAAAATCGCTCTTGTCAACACTCCATTAGAAGTTAAAGAAACTGAAGTTGACGCTGAAATCAGAATCACTGACCCTGCTCAAATGCAAGCATTCATTGAACAAGAAGAAAACATGATTAAAGAAATGGTTCAAAAAGTCGCTGATTCTGGAGCTAACGTATTATTCGCACAAAAAGGTATTGATGACTTAGCACAACACTACTTATCCAAAGCTGGAGTATTAGCAGTAAGAAGAGTTAAAAAATCAGATATCGAAAAATTATCCAGAGCTACCGGCGCTACCGTCATCTCCAACTTGGATGACTTAACCGCTGATGACTTAGGTCAAGCTGGAATCGTAGAAGAAAGAAAAATCTCCGGTGAAGACATGATCTTCGTCGAAGAATGTAGTGCAGCTAAATCCGTAACCTTATTCGTAAGAGGAAGTACCAAACACATCGTTGACGAAATCGTAAGAGCAATCGAAGACGCAATCGGTGTAGTAGCAGCTACTGTAGAAGATGACCAAGTTGTAGCTGGCGGAGGTGCTCCTGAAATCGCTATGGCTAAAAAACTCAAAGACTACGCAGAATCCATTTCTGGCAGAGAACAATTAGCTGTAAACGCATTTGCAGAAGCATTAGAAATCGTACCTAAAACCTTAGCTGAAAACGCAGGTTTAGACAGCATCGACTCCTTAGTAGACTTAAGAGCTGCTCAAGAAGACAGTTTCTACATGGGATTGGATGTATTCACTGGTGAAGTAGCAGATATGAAAGAAGCTGGCGTAATTGAACCAAAACGTGTCAAAAAACAAGCTATCCAATCTGCATCCGAAGCAGCTGAAATGATTTTAAGAATTGATGATGTAATTGCATCAACCGGTGGAGCAGACGACATGCCTATGGACCCAGGTATGGGCGGAGGTATGCCTCCAATGATGTAAATCTAATTTACATCTTTTTTATTTCTTTTTTTATGTACAATAACAGACTTATTTTTAAGACTTCCACTTTAGATGAAGTTTATTTTTTAAAAGATTCTATTTTTGTTAAGTTTTTCAACAAAAGAAATTCCATTTCTAATTCGGTACTTAATGGTGGAATTCGAAATGATTTAAGATTTGCATTCAATCATCATCTTTCACAGGAAAACATTGACTATCTTGAAAATCATGATTTAAGTGATTATCTGTGTGAATTGTGCGATTATTATGGCTTTGATTCAAATAAGTCATCTGGACTCGTTACATTGGCACGGATGAAAAACCTATCCATTGTCACCAAAAAGTATAAGAAAATTGAAGTCACGGCCATAACTACTGCCGGCGTTCGGGTAAATGCATGCTGTGCAGGCGATGCCGCATCATATTATGAGGAAAACGGAGAGTTTCATGCTGGAACAATCAATACGATTCTTCTTATAAACTCAAGGCTTGATGATTCAACATTGGTTGAGGCATTCATGACAGCAGTTGAGGCTAAGACAGTCTCTTTGAACAGGTTAAAGATTCCTTCACAGTTTTCCACTTCATTTGCAACAGGAACTGGCACTGATGGTGTGATAATTTCTTCAAATATTGATTCAGAAAATATCATAAGCAATGCCGGTAAACATTCCAAGTTAGGTGAACTAATTGCTAAAAGTATCATTGAGTCTATACATGTGGCAATTAAAAAACAAGTTTGGATTACACCACGTTCACAATCTAATGTTTTGGTATTATTAAATAGGTACAAGTTGAATATCAATGAATTTTATGATAGCTTAAATCAAGATAAACATAAGTTTATTGCTGAGCTGAAATTCGATTCAAGGATTCAGGAAAATATTGCCATAACCTCCTCAGTCCTAAACCTTATTGATGATGTCGACAAGGGCATTGTCCGTAGGGAAATTGCACATGACACTTGCATTGACTTGATTAGGGGTTGTGTGGGCAGTACTGTTGATAAATTATTGTTATATTGGATTGATAAATTTTTAGACTAATTTTGAAAAACTAAACTTTTTTAAATTAGAGATTCATATATTATACTAATAAAAAGGTGAATTTTTATGAGAACAAAAGAATTATTTAACAAGGAAATCCTTGATGCCGATGCATGCATCATAGGTAAAGTGTCTGAATTGGTTTTTGATGAGGATACTTTTGAAATCACTGATTTGGTAATCAAGAAAACTGGATTTTCCGAACAAATCCGTGACAGTGAAAACGTAATTCCAGTTGAACTTGTAAAAGCTATAGGCGATAAAGTACTACTTAAAAGCGATGATGATATATAATGCCATCTAAAGATTATTTAATTAAGTTGTTAAAGGAAAATGAAGTTTTCCTTAAAGGGGATTTCACACTATCCTCAGGTAAGAAAAGCGATTACTACATCAATATGAAAAAGGCTATTACAGAACCTGAAATTTTGTCAACTATCGCTAAATTAATTTCTGAATTGATTGCAGAAGACGGAATCGATAAGGTTGCAGGTCCTGCATTAGGTGCAGTTCCTATTGCAACAGCAGTTTCCCTTGAAAGCGAAATTCCATTATTGATGATTCGTAAAGAGAAAAAGGGTTATGGAACATCCAAACTTATTGAAGGTGAGTTGAACTCCGGCGACAATGTAATAGTCGTTGAGGATGTAACCACTACTGGAGGATCTCTTTTAAAAGCCATTAAAGCTATTCAAGATAATGGTGGTAATGTGACAAGGGCTTTTGTCGTTGTTGACAGGCAGGAAGGAGCTATTGATGCATTCGAAAAAGAAGGAATCACTTTGGAGCCATTAATCAAAGTCGATGAATTTTAGGTGTTTTGTGGTAATCATTCACCAAAATTAAATCGTTATATTAATTTATGAGATATTATGGACATTTTTCATAATTGATGCCATCATGAAATATGTTGATATTGAATATGATTATGGTATCTTTAATGATAAATTATAAATTCAAATATTTCTTTTTCTCTTTTTGATGTATGTAAAAAACTGTTTTGGCTTATTTGTGGTGTTATTTTCTAGCACTGTCTCTTCAATGATTTTTCAGTGGGCATTTGGAAAATAATTAAAAAAATTAATGATGGATTTAAAAATCCATCCAAAACTTATTTTTGTGCATGATGAACAATATGTGGCAGTTCATCAATTATTATCTTACAAGCTGTTTTTACTGCATTTGGTGATCCTGGCATGGAAAATATGCAACTATTTTTGTAGACTCCTGCAGTTGCACGTGAAAGAAGAGCGCCTGAACCAATTTCCAAATAGGATTCGTGTCTGAATATCTCTCCAAAACCATCGATTTTTTTGTCAAACAATTCTTCAACGGTTTCGACAGTAATATCTCTCACGCTAAGGCCAGTACCTCCGTTTGTCAGGATAACATCAATGTTTTCATCAACCATCTTATTGATAGCATCAAGCAAATCTTGTCTTTCGTCCTTGATGACAAGTCTTGATTTTAGGCTATATCTTTCCGTGATTTCACTTTCAAGATAATCTCCAGACAAATCTTCCTTTTTGCTTCTGCTGTCACTTAATGTGATGATTCCACAAGTTATATCTTTCGAAGATGCATTTTGATGTTCTTTTGTTGTTTTACTTTCCATTCAATCACCAAAGTCAATCCATTAATATGTATTATATTAGCTCTTTCAACTTATAAAACAATTCCTTTTGGCTTAGCAAAGCATCTGTTGGTTCATATAAAGATCCATAATTATTCGTTTTTTTTTCAATCAATCCGTATTTTTTCATTATTTGCATGTGATAATATGCGGTATTGTAGCTTACACCTAATAGTTCAGCAATCTGATTTGGATTGTAAGGTCTTTCAAGAAGCTTTTCAATAATTCTTGCTGATGTTCTACCGCCTTTTCTCTGCAACAATAATATTTTTAGATTGATTGCAGCTTTAGATTTATCATCACTGGTCATTATTCATCCTCCCTGTACCATTTAAATAATTCATTCGCCCATCTTAAGGCATTTTCACTTTTATCTATTAAAATTTGAGAATCATCATAGTGCTCATCCTTAAAAAACAGAGTTAATGTCATAAAATCATCTGAAAAAGTTAGGAACAACTTTGGATTCTCTTCTGTTTCCACCACTGTCACCTTCTTGTTCGTCAGCAATGATTTTTTCAAATATCTGCTTCTTCGCATGGTTTGATGTATTTTTGGAGTCAATATTATTGTCAAATCTTTTAATGTATCGCCCCTAAGCAGTTTAATCATATATTTAAAATGATTTTCTGAGTATATTGGCAATATCATCTTAAGCGTTGTTGAATTTTCCAGCAGTTTAATGTATGTATTGAATGCGTTGGATAAGTCACTGGTTGTTGATGAAATAAATTCAGCATCTTTCAATAGATATAACTTGTTCAAATACTCTTCTGGAATACCACTCAGCTCATGGTTATTCCAGAATTGCTTGTTTGTTTCAAGTGAATACCAGTTGTTTATTAGCTTTATAATGTTTGTTGAAAGCAAATACCCGTTTGATGTCAATGAATAATATTTTTTCTCTTTTTTAATGAGGTTATCCTCTTCAAGCTCCTTCAAGCCATGCAATATTGTTGCAGATGGCTTTTGGAGCTCATCCCTGATTTCATTGAGATTTTTCTTGCTTGCATAAAGAACTACGAGAATAAGTGTACGCATTGATGAAGTCAACAGATATTTGACATTATGAAATTCCTGTGTTTCATTTTTGTTTTTTGCCTTGGTGCTCATTTAAATCACTTTTTCTTTAATGTTGTCAAATAGGCTAGCTGCCCAATTCATAGCTTCATCACTGCTTGAATTCAATATTCTGTTTTGATCATAGCTTCCGTCATTGCGGAATAATCCCAAATTCATTGCATCATCGCAGATTAATAGATAGATTTCTAGATTCTCTTTGATTATATTGATTTTCAATCTTCCTTCCCTCATGCTTTTCCTTTTAAGCTTTTCATCCATCTGAGAAACAAGTCCCTTATAGATGTCTTTCTCCATAATCAATT
The DNA here is from genome assembly GCA_015063005.1 of Methanobrevibacter millerae. GTDB lineage: Archaea > Methanobacteriota > Methanobacteria > Methanobacteriales > Methanobacteriaceae > Methanocatella > Methanocatella millerae_B. The sequence continues at coordinate 108,856 of SUTF01000006.1, forward strand.
CAACTGATCCATTATTCTTTAAAATATTTTCAATCAGTTTTGGATATTCCGGATGAATGTATGGGAGAACTCCCTTGACATTTCTTGAGTTTTTAAGTTGCCTTTTGATGTTATTATGTGTCTTATAAATGTCAATAGGGTTAGTTTCTATTAACTTAGATTGGTATAATTTAGTAATATCTTCTATCAATCCTATATTTAGATACGTAATATCATGTTTGTACCACAAGCTATTATAATTTTGTATCACGTCGATACTTTTCTTGAATTCCATGAGCTGGTTAAAGTATATTTTTGTCATGGGATTTATGCTATATGTCCTATTTTCTTTAATAACATGGTTTTTGTACTCCAATTTATTCATATTATTTGATACGGAGCTATAAATCATATTTGTATTGTCAACAATCTCTCTTATTGTTTGTGGCTTTTCATTCAGTTCTGTTAGTATCTTTAGGCGTATTTCGGACTTTACAATAAATAATATGTCCTTGTCTATGTAATTTTCAGTCATTATCATTTTTATCACAGCACTAATTTTTTTCATATTGTTCCAATATGTTCATATTATTAATTTATTAAAGCAATTTTAAATAAATTTATGAAGATTTAATGAACATTAACTTAATATTTCCTGAAAATTCTGTGAAAATTTGGTGAAAGTTTCCTGAATATTTACTGAAGATTGGGTGAAAATTCCCTGAAGATTCGCTGAAAATTGGGTGAAGATTTATGTTCTGGTTTCCATTTCATCACTATTGATCTGTTCTTTAGCTTCTTTTGACTAATGGATTTTATTACAAAATCGCTCTATGTATGCTCAGTATCAGAAAAAAATCATGTTTTTAAGGTTATGGCATCAACATAATGGTGTATTGTCCCAACAGGACAACTGATGATACTGGAATTGCTCGCTTAAACATTAACCTGATTGTCGGCGAATATATTATTACTTCAATGTATGGGAATGGTGCTACAATATCGAATAAAATAACAATTAGAAGTTGAGATTATTTCTCAACTCTTTTTTCTATTTTTTTAATTACATGAATGCACAAATAAATTAATACTTTCTTTCTTGAATGCTTATTTTATCAATCTGTTTTTTAAGTATATTCTACATCGTTATCTATTAAAATAAAAAATTATCTCGAATGTATCTGCAAATATTGATTTATTTCTTCTTTGCTCGCCAACCTGCTCGTCAAATTTTTGGTGTATAAATTTCAAAATCTTTCTAAATTATTAATGTATGCATTTGTGTATTTATAAATAAATTTGTGGGTCTATTCTTTTTTCATTGATTAAAAAAGAAGTGGGGATATATGTAGAAAAATCTATGGGAAAATCAATTTTTAATCATTTTTGATATTTTAATCTTTCTCTCCTTTCTAACATCTTGTCAAAATGGGTTTCAGTTATTTCAAGATCTTTCAGCAAATTTGAATCAACTTTTTGATATAGAATATCCCATTTTTTAGGATTTTTATTATTATAATCTACATATGCTACATAGTCGTAATGCTCGTAAAAATCCATTATTCTATCAAAATATTTAAACATTATGCTGAATTCAATATCATTAGAATAATTTAAAGCAAAATATTCCATTGCATCCCATACATCACCTATCTCGTGGGGTTTGGGTAAAAAATAGCCTATTTTTTTATCTTGATTTATTCCTTCTTGCTGTGCAAATTTCGTATAACTGTACATTTTATTGTTTTCATTTTTATTTATCATTTAAATCACCGGTTTTCTTTTGTTCTCTGTAAAAATTTATTAAAGCTAATCTCATAATACTTGAGGTATTTAAAGGCAGTATTTTCTTTATTTCTTTTATCATTCTGTCTGTATCTGCATTGCATCTTATGCTGATGCTTTTAACAAATTTTTCTTTATTCATAATAAATCACATTTTTTTTATTGTATTATGATAGATTACAGGTCATTATATTCTTAATTTTTGTATTTCAGATACTTTCTCTGTAATTATCATCTATACTTTGTTGTATTTTCTAATGCTTTTAAAGGCAGGATTTTTTCCAGTAGTTCATAATTGTATTGGTGCATTACTTCTATTATTTTGAATATCATTCATTAAATTTTCAATTTGGTGTGTTTTGTATAGATATTTCTAAAAATTCATAGTTTATTTTTGCATTCCTAAAAATAAATGTGAAATATATATAAAGCACTTTAAACACAAGTTATATTATATAAAATTAATTTTATATGGGATGAAATATATGTCGTTGAAAAAAAGATATCTATTTTTGATTTTACTTGTTTGTTTATTTGCTATTTCGGCCGTAAGTGCAGCAAAAATAAGTAATGAAACAAATATGGTAGCAAATGATGATTCAAGTTTAATAACTGAATCCGTGAATGAAGATACGTTAAGTGTATCTTTAAGTGAAAAAGAAATTCAAGGAAGTGCTGATAATGGTACTTTCACAGATTTGCAAAAAAAGATTAATAATGCAAATGAAGGTTCAATAATTTATTTGGAAAATAATTATACCTATGATTCAGGCTTTTCGACAAGTGGGATAACCATTGATAAGAATTTAACTATTGAAGGTAATGGTTATACTATTGATGCTTTAGGCCAATCAAGGATTTTTTATATTACTTCGCCGACTGTAACTTTGAATAATATTACTTTTAAGAATGGTTATACAACAGGTGATGGAGGTGCAATCTATTTTGATAATAGTGTTTCTAATTGTGGTATTTCTGGTCGGTTTATTAATAATTCTGCTACCTATGGGGGAGCAATAAATTTTGGTTATCATTATCGGCCTACTAATGTTTATAATTCCAGTATTTTTGGTGAGTTTATAAATAATAGTGCAAATTATGGTGGTGCAATATGTTTTGTTTGTTTCATTCATAATTGCAGTATTTCTGGTCGGTTTATTAATAATTCTGCTACATATTATGGTGGTGCAATTGATTTTGCTTCAGGTGTTTCAAGTATTAATGTTTATGATGGCAATATTTCGGGTGTTTTTATTAATAATTCTGTAAAAAATACTGATTATTATTATGGTGGTGGTGCAATATGCTTTGAAAGTTCTGTTGTTTCTAATTTTAGTATTTATGGTAGGTTTATTAATAATTCTGCTTCAAATATTGGTGGTGCAATAAGTTTTGCCACTTTTAGTAGGCATTGTTATGTTACTAATTGTAGTTTTTCTGGTCTTTTTATTAATAATTCCGCATCACAAGGTGATGCACTTTATTTCCGTGATGGTACTTCTGATTCTATAATAATCAATTCAATTATTTTGGATAGTATTTATAATCCGGGTAATCTTGTGGCTATCAATACTTGGTTTGGAAATAATCTATCCAATTATGAAAGCAAACCTTATTCAAACTGTGGAGTATGGCTCTTTTTAGATGATTTTAGTGTTCCTATAACTGGTGTTAATGGAAAATCATCGGTTACATTCACTTTGGATAATTTATATAATTCTTCTTCTAAAGTGATTTCTCATCCGGATATTTCTGATTTGCCTGATGTTGTTTTTAAGTTGTCTGCTACTAATGGTTATCTTAACAAGTACACCGCTCGTCCGGGTGAAAGCATTATTTTCACTTCAACCGTTAATAAGGATGGTGTTGTAACGGCAACCTGTGGGGATGCTTCGTATTCTATTAAGATTGTTAATCTAAAAGTGGATGCTCGTGATGTTAGTAAGTATTATAATGGCTCTGAAGAGTTTGTGGTGACTTTATCTAATAATGCCCATCAATCAGTGCCCGGTGTTAATGTAATTGTCAATATTGGCGATAAAACTGTTAGTGGTCTTAGTGACAGCAATGGTCAGTTTTCAGTGCCTCTAGATTTGGATCCTGGAAATTATACAGTCACTACAACTGCAAGTGGCATAAAAGTTTTATCCGCAGTCAATATTTATTCAACTGTTGAATCCAGTGATGTAAGTGCAATTTACAAGGATGTTACTTTTAAAGCAACTATTTTGGATTCTACCGGCAAGCCAGTATCTAACAGGAAAGTTGAATTCGATATTGATGGTTTGAAATTAAATGCTACTAGTGATGAAAATGGACATGTTAGCGTTAATATTGATTTGGGTGTTGGAGATTACATTATCACTACAACCAATCCGGTCACTGGTCAGGTTAAAACCAATAAAGTTGCTATTTCTAAAGCGAAATCTTCAGTTTCTATCAGTAGTGAAGTTTTCAGAGATAGTGCAACTTTAACTGCGGAGGTTAGTGGTCCTGGAGATATTTCTGGTGAAGTTGTTTTCATAATCAATGGTAATAATTATTATAATGAAGATATTGCTGATTTTAAGGCTTCAATTTCTTTAATTAATTTGGATGTAGGTAAATATACTGCCAAGGCTGTTTATAATGGTGATGCTAATCATAATTCTTCTGCTTCTGAGGTAATTACTTTTTATGTCGGAGGGTATAATTATGTTATTTCTGCTCCGGACGTTGTTAAAGATTATAATGGTCCTGAAAGGTTTAACATTACTTTAACTAATAACAATGTTCCTGTTTCCAGTGCTAATGTTAAAATAAGCATTAATGGTACGGATTATAACAAAATTACTGATAATGATGGTAGGATTTCTATGGATATCAGTGATTTGAATGCAGGCGTTTATGGCGTGACTGTAATCTATAGTGATGTCAGTACGGATAGTGTAATCGTGGTTAATCAGGTATCTACTAAAACTGCTTTGTCTTATGTTAAAAATTCTTATAATTCTGTTACTTTGACTGCTGTTGTCAGTCCGTCTACTGCAACGGGTAAAGTTACTTTCAATGTTAATGGTAAAGACAAGACTGTTAATATAAAAAATTCTAAAGCCACTTTGACTTTAAATGATTTGGCTCCAGGCTCTTATACTGTTAAAGCAACTTATGGTGGTGATGTTAATCATAAGTCTTCTGTTTCAAGTAATGTGGAATTCAGTGTTGATAAGCATTATGTAAGTATTGCTGCTCCTGATGTTACCATGAATTATGGTGGCAGTGAAAAATTAGTAATCACATTAACTAATCAGGATTCTGATGCTGTAAGTGGTGCTGAGCTTAAGATTTCACTTGGGGGCAAAAATTTAACTAAGAATACTGACAGTAAAGGTAAGGTTTCTTTAGATATTGATTTGGATAGCGGTTCTTATGAAGCAGTTATTGTTTTTGAAGGAAATGCTGAATATAAAAAGGCCACTACGTCTGCTAAAGTTACTGTTAAACAATTATCTAGTAAAACTACATTATCTTATGTCAACAACACATATAATAGTGTTACCTTGACTGCTTTAGTTGATCCGTCTGATGCAACTGGCGATGTTGTGTTCAATGTTAATGGCAAAGATGTTCCTGCTGCGGTTAGTAATGGTAAAGCCGCATACAAATTGGCTGATTTAACTCCAGGGCATTATGCTGTCAAGGCAACTTATGGTGGTGATGTTAATCATAAGTCTTCTTCTGATAATATATCATTCAATATTAGGGAAGATAAGGTTGAAGTTTCCGCTCCTGATTTAATAAAGTATTATAAAGGTTCTGAAAGGTTTGTTGTAACAGTTAAAGAAAACAATGTGCCTTTAGCCGGTAAAAACGTGACTATTAATCTTAACGGTAAGCCTTACACCAGAACAACTGACAGTGATGGTCAGGCTTCAATGGCAATTAACTTGGATAGTGGAAAATATGATGCAACCGTAGAATATGATGGAATGAAATCTTATTCTACAGTTACAGTCAATCCTACTATTGTTGCAAAAGACTTTACTAAAATATTCAGAAACAATACTCAATATTATGGTAAATTCACTGATTCACAGGGAAATCTGTTGAAAAATACTGATGTTGAATTCAATATCAATGGTGTGTTCTACACTAGGACTACTAATGATCAGGGTGTTGCAAAGATGAATATCAATTTAAATCCTGGAAGTTATATTTTGACTGCAACAAATCCAACAAATGGTGAAATGCAGTCTGTAACAATCACTGTTTTAACATCAATTGTTGAAAATTATGACTTGACCAAATACTATAAGAATGATTCTCAATATAGAATTAGACTTTTGGATTCGCAGGGCAATCCTGTCGGTGCTGGTGTAAGTGTTGAGTTCAATATCAATGGAGTGTTCTACACTAGAACATCTGATGCTCAAGGTTATGTTAAAATGAACATCAACCTGAATCCTGGAACATATGTCATTACAGCTAATTATAACGGTTTGATGGCATCAAATACCATTAAAGTCCTTCCAATTATTAAGGCTGAGGATTTGGTTATGTCTTACAGGGATGGATCTAAATTTGAAGCAACATTGCTTGACGGTCAAGGAAAACCTTATGTAAATCAAAATATGACATTTAACATCAATGGAGTATTTTATACCCGTCCAACTGATGACAATGGAATTGCTCGCTTAAACATTAACCTGATGGCCGGCGAGTACATCATCACATCAATGTATGAAAACGGTGCAGCAACATCAAATAAAGTAACAATTAGAAGTTGAGATCATTTCTCAACTATTTCTATTTTTTTAATTACATGAATGCACAAATAAATTAATACTTTCTTTCTTGAATGCTTATTTTATCAATCTGTTTTTTAAGTATATTCTACATCGTTATCTATTAAAATAAAAAATTATCTCGAATGTATCTGCAAATATTGATTTATTTCTTCTTTGCTCGCCAACCTGCTCGTCAAATTTTTGGTGTATAAATTTCAAAATCTTTCTAAATTATTAATGTATGCATTTGTGTATTTATAAATAAATTTGTGGGTCTATTCTTTTTTCATTGATTAAAAAAGAAGTGGGGATATATGTAGAAAAATCTATGGGAAAATCAATTTTTAATCATTTTTGATATTTTAATCTTTCTCTCCTTTCTAACATCTTGTCAAAATGGGTTTCAGTTATTTCAAGATCTTTCAGCAAATTTGAATCAACTTTTTGATATAGAATATCCCATTTTTTAGGATTTTTATTATTATAATCTACATATGCTACATAGTCGTAATGCTCGTAAAAATCCATTATTCTATCAAAATATTTAAACATTATGCTGAATTCAATATCATTAGAATAATTTAAAGCAAAATATTCCATTGCATCCCATACATCACCTATCTCGTGGGGTTTGGGTAAAAAATAGCCTATTTTTTTATCTTGATTTATTCCTTCTTGCTGTGCAAATTTCGTATAACTGTACATTTTATTGTTTTCTTTATGTTTATTTATCATTTAAATCACCATTTTTTTGTTCTTCTCGTAGAATGTTATTAGAGCTAACCTCATAATGCTTGATGTATTTAAAGGTAGTGTTTCTTTTAATTCTTTTATCATATGTTCCATATTTTCATCTAATCGGAGGGAAATACTTTTTTTATAATTATTTGCTTTCATTTTTTTCCTCTTATATATCTAGTTTGATGATTTACAGAGTAAATTAATTCCTTACTTTTGTGTTTCGGAATATGTATCTTGTAATTATCATCTATAAGATGTTTTAAATTCTAATATATTTAAAGAGAAAATCATTTTTTATATTACTCAAGTATTTTGAATATTATTCATTGATTTTCACATTTTTCTATTCTTATTTTCAGAATTTTTTCCAAAAAAAGTTTTTTTTTATTTTTAAATCGCCATATATTTATATATCTTTTGATAAAATTTTAACTATATTTTAGGTTTTTATTTAAAAAAGGGCTTGAAATGGGGTAAAAATATGAATAAGAAATTTTTAGTTTTTATTTGTCTGATCTTATTTTTTCTTTCTATTGCCGGTGTATCGGCTATGAATGTTAATCAGGCAATTGAGGATACTGACGATATGGTTGGTATTGCAGATACATTGGATGTATCTTTAAGTAATGACGAAGTTATTGGAAGTGCTGATAACGGTACTTTCACTGATTTGCAAAAAAAGATTGATGATGCTGATGAAGGCTCAACAATCAATTTAGAAAATGATTATCACTCAGAGGGTTCTGGTGAAATAACTATTAATAAAGCTTTAACTATTAATGGTAACGGACATGTTATTGATGCTTTAGGTTCATCAGGCATATTTAGCATTGCCTCATCAAAGGTAACTTTGAAAAATATTGAGTTAAAACACGGATTAGTTGAAGGGTATGGTGCTGCCATTTATTCTGATGGAAATATTGATCTTTATGGATGTACTTTCATTGATTTTCAGTCTCATGAGCATGGTGGTGCAATTTATTCTACTGGTGATGTTACTCTTGTTGACTGTATATTTGAAAATTGCAGAAATCTGGAGGCTTGTGGTGGAGCTGTTTATTCTGATGGTGATGTAAATGCCTATGGTTCTACTTTTCTTAATTGTTTTTCACAGTATTATGGCGGTGCAATCTACTGTGATAATAATATTGATGTATTTAACTGCAGTTTCATTGGCAATTCTATGGACTTTTCTTACTATGAAGGAGGAGGCGCAATTCATTCTTCAGGAAACCTGACTGTTTATGATTCTATTTTTACAAGCAATTATGCTAGCGAAAAAGGTGGAGCCATTTATTCAGATGGTTATTTTTGTATTGACGGATGTAATTTTGTAGGAAATAATGCTGTGACTCATGGTGCTGCTGTTTATGTGGGGGGTCATGGAAGTATTTCAAATTGTAATTTTGTAGCTAATTCCCTTAAGGATTCTTATGAATCCAATGATGGTGGAGCTATTTATTCTGATGCAGATTTAACTATTTTTAATTCTAATTTTACAAGTAATTATGCTGGCGATAGTGGTGGAGCCATTTTTTCAACTAACAATCTTAGTCTTATTGCTTGCAATTTCTTGGATTGTTCTGCTGTAATTGATGGTGGAGCCATTTATTCTAAAGGAAAGGGTAATTTTAATTGGTGCAGATTCATAGGCTGTTCTGCTGAAATGGATGGGGGCGCAATTTACTCTGAAAATGAATATATTAATATTGAAAATTCATTTTTTGATAATAATTTGCCAAATGATTTTTATCCGAGCAATATCAATACTTCAAATACTCTAATTTCATCACATATGAATCTCAATTTCAATAAAACTGTAATTTACCAGTATGATGCTGTTCAAATCCAGATAACTTTTGATGAAGGAGTCACAGGCAATGTCAGTGTTAGTATCAATGGCGTGGAAGAAAGATTTAAATTAACTGATAATTCACTATACATTATTAAACCTAATTTAAGTGTCGGAAAATATGATGTAACTGTAAAATATAGTGGCGATGATGTATTTTCACCAACTGCTAAAAATAACAGTTTTAAAGTTGTGGATTCATCATTTAAAGACTTGCAATATATCATAGATAACTTAGGAGATAATGAACTTGATTTAACTAAAAATTATACCTATGTGGATTATATTGATGGAAATTCACCAATATCAATTAAAAAGAAACTCAAAATTAATGGTAATGGATATACATTGGATGGAAGCACTTCTATGGGAATATTCAGTATAGCCTCACCAAATGTTATTTTAAATGACATTAATTTTGTTGATGGACTAAACAGGTTAGGTGGTGCAATTTATTCATCCGAGTCATTTGATGTTATAAATTGCAGATTTTATAATTGTTCTGCATGGCGTGGAGGTGCAATTTATTCTGAATCTCCTTTCAATATAGTGGATTCTAGTTTTGATAAGTGTTCTATCAATCGTAAGATGGGGGATTGGGTTTATGGTTCCATTATATGGGTATCTGATAATGATGGCGTATTGACAATAACCAATTCCACATTCACAAATCCATACACTATCGGCAGTATCTTTAATTTTGAAATTTTCCATTTGGGGTGCAGTGTTTCTTTAGATGAATGTACCTTTGTGAATTGTTCTGATGTACTTTTTACTACCGGTAATGTAGATTTTATTAATTCTTCTTTTGTTAATTCTACAGGCATTGTAGCAAATGGCTATATAAATGTTTTAAATTCTACTTTTGTTGATTCATCTGTTAAATCCGAGGGTGATATAAATGTTTTTAATTCCAGTTTTAAGGATGATTCCTCCATTTATTATGCGGCCAATCTAAATGTTTTCGATTCCAGTTTTAAGGATTCCTATATATATGATGCAGTTAATGTAAATGTTTTTGATTCTAGTTTTCTGAATTCTGATATTGATTCTATGGGTAATCTAGGCATATTTAATTCTAGTTTTGAGAATACTTTTTCCAATTGGGATGGGGGCGTTATTTGGTGTGAAGGTGATGTCAATGTTAATGCTTCTACTTTTGTGAATTCTTTTAATAATGATGACGGAGGAGTCATTTATTGTAACAGCAATGTATATATTTTTGATTCTTCTTTTGTGAATTCTTCAGGATGGAAAGGTGGTGTTATCTTTTCTAAAGGTAATGTTACTATTGGCAATTCTAGTTTCGTGAATTCTTCAGGATGGGATGGCGGTGTTATTTATTCTGAGGCTAATGTTGATGCGGATAATTGTACTTTCGTGAATTCTTCAGCAGAAGATGGTGCTGTTATTTACATAGTGAACGATTCATTCATTTCCCTAATTAATTGTATTTTTAATCAAAATCAGGGCAAATATTCAAGTGGAGTTGTTATATTGAATTCCAATTCGACTATTGATAATTGTACTTTCATTAACAATGAAATAGTACGTGGTTATGGTGGAGGTGCAATTTATATCAACGGGAAACTTAGTTACGCAATGAATTCACATCTAGTAATAAATTTAACAAATCTTAAATTAAAAAATAATATGCCTGGCGATTATGGTGGAGCGATATCCTTTTTGGATGATATTTTACATATTGAATCATATGGGATATCTGGTGATGTCTTTGTTGATATTGCAGGCAAATCCTTTAAAAACACATTTGACTCTGAAGGAAAAGCTCTCTTCGAATTAAAAGATCTTCCTTCAGGCAACTGGGATGCAAGGATTTCATATTATGGTGATGATAATTTCAATTCTTTTGAAATAAATATTCCGTTAACTATTATCGGTTCATCCTATCATTTGGAAGTTCCGGACGTTACTAAAAATTATGGTGGTTCTGAACGTTTGGAAGTTACTTTAACTGAAGCTGGTTCTCCTGTTAGCAATGCTAAGGTTAACATTAACCTTAATGGTGTTGATTATACTAGAACCACTGACAGTAATGGTAAGGCTTCAATGGCTATTAATTTAAATGCAGGTACTTATATTGCTACTGTTAGTTATGATGATGTTTCCTGTGAGGCTACAATCACTGTTAATAAGTTATCCAGTAAAACAACATTGTCTTACACTAAAAATTCTCACGATAGTGTTACGTTGACTGCATCTGTTGATCCTACCGGTGCAGGGGGCAAGGTTACTTTTAATGTTAATGGTAAGGATTATTCTGCTATTGTAAGTGACGCTAAGGCAACTTACACTTTAAATAATCTGGCTGTGGGGTCTTACGAAGCTAAAGCCACCTACAGTGGTGATATTAACCATAAATCATCTTCTTCCACTTCAGTCAAGTTCACAGTTGAGGATGTTAAAATTGAAGTTTCTGCACCTGACTTAACCAAGTACTATAATGGGCCTGAAAGATTTGTTGTTACTATTAAGGAAGATTATAAAGCAGTTGTCGGTAAGAATGTGACTATTAATCTTAATGGCAGGTCTTATATCAGAACAACTGACAGTGATGGTCAGGCTTCAATGGCAATTAACTTGGATAGTGGAAAATATGATGCAACCGTAGAATATGATGGAATGAAATCTTATTCTACAGTTACAGTCAATCCTACTATTGTTGCAAAAGACTTTACTAAAATATTCAGAAACAATACTCAATATTATGGTAAATTCACTGATTCACAGGGAAATCTGTTGAAAAATACTGATGTTGAATTCAATATCAATGGTGTGTTCTACACTAGGACTACTAATGATCAGGGTGTTGCAAAGATGAATATCAATTTAAATCCTGGAAGTTATATTTTGACTGCAACAAATCCAACAAATGGTGAAATGCAGTCTGTAACAATCACTGTTTTAACATCAATTGTTGAAAATTATGACTTGACCAAATACTATAAGAATGATTCTCAATATAGAATTAGACTTTTGGATTCGCAGGGCAATCCTGTCGGTGCTGGTGTAAGTGTTGAGTTCAATATCAATGGAGTGTTCTACACTAGAACATCTGATGCTCAAGGTTATGTTAAAATGAACATCAACCTGAATCCTGGAACATATGTCATTACAGCTAATTATAACGGTTTGATGGCATCAAATACCATTAAAGTCCTTCCAATTATTAAGGCTGAGGATTTGGTTATGTCTTACAGGGATGGATCTAAATTTGAAGCAACATTGCTTGACGGTCAAGGAAAACCTTATGTAAATCAAAATATGACATTTAACATCAATGGAGTATTTTATACCCGTCCAACTGATGACAATGGAATTGCTCGCTTAAACATTAACCTGATGGCCGGCGAGTACATCATCACATCAATGTATGAAAACGGTGCAGCAACATCAAATAAAGTAACAATTAGAAGTTGAGGATTGAATATTCTCAACTCTTTTCTATTTTTAATTAAATAAGGGTATAAATAAATTAATATTTTCTTTCTTGAATGATTATTTTATCAATCTGTTTTTAAACTATATTCTACTTCGTTATCTTTTAAAACAAAAAGTTGTCATTGATGTATCTTCAAATATTTATTTATTCATGAAATAAATAATTTAATGATGCTATACTCTTGTCATATAATTAAAAAATGGCTAATCCTCTTGTAAAATTTTAATAACTTTTATGATGAAATGTGGTAATTAAATATCAGTTTATAAACTTAATCATGTTTTTTTGAAGTTATTGGTCTTTAATTGTGTATATTATGAAATTATGATTTCCCCAGCTTTATAACATTCTGCCAGATATTGTCTTGATTGATAATATAAATCTGAGTTAAAATTCAGTATTTTTTCGGCTAACCATGAAGAAAACACTTCTTTTATACCTCTAAAAACATCTTTTTCATCATAATTGTCTTCAATCAGTCTTTCGAATACTTCTCCAATTTCCCAATAATCTGGAATGTTGTATTTGCATTTTGAAAGATTGTCAAATTCTCCGGTTGGGATGTTATTGCGTATTATAAAATCATTTGCTACTTTTTCAATTGGTTCACAATGAAATACGTCTTCATAGTTATAAATTCTTTCTAGATCTTCACCTAAATATTCGATGACATCTTTTCTCTTGTTTTTTGTTTCTCTTGAGATGAATTCAACTAGGCTGCAAGTATAAAATAATGAATTATTATTTTTATCCATGAACTTTCCTCGCTTCTTTAAATTTAATTGTTTCAAGTGCTTTTTTGGTGTTAAAGCAAATTTGATGAGTTGGATATCTGAATTTAACTAATGCCCAAAATGCTTCTCGGCTAATCTTTTCATCTTGAAATTCTTGAATGTAGTTATAAATTGTATCATCTGCCATTGGGCCTTTAACAATGTCCCAGTCATGTGGAATTCCACTTCTACAAGCAATTATGAAATCTAACCATTCTTCAGTCATTTTTTCAAATTTTAGAGTTTTCAATGAATCATTAGGATAATACTCATAAACATTGACAATACCTTCTCTAAATCGTGTTGCCCAACGGATTGCTTGTTGTTCCATAAGTGTACAGTAAAATCCAAAGTAAAAATCTTTGTTGAATTTTTCAATTCTAATTTCAGGCTTTTCAACGATTACTGTACTTCCGTGATAAATTTCCATAAGTTTCAAGTCCCATTATAATTTATTCTTAGTATAATTGTTGTTTTTATTAGTTAATAACTTTTTAGTTGATAAAATTACAGTTAATTGTTTTTCAACAAAAAATAGGTAGTTATATAAAACTAATTTATGAGCCTTATTGAGATTAGCTTTTAGATAAACAATAATGCCTCAGTCTCTTTTAGGTCGGGGATGAATTGCACAAAAATGAGGAGCACAAAAATGCTGTTCAAATGCTCTTCTCTTTTTTATTTATTAATTATAAAACTACTTGTAAATTTTTATTTAGCTATCATTGTGGGCGATTTTTTGTGAAAGTGGTTAATAAGAATTTTAAATTCATATTCATCATTCTAAGTTGATTTTAAAGATGATGGGGAATAAAAATCTTAAACAGAAAATAGAAATCCTTAAAAAACAAATCAATGAGTAAATTACTTTTTCCTATGATTTTTGTATGTTCTTTCTATATGGTGAGAATAGGTTAAACACCACATTTTTATATTTTTTTCAATAAACTTTTAACTATTCTTTTGATAAAGACTTGGTGAGGATATGAAAAAACGAATTTTTATGACATTATTGGTATTTATAATAGCTATTGGTTGCGTTAATGCATCCGATGATATAAATCAAACTGTGGATGATTCATTGACTTTGCCTCAGGAAAATAATCTGGGTGTTGATGATGGGACATTTGCAACCCTTCAAAATAAAATCTATCAGGCTCCTGCTGGCTCAACAATTAATCTGGAAAATGATTATAGGTATAATTCTGATGTTGATCCTTTGTATGGGATAAGAATCGATAAATCATTAACCATTAACGGAAATGGACATTCATTGGATGGATTGAAGACATCAAAAATATTTTATGTCAATACAGGTTCGCCTGTAACATTTAATAATATAAACTTCATCAATGGGCAGTCTAGTGTAAATGGTGGAGCAATCGGTACGGAATCTAATCAGGGCAATCTAAAAATTGATGGCTGCCAATTCATTGATAACAATGCGGAAAATAATGGTGGGGCAGTAAGTTGCGGTGCTTTCGCAACGATTTCAAACTGTTATTTTAAAGATAATTCTGCTTGTTTTGGCGGCGCAATACATTTAAAAGATGGAAGTGTATTGAATTGTGAATTTATCAATAATTATGCTTCACTTGATGGTGGTGCAGTATATATGGGCTATTACGGTCATGGTGAGATTCAGGGCTGCAATTTTGTCGGCAACTCTGCTTATAGTGGTGGTGGAGCAGTATTCGGTAATTTTGAAGACAGACCTTCACAAATCTATAGCTGTAATTTCACAGACAATCATGTAGGCTATTATGGTGGTGCAGTTAAGGGAATGTATGAAATATACAGCTCAAATTTCAATAGCAATCATGCAGACTATGATGGCGGCGCAGTTGCACGAGGAATGCTTGTTTCAAAATGCAGTTTTAACAATAATTATGCAATTGGAACATATGGATGTGGCGGAGCTGTTTATGAAACCAAAAACGTAGATGCTTGTGAGTTCATTGACAATGAAGCCAGTTATGGTGGATATGCAATTTATGGCTTTGACAGTGTTACAAACAATATTTTCAAAAGCTCCAAAAACCATAATGAATTCATTTGGGATGATGCTGGTGGCGTTTTGAAAAACAATAAGATGACTTCCAGCAATAATTATGACATTAAAATCAGCGATGCATCATCTATCGGATTTGACATGTTTCTGGTTTTTGCAAACACGACAGTTGTGCCAAATTCAAAAATCGAGTTATGTCAATTTCAAGATGACTCCGGAAATAAGGTAATATTTGATTCAAACAAGGACATTAATGCTAGACTGACCAATAGGGATAGTGGAAGCGTGCACGACATTACCTTATCATATGATTCTGCAACATACGGATATTATTTTGAATGCATACTTGAAGAAGGAACATATGATGTAACGGGTGCTACTAAGGACATGAATAATTATAAAGTCAAAAAAGGGGTTTTGGTAGTTGATGGCGATACAAATTACACATTGTCCGTTCAGAATTTGACCAAGTATGTTGGAGGTCCTGAAAAGCTCACTGCCACTGTTGTAAATGGCAAAGGCAGGCTGATTTCAGGGGTTGACGTTAAGTTCAATATTAATGGCGTTGATTATTCAAGGACAACTGATTCCAATGGTGTAGCTTCTATAAATATTAATTTGGGTGCTGGAAACTACACGATTAAATGTAGTTATGGTGACAGTAGCTGTGATGCATTGGTTCAGGTCATTTCAACATTGTATGGAAATGATTTGACTAAATACCATAAGAATTCAAGTCAGTATTATGTTAGCTGTCTTGACACTAACGGAAATAGGATAGCTAGTGGAAGCGTTGAATTCAATATCAATGGTGTATTTTACACTAGGGATATTATTGATGGTGTTGCTCGCATGAACATTAACCTGAATCCTGGCGATTATATCATTACTGCAAGGAATTTGCTAAATAATGAGATGCATTCAAACAAAATAAAAGTACTTACGACGATTGTGGAGAATTATGATTTGACTAAATATTATAAGAATGATTCTCAATATAGAGTCAGGCTTTTGGACGGACAGGGAAATCCGGTTGGTGCCGGAGTTAGCATTGAGTTTAATATCAATGGTGTATTCTACACTAGAACATCTGATGCTCAGGGTTATGTTAAAATGAATATTAACCTGAATCCTGGAACATATATCATCACAGCCAACTATAACGGATTGATGGCATCAAATACTATTAAAGTCCTTCCAATTATCAAGGCTAATGATTTGGTCATGTACTATCGGGACGGATCTAAATTTGAAGCAGCACTGCTTGACGGTCAGGGAAAACCTTATGTAAATAAAACCATAACATTCAATATCAATGGCGTGTTCTACAACAGAACAACTGACGCTCAGGGTATTGCTCGACTGAACATTAATTTAATGGCTGGTGAGTACATTATCACATCAATGTATGAAAACGGTGCTGCAACATCAAATAAAGTTACCATTAGAAGTTAAAGAATTATTTTTCTTTAACTATTTTTTTTTAAACTCGCACAATATTACTTTATTGAAGCATATTTTTCATATATTTTGATGAATGGTTATTTCTCTAAATATAATAGCTGTTGGAAGGCTTTTAGTAATGATTTAATCATTTTTCTTTAGAAGGTAAATTTCCTTCTAGCAGTTAATTCTTTTTAAACTAATTTAGTATAAAGTATAAATAGTTATTTGAGGATTTATCCTCTTTTACTTGATGAAATTATTTAATCAATGTCTAAATGATTGTTTTACATTTATTATGTAATTCAGACATTGATTATTCTTCTTATTTTGTTTTGTTTGTCTATGTTTTAAATAAATATAAACTTTTATAAATTTCTAAATCATATTTATATTCATGGAAATTTACTATGTTTTGGATGCATCAGCATTTATCAATGGTTTTAAACCAACATCAAAGTATAATTATACAGTTCCTGAAATCACTGCAGAAATTAAGGATTTTGAATCCAGATTGGTCTATGACAGTGTGGTGGATGAGGGCATTTTAATTGTTCAGGATGTAACTGAGGAATATATTGATAAAACGGATGAAATAATTGCAAAGTCCGGGGATGTCCTGAGATTGTCCATACCTGATAAAAAGATTATTGCTCTTGCATTAATGCTTCGCGATGAAAACAGAAATGTTAAGGTTATCAGCGATGACTATACAATTCAAAACACATTGAAAATAATGGACATTCCTTATTCGGGCATTATCACTGAAGGAATCAAGGAGATTTATAACTGGAAAAAGGTTTGTCAGGGATGTAAAAAGGAATTCGAAGAGGATTATCCTTTTGATGACTGTGATGTTTGCGGTTCTAAAATATTCAAAAAAAGAATCAGGGTGAGCAGATGAATATTGGAATTGTAGTTCATGGCCCAAATATCATAGATTCAGGATATGCAGAAAAGTTAATTAATCTAATCTCTGAATATGGTGACATTTCAGTAAGGCTTGGTGGAACTATGGGCAGAACTGCTGTTATTGATAAGTCTTTAGAGGATATCATTGACATTTCAAAAAAGCTTGTTCCAAGCGATTCTCTTAAGATATTTCATGATGCTGGTGTTGATGTGATTTTTCTTTTGAATTATGGAAAATCATCCACTACAGGTCAGGTTTTCGGATATAAGGTTTACAACCATTATAAAAATAAGATTTCAAGCAACAATATACCAATAGTTCAAATAGAACGTCCCGGCGAAGAGGATGGGAGCGTTATCAATTGGGCCGTCAAAAGCGATTTGGCAGATGAATTTGCAGATAAATTGAACTTAAATATTGTAACTCCTGAGGAAATATATGAAACTCACATCAGGGGTGATGAAAAAAGCCAGACTAGAAGAACCATTCATGGAGTAAGTCCTGGTGAAAATATCATGGTCAATAGTGTTGTCATTGGAAAATCAACATCAGATAAGCTCATTTTAGTTTCAAAAGACAATCAAATCGTAGATATTGTTGGCGGTGAGATAAAGCCTCACGGCATAGAGAAATTGGGTGAGGTGGATTTAAGCAAAGCCATTGTCAAAACTGGACTTTTGAGAAAGGCAAAGGTAAAGCCAAGAGTATTGGAAAGTGAAAAATCCAAAAACTTCAAGGTTGCATTTCTCGATCATGCAGGCGAGGATGTTTATCAGTTTAAGGATTCTTCTTTGGTAATAACCGTTGGGGATGACACGACACTGATTGCATCAGATATTTTATACCGTTTCAACATTCCAATAATAGGAATCACCGATGGGGATTTGGATAAGGTTGTTGAAAGCGGTTTCAAATCAAAAAATTCAGTAATATTTGAGGTTGAAAGCGGCAACGATGATATCATAGGCAATCTGATTCATGAAGAATTGTTTGGCAATGAAAGGGTGTCCGATGAATTCCAGAATATTGATGAAGTTTCAGAAAAAATAATCGAAATCATAAATAATAGAAATATCAAATATACAATTAATAAAATTTAAGGATGTGGGGTTTATTTTAGACTTTGAGGAACTTATGAAAGAAGTGCAGGAGTTTGAAGGTGTTTCCCGTAAAAGCTCTATTGATAATGTTGTTAATCTTTTAAGTGATGCTTATAACGTTTCAGGTGATGTAATCATTGACATTGGGGATGATGCATCAGCCATAGATATTGGAAACAATCAGGTTGTTCTAGTTGCTGCAGATGGAATATGGGGTCAAATCATGAATGTCAACCCGTATTGGGCAGGATACTGTTCAGTTCTTGTTAATGTAAATGATATTGCAGCTATGGGAGGAAAGCCTTTGGCAATGGTTAATATCATGTCAATCAACAACGATGAGATTTATGAGAATCTCCTGACCGGAATCAAGGACGGATGCCTGAAGTTCGGTGTTCCTATGGTTGGAGGACATTTGCACCCTGATGCTGAATGCGACTCTTTAGGTGTGGCAATTGTCGGAATTGCACAGAAGGATAAATTAATCACAAGTTTCGGCGCTGAAGTGGGAGACAAGGTTATTGTGGCTATTGACTTGGATGGCAAGCCTCATGAAATGTTTGCCCTTAACTGGGACACCACATACGATAAGGATGCCCAACTTGTGCAGGATCAGATTACTGCAGTCCAATACCTTGCAGAGCATGACTACATCAAATCCGGAAAGGACATTTCAAATCCG
Source organism: Methanobrevibacter millerae (assembly GCA_015063005.1). Taxonomy (GTDB): domain Archaea; phylum Methanobacteriota; class Methanobacteria; order Methanobacteriales; family Methanobacteriaceae; genus Methanocatella; species Methanocatella millerae_B. Next base: position 128,364 of record SUTF01000006.1, read on the forward strand.
GGAATTTTGGGAACCCTTGAGATGCTTCTTGAAACATCACAAAAAGGTGCGGATGTTAATTTGGCTGACATTCCTAAAAATGAAAACATGCCTTGGAATGACTGGCTTAAATCATATCCTGGTTCAGGATTTGTTTTCACTGCTAAAGAAGACAAATGTGATTTTATAAAAGAGTATTTGGCTAAATATTCAATAGAAGCTGATGTTGTCGGTGAGGTGACTGACAGCATGACATTGAATGTCACATACAATGACCAGACCATCGAAGTTTTCAATCAGAATAAGAACCCGGTTTTCAAGTTATGATCGGGAACTTTTTTTCACTTTTTTTCACAGTCTCCAAATCAAATGAATAACTATTTTTATATTAAAAAATAAAGTTATCATATTAAACAATATATTAGGAGATTGTATGTTAATTAAAGTTAATGGCAAAGAGATTGATGTGGCAGAGGGTTCTACAATTCAGGATGTGATTGATGAAACCAATGCTCCATATACTCCTGGTAGTATTATTTGTCTAATTAAAGGTAAAAAAGAACTGGAAAAGAATATTACTAAGTATAAAATTAAGACAACCAAAGGTTCTATTATTATTGAATTAGTCGAAGACGAAGAGGCACAGCCTATTGTTGATGTGTGGAAAAATCAATATGAGGAATTTGTCGATTTGTCTATCCGCTGGTCAACTTCCACTGAAGTCGCTATCGGACCTATAGTAACCGATTTGGAACCAACACATGACGAATTCAAATATTATGATGGGGATGTTGTTTTAAGCTTATCTAGTTTTAGTAACGAGTCCACTCACTTGATTCTTCTTAAGGAGAATACCACTAACGTGTACAGTGTACCTCCATTCAATAAGGGTATTTTTGCACATATCATTGGTGGTAAGAAAACCTTGCATGAATTGACTGATGATGATGTAATAACATCTATCGAACCGATTATTGAAAGAAGCACAACCACTGACAGTGCATCCGTTTCCGATTTGAGCACTGTTTTGGAGCAGGGCAATGAAATATTTACATACATTGCCTTTGAAATTGATGACAAATCCCCGATTTGTGTCGAGCATCTCTTTTCAATAATTAAGGATAATAGAATCAAGGTTAATTTTGACTCAAATTCTTTTGTAGGATTTTATGAATTGGAGGGCATTGACAAGCCTAAAGAAGATACTACACAGAGAGCTAGAGGTACTATTACTATTAGAAATGCCGGTAGTGGCGTAGGCAGAATGTATGTTTATCGTGAAAACAGAGTATTGATACCTGACCATACCACTGTAGGTAAAATCACTGCCGGAATGGAAATTATTGATATTGCTAAAAAAGATGATTTCATAACCGTCAAATCTGAACAGCAAAGATTACTTTTACTTGGCAAATCCCAGGAAGAAGCCAGCAAAATATTGGCAGAGGCTGGTATCGAGCATGTTCGTGAAGGAGTCACTGATGATGCAGCACTGATTGTTGAACAATCTCCTAGACACACTATTGATATCATTAACGAAGGAAAAGTTGTAACAAAAGCAGTCAATCCAAATGAGTTATGTGAAATCGAATTTGTTGATAATGCACCAAGATCAGTTAAATACTTCAAATTGATTTCTGGTCTTATGGAAAACCCTGTCGGTAAAATCAAGATTCACTTTGCGGTGCCTGGAATGCACATTACCATTTTTGAAGGCGATAAGAAATTGGCCAAAGGTCTTGTTCCGGAAAATAACCCTGTTGATGTTGTAAACGAATGTGAAATAGGTATTACGAACATGGCTTCCAAGACTGCTGGTTTGATTGGAGTCAGATTCGAGCCTAATCGTGAATTCGGACCGACTGCAGAATCATTCAATGCAACAAACATTATTGGTAAGATGGTTAAGAATACTGATGGTTTAGAAGATTTAAAAGAAGGAGTTGTAGTGTATGTCAGAGAATCTATGTCCTAAAGTCAACATGAGTAGTGAAGATTGGGATCCTGAAGTAATTACTCGTATGATAATTCTTGGACCGGGAGCTCGTGTAAGCGAAAGTCAAATTGTAGGTGAATTCCACATGCTAGGTCTTCCATTAACAATCAAAAACACTTGTTATGGATCAATGATCAGCGGTAAGAAGGATGATGTCATGAAAGCTATTGAGGAAATCAGAAAGCTTGACCCTGCACACATATTCACCAAAGAAAGAGGATTTGCTCCGGGTGATCCTAGAAGATGCAGAGGCCATAGGTTCGGGCCTAGAGAAGGATTCCATCAAATGGAAAAGGAATATACAATTCTTGGCTATGTTGCCGAAGCTTTAGAAAATCCTAAAGAGGTAACAATCGAAGAGAAAAAGCCAGTTAAAGTTGATGATTTTAAAGAAATTATGAATGAATGTTTAGAAAATAAAAAATAGGTGAAAATATGGTGAAAGTAGCTATTTATCCTCCAAATTCATTAATCTTAGCAGATTTAATTGAAAGGAAAGGTCATACTCCTTTAGTTCTTCAAAAACAAATTAGACAAAAAATTAAAGATCCGGAGATTGATTCTCCACCGATGAACATAACAGAAGAAGACCCAATCAAAGGTCTTAAATATGCAGCTATCGAGGTTCCGTCAGGTGTTCGTGGAAGAATGTCCATTATCGGACCATTGATAGATGACGCTGAAGCGGCAATCATTGTTGACGGCGCACCATTCGGTTTCGGTTGTATAGGATGCGCAAGAACAAATGAACTGTCAATATTCTTGCTTAGAAATCGTGATATCCCAGTATTGGAAGTAACTTATCCAACCAATCAGGATGAAACCTATCTCATGGTAAATGAAATCAATGATTTCATAGATTCACTTGAAGAAAAATCAGAGGAGGAATAAATATGGTAAAAATTGCTTTAGTTTCATGTGGGACTGAATATAGTGGAATTCAAAAGGAAATTGAAAAAGCAGCTAACAAGTTTGGTGCAGAAATTATTCTTCCAGAAATTGATTTGGATTACATTGATGAAGCTTATGAGAAATTCGGATTTTCTGCTCAAAGTTCAAGTTTAAAATTAATGATTGCAAGAGCCATGGCTATTGTTGAAGGAAAATCAAAACCTGATGCAGTATTCATCGCTACCTGTTTTAGATGTGCTGAAGCGGCACTCGTAAGAAATGAAGTAAGACGTTTCATTCAAAACAATACTCGTATTCCTGTAGTTACCTACTCATTTACAGAAAGGACAAAAGCTGATGAATTGTTCATCCGTATGGAAGCATTGGCTACTACAGTTACCCGTAGAAGTATTCTTGCTCGTGAAAAACAAGAAGGCCTTACACTTGGTTTGGACTCAGGTTCTACAACCACAAAGGCTGTATTGATGGAAAACAACCAGGTAATCGGTACCGGCTGGACCTCAACCAAAGACATTATCGAATCTGCAAAAACTGCAGCTGCTGAGGCATTCGGTCAAACTGATTATGACTGGGATGACTTGGATGGTATCGGAACCACTGGTTACGGTAGGTTTACAATGGGTCAGGAATTCGGTGCAGAGCTCATTCAGGAAGAACTGTCCGTCAATGCAAAAGGTGCAGTATACTTGGCAGACTGCCAGAAAGGAGAAGCTACCGTATTGGATATCGGTGGTATGGACAACAAGGTAATTACAGTTAACAACGGTATTCCTGATAACTTTACCATGGGTGGTATCTGTGCAGGTGCATCCGGAAGATTCCTCGACATGACATCACGTAGGTTAGATGTGGATATTACAGAATTGGGTCCTTTGGCTGTACAGGGTGACTGGAGAAAAGCAATGTTGAATTCATACTGTATTGTATTTGGTATTCAAGACCTTGTTACAACACTTGCGGCAGGAGGATCAAAAGCTGATGTTGCTGCAGCTGCTTGTCACTCAGTATCCGAGCAGGTTTATGAACAACAACTTCAGGAAATCGATATTCGTGAACCGTTGATTCAGGTGGGTGGAACCAGTTTGATTTCAGGTCTTGTTGAAGCTGTAAGTGAAACCCTAGGTGGAATTGAAGTCATTGTCCCTGAATATTCCCAGCACATTGGTGCTGTAGGTGCAGCTCTTCTAGTATCTGGAATGGGACACAGACAAGATGATAAATAAGAAGAGTTGGTTTGATGTTAGTTGAATGCTATGATAAGAAAGGTGCAGAAGTTTATGAAATCATCATAAAGCAAATCTTTCAGGATTTGGTTTTGGGCGCTGCCGTAGATGATTTGAAAGCTTATGTTAATCCTGATGATCCTGTATTTATATTAGCTATTAAAATGAAAAAAACTTCTACTGTTGTCGAATTTGGTGATGTAGCTAACTTTACTTATGATAAGGCTGATGATGTTACTAGAATATTGATAGATGATGAAAATTACCTCCCTAATATTTTAAATAAATTGTGGAGAATGTTTTCTAGGGATGAAATATATCAACCTAACCGATATATGCTGGAACTTTCAGGTAATCAGATGGATTTGGAGAATTTGGTTATTGATGACCCTCATTCCAACCTTCAAAGAAGAATCTATGATGCAATATTTAGAATTTTGCCTGAAGGATTCAAGATTATCAAGGATATTTCTACAAAAGACATTGTTGCTGTTGTAGCTACTGATGAGCTAATTATGGATGCTTGGGTTGAAAAAGCTAATGAATATATAGCTGAGTTGAATAATGGAATGTAGAAAACTTTATATAACACTTGTTATATAATTACTATAAATAAATAGGGAGAAGTGGTTTTTATGAGCGAACATAAAGGTTCAAGATTTGCACATATAACTAAAGCACATCCTTGCTTTAATGAAAAAATGCATGATAAGGTTGGTAGAGCTCATGTGCCAGTTGCACCAAAATGTAATATCTTCTGTAACTTCTGTACTAGAGATATTAACAACGAGGAAGACAGACCTGGTGTAACAAGTTGTATAATGAAACCTGACGATGCTATAGCTCACATTGATGATGTAACAGCTGATGGTCCAATTTCAGTTGTCGGCGTAGCAGGTCCTGGTGATTCACTTGCAAATGAAGAAACATTTGAGTTCTTTGAAAAAATGGCTGAAAAACATCCTGACTTAATCAAATGTATGAGTACTAATGGGCTATTACTTCCAAAATATGCAGACAGACTCGCAGAACTTGGAGTAAATTCAGTTACTGTAACAATCAATGCAATTGATCCAGATATTGCAGTTGACATTTATTCATTCATCAAATATGAAGGAAAAATCTACAAAGATTATGATGCTGTCAAAATATTAATCAAAAATCAATTGGATGGTGTTGAAAAGGCAGCAGCAAATGGTATGGTTGTTAAAGTAAACTCAGTATTGATTCCAGGATTGAATGACGAACACATTGTTGGGATTGCAAAAGAAGTTAAAAAACGAGGAGCTTCTTTAATGAACATTTTACCATTGATTCCATTAGGTAAAATGAAACATTACTCACGTCCTGACTGTTCAATGATGGAAAGTGTTCGTGAACAAGTAGAAGAAATTATACCAGTATTTAGAGCATGTACTCAATGCAGAGCTGATGCTTATGGAATTCCGGGTAAAAAAAGCGAAGATCATCATTTAGGAATGACTCCACAAAGTCATTACTAAATCTATTTTTTTTATTTTTTGTAAATTTAACTGGTGATGATTAATAGGATTTTTCATGTTCTAATTTCATTGTCAAATTTATTAAATGAGCTTTTTGAAGATAACCAAACCATTAGGGCTATTAATGATATTAGGCTTGCTCCTATCATGACATATTGCCATCCGCCTAAAGACCATAATAATGATGATAGTGCACTTCCTATAGCTCCAAATATGAAATTATTCACAACAAAGACTGTGTTTAATCTGCTTCGCTCTTCATTTGATAGATTGAATAGTCTGGCTTGTGTCAATACACTTATTCCCTGAACAGCTACTGATATTATGGCTGCAATGATTATTATTGCTATGATTGAGTCGTAAAACACCAATCCGCAAAGCATGGTGACTAAACTAATTATTATGAATATTCCAAGAGCTGGCACGCTTAATCCTTTGTCCTGCAATTTTCCGATTCCCAATCCGAAGACTGCTGCTGTAAGTCCTGCCAAACTTACAAGACCTATTTGAAATGTATTGTAATTAAATGGTTCTCCAGATAACAAGAATGTTATTGAAGTCCAGAAAATATTAAAAACCAGTCCAAAGATTAATCCGCTATGCAATAATATTCTTGGTAAGGTTTTATGTCTTTTGAATGTTGTAAACACGCTTAATAGAAGTTTTTTATATGATTTGAGTTTATTTTTTCTTGGAATCTTTGGTAGAACATATATTATGGTTAATACCATGATAATATTCAATATTGCCGCAATTATATATACTGATCTCCATCCCCAGAATCCTGCAATGATTCCACTTGCAAATCTTGAAAATAGAATTCCTGTTGTTATTCCGGAAGATACGATCCCCACAATATGGCCACGTTCTTCCTCTTTGCTTAAATCTCCTGCAAGAGGCAATATGATTTGACCGGATATTGTAACGATTCCCATACTAAACAATGAAAGAGACAATATGATAAAAGATGGGGACAGTGCACAGGATATTAATGCAATTATGGATAATGCCATTACAAGGCTTATCAGTCTTTTTCTTTGAACAAAATCTCCTAGAGGTACGATAAAAAAGATTCCGATTGCATATCCTATTTGTGTTGCTGTTACCAGTAATCCTCCATTTGCTGCAGGAAGTCCAAAACCGTTCATGATTTGAACTAGCAATGGTTGGGACCAATACAAATTGCCTATTGCAAGACCGGAGCATATGGCAAAGAGTATTGCTAAAAATTTGGTCATTTCTACTGTTTTATTATTTTTTAGTTCATTCATCGTTATCACTTAAACAATAATTTTATAAAATGATTATTTAAATTTAAAGTGGCATCAATGTCATTAGGCATAACCATTAAATGTGAAAATCGTAATAACAATTAATATGGTTTTAAATCCAGAAAAATTAACTTATTATGAAAGAAAGTATGAACGCAATCCTCTTGAGGATATAACAAAATTCCTTAGCAACAAATGGACATTACATATTTTAAGAGATTTGTTTTTAGGTAAAAGTCATTTCAATGAATTTAAGGTTAACAGACCTTCATTGGATAATAAAGCTTTATCGAGATGTCTTAAAACAATGCAGGATAATGATTTGATTTATAAAATAAATGATGGTGATGATCCAAAGAATACGCAATATTTCCTAACTAAAAAAGGTCAATCACTTAATAAGGTATTCTATGAACTGTTATTGTTTGCACTGGATAATGATGTTGACAACGAATATTATTCTGATTACGCAAAAAAAGAGTTAAAGGAAATGTATAAGGAAATTTTAAAAATAAAATAAAAATAGATTGTAAAAATCTATTGGTTGCTTAATAGGACTCCGCCAACTCCAACATTATCTTCTTTCCTTTCATTGAAAAGCACATATATCATTTCAATTGGAAGTCCGGTAACTTTGGATGCTGATTCACTAAATTCTTTTGCTAAAGTTTCTTTTTGCTCTTTACTTAATTCTACTATATCAAAACTAATAACAGGCATTTTTTTCACCAATCATCGATTTGATTTTCATTAATAAATAATTGATGTGGCAAAAATGACACTTGCATCATTTCTTGCCCTGATTGGAATTAAAAGTAAATTATCACATTAGATATTTAATGGGGGATTATTGATATTGACTGAATTGAGCATATCTATCATCGTATTTTCGTTTCTTCCAATTATGCTTATTTTGTAGCTTCCAACTTGTCTTTCCATGTACTTCAGATTTTCACCACTTGCATCTTTATAGATGCTTATGTCTCCTTCGGTTCTATCTAAAGTAACTTGTGGAGGAGGACTGCCTCCAGCTATTGTTGAAAACATGACGCTACATATTTCATAAGAGTATTCACCACCATTTTCGAAAATGATGAATCCTCCTATGTTGCCGTAGTTGGGAAGGGATGATGTTTCAACAAAATTTGAACCTTGTGGCACTAACATGCTTATTCCTGCGAAGTTATGATTTTCTAGTGGAATGTTGGAAGATCCTCCTGTAAAGATTACTATTCCCATGATTAAAACGGCTATTATTACAAGTAATAATCCAATTATTTTTTTAAAATCTGAATTGGATTTTGTTTCAGTTGATTCATGAAATTCAAGTTTATTTCCACATTTTGAACAGAATTTTGCTGAATCATCGTTTTTAGTTCCACAATTTGTACAATATTTGGCCATAGTTCGCCCCTTATTAATTCGTATAGTGGTTCTATTGGTCATCATAAAATTTTATATATTGCTTTATTAATTCAACATGTTCGACATGCAGAATCTCTTTTAATTAGTCATTATTTCATTATGTATTATTTCCAATGATTTTTCATGAAAACAACTTTGTGATAGATGTATGCTCTAGATGAAGTCTGGCAATTTCATCAGCGGCATGAACATCCCTATGATTCCACACATGTCATGTTTTTTCTATTAGTAGAGTTTTTCACCACTATATTCATTTTCTTCAGTATAGATTCTTATCAATGTATCGACAGTATCATCATACATCAATCTATAGCCGATTGCTCCACCATCTTCAGTTTTTACATTGTTTAAGCTTAAGTCACTATATTCGCTGCAGTTGTTGATTATATACCACATTCCGTGAGGAGTATAGATGAACAGGCTTCCTTCACCAGTTTCCTTTCCCTTTTTAAAGCTGTCTTCAGGGTCATAAATTTTGGTTGAATGGATAGCTAAACGGCTTAAGTCCTGTTTTGGGCTTGTTCCTGTTTTCTTAAATAGAGTATTCAGCCAATCGTATGCCTTATCCTTTAGGTTGACTTTCTGAACGGGATCTTCAAACGCCTTTTTGATTTTGTTCTGCCTTTTTTCCAAAGTGTTTTCAATGCCCAAGATTTCTTCTACTTTAGCGACATCCTTTTCCATGCATCTGTAGCCTTCAGGCCTTCCGGTAACTTTAATTATTCCATCTACAAAATCTTTTCTTCTGAAATCTCTCATGTATGGCTTTACCTTTTCAAATTCTTCGTCGGGAATTCTTTTGTTCAATCCATATAGGTAACCGTATTCGTTAGCGTCATAGCATTTCGTTTCAAGTTTCAAATCTTTGTCTGCCATAAAAATCAATTCCTTTGTATATAAATTATTTTCAGCCAACTTAAATATTTTCATCAAAAAGTTATTTACTCGTTGATATCAATATAGTAATAAGGAGATAATTTATGGATGAAAAGTATATCACTGTATCCAAGCTAACAGATTACATTGGTGAACTTTTTAAATGTGATTTGAATTTAAGGCACGTTTTTATTAAGGGAGAACTCTCAAACGTTAAGCTATATCCCAGCGGACACTTGTATTATACCTTAAAGGATGAGGATAGCCAGATTAAGGGAGTGATGTTTGGAGCTCGTTATAAACTTAAAAAATTCAGGCCTAAACAGGGGATGAAAGTTCTCATCGAAGGAAAAATTGAAGTCTACAACAAGTATGGTAACTATCAGTTGTATGCCGATAAAATCTCTGAAGATGGTGTTGGCGATTTGCACAGGCGTTTTGAGGAATTAAAGAAAAAGCTCAATAAGGAAGGCCTTTTCGATAAATCACACAAAAAGAAAATACCAAATTTCCCTAAGAGGATAGGTGTTGTAACAGCATCATCTGGTGCAGCAATTCGAGATATCATAACCACAATCAAAAGAAGATGGCCATTATGTGAAGTGATATTGTTCCCGTCTTTGGTTCAGGGAGACAATGCTGCGGAAAATATCGTCTATCAGATTAAAAGATCAGAAAAATTTGATTTGGACACTCTGATTGTCGGAAGAGGTGGGGGAAGCATTGAAGATTTGTGGTCTTTCAATGAGGAGATTGTTGCAAGGGCAATTTATGAATGTAATACTCCTGTAATCAGTGCTGTTGGTCATGAAATTGACTATACAATTGCTGATTTTGTAGCGGACTTGAGAGCACCAACTCCAACTGCGGCGGCTGAAATTGCTGTTCCTCCGTATGAGGAAATTAAAAATGCTTTAAATCAGCTTAATCAAAGGGCAAATCTGGCCATTGACAAGAAAATTAGTGAAAATAAGTCTAGGCTGAACAATATTGTCTCCAAAAAAATATTCACCCATCCCCATGAGATTTATGCAACTAAGGAAATGCTGTTAGATAGTTTGATTGGTCGTTTAAATTATTCTGCAAGTTCATTAATCAAGGATAATCAAAACAGATTGGAATTGGCTAAAAGCTCCAAAGTATTTAAAAATCCTCAGGAACTTTTTGATTCACAATGCTTTGCTTTGGATAATCTCATTAACCGTTTGAACTATTCATCAAATTCATTGATTAAGGATAATCAAAATAGGCTGTCATTAATTAGAAATTCGAATGTTTTTAAAAATTCCGAAAAACTTTTTGATTCTAAAAATATTGATTTAAATAATCTCATTAATCGTTTGGAGTATTCAGCAAATAGATTAATAGGCGTCAATGAGAACAGGTTGGATTTGGTTAAGAATTCTCCAATTTTTAGAAATCCTCAAAAGATAATTGATAAGCAGAAAGAGCAATATCTATTGCAATTTTCAAAGTTGGAAATTTTAAATCCTCTAAATACTTTAAAAAGAGGTTATACTTTAGCTAAAAGTGAAGGTAAGGTAATTTCATCTTCCAAAAATTTAAAATCTGGAGATGAGCTGGAAGTTGAATTTAAGGACGGTAACGTTAATACGAAGGTGATTTAGAATGGTAGAAGATAATATGAGTTTTGAAGATAACTTAAAGGAATTGGAAGAAATTGTTGCAAATTTGGAAAAAGGAGATGTTCCTCTAGATGATGCGATTGAAGAGTTTAAGAAGGCTATGGATTTGGTTAAGGCATGTGATGATAAGCTCAAGGATGCTCAGGATACTATTGCCAAAATAGTTAAAGACAATGGGGAAATTGCTGATTTTGATGTGGAACAATAAGATGGATTCCGGAGCATTAACATTAATTTTTCCGATGGTACTGGTTGTTTTGGCCAACACCATCTATAATATCTGCGCGAAATCAACTCCTGGTGATGTCAATCCATTCGCAACATTGATTGTAACCTACTTTATTGCCATGCTGGTTACCATCGTGTTGTTTTTCGCCATTGCAAAGCCCGATAATGCAATTCTTGAATTATCGAAAATTAATTGGACTTCCATAGTTCTTGGAATAGCTATTGTCGCATTGGAGACTGGTTATATACTAATCTATCGTGTGGGATGGAATGTCAGCAACGCTTCCGTTGTAGCTAATATCTGTCTTGCATGCACACTGCTCATTGTGGGATTTGTGGTATATAAGGAAAACATATCCCTAAAACAAATTTTAGGTATTGTAATTTGCATTATCGGTCTGATTTTAGTTACAAAATAAGATGTTTATTTATATATAATGTACAATAAACTATTATTGTATTAATAAAATAAAGGTGAGTTTGACATGATAATTAAAACTCCTGCCAGAATTCATATTACGTTATTGGATTTGAATGGTTCATATGGTAGGATTGATGGAGGAATCGGATTTTCACTACAAAATCCACAATTTATTTTAGAAAGCACTCAAACTGAAAGTGGAGTTAATGTAGAATTCGATGAAAGTATTACTGATGAAGAAGTGCTTGAAGAATGTGATTTAAAGATAAGACAGGCTTATGAAGATATTTGCAATCATTTTGATATAGATTCAGGATTTGATTTTAAAGTTCACAATGCGTTTTCAGCCCATTCAGGATTTGGATCTGGAACCCAAATCGCTCTTGCGGCAGCAAAATTAATCACAGAAACCGTTGGAATTAAAAAATCATCCGTTGAATTGTCATCAATAGTTGGAAGGGGAGGAACTTCCGGTATTGGAACATATGGTTTTGAAGATGGAGGATTCATAGCTGATGGAGGCCACAGCCTTAAGGAAAAGGCTACATTTTTACCTTCTTCCGCATCAAGCGCATGTCCGCCACCACTCATAGGAAGATATGAGTTTCCTCAGGAATGGGATGTATTGATAGCTATACCACCATATGGATTGTCTATTCACGATGGTGAGGAGGTCAATTTATTCCAAAGATTCTGTCCGCTCCCTCAAAGGGAAGTTGAACAGTTATCTCATATTGTATTCATGAACTTGATTCCTTCAATGCTTGAAAAGGACATTGAAGAGTTCGGTAAATGCATTGATGAAATTCACAAAAGAGGTTTCCAGAAAGCGGAATTGACCTTATATGATGAAAGGATGCACAATCTTATGCAGCATTTGCGTGACAATGGTGCATATGGTGTTGGAATGAGTTCATTTGGACCAACAATATATTCTGTTGTTGATGAAAGAAATAAAGAGTCTGTATTGAAAGCAACCCGTGAATTTTTAGGAGAAGATGCTCCAATATTCATAACAAAAGGTCAAAATAGTGGTTATGTAATTGAAAAATAATCACTCAAATCTTTTCTTTTTTTTAATCCTTATCGTTGAAGCAGATGTCTGAATAGGTGCAGTACCTGCATAGGAACTGATCATTTTTGGGAAATTTGCCTTCATTTACATTTTTTCTAACTTCATATAATGTATCTAATCCTTCATCAAGCTCGTTTTGCATCATATATTTCCTTTTGTTTGGATTTTCATCAAAATAAAGTAATCTTAACTTATTGTTTTTTGTAAAGAATATTCCTGCAGCTATAACATTTCTGTTATAATTGCTTTCAACAAGCATTTTATAGTATCCAAGTTCTCTGCGACATTTGCTGAATGATGATGAAGAGCCTGTTTTATAGTCAATGACAATCAGGTCCCCGTCAGGGTTTTCCAAAACAATGTCTGTGATTCCATTGAAATTATGGGTTTCATCGCTCAGATATTCCTCTTGGCTGAAAAGTGTATAGTCATTTTCCACAAATGCCCTTTCAAAAAATGATGCTAAACTATTCAAGTGGATATCTATTTCATCAACATCAAGCTCTAAAGTTTTAGCTATTAAATCAAGAGAATATCTAATGTCCATTTGTGGTTTGTCTCCATATCTTATAACATAATCTTCAGCAACTTTGTGTATATTGCTTCCCAGAGCCATATATTCATTAGGTGGCATTTCAATTTCATCAATATATCTGTATTTGAATTCACGGGGACATTTAAGATATGTATTTATTTTTGATTTGGACATTCTCATAATATTATTATATATTTTATTGAATAAAAATAATGTTATGGATTTAAATTATATGATTATGGGCACTTCGCTGTCATTTGTAATAATTTTAATTATCTTTTTGATTGCTTATGTGGCTCTCTATAAGGTTTATTTAAAAAGTAAAGACTATCGTATTGCGAATGCAAATGAATACCTTCCTGAGGATGAAATTCATACATTAAGGCAAATCTATTTTTTGTTGATGATGGCGGGATGTTTTACATTTGTTGTGTTGGCAATTGTCTTTAATAATATCGATTTAAGTTATTTTGCAATCTATGACTTTGCAATTTCATTGATTTGTTTTATAGAGTTGGATAAAAGTTCTTATAAAGGCAAATTAATCGCATTCTTCTTAATTCCGTTTGGTACTATGTCATTTCTTTTGATGGATTTTTCTGTTCTTGAATTTTTTTCAATTACTCATATTATTGCAATGATATATATGATTAAGGTATACTATGCCAAATTCAATGAGTATACAAGAAATTATGGATTGGGAATTGCAATACTGTTGTTATTTGCTATTGTATTTATTAGCATGTATATCACTTCCTTTGTTGAAGGAGTCAATATGCTTGATGCATTAGTAATGAGCTCCAATGCTTTTACAAGTAATGGATATGCTGTTTTGGGAAATAGTATTCCAGGTAAACTTGATTCCTTGATTTTGGTGTGGGGCGGTTATTTAATATCTGGAGTAAGTGTCGCCACATTGACTTCGGCAATTCTAATGAAATATTTTGACAGTAAATTCGAGGATTTTGACAGAAGATTTAAGGAAATGGAGGATTTGCTTAAAGAATATAAAAAGTGATTTGTGTTATGGATTTAATTCTAAAATGTTATATAATTTAAATCATAAAAATTTTAATATAAAAAAATTATTTGGTGTTTATTTTGGAATTGCTGGGTGAAACATTATTTCAATTTGCTGTTGTAATAGCTGTTTTTTTAGTTTTAACCCTTGTGGGAGATTTTATATATAAACTATTAAAAAATAGGTATTTTAATACCATCGATTTAAATGATTATTTGCCTGAAGACGAGATTCATTCTTTAAAGCAGATTTTCTATTTAATCATGATGGCATTGTGTGTCGTAAACATTTTCTATTCTTTTGCTGGCGAGGGAATAGATGTATTTTATTTTTTGGCGATATTTGATATCGCACTTTCATTGTATTTTGCAATTACGTTGGATAAAAGTTCTTTAAAGAATAAGATCCTGTGGCTTTTATTAATTCCATATGGAGCATTGCATTTGCTGTTGTTCAATGTAGATTTGATAATTATTTTGGATTTAATTCATGTTTTAGTCTTCATATACTTTGCAAAACTTAATTTTGATAAGTTTATGGAGTATACTCATTCAAATGGTTTGGGAGTAACTATTGTTTTATTATTTGTAATCATTTTTGTTAGTTTCTTCATAACTCAGTATGCTGAGAGGGTAAATGCTTTGGATTCTCTTGTAATGATTTCCAATGAGTTCACGGGTAACGGTTATGGTATTTTCGGTGAAACGATTCTTGGTAAACTCAACAGTCTATTGCTGGTCTGGGCAGGGTATGTCATTTCAGGAGTAAGTGCTGCAACGTTGACTGCAGCAATTTTAAGAAGGCATTTCAAAAAAAGGTTTGCAGAATTGGAAAAATTAATTGAAGGAGTGGATGAATAATGGATTATAACTTTCTGTTGCTTCTTATTATTCAATTATTGGTTGCAGCCGGAATTTTTGTATTTTTAGTATATATTGCTAGATTTATGGTTAATAAGATAAAATCAGATCCTGATTTTAAAAATTCAAAGTTTTTAAATCCTTTAGAATATTTCCCTAGTGAAAAATTAGCATCGTTAGGACAAATTTTTTACTTGGTAATGGTATTCCTTTTCATTATTATTGAATTATATTTAATATTTACGTGGAAGGACGGGTCATTTCCTATACTTGTTTTAGATATTATTCTTTCCATATATCTTGCTATAAAAATGAATATGGACTCTTTGAATGATAAAATCATTTTATTTTCATTGATTCCTTTCGGATCTATAACGGGCATTATATTTGGTGATACTTCACTTGTTTGGATTGATTTATTCCATATTTTCGGATACTTATATTTCATTCAAGTTTATTATCGTAAATTTGAGATATTCACTAAAAACATGGGTCTGGGAATATCAATCTTGTTGTTATTTACAATCGTATGGGTCAGCTTTTTATTTACCATGTTTGCTGAAGGCGTTTCTCCTCTGGAATCTATAACTATGGTTTCCAATGCATTTACAAGTAACAGTTATGAAGCGTCTGGAAACAGTGTAGTTGGAAAATTTGATTCCTTGGTCTTGGCCTGGGGAGGTTTTCTTTTATCCAGTGTAGGTACTGCTACTTTGGCTGCTTCAGTTGTGAAAAAGTATGTTGACCGTCAATTTGATGATATGGAAAATTTAATTAAAAGTAAGAAAGAAGAAAAATAATTATAATTTTTCTCTTTTTTGCTAAATTTTATATAATTTTTTTTATAAACTCTATTTTATGAAAACTATAGAATGGGAAGAAAATAAATTAAAACTGATAGATCAAACTAAACTTCCAGACGAATTAACTTATGTTTATTGTGAAAATTATCATGAAGTCATTGTTGCAATCAGGGACATGATAGTGCGAGGTGCACCGGCCATTGGAGTTGCAGCGGCTTTTGGTATGGCTCTTGCCTATTTGAATGATGATGATTTGGACAAGGCTGCAGATGAAATCAAGGCGGCAAGACCGACTGCAATCAACTTGTTTTGGGCAGTTGATAGGGTATTAAATAGTGAAAATCCTTTAGATGAAGCTTTAAAAATGTATCAGGAAGACATTGATACTAACAGGGATATTGGAAAATATGGTTCAGAAATCATTGATGATGGAGATACTGTTTTGACTCACTGCAATGCAGGTGCATTGGCTTGTGTTGATTATGGTACTGCTTTAGGTGTTTTCAGGGCAGCTCGTGATGCAGGAAAAAGCATTAATGTTATTTGTGATGAGACAAGGCCTCGTGGTCAAGGTGCCAGCTTAAGCGTTTGGGAAATGCAGCAGGAAAACATTCCGGTCAAGTTAATTCCTGATGTCGCATCCGGATTTTTAATGTCACAGGGAAAAATCGATAAAGTGGTTATTGGTGCTGACAGGATAGCAAAAGGCGGTGTCGTCAATAAGATTGGTTCATTTATGGTAGCTATGGCTGCAAAACAGCATGATGTTCCATTTTATGTGGCTGCTCCATTGTCTACTTTTGATTTTGAATCATCTATCTTTGATACAGAAATTGAAGAAAGGGATGGTGATGAGGTAAGGTATTATGGCGGGGCTAGAATATGTCCTGAAGGTACTGAAGTCATCAATCCTGCTTTTGACATTACTCCAAAAGAATTCATTACAGGAATTATCACTGAAAATGGAATAATAGATCCGATTTAAGTGTAATTTTTCTATTTCAGGTTAATTTTTAGAAAAAATAATAAAAAATAGGTGTTTGGGGGGGTATGATTTCCCCACTTAAATTTTAGTTTTAGAATGCTATTGCTTCAACATTGTTGTTTTTGTTGAAGTCATTTAATGATGAAATCAATTTAGCCATATCCATGCTGCTTGAATCTTTTGCCCAGGCAACTACTATGTATTGTTGTCCGTCGGCTTTGATTATTTCTGAAGCTCCATGGGTTGCGTGTTCATAGTCTGTAAAGTTTGCGATGTGGTTTTGCCCAACACAAACTTTTAAGTCATCATCTGAGTAAGTATATTCTCTTTTGTCATGATGAATTACATGATCTAAAACATCATCGTTGTCTATATCGTCGTAAACGTCACCATTTACATTTTTGTAAATTGAAATTCCACAGTCCTAATTACCGTTTGCATATACTGATTAGTATTTACCATTGTAGACACTTTTGTATGTGTTGTCTATATTGAAATCGTTTACACTTGCAGCACAAGCTTCACCTATTAAAAGTGAACAAACGATTAATGCGAAAAATATTTTTTTTCGTTCATATTTATCACCTGCATTATTTTTTGTAGATGTGAGAGAATTTTTGGGAGTATGTCTCTCTAATCACAATAGGTATATGAAACTGCCTTTATATAAAGTTTTTCGAATGTAATTGCTCCTTACATTGTTATTTATCATATAATTGATTGTATGGTGGTTATTATGTTAAATAATAGTATAATTCTAAGTTTAGGCATTGTTCTTTAAAATATTAGTTAATAAATGATTTGTTGTGAGTTTTCATAATACGTTGCAATCACTCTAAAATACAATGGGATATATTAAAAATATTGGTGATACTGTGGGTTTAATTGGTTCAGTTATTAACAATTCTGCAAGTGATGGTTTAAAAAACAGAACAGCTTCAAAAATCAATGCAGTGAAAAAAATTACATGATCTAAAATCCATTTGATGAAACAAAATGTCTGTTGGGGCAGAGATTTATTTACATTGGGTTCTTGTCCATTTCATTTTGATGTGACTTTTGCATCAATAGCCACGTGCCATTCTCCTGGACTTGTGGACTTGACCTTTCTTGTGTTGATAATTTCCACATTTTTATTTTCTTTTAAACCGGCATCAACTAATCTTTTTGTACCCTGTTCATACCCATCTGAGAACTCATAATAATTAATTATTCCATCATCTTCAATTAACTGCATTGCAACATCAAGGAAATCATAGGCAAGTCCTGGAAGATTCATTATTATTCTGTCAAACTTATTTTTAAATGACTTGGAAATTTCTCTTGCATCTCCGCATATGGCATCAACATTTTTGACCTTATTCAACTTGATATTTTCATTGAAGTATTTGATTGCATTTTCATTAATGTCGACTCCGGTGATGCTGACATCATTGTTTTTAGCTATTACCATTGGGAATGGGCCGATTCCACAAAACATATCTAAAATGTTTTCTCCATTATGTATAGAATCGCTCACACGTTTTCTTTCTGTTGCAAGCCTTGGGGAAAAGTAAACTTCCTTAACGTTTAGCTTCAATCTGGCGCCGTGTTCCTTATGGATTGTCACAGGATTATCTTCACCTGCAATAAGCTCCAGGTCTCGTATTCTTATGGTTCCATGAACGGCACTCTTTTTCATGTAAATTGATTTTCTTTTGGTAAAATCAAGAGTTGCCTTTCCAATAATGTTTTTCTTAGATTCCAATTCCTCGGGAATTTCCAAAATGACAACATCTCCAATTGTATCAAAGGAAGTTCTCAACTCTTCAATTTCCTCTGGGGTGAGCTCTCCTTCAAGCAGCTCTGAAAAGTTGTGCGGGCGTGTATTGAGCACTTCCAGTTCAATATCGACAATTTCGTATCCTTCAATATCTTCTTTTATTGGGATGTAGCCGTATTCACTTTCAGCTTTGATTCTGTAATCCATTCTCATTAATTTTTTTTCCATTAATTCCTTTCTGACATCATTGAGCTTTTTTAATGGAACCTTAACTGATTTCATAATAACTTTTTTATGTTTTATTCAATATATATTAATAACATGTTTTATTTAGTAGGTTTAGGTTTATTTGATGAAAAGGACATTTCCCTAAAAGGTTTGGAATGTTTAAAAAATGTCGATAAGATTTATGCGGAATTTTTCACTTCACGCCTCTTCGGTTCAAGCTTTGATAAAATTGAAGAGTTGATTGGCAAGGAAATTGAAGTCCTGGTGAGAGGCGAGGTTGAAGAGGAACATAAATTCATTGATGAGGCAAAAGACTCTGATGTTGCTCTAATCACTGGTGGGGATCCTTTGATTGCAACAACACACAGTGACTTTCTGGTTCAGTGTTCTAAAAAGGGCATAGAATATGAAGTCATTCACGGATCATCAATATTGTCTTCAGCACCGGCCATTTCAGGTCTTCAGGGCTATAAGTTCGGTAAGGTTACAACCATTCCGTTTCCTGATTATAATTTCTATCCTAAATCTCCATATGAGGCAATTGAAGAGAATCTAAAGTCAAATCTACACACTCTCGTATTACTTGATATTCAGGCTCATAAAGACAGATACATGACTGTAAATCAGGGTTTGGAGTATTTGATGAACATTAAGGAATCCATTGATTATGAAGGACTTATCAATGAGGATACTTTGGCTATGGGGATTGCACGTGTTGGATCTAGTGGTGTAATCGTCAAAGCGGGTAAAATTGCTGATTTAATTGATTTTGACTTCGGCGGACCTCTCCACTGTATCGTTATACCTGCAGATTTACATATCGTAGAAGCAGAATATCTTGTAGAAATTGCAGGAGCGGATTCAAGCATTTTGGATGATGTTTAATTCGTACAAGGTAAAAGGATAGATTAATTGCAATCTATCCTCTTTTTTAATTATGATGAATGTGTTTTAACTATATTGATTGATTGAGATTTTTTCATCATAGATATGAATAATATATCATATCGTTTAATATGTTGTTTTTCATATTATATAAATTTTTTTGATTTTTTTTAAAATAACTCCATTTATTCCTTATTTTTTTTAAAAATCTATTTATTATGCTTATTTTGTATGAAAATATTTATAAAAAGTAAATGTGTGGTGGTTAATAAATAGGGGAGGGGGGAAGTAGAAATTCAAATGTCTACTTCGTGTTTTAAGTACAATGAACTAACTTTGGAGATTATAAAATGGTTGACTGATGTTCATTGAAAGACATGAATTTTATTTCACATCGTATAATACATTGTTGTTTATTATATTTAAATCTTTTTCTTTTTTTTCAATGGTTGTGATTAAATCCAACTAATATTGTATATTTTTTTGAAGGAAAAATCCTAATTGTATTATAATAATATTTCAAAATGAAAAAATTGCTGTTTTTGACATCCCGATGATTTTCATTCTTTTTTAAGTTTGCTTTCATAAAATTATTGTCCATATTGATAATTGCTATGATTGGTTTTTCTATTTCATCATGAATTAGAAGTTTACCATCAAATATCAAAATGGAATGTTTTAACTTTTTTTGAAATTATTGAAATGATTGTTTAAGGCATTTGCATTATTTCACTGATGAATGAATCCTGATTTGGATTTGATATTTTTTTGTGTGCTTAATTAAAAATTAATTAAAAATCATATTCTTTTTTTCCGATTTGGTTAATCAATAATCTATTGATGAATATTAAAATCCTTAGAAACGAATTTTTCTATTCGCTATTCAATTGCTATTTTGAGAATTTTTTCTTTGAGTGAAATGTTT
Source organism: Methanobrevibacter millerae (assembly GCA_015063005.1). Lineage (GTDB taxonomy): Archaea > Methanobacteriota > Methanobacteria > Methanobacteriales > Methanobacteriaceae > Methanocatella > Methanocatella millerae_B. The sequence continues at coordinate 148,922 of SUTF01000006.1, forward strand.
TGATTAAAATTGATTTTGAAATGCCGCCATTCAAATGATTTGTGTTGTCATTTTTTGGTTTAAAATAATTGTGTTCCTTTTAACCTCCATATTTTTAAATAATTATTTGCCTTAATTTTACTCATTAAGATAATTATTGTCATTCAGGTATGAAAATAAGCTCATATATTACTGGTTAATTTATTTACTAGAAGTATACTTATAATTATTCATGACTAAAAATAGAAGAGTTACCATTAATGTCAATAATGACCTAGACATGTATTTTCGTAAATTAGCCTCTTCTAAGTTATTATTCACTAATGGTTGGTATTCAAAAGCAATTGAAGAAGCTATGATGTTGTGGATTGAAAATGAGGAGAAGTAATTATTTCCAATCTCCTCAATTATTTATTTTTTTAATTTTTTTCGATAAACTATTTATTTTATAAGGAATGTAGATATTATTAAGTAGGTGATTAGTAATGGAAAATGAGGAATTTAGGACAGTTCGTGTGTATACAAAAAAATACACCAGTAAAGATAAGGACGGTAACTCCATAGAAAAGGAATCAAAACAGAAACAGGTAAGTCTTAAAAAAGAAGATCCCTTTGAAGATAATGATTTGGTCAAGGTTATTCCAAAAGAAGAGTATGAACAGTTGGTTGGAAATGTCTCTGAAAGCGTTGATGAGGATATTTTGGCACAGAAGGATGCTGAAATCAGGGAACTCCAGGAACAGCTGGATACGTTGAAAAGCTCATTTTTTGATGATGTAGGTTCCCTAAAAAATCAACTTTCAGACAAGGAGGAACTGATCAAGGCCAAAGATGAAATTTATGAATTGAATAAAAAGCTCGTAAGCGTAGATGAAGAAAGAGTAGCTATTTTTAAGGAACTTGACTATAAAAATAAGATGATTTTAGCTTACAATGTTGAGCTAAACAAGTCCATCCTGAATGCAATCAATGTTGTTATTGATGAGGCCAGAGACAATATCAATAGGAGAAATGCAGAGCTTGTTGAAGGATTGGAAAAATCCATCTCCAAATCCAAACATGAAGTAAATGAGAAGAATAAAGCTATAGCATATAGGATAAACAGCACTATTGATGACATGAATGAGCAGATTAGAAATACAAGTACTCTTAAAATGATACTCAATAAAAACAAGATTAATTTAAGGGTCCCTACAGATGATTTGCTTAAGCCATTTGAGTTTGACTTTGATGTCGAACAGCTGCTTTCAGGCCAGGCACTGGAACTGGATGCTGCTGAAATTTTAAAGGAAGTCATGCCTAAGCTTCCGGAACCGTTTTCCAAATATATCGATACACTAGATGAAACTCCAGAAACAATTGATATCAAATCTACCAAAGAGGATAAGGATGAATAAAAATACTTTCAAATCAGGAAATGTAAGTTTCCAATATTTAGACACATGGATTGTTGAAAAGGCAGACACGTTCAATAATCCTGACTGCATTGCAACATTGTCAAAAGGAGAAAATAACCTTTTAAATGTTGTCGCTTTTCCCACACCTACAAACTTGGATGACTATAAGGAATTCATGGAAAATACAATAAGTGATGATGGCGGAGTTATTCTGGAATCTGATTTTGTCCAGATTGCTTCAATGGATGCAATCAGGCTTCATGCAAACATCAAGTCTCCAGATATCACTTTTGACATTCACACATATGTATTTATTGAAGATGGCAGCATATATATTTTTGAATTAAGAACAGCAGACTATTCATCTGCAACAATAAAGGAATATGATGATTTGATATCATCATTGAAATTAGAATAATTGGCTGTATTCAAGGATAAAGTTCATATGGTTTTTATCCAATATCTTTAGCGTGGATATGTTTTGTGGAGCAGTTCCTGAACGCTCTTCAACCAAATTTCTAAGTGAACCGTTGTCCATATGGGTTTGGATTTCACGAATGACGAACTCCAGACATTCAATATTTTTCTTTTCAAGCTCTTCTTGGGTTATTTCATCATAAATCTTATATGTATTCAAATCATAGGCTTTGGTTGGTGTTTGCAGCACATTCAAATGACTGTAATAATTGCTCGCATCTGCTAAAAAGCCATCTATTCCCATGTATGTTAATATTGGCATGAAAGAACTTTCTGCAAAAGTAAAAATAAGCATGCTTGATGGATGGGCATTTTTTCTTAGACTGACAACGATGTCAACCAGTTCCCTAGGGTTTGTCAATAGTTCATCGCCGTTGGCTATAATGAATATATTATATCCTATCTCTTCAAGCTCTTTCATGCATTCGATTCTAAGGTCAATGTATTTTGATCCCTGAATGACTGCAGCATCATATTTATCGACATTCTCTTTGGCAGTTCTTAAGGTTTCTCTCACATTGAATTGAGCTATTTCCTTGTCAATATTGTAAGCTGAACCTTCTGATGGACATATTTTCAAATCATTTTTATAAAATAGTTTTGGGGTTTTTTCACCGTCGCATTTTCCAATTCTTCCAGGTCCGTCATGGGATTTAATTTCGAATTTTTTAATCATTTGATTCTTCCTTTATTCTGTTGATATTCGTTTTGTATATTATTATTTATTAATTTTTAAAATTTTAGGTTGCCCTAAAAAAATTATTAGGTGTAACCTTTTTGATTACACCTTTCAAAAATTTAGTAAGCTTTATATATGATTTTCAAATAAATTATAATTAAGGATTGGAGGATAGATATTCCGATGAAAGTCCGAGGTGTGTTTTCAATGTCTATTATAAATCGTCTTAAATCCTTGTTTTCCGAGGAAAAAGATATGGAAGAAAAAAACATCTCAGTTAAAATATCTGTAGATGTTGAACAAGATTCATCTGATTTAAATGATGGTATCGTATCTGGAACTAAAACATCAGTTCCTATTTCCGATGTTCTTAAAAAAGAAGAAGATGCTGAAAAAAGCGAAGTAACATTTAAAAAAGATGTAAGCTCTATCGAAGAACAACGTGTTGAAGAAGATCTTCCTATAATAGAAGAAGATGAACCTTCTAATGATGAAGAAATTCCTAAGGTAGAGGAAGAAGAATCTAAAGTAGAAGAAGTTCAAGAAGTTGAATCAGTGGAGGAGACTGCTGATGAAGATGGCGATGAAACTTCAGAAATTGAAGAAGAAGTTCCTGTGGAAGAATCTTTAGATGTTGAAGAAAATACTTCTTCAGATGAGGAAGATGTTAACACTGATGATGAAATCGAATCAGCTGAGAAAGCTGATGACGATGAAGAAGAACAAAAAGAAGATAAAGAGAGAGATAATATGACTTTATTGACTGATAAAGAATTATTAACAGACGCAAATCGTGACCCAGAATTTACTGCTGAGTTTATTGATGCTGGAATTGAAACTGTTAAACATTGTTTCCAATGTGGTACCTGTGGTGGAGGATGTCCTTCAGGAAGAAGAACTCCTTATAAAGTAAGACAAATTGTCAGAAAATGTTTACTCGGATTAAAAGAAGAAGTAATCACTGACGACGCATTATGGATGTGTACTACCTGTTACACTTGCCAAGAAAGATGTCCTAGAAGCGTAAAAATTGTGGAAATTATTAAAAAAGCACGTAACGTTGCTGCTCACGCTGGATACATGGCAAAACCACACAAAATGACTGGTGTATTCGTAATCAACACAGGTCACGCTGTACCTATCAATGATGGTGCAAAAGCTTTAAGAACCAAAATTGGTCTTTCCGAAGTACCTGCAACCACTCACGCAGATGCTGGAGCATTAGAAGAAGTACAAAAATTATGTAAAATTACCGCATTCGATGAATTAATCGGTTACGATGAAGCAACCGGCGGATTAAAAGAATAATTTGATTAGGAGAGTATTATTATGGAGATCGCATATTTCTTAGGTTGTATCATGCCTAACCGTTATCCTGGTATTGAAAAAGCAACCCGTATATTATTTGACGCATTAGATATTGAATTAAAAGATATGGAAGGAGCTTCCTGTTGTCCTGCTCCTGGTGTATTCGGTTCTTTTGATGAAGAAACCTGGGCTACCATTGCTGCACGTAACTTAACTCTTGCAGAAGATATGGGTGCTGACATCATGACTGAATGTAACGGATGTTTCGGTTCATTATTCGAAGCTAACCATATGTTAAAAGATGATGAAGAAAAAAGAGCTAAAATTAATGCAAACTTAGCTGAAATCGGTAAAGAATTCAAAGGAACTACCAACGTTAAACACTTAGCACAAATCTTAAGAGACGATGTAGGATACGAAAAATTAGCATCCCTCATTGAAAAACCTTTAGATTTAAATGTTGCAGTTCACTACGGATGCCACTTCTTAAAACCTACTGAAGAAATCGGTATCGAAGAACAAGCTGAAAACCCATCTATCTTAGATGACCTTGTAGAAATCACCGGTGCAAAATCTGTCGATTACAAAGACAAAATGATGTGCTGTGGTGCAGGTGGAGGTTTAAGAGCTAGAGATTTAGATGTAACTTCCAGTTACACTAAAGAAAAACTCGACCACATGTCTGCTGCTGGTGTAGATGCTATTATCGATGTATGTCCTTTCTGTCACATGCAATTCGATCAAGGACAAACTGAAGTTAACGAAAGATACGGAACTGATTTCGCAATTCCTGTATTCCACTTAGCTCAATTATACGGATTAGCTATGGGATTATCTGCTGAAGATTTAACTTTAAACGCACAAAAAATCGATGCTGCACCTGCTTTAGCTAAAGCTTTAGGTGAAAACGCTAAATAAGTTTAAGGATTTTAATCCTTATTCTTTTTTTTTAATTTTAGGCATTGAAAACACATTTCGGATTTTATTGTTACATTTGTAACAATTTTTTTTCAAATTTATTTTTTGTTTGGCATGTTACGAATGATTTTCAATTAATTTTATATATTATTAATATGAAAAGTTAAATTGTTAATATAATATGAGAGGTAATAAAATGTTTGTGGCAACATTAGATGGTATATTTAAATATGAAGACCTTCCGGAAGAATATGAACCTTATGTTCAATTCAAAGCAACTATTGATAAAAGAGAACTTAAACCTGATGATGAATTAGCTATTTTAAATATCGCTGGAACTTCTACTCATCACGTATTATTCTTAGATGCATATAAAAATACTAGAGAAATTGAAAAAGAATTGAAAGAAGCTGATGCTAAAATAAACCACACTACTTTAAAAATTATAGGTGGACATTTATGAACCTACCATCAGAACAATCTTGGTTAGTTCTCAACAATCTGATTTCAGATTTAACTCAAAAGGGATATGATATCCCTAGTGGAATTAACCCTGAGATGGGATTAATTAGATCTTCTATTAGTTCATATAAAAGAGACCCATCTCATCCTGATTTGATTAATGGTTTGGCAAAAGCAGAAATGTCTTTAAGTAGTGTACAAGGAACAGTTTTATCAATTGCAGAAAATGAAGGGGACGAATATGTTGATCATTGGCTCGATTTATTTAAAAGAGCAATGAAGGGTGAAAAACTCTTTGAATATCCTAAATCTCGTTCAACATTTTTGGTTAATACTCCGCCAGGATTAACTACTGGAAGAATTAACTTAAGAGTTCCTTTAGCAGAGGAAAGAGTCCAAGAAATTGCCGAATGGCATGGTCTCATCATTGAGTTTGATGATGATGTCACTGTTGCTCTTCATGGCGATAAACCAGATTTACAGGTTGGTTTAAAAGAAATGGGTTCCTTCTTTTTAGAAGAATAGTGGGCGATAAAATGAAAATTTTAGCTATTAGTGATGTTCACGGCGAAGAAAATGAAAATTTATATAAATATTTAGAAAATAATGATATTGATTTAGTCTTAATAACTGGTGATATTACAGATTTCGGACCTTTGGAATTCGTAGGCGAATTTATTGGAAAGATATTTGAATATGACTGTGATGTTATAGCAATTCCTGGAAATTGTGATCCTGCAGGAATTTGTAAGGCAATAGGTGAATCTGGTGCATTCTGTTTACATAACGAAATCATTGGATATGGTGACGCTATCTTATTCGGATATGGTGGATCTAATCCTACACCATTCGACACTCCTGGTGAAATTGATGATTTGAAAATTTATGGTGATGTTTTCGAATTGATGGCTAACTATGACTATGTTTACAATAAGGATGTTCCTAAAGTAAGGATTCTTGTAACCCATGCTCCACCATTCAATACTGAAGCAGATTTAACTTCAACTGGTGAACATGTAGGCAGTTCCGGAATATTAAAATCAATTCATGAATTTGAACCTGAAATTAACATTTGCGGACATATCCATGAAGCTAAATCCCTTAGTAAAATAGGTTTAACTACAGATGTGGCTAATCCAGGCATGTTAAAAGATAATGGTGCAGTATTGATTGATATTGCAGATGGTTCAAATTACGATATTAGTATTATTCAATTAGATGAATAATCTAATTTCTCTCTTTTTTTATTATTTTTTTCAATCAATTTTTTTACTATTTATTTAAATCCGTTAATTTGATGCTCTTTGAAAATCAAATGACAAATTTTATTTATAATCATTTAAAAATATTTTTCTAGTGAAATAAATTTGTGATATTATGATTTGGGTTATCGGTAATGTTGATGGAAATGACTATAAGGAACCATTTTCCAAAGGTATTTTGGCTCGTTCACTTCGTGTTTCTAACATTGGCCTTGATGAGGCATATGGTATAGCTAATGAAATTGAAAATTCGCTTATTGAAGAGAATATAACTGAATTAACGGTCAATGACTTGGCTAAATATATTGCTGATTATCTAAAGAAATTTGATGAAGGTGTCTCTTTAAAATATTCCAAGTGGAGAGAAGTTAGAAAATCAGATGAACCTTTAATAATTTTAATAGGTGGTTCATCAGGTGTTGGTACCTCTTCAATGGCTTTTGAGCTAGCTAATCGTTTAGGATTGAAAAATTTGATAAGCACAGACATGATACGTGAAGTAATGCGTAAAATCGTTTCCAAAGAATTGAATCCTGTTATTCACAGGTCCAGTTTTGATGCATATGAAAGTATAAGAACGCCGGCTATTCGTGTCGATGCAGTTATTGAAGGTTTTATCAGTCATGTTGATGTTGTCAATGTTGGTGTTGAAGCAATTATAGAGCGATCCATAAAAGAGGGTATCAGTATCATCGTTGAGGGGGTTCATGTAGTTCCTGGTTTCATACGTGAAGATTTGCTTAAGCAGGGTAATGTCATCATGTTCACATTAACTGTTGAAGATGAGGAAATGCATAAGCAGAGGTTCTATTACCGCTGTAGACAGCCATGGGTAAAAAGATCTTTGGAGCACTATATGGAGAATTTTGAGACTATTAGAAAAACTCAGGAATTCATGATTGATCAAGCAAAAATTCATGATGCTCATATTATCAATAATGTGGATATTAGAAACACTATTGATTTGATGGTAAATGCAATTATTGAAGAATTTGGAGGTGAAAAAGATGTTGGAAAAGAAAGTATCTCAGATAATGACAACTGATGTTGTTACTACCACACCAGAAATAGATGTTGTGTATGCTTTTGAAAAATTAATGGAATTCAAAATCAGTTCTCTTCCTGTTGTGGACAATAATGAGTTAATTGGAATTATTACTGCAACTGATGTCGGTCATAATTTGATATTGGACAAGTATGAATTGGGAACTAAAGTTGAAGAAATTATGATTAAGGAAGTAATTACAATTTCTCCAGAAGACACTTTAGAAACTGCTATCAAAGTCATGAAAGAGTCCACTCAAGGTTCAGGTATTTTAAATCAATTGCCTGTTGTTGATGATGGTAAATTGGTAGGTATTATTTCTGATGGGGATATTATTCAAGAAGTTTTCTAATTAACCTTCAAATATCCAATTTTTTTTATTTTAACTCATTTTTATCAAGTTACTGGAATTTTATTTTTTTCCAGTAATAAATTTTAACTTTTTTTAGGCTTTTTTTCCAATATTTTTCAATCAGTTTATAACATATTTTGGCATATATTTTCTTTCAAATATTTCTGTTTTAATTTGTTTTATTTATTTAACAAATTTTGTCTTTGTTATTTTAATTTTAAAACAAAATTTTTGATTTACTAGAATAATTTATTTTTTCAAAATTGTTAACATTTATATAATATTAATTATATAAAGTTATAGTGGCTAGACTGGAGGGTTAGGGGTCCTCTGTAAGCACACACCCCCTTTGGTGCAGTCGAAGTTCAGAAGGCGGCTTTTTGATGAGATATAAGCCTGGAAAAACAACATAGAAACTTCGTCCTACAGGATTAATGGTGATGAAGTCTTTACTGGAGGGTAAAGAAGAATCATCTTTGATATAGGAACGTGTCAGGCCCGGAAGGGAGCAGCTCTACTATTAACAATTGATGCTTGTAGTATCCCGGGGTGGAGTTGGGTTTTCAGATCACTTATATTTTTGAGATTTGTCCACTTCTGAGCATGCCATTTATATAAGAATAAATAAGTTTATAAACTACTTTTAACAAATAATGTTATATCTTGTTTTGTTTATGTCGGGATGGCCCAGCCTGGTACGGCGTCGGACTGCTAATCCGATGATCATATGATCACCCGGGTTCAAATCCCGGTCCCGGCGTTTTAATTATTTTTTATCTATTTCCTGCTCATGTTCGTATTCTAATCCTAAAGGGCAAGTATGTATGGACACGGATTTTACTAATGGTATTTTATTTTGGATTTTTTCTTCAATATTATGAACAATTTCGTGCGTTTCGTAAATGGACATGTTTCCATCAACTTTTATATGTAGACTAACAACAACATATGACCCATAGTTATCAATTTTAATGTTGTGTGCTTCATATGCATCTGGTGTTTTATTCACTATTCTTTCAATTTTTCTAACAAGGTCATCGTCTTGAAATCTTCCCATAATATTGTCGATATTTTCTTTTCCAATCGTGAATGCGGTTTTCAATATTAAAAGACCAATAATTAATCCAATGATTGGATCTAACATAGGGAAACCCATATTCGATACAACAATACCAATTAATATTGCAATTGATGAGTAAATATCTGTTCTTTGGTGTTGCCCGTCAGCTACAATGGCAGGACTATTAATCTCTTTTCCTATATTAATAATGTAATTGCTTATTGCTAAATTAATGAATATGCCAAAAACAGCCATCAATGCAGCATAAATGCTTGGTGTAGTAATCAAACTTGGATTTAAAAGTTTGTCTATTGCTGTATCGATAATTTCATATCCCACAATCGTTAAAAATAAAACGATTACGAGTCCGCTGATGGCTTCAGCACGTCCATGTCCGTAATGGTGATCGTTGTCTGCAGGTCTTTGGCCTATTGTAAATCCAATATATGCTATTACTGATGTTGCAATGTCGGATAATGTGTGTATTCCTTCTGCAACCAGTGCATAACTTCCACTCATTAATCCAACTATAATATTAAAAATAGTTAAAAAACAATTGGACAATATCGCAATAGTTGATGCCTTTTTTCCTGCTTTTTCTCTATTCATTTACAACATTCTCCTCGAGAATATCCATTGCCTTTTCAATATTTTCATAAGAGTTTGCATAAGACATTCTGACATGTCCTTTACCATTTGAACCGAAAGCCGCACCAGGCACTGTAATTACACCAGCCTTTGCAGCTTTTTGAACAAAGTCTTCATCTTCAATCTTTGGAAATACGTAAAATGCTCCTTCTGCATTAACAGTTTCATAACCCATTCCATTCAATCTTTCAACAATCAAGTCTCTTCTTCTTTGGAATTCTGCTACCATTTTATTTACTTCGTCTTGCGGGCCTCTTAATGCTTCAAGAGCTCCTCTTTGGGAAGTTGTGGTGGCACATGCAATGTTGTACTGGTGAATTTTAAGCAATTCTTCGCATAAATCTTCATTTGCTGTCAGATATCCAATTCTCAATCCAGTCATTGCATATGTTTTTGAAAATCCGTTTAAAGTAATAACGTTATCGCTCCATTTTGCAGGAGAATAATGATTTTTGCCATATATTATCTTTTCATATATTTCATCTGAAATTATGAGGAAATTCTTATCCATTGACAAATCTGCAATAGCTTTTATGTCTTCTTTTTCCATAACTGCTCCTGTAGGATTTGACGGTGAATTTAATATGATTGCTTTAGTGTTTTCATTTATCTTTTCTTCAACATCACTGGCTTGCAATTTAAATTCATTTTCCATGCTGCATTCAACAGGTGTTACTTTTCCGTCGGCCAAGTTTACACAGGCTTCATATGACAAAAAGCTTGGATTTGGCAATAGCACTTCATCTCCTTTTTCTATAAATGCCTGAGCGCACATATAAAGGGCTTCACTTGCCCCGACGGTCACAATAATGTTGTCAGGGTTTGTTTTTATGTCATTGTCTTTTTTAAATTTTTTGACAATTTCTTCTCTTAGCTCAATATATCCCTTATTTGGAGTATAATGAGTGTCGTTTTCATTTATTGATTCTATCATTGCTTTTTTGATGTTTTCCGGAACATCAAAATCAGGTTCTCCAATTCCTAAGTTGATTGCATCAGGATTGGTTACTTCAAACATTTTTCTTATTTGAGATAATTCAATTGTTGTAGTTCTTTTTGCAGGGTTGATCATATTAATTCCTCTAATATAATTATTATATATACTTTTGAATATTTCAATTTTCACATGCACCACATTTGTAACATGGTGATGCATCACACCAGGGTGTTTGCTTTTTGGATTTCAATCTTTTGTATTCAATTTTTAAAAATTCTTTTTTCACTCCGACGTCAATCTTATCCCATGGAAGGACATCATCGATGTCATACTCGGGTAGGTATTCCATCCATTCATGAATGTTGACGTTCTTCTGCAGTGATTTTTCAATAATTGTAGAAACATCACTATTTCCACAAGATAGTATATATTGAATAAGTGCTTTTTTAGGACTTTCTATCTTAACATTAAATTTTCTTAATTTCTTCTTAATATATTTGCTTTTACGTTTTATATCTTTGAAATCATAACTCGTCCATTGAAGAGGAGTATGGGGTTTTGGAACAACAGGATTTATGCTGAATTTTATCTTGTGTCTTGAGGTATGCATGTTGGCAATTTTTTCAATATACCTGCAAAGTCCTTCTATATCATCCATTGTTTCATAAGGTAGACCTATTAAAAAATATAGTTTTATGTTGAAGTCAAGATCAACTGCATCCCGAATGACTGAAAATATTTTTTTGTCAGGAATATCCTTGTTGATTCTTTTACGGAGAATGTCTGTTGACTCCGGTGCTAGCGTGATGCTTTTAAGACCACTTTCTTTAAGGAGTTTTAAACTTTCATGAGTTATTGATTCTATTCTCAGTGATGGTGTTGAAATTTGAAAGTTTCTTTCTTCAAGCCTTTCAATCAAAAGTTCAATATTTGAATAGTCGCTGACTGCAGCACCAATTAATGTAATCTTATTTAATCCTGTGTTTTGTCTTGTTTTTTCCGCAATGTCAATTAATCTGTCAATATTCGTTTCACGCATAGGCCTATAAAGATAGCTGGACATGCAGAATCTGCATCCTCTTGTGCATCCTCTTGAAACGTTCAGCATAATTGAATCTCCGAACACAGTTTTATATTCCTCATTATCTGTTCTGCTTATTATGGGTTGGGTGATATGATATGCATTGTCCATGTCATCTACAATGGCTATTCTGCATTCGTTATTGAATTTAGGAATATATATTCCTTCAATATCTAAAAAGTTTTCCAGATTTTTATTTTTTCTGTATCTGTCCAGAAATTTGTTTATTATTGCTTCCCCTTCCCCTATAATAAATATATCAATATATTCGGATATGGGCATAGGATTTGCAGTTGCACATGGTCCGCCCGCAATTATCAATGGATCATGTTCATTTCTATCCTCTCTTTTAAGAGGAATTTCAGCTTGTTTAAGCATTTCCAAAACGTTAAAATAATCTTCTTCGAATTGCAGTGTAAAACTGATGATGTCAAAGTTTTTAAATGGTGTGTTTGATTCGATTGAATGAGTATTTGGATATATGATTCTTTCACACCATGCATCATTTCTCTCATTGATGAAATTATACAAAATGTTGTAGCCTAATGATGACATTGCTGTTCTATAAATATTTGGGTATGCTAACCCTATTCGAATGTCTATTTTTTTATAGTCCTTTTTGAAAATATTGTCTTCATATATCATTTATCATCAATTTTTAATTTTTTCAGTTTTTTAATAATTTCGGTTCTTTTCCTTATTTTACATTTATATTTTAATGTTTTCTTTATTTGTCTTTTTAAAATAGTTATAATCTTTAATATTTTTGTAATTGATTATCATTTCAATGTTAACTAACTTATAATTCGAGTATTTATGTTTCATAACTTTGCTTTTTTATGAATTTAAATTTAAGATATTAAATCTTTTAATAGATTATTTCAATATAAATTTCCTTTTATTATTATTTTATGCATATTTTTAGGTTATTTTAATTAATTTGGCTTGTTTAAAGAAGTTTTTTCAATATTAAAGTTGTAAAAACATTTATATATTATTAAAATATAAATTTTATTTACTCATTATGAATACTAATCTTAGTATATATCATATTTTTATTAAAATTTTCGTAATGAGAACCAAGAGGTGGAAAAATTTCTAAGATAAATAATATAATGATTTTTTCTGTTGTTTTAGTGATCTTGTTAAGCATAGGTCCTATTTGTGCAATGGATTCAAACATTATAAATGATGATTCAAATTTATTAAGTGAAAATAATAAAGTTATTTTTTCTTCACAAAATTTAGAAGTTTCTAGTTATGATTCTATCTCAGAGACTATTTCTCATGATGATAATGTGAAAAATCATTCTTCCGTGAAAGATTATGGACTTTTAACATCCCAATACATCTCTGATGATATTATTCAAGCTAATGATACAAAAACTACTACATTAGCTGGAAACGACACGGAATTATACTTTAAAAATGGTACTGCATTTAAAGTTGTTTTATCTGATAGTGAAGGTTCCTTATTAGGTAATCAGAGTATAATTATCAATATTAATGGTAATAACTATACTAGAATTACTAATGAGAATGGAACTGCATCAATAGCAATCAATTTAAATCCTGGAAGTTATGATGTAACATCTTACTTTAAAGGTACTGATGTATATGAAGCTTCTTCAGCTACCAATCTTGTTAAAGTATTGTCTACAATATCTGGAGATGATGTTGAGAAATATTATAGAAATGATACTCAATATTATGCTACCTTTGTTGATGGTCAAGGTAATCTTTTGAATAATACTACTGTTACGTTTAATATCAATGGAGTATTTTATGAAAGAAAGACTGATGCAAATGGTACTGCTAGATTAAATATTAATCTTCAACCAGGAGATTATATTATAACTGCCACTAATCCTATTAATGGTAATATGTACTCTAATGATATTACTGTATTGTCTACAATATATGCATCTGATATTGTTAAGTACTATAAGAATGATACTCAGTATTATGCTACTTTCTTAAATGGTACTGGTACTCCATTAAACAATACTAATGTATCATTTAATATTAATGGTGTATTCTATACTCGTACCACTAATGAAAACGGTACTGCAAGATTAAATATTAATCTTAATCCTAATAATTATACTATTACTGCTATCAACCCTATTAATGATGAATTATATTCTAATAATATAGAGGTTTTACCTACTATATTTGCTGAGGATTTAATCATGGATTATAGGGATGGTAGTAAATTTGCTGCAAGTATCATAGATGGTCAAGGTAATATTTTACCTGATACTAATGTTACCTTTAATATTAATGGTGTATTCTATAATCGTACTAGTGATGCTAATGGTACTGCTAGGTTAAATATTAATCTTAATGTTGGGGAATATATAATCACATCTACTAATAATGATGGTTTATCTATTTCTAATATTATAACTATTAGTAAGTGTAATACTACTATTAGTGGAAATGATGCTCATATTATCACAGGTATTGATAGGAATTATACTGTTAAATTAATTGGTGAGAACAATAATCCTATTAGTAATGTTGCAATTAACTTCAACTATGATTCAGTTAATGTTACTGCTATTACTGATATTAATGGTGAAGCTACTATAACTATCTCTAATATTTCTGAAGGTAAATATAATATTAGCTATATCTTTGATGGAAATGATAATTGTAATGGATCTTCATCCAACAGCACACTTGTTGTTGCTAATTCCACAGTTATTTTAGCAGGTAATGATTTAAATATGATTTATAAAGATGGTTCTAGATTTAATGTCACTTTAACTGATTTGAACTATATGCCATTAGCCAATGAAACGATTACTTTCAATATTAATGGTGTTAGTTATAATCGTACCACTAACAGTGATGGTATTGCAAGTATAGCTATTAACTTACTTCCGAGAGAATATGTAATTTCATATTCATACTCTGATGTTGATTCTATAGACTACAATAAAGGATCAAACACAATAATTGTTTCAAAAATCCCTACAAATCTCACTGCTGAAGATTTAATGATTGAATTTGGGGAAACAGGTGCATTTATCTTTACTTTAACAAATACAAGCGGTTCACCTATTGAGGATATAATTGTTACATTAACTATTAACAATGTTTCATATAACAGAACCACTAACGCTTCGGGCCAATCCAAACTGAATATTAACTTGCCTGTAGGATATTATGAAATCACTACTTCACTGGATAATATAATATATTCTGCTGAAAGCATATCTAACCATATTCTGGTGAACGGTACCACCATTAAAGGTGAGGATTTAACTATGATTGCAGGTTTTTCATCCTATTATTCCGTATCATTGATGGATCCTTATGAAAATCCAATAGTTAATGCAACTATTGAATTTACATATGATGGTAAGACCGTTTATGCTTTAACAGATTCCGAAGGTATAGCCTCAATTGAGGTAAGTAATTTAACCAAAGGAGATTACCTTATTGTATATAATTATACTGCAGGATCTAATGCCGGCCAAGCGTATATTCATGTTAAAGGAACTATTTCGATAAGTCAATTAGTTGCAGCGGCTAATGAAGTAAATTCATACATCGAGAAAAATGCAAAATTGCCTGATAGTGTAACCATAGGTGATACTACATACACTACTGCACAATATTTATATCTGCTTTGCGAAGCTATTGTATCTATAAATGCAGGTGATTTAACTGATTTATATCTGTTTGAAGTTAACGATCCAACAAATCCTGGTGCAGCTTCCAATATGGGTAGTTTAAGTGATTACTTGTCTGTTGCAAGTTCATTAATAACCAGTATGGATTCGGGAGTTACTCCTAATTCAGTCTCAACCAGTCTTGGTGATGTCGGTTATGATGGTATTGTTTATGCATTCACTCGTGTTTTGGTTTACTATGGCATGATGAGCCAATTGCCGTCTTCAGTATCCATTAAATCTCTAACTTTATATGTATCACAAAGCAGTCTTGATTCAAAGAATACAATTACTGATTTAACACCTTATCTGTCAAGCTCTCCTAACTGTCAGGTTACAAATGCAGCTATCGTTGCACTTGCAGAACAGCTGACTAAGGGAATGACGAATTCATTGGATAAGGCAACGGCGATTTATAATTATGTTAGGGACTCTGTTTCATATAGTTTCTATTATGATACTAAATATGGTGCTGTCGGAACATTAAATTCCAAAACAGGTAATTGTGTCGACCACTCCCACCTGTTAATTGCATTGTTCAGAGCGGCTGATCTCCCTGCGAGATATGCTCATGGAACATGTACTTTCAGCAGCGGTACATATGGTCATGTATGGACTCAGGTATTGATAGGTAATACTTGGGTTGTCTGTGATGCAACTAGTGCTAGAAACTCATTTGGTAAAGTAGTTAATTGGAATAATAATTATTATTCTCTTAAAGGATACTATTCCAGTATCTCATTCTAATTAACTTCTTTTTATTTCTTTTTTTCTAATAGCTAATAATTTATAATAGTTCTTATAAAGTTTAATTATAAACTAATGGGACAATATTATGAATGATAAAAAATATTTTAAAGTGGCTGTCGGCGGAACATTCGATAAGTTTCATGATGGGCATAAAAAATTATTATCCACTGCTTTTGAATTGGGCAATCGAGTTGAAATCGGAGTGACTTCGGATGCCTTCGGAGGTTTGAAAGGGGATATTGATTCATGCGAAGAGAGAATGAGCAATCTTAAGTTGTTTTTTTCAGGAAAATCTAATTTTAATGTTGTACCTTTAGAAGATCCTTTTGGAACTACTATTTATGAGGAAGATTTTGATGCAATCGTTGTAAGTGAAGAGACTGAACCTAATGCAATTAAAATCAATGATATTAGAGTTTCTAAAGGCATGAAACCATTGGATATTGTTGTTGTTAGTTTTGTACTTGCCGAAGATGGAAATCCAATTTCGTCCACAAGAATTAGGCGTGGCGAAATAAATAAAAATGGGTTAATCATCGAAAATCAAAAAAATTAATCGATATGTTTATATGTACATTTCGATATAATATAAATTAACATATTTAATTAATTTTTAAAAAATTAATATAAGTATGTATATTGAGGTGGTTATATGGCAGTTAAAATTGATTCTGATGTTTGTGGACATATTGAAAATTGTCCAGTTCAAGGTTTATGCATTAAACTTTGTGAACAGGGAGCAATCATAGAAGAGGCTGGGGACGTAAAAATTGTTCCTGAAAATTGTGATGATTGTGACTTATGTATTCAGAATTGTCCTAACCAAGCTATATCAAAAGCCTGAGAGGGATGATATATGTTTAATGTGGAAAGAACTGGTTCAGAAGTTCGTAAATTAAAATATGATGATTTAAAATGTTTAGGTTGCGGAATTTGTAGTGATGTTTGCCCTACATCTTCTTTAAGATTAGGACCAACTGTGCCTATTGCACGTGGATTGATTGAAATGGATTGCTTGTCCGTTAATGCAAATTCATGTGTATTATGTGGTTTATGTTCCATAGCTTGTCCTTTTGATGCTTTATCATTAACTATTGATGGTACTGCAATCAAGGAAATGGACAATTATCCTAAATGGGAAGTTGAATCCGAAGTATGTGAAGATGATTGTGTATATTGTGGAAGATGTTCCATAGCATGTCCAAGAGATGCGATTTTATTTAAAAGGGAACTTCCTAAAAGAGAGGATTTGGTTAGGGGAGAAATCTCTATTGATGATGAAAAATGTATCTATTGTGGTTTCTGCGCTGATTTGTGTCCTCCTGGAGCAATCATAATCAATAATGTTCCTGCATCAAGTGTGGATTTACTTAACAATAGCATTGAAGTAGATACATCCAAATGTGTTTACTGTGGAATATGTAAAAGAGTTTGTCCTCAGGATGCGATTCTTGAGATTTGTTCAACATGCATGCTGCAGGATCAAATTGAGGTTCCTGAAGTTACCGGAACAACATACATTGTTGAAGGAGACTGTGTAAACTGTTCCTGGTGTGCTGAAATCTGTCCTGTTGATGCTATCAATATTACTAAGCCATTTGAAGGTACTTTGGAAGTTATTGAAACCGAGGAAAATGTTTGTAAAGGCGAATCCTGCCATGCATGTCAAGATGTTTGTCCATGCAATGCAGTTGAAATCGTTGATGGTAAGGCAGTAGTTAATTTAACATTCTGTAACTTATGTGGTGCATGTATCAGTGCATGTCCTCAGCATATCAGACATTTAAGCAGAACTTCTATGAACTTAACTAATATTAATTCTGAATCCTGGAAGGAATGTTTAAACAATATTTTAAATGAATAAGGAGAGTTCACTCCCCTTATATTTTATTTATTAAGAAATCTCTTTCTTGTTTTATCAATTCTTCAAAAGAATTGTTTGTCGTTTTTGTAATATTTGTAATGTAGCTTGCTACAAATAATACTATGGCCAGTAGTCCTCCTAAAATAAGGATTACCTCGGCGCTGCTTTGTCCTTTATCGTCTATTTTTCTATACATGTGTTCTATTGTCTAATATTGTATTTCTGACATCTATAATGTCGTCTTTTGCTTTCAGGCTTTTGTCACTTGTCTCCATATATGATCTGTATATGGTTAATGCCAAAAGTGCAATTACAATAACTCCTCCGAAGAGCAATATGTATTCTGCGGCACCCTGGCCGGATTGGTCTTTGAAAAATTTGCTTATAGAATTCATTTTGATTCACCATATTATGGTAGTGTTTTGGATAATATTAATATTACTTAAAATATAAAAAGTATTACATTTAAATAATATGTTTTTTCTAGGGCAATTTTATGTAATTATTAGGTTTTTTCAACCATTAGGTTTATAAATAGTGCTACTAATAAATAATAGTATTAGAGTGAATATTAAATGATGAAGGGTGAACAAATTGGGAAATACATTAAAATTTGTATCAGGAATTATTTTATTTGTAATTGGTGTGGTTATATCATATGAAGTGATGGTATATAACCTTATAGATATTTTATTGATGGTCGGTTTTTTAATAGCAATAGTTGGTATAATATTAATCATTAGCTATTTCGTTGATTCTAATGCTGAAAAAACAAGCAGTCTAATTAAAGATTTCCTGGATTCAGCAGATTTCAATAAATCATCTATCAATCTTCCGAAAAGGAATTCTCGTTCAAAAAGGGATTTTGACAATAATGGTCCATTAATAATGAGGCCTGAAAATGATGATTATGATTACGGTAAGGATATAGATGACAGCGGACTCTGGGAATACTATGAATCAGAACCTAGCGGTGCTCAAACCCCTAGAGAGTTCTTTGCTGTTCCTGAAATTGATGAATCAAAAGCAGTTTTACGCGTTGTAAATAGGGAAGAAAAAGAACTTGACTTGGATAATGAATTAGATTTCACCCCTAACTATGAAAAACCAATCAAAGTTACTAGAAAACCTAAAAAACGTTTAAATCAAATTCAACCTGAAATTTCTCAAGTTGAAGTTGTTCCGGATAAGACTGAAGAGATTAAAAAAGCATTATCTCAAGATTTAGAACCTGAAGTTCCTTTGACTACAGCTCAACAGCCTAGGGATATTGAAATAGACATTAACAATCCTGAAAGATTGCCTGTTCCAGATTCACTTAAAGGCAACATTTTAATAGGCAATGAATTAGTCACTTCAAACGATGCATTTGAAGAATTGGCCGTTGGAGTCAATAAGGAAATAATGTTGGAAATTCCTTCTTTAAACACATTATCTGACAGGTTCCTCTCTCATGTGCCTACAATTTATTCAAGAGTCATCATCGATGAGTTTGACTTAACAGACATTTCATATACTGTATTGATTGCTTCTCTTTTAAAACAGGGCGTTCACATTAAAACAGTTCCTAAAGTACATACTGTTAATTTAATCACTGATGATTCTCATGCTATGATTATTTCTGATGGATACACTGTTGGAAATTCAGAATACGGTGCAATTTATGATGACAGGACTTCCATTTCAAATATCCGTGCAGACTTTGAAAAAACATGGAACATTGCATCAAATCTTGATGAAAATACCATTTTAAATAGTATTGCAGGGGGAGCTGCCTAATGGAAATCAGATGGTTGGGTCATTCAGCTTTTGAGATAATTACTGATGATGAAGTTCATATTTTGATAGACCCTTTCATCAGTAACAATCCTGCTTGCCCGGTTCCTGTTGAAGAGTTAAATCCGGATATCATTTTAGTTACTCATGGACATTCCGATCATTTGGGTGATGCAATGGATATTTCAAACTCAACAAATGCTCCTATTGCATCAAACCATGAAATATCATTATTCTTATCAAAACAAGGTATTGAAAGCATTGGTGTAAATATTGGTGGTTCTTTCATATTCCGAGGCATTAAGTTCACCATGCTGGATGCTAAACATTCATCTGACATTGACATGGTTGAGGAAATTGTTCCTGGTGGTGTCGCAGCCAGCTTTTTAATTACTTTTGAAGACGGAACCTCAATTTTCCATGCAGGTGATACTGGTTTATTTGGTGATATGAAAACAATTATTGGTGACATTTACAAACCTGATATAGCAATGCTTCCTATCGGTGACAAGTTCACTATGGGTCCTTTTGAAGCGGCTCTTGCTTCCATGTGGTTAAACCCTAAAGTCACAATTCCTATGCATTATAATACTTTCCCCCCTATTGAGCAAGATCCAACTATTTTTGCAAACTTCGTAATGCAGTTCAATCCAAAAATCAGTACTGTAATTTTAAATCCTAACGAATATTTTGAATATAATCCTGAAGATTATCAGGATTAATTCTTTTCATATTTTTTTCTTTGATGGTATTCCTCATCGATATCGCATTTTCCGGATGGTAAAACACGTATTATATCGTCCAGTGTAATAAGGTCATCCTCATTTATTTTATGAAGAATCTTTTTAGCTATTGCCTCTTTTTTAGTGTAGCCTGGCTTTAAGACAACATAGTTTTCACAGTGTGCTTCAAGTGCCTCAACAGGTCCGGCCATAATGCGCTTTCCTTCATAGTCAACTATTCCGATAGCTATTTTCACTCTTGCGCTTCGGATATAATTACGATTTCCCCGAATTACAAAAGATCCTTTCGGTAAAAACTCCCCCGGTTCTGGGGTTTTTGAAACTTGGTCTGGGTGAACCCAAAACACGTCCTGTGTTGTGAAACCTTTTGACCAGGCAGATGAAAATGATGCCGCAAACTCACCGGATTCCTTAAGGATTGTGTCATTTAATGACTTGCCTTCTAGTTTTATGACAGTTGATGTTGCACCGTGTATATCTGCATGCAAATAGATGTCATTATTATCCAGATATTTCTTGACCAGCGCTTCATTGGTGCCTGCATCACGTCCTCCGATTACAAGTGTGTTGTCTGATGTGATGAACCATCTGAGTTTTTCATACCATTTGAGATTCTTTTTCTCTCTCTTTTTAGGTATGGAAATGTTTTCCATTGCAAGTTCCTTCTTGGCTTTGATTTTTTCAAGTTGCTTTTTGGTATTTTCAATAGCTATCAGAGCACCTTTAGTTTTCTTTTTGGCCTTTTTGGATTTTTCATAATAATTTTCTGCATTTTCTGGAATTGATAACTTTGGATCGATTGTTATGGATTCATCATTTATTCTTAAGGTTAGAACGCCCATCTTGTCGATTGACTCGAATATCTGCGCTTCCTCCATCCCGTCCTTTTTTGCCTTTTGAAGAATTTTGCCAATTTCTTTAAAACTGTAGTCTTTACTTATAGCTGAGTTGACAACATTTATTACATTTTCGATGGTAGTGTAATTAGAATAAATTATTTCTCCTTTATATTGGCTTGACTCAATTGTCTTGTTAAAATTATCAAGCGTTTCTTCTTGTAAACGTAATCTTTTTTCGAACTTGTTTACTTTTTTATTCCATGCCTTCTCCTTGATGTCTTTTATGTCAGTGTTGACTTTCTTGGAATAGAATTCATCGCAGGCTTCGTTGAAGTTTTCATAAACTTCCTTTTCAAAGTCCCCATATTTAACCAAATCCAGTGGAACTACGTCCTCTTTTCGGCCATTTTTAACAATTTGGGGTTTGTATTCCTCATTTTGTAAAATACTGAACAGATCTTTTAGGGAATTATATAATGCAGATATCTGTTCTTCACTCAATTCACTGTTTGATGTATTCTTGTCAATTTCTATTGTTTCATTGGCTCGTTCAATAATCTCTTCAGCATAGAGGCTTCCGAAACCGTTCACGGCCAAAGTCCTCACCACATCGCTTTCAGTGTTGATGAATACCTCTTTAAACTCTTTCTCATTAACGGTGATTGGGTTGATTCCTCTTTCTTCTGGGAAGATATATTCTTTTTTGGAGCTTATATCTCTTGTTGACCAATGTTTCCTTTTAAGAGGCAAAATGATGTTGTTGTCTTCGTCAAGCAGGATAATGTTTCCCTTATCGAATAGTTCAACAACTATTGTGTAATACTTGTCCTTTTTGACTTTAATTTCTACAACCCGGTCAAAGTTATGCTGTGTAACGCTTACAACATGCGCTCCTTTGACTCTTTTTCTTAAAAGCATAGGGAATGTCGGAGGATTTGTCGGATTTTCAAGAGGATATTTACTGGTATGTATTCTTGAACCACATTGCATTACTAAATCCACTCTTCCAGTTCCTGCAACATGAAATCTCATTACAACAATATCTTTGGTTGGCTGAAATGATTTGTCAACTCTAGCATCGGTCAATAAGTTATTAAGTTCATCACTAATTGTAAAAATGTCTACATTAGACATTGCTTTCATTTTTAAACACCTTTTTCTATCAATACTTTAATATACTATTAATTAGTAAATTATATTTATTCTATTTAATTTATTTTATGGAGGAAATACCTTGGACGATACAATAAAACTTACTTCTATCAATGTTGTTTTAGGTCTTATTGCAGGTGTTCTATCCGGAATGTTCACTGTAGGATTTTTAGGATTCAAAAATGACATGATTGGTTTATTATTGGGTATTATTTTTATTTATGCTACATTAAAAGTGGCAGACAACATCGTTGAAAGTGAATTGGACAACTCTCAAAAACTATGGGATTGTGTTTTACCTTTCTTTTTTGTATGGATCATCGTATGGATTTTATTAGCCAATTATTTGTAGGTTTCCATAAAATATCCATATAAACACTATAAATAATGCTGTAATTAATAAAACTGGGGCTATTATCTTACTAACAGCAACAACGGAGCTTATTGTTGATATGAGTTCTGTTGAGTTTTTCGGACCGAACGTATTAAGATTTTTAATTTTTTTAGTTCCAGTTCCAACTTCAACTTCTTCCAAATCATCAATAGCTTCTTTTATACTTTTTATTACATATTCAATAATTTCATGTCTTTTTTCTATTCCGACAGGATTGTATCCTCTTGATAATGTATTGACTGTGTGGGTGTCAGTAGTCATCACTTCAATCTCATCGATATCTAGATCTTTTACAGCATCTATTATTTCCTGTCTGAAACCAATTTCCATATTGTTTGAGTCGAATAAGACATATGCTGTTCTTTGATTATCTACTTCCACAATCATCGTTTTCAATCCGCTTTCACCAATGCCATCATGTTTGTCCAGTGTTTCCATGGTGTCTGCATGACAACCTACTCTGATGGAGCTGAATTCCTCTTCAGTCTCAATTTTATCAATTATATCAATCAAGTCAAATACTTCAGGATTTCCAGGCAATACTTCACCGCTTTCAGGTGTGAATGAATTGTGGCAGTCTACAATTACGGAGTCCTTAACATCACATTTGCTGATGCTTTGTGTCATCATTGTCAAACCTACGCCGAATTCAATGTCATCACTGCCGTTCGGTGCGAAAGTTGATAAAATAACCATTCCTCTGTTAAAGAATTGAACTCCAATATTGGCTGCATTCATCGTATATCTTTTGAATTTACTTGCTTTTTTGGAATATTCTATATTTTCCAAGCCATCCTTTACACAGTTTTCTATTTTGTCTATCTCTGAAACGGAAATCGGGTTGAAATCGTGTGTTGACGGACCATGTGCCACCATTGTGAAATGGTCGAATTTATTAGCCAATATTGTCGGCATGTTAGATCCTCCAATATTGCCCAGCGGGCCAGGATGAACTGACGGAGATATGAATAATGATTTAATTCCATTAGCGCCCCTGAAACTAATGAATGTGACGATTGTATCTATCGGTTCACCCATATCTTTGAAAGTAGATTCCAAACGGTCTGATCCTTCGTTCATGTGCATGATAAATAGGCTCAATAAATCAAGCATTCCAATACCTAGATTCTTCTTCAGTGGGGAAGCGGCTATTGAAATGAATGAATAAATTGCCAATATGAATATGAGGCATGCAATCATTGTTTTGATTGTAACATTAATAATCAATGGGGTTGAAAATAAAGAAGCGTCACTTCCCAGGAATAATATTAAAACAAGCAATGCCAATATTAAAATAGGCTGTATAAATGCAATAATTGCGGATTTGGAAAATCCGATTTGTGTTGTACTCCATAGGACCAATGTGTTAAAACCGTAAACAAGCACGCATCCGAAGAGTAATGAATTAATGAACAAATCCATATGGAATAATGTGGAGATTATTCCTCCGGCAATTAAAATTAATGAAATAAAAACCATGGACAGTAATGATAAAAACATGGAATGTTTTATTTTCAGATTTATTCCATGAAGAACTTTAACTCCGTATTGATTAAGGCTTCCACTCATTATTGAGCTGACTCCAAGAACCATAAAGCCGCATAATCCTTCTAAAAATAGATTGTTTGTAATACTATATTGTGGAGCTATTAAACAGTAAATTACTCCAGTTAGGAAGCTCAGGATACAGATACTAGTTATTGATTTTTTAGTTACAGGGAGTGTTTGAATATATTTTGATAATCCTGCAACGCTACTCATACTTGACATAGAAATTTGTCCTATTATTTTTTTTAAATATTCATATAACAGTTAGTCATAACAAATATATTAAATTTATCAAAATGTTAAGTTTCATCA
The DNA here is from genome assembly GCA_015063005.1 of Methanobrevibacter millerae. Lineage (GTDB taxonomy): Archaea > Methanobacteriota > Methanobacteria > Methanobacteriales > Methanobacteriaceae > Methanocatella > Methanocatella millerae_B. Next base: position 173,588 of record SUTF01000006.1, read on the forward strand.
AAATCTTTTATAATCATAATCTTAAATACTATCATAATCCAAATATTAACTGTAAGATTTTAAAGATAAAAGTATTCCCATATAGTCTCGTCGTGATGAGCGGCGAATTAGGTGCTTTATGGGTTCTTTAATCTTCATAAATTATTTTTACTGACTTATTTTCAACAATTTTAATAAATAAATTGTTTTTTATTTCAACAGCTTGAAATGATGACCATGAAATCAAATCAGCAACTTTAATCATTTATAATTTACAGAATTAACGTGTTTTATTTCGACTGTATAATTTTTTGGATTAATTAATTTATCATTAAATAATCTGTTGAAATCATCAATTTGATTTTATTTTTTTTGTCTAATTTTTTTCTTTTGGGTTTGCATATGCGTCTGCATTGTCTTCATTTTTCAAATTTTTGAAATCATTTTCAATAATTCTTTTCTTCGATAAATATGAAAGAGGGTTTATTAAACTTAATTAATTTAACTAACCTTGAATCTAAGATATCATGTGCTTTATTGTCACCTATATCTTTTCAAATTTTCGATAAGTGGTACAACTATTTCATGAGTCATATTGATTCATAACAAAGATTAATTTGATTAGTTGTATTATTTCTATTTTTTATCAGTTTTTAGATTTATCAATATTTTTATATTTAACTTTTGTTGGTATGAAATCTATTTGTAATTTTAACATTACTTTTTATTTAACTGAAAACAATATTGATTTTATTATTTACTTTTCAATACACTGAAAACTTTATATTATGGAGTATAAAAGAATTAATTTAAGTAATTAAAAAATCAATAATTAAAATATTGAATATCATGCCATATTTTTGAATACATATTATGTTTAGATATTGTTGAAGAGAGATATCTAAATATTATTCAGACATGGTAAATACATGAAAAAGTTTGCAGAATCAGTCCCCTGCGATAATGATTATGTGAGGATGAACTGTAGAACTAAAATCAGGAATAAAATTTAATTATAAATTTAACGAGTGATAACATGGAACGCATTCATGATTTTGAAAAACCCCCAAGTGTCACATTAAAAAGAAGTTTAATAATATTTTTTGGAAATGTGATTGGCTTATACTTGATTAGTTTCTTTGGATTGGGAGTTACACTAAACCACTTTGCAGATATTGCATTGTTCGTTATATACATAAGTATAATTAATGCGCTGTTATGGCCAATACTGACTACTATTTTAATGCCATTTCTTGTTTTGACCTTTGGGGTTGGGACATTAATTTTAAATGGATTATTATTGCAAATCATTGGTCCATCTTTTGGAATAGAGGTTCAGGGTCCTGCAATAATTTTAGTCCCATTGGCAATGGCATTTGTGACAACAGTATTATCAACATTATTGACCATCGAGGATGACGGATCATATTACAGGTCAGTTTATAGGGATGCTGAGGCGAAAAGAAAAGGGGAAGTAAAAGATTATCCTGGATTAATAATTGTTGAAATTGACGGTCTTGCATATGATGTTTTGATTGAAGCTCTTGACAATGGTTTTATGCCTACCGTTAAATCCATGATGGACAGTACCCATAAGCTTAGAATGTGGGAAACTGATTTGTCTTCACAGACGGGTGCAAGTCAGGCTGGAATTTTGCATGGAAATAATGAGGACATCACTGCATTTCGATGGATTGAAAAGGAAAATGACAATCAGATGATGCAATGTTCAGGTGTGACCAAAGTTCAAACATTGGAAGAAAGAATTTCCGATGGTGACGGGTTGCTTGTAGACAACGGTGCAAGCAGGTCAAATCTGTTCTCAGGAGATACTGACAATGTAATTTTCACATTCAGTAAAATCTTAAACATTAGAAAATTATACAACCAGGCATGGTTTTCAGTGTTTTCAAATCCAAGTAACTTCGCACGTATAGTATCACTGTTTTTGGCTGAAATGATTTTGGAAATAATATCTCAAATAAAACACAGAATTAAAAACATTCGACCTAGAATTAAACGTGGTATCACTTATATTCCTGTAAGGGCGGCAACTAATGTATTCATGAGAGAAATCAACACTTCCACATTGATTGGGGATATGATGGTTGGGGACATTGACGTTGCGTATTCCACTTATTTGGGTTATGATGAAATAGCCCACCATTCAGGTGTTCGCGATGAAGATTCATGGTATGCTCTTAAAGGAATGGATAAGCAGATTAAACGTTTAATCAATACAAATAAATATATTCCTAGAAAATACCAATTTGTCATACAGTCAGATCATGGACAAACCAACGGCGCAACATTCAAACAAAGATATGGCCAATCATTTGAAGATTATGTTAAGTCACTGCTTCCGGCAAACATGAAGATGTTTGCAAAAATGACTTCAAATGAAGACCATTATGCAGAATCATTTATTCCATTGTCCAGAAAGAATGATGACCTGATTGAAAAAGGCGAACTTGAGGAATTGGGAGATTCTGAAGTAATTGTTCTTGCTTCCGGAAATCTTGCAATGATTTATTTAACTCAATGGAGCCATAGATTAACCTATGAAGAGATACAAAAATTCTTCCCTGAACTGATTCCGGGAATTGTTGGCAATGAATATATTGGATTTCTTGTTGTCCGCTCATCTGAAAAAGGTGATATGGCAATAGGCAAAAATGGTACTTATTATCTGGATACTGATGAAATCGAAGGGGAAAATCCTCTTGAAGGATTTGGCAAAAACATTGCAAGACATCTTAAGAGAAACAGTTCATTCAAATACACTCCAGATATTATCGTCAACAGTTTTTATGATGAGGAAAATGATGAGGTTTGTGCCTTTGAGGAATTGGTTGGAAGTCATGGGGGAGCTGGTGGAAGCCAATCAAAACCATTCATACTCTATCCTTCCGATTGGGAAGTTTCTGATGATGAAATTGTCGGTGCTGAAAGTATCTATAGAATATTGAAGGATAATCTAAAGAAATTAAAAGAAGGTGAGGGTAAGGATTAGTTTAAATCCTTATTTCATCTTTTTATCGGACTTTTTGACAGTAAATCTCCAGCTTTATTCTCTATTGTTGATTTAATGTCATTTAGGTCAACATTATTTTTATAATCATTTGCTTTTGACTGTAAGTCTTCAGTCATGTTTTCTACTTTTGAAATTGTGTTGTCTAATTTGTTATTGTCTGGAAAAACATTCTTGTACTGTACTGATTTGGCCATATGTACTGCCATGTCTTTGTCGTTGCAGCAAATTATTAGGTTGTCGTGGCTAGTTTCATTTGCTAAAGGTATGCAATAGAATTTGCCGTTATAGTTAACTTTAACAATGTCAAATATATGGATTTCCAGTAATTTATCTGCATTTATCACATAACACGTGTATCCATCAATATCCTGTCTTTCCCCATTTTTAATCAAATCATTCAGGGCATTAAAACCTAGTTCAGTAACTTTGACAGGATTGCGGTCTTCGTGACTGTTGTAAGTAACTAATATTCCGTTGTTCCAATTCCAAATCTTAGCACTCTCAACATCTCCTTTGTATTTAGTTTGATTGGCTGGAACTTCTATGCTTGTTCCATTGGGTGTTATTTCAATTCTTTCATAATTTACTGATGTTAACATTACTAGAATAATGGCTGCAGCAATTATTAAAATTATTATTCCAATTATAATTATCTTTTTCCTATCCATGGCTTATACCTTCATTTCTGATTAAAAGCTTTATAGATTATATATTTGAAGAAAGTGTTAAATAATTTTTTTTAAGTTGAATGGTGTTGGGGTTAAAAAAATAAGAAGCAATCAAAGATTGCTTTTTTTAATTTCTATTCTGTAAGGAATAATCTTACACCTTGCATGATTAAACATACTCCTATAAGAATTGCAGCATAAAGTGGTTGGGTAAGTGATAATGCTCCAAGCATAAATGCTATAATACCAAGGATTATAATCAATATTGATGCAAGTTTGGATATATTTTGATCTGAAATAAGTCCTGTAATACCTAATAAAAGCATTAGGATACCTATAATATAGAATTGTATTCCTAAAAGGAAGGATAATGCATTAATGTTGAATATGAATAATAAACCAAATATGATGGCTAAAAATCCAATAATGATGTTAATTCCGTTAAATTCGCTTAGTATTATTGCTAAACCTAAAAATACTAAACTCACTCCAATCATAATGGATACAAATCCTGAACTAAAAATAGGGAAAATTATAAAAATTAATCCTAAAATTATGGATAATATTCCAGATATTTTATGTGCTTCCATCTTTTTTTCCTCCATATATTTGTAATGTTCACTTTAAAGTGAAAACCTAATAAATTAAAAGCATTGCTTTCATATATATTTATCTTCTTTGGTATATTTATAGTTTAAAGTGATGTGGTGTTGTTTCGTAAATGGATGATGGTTGTTTTTTGATTTTTCAACTTCTCCATATACATTTTAGTTTAAAATCTTATTCAATTTCTAAGGGTCATCATGTTAATGCCAAATTCAATCAATTAAATTAAATGAAAAACATTGGTGGTGATAATAAGTAAGGCTATCTTTGCAGAAACAGTGGTGGTGAAAGAATCGAGTTTCAAGATATGGTAATGTGGGAGGTTATCACTACTTTAAATATTATTAATTCTAAATATTTTATACAATAATTCATTTTTGATTTTTTTAAATTTTGATTAAAGGTGTATAAATGGAGAAAAAAATTAATGTACCTATTAGCAATGAAAGTCTCGCTGATTTAAGGGTAGGGGATGTTATCAGTTTAACTGGTAATATTTTAACTGCAAGGGATCAGGCTCACAAAAGAATACTGGAGCAAGGTGCTCCTAGAGACATTAATGGGGCAGCAATATTCCATGCCGGCCCAATTATAACTAAAGACGGTGACGATTACAAGATGGTGGCCATTGGCCCAACCACTTCAATGCGTATGAACCCATATCAAAGTGATGTTATTGCAATGGGTCCAAAAATTGTCATTGGAAAAGGTGGTATGGATGATACTGTTCGTGAAGCCTTGATTGAGCATGAAGCAGTCTATGTAGTTGCTACTGGTGGCTGTGCTGCATTATACGTCGATGCAGTTGAAGAAATAGAAAGCGTGGATTGGCTTGATTTGGGAATGCCTGAAGCGATTTGGAATTTGAAAGTAAAAGACTTTGGTCCATTGATTGTGGCAATGGATAGTGAAGGCAATAGTCTTTATGATTAAACATTATTATTTATATAATATGATTTTAAAAATAAGTATAGTTACATGAAAGTAATTTTTTTATAGGAGTTTTTAAACATGTCTGATATTAATGAACTTGCAGAAAAAAGATTAAAATCAAGAATTCGTAAAATTAAAAAGTGTAATAAAAGTGATGAGGAAAAAGAAAAGTTTTTTAGTCAATTAGGAACTTCTTTTGAAATATTTTTCCCACCAACTAAAAAAAGTGACACTGTAAGCGACAGCATAATGATTTGGGTTACTCCAGAAGGAAAAGTTCTTGATGCAGAATATTCTTACGAAGAACCTGAAGAGGAACAATACACTTCACTCCCATTAACTGAAAAAGATTTAAAACCTTTCCTTGAAGCTTTATCTGATTTAAAATTAGAATTGGATGATTCCTAAATGATTATAAACAATTCATTGGATGAAGTTAAAAAAAGGGAAAATGCCTTATCCATAATTAAGGATTGGGTTTTAAACAAATCACGAGAATCATTATATGATTTAACAGGTTTATCTGGAGGATTTATTGCTTCTCCTTCAGAAATTAACCTTTTGGAAACATATGTCGGTCCAGCTATTTTTGAAGAGGAACTTCAGAATGTCGGTATTGAGCATATGGGTGGTGAAAAGGTTCTGCCGCTAAACAGGACTTCTTCAGGCATACTTGCAACTATCTTAACTCTTGTCGATGAAGGCAGCAATGTTGTTCATTATTTGGCTCAATTGCCCGCACACCCATCCATTCCCAGAAGCTGTGCTTTAGTCAATGCCAATTATAGTGAAACCGATAACTTTGAGGAATTTTCAATACCTGACAACACTTCTCTTGTCGTTGTCACAGGTTCAACAATGGACCATAAGGTCATAGATTTGGATAACTTCAAGAAAGTTATAGAAATGGCCCATGAAAGGGATATTCCGGTAATGGTTGATGACGCTTCCGGTGCAAGGCTCAGAACGGTTGTATTCAATCAGCCGAAAGCATGTGATTTGGGTGCAGACATTGCCATTACAAGTACGGATAAGTTAATGCCCGGTCCAAGAGGAGGATTGATGTCTGGCCGTGAAGAGTTAATAGATAATATTAAGGTTAAAGTCAATCAATTTGGTCTTGAAGCTCAGCCTCCTGCAGTTCTTGCAATGTTGAATGGCATTAAAAATTTCAACGGCGATAATCTAATCAAAAGTTTTTCAAGAAAGGATGAACTCTTTGATTTATTAAATGAAAATTTTACTTATTTTAAGCCAACACCAACTGGAGTCATGATTGCTCCGGAAGATTTGGCTAGAGAAATCAGCGCATCACATAATCTTTCAGATAAAGATCTTGCATTTGTATTTTCCTTTATCTTATTGAAGGAACATGGTATTATTACGATTCCACCAGTTTCCATGCCTGGCGCATCCGCTACAATAAGATTTGATTTATCAACTAGTGATGCTTTTAATTTGGATTTGGGTGATTTAAATAAAAAAATAGTATCTTCATTTAATAACTTGGAAAAAATAGTTATTAATGAAGATAAATGTAGGGAGATTGTATTTACTTTTTAATAATACATTCTCCGGAAATTACTTTTTCTAAGGTTCCATCAATTTTTTCAACAACGAGAGCTCCTTCTTTGCTTATTCCTAAAACATATGCATCATAGGATTTGCTGAAAGGTTCTCTTACTTCAACGATTTTTCCAATGGAATATGAATATTTTCTCCATTCCTTAAGAATTTCCTCAAATTTATTATCGTTGAAAGCAAATGCGATTTTTTCAAACTCTTCAAGGAAGTATCTTACAACTTCGTTTTCATCAACCCTATGACCCAGTTCAATGTCCAATGTGGTTGTTCCTTCCTGCAGTTCCTTGGAAAGCACATTAACATCAAAATTGGCATCGATTCCAATACCTATAATGACATTTTCGATAGTGTTGAATTTGGTGATTGCTTCAGTCAATATTCCTGAAACTTTCTTACCGTTAATCATGACGTCGTTCGGCCATTTGATTTCAGCATTTGTTATTCCAATTCTTTCAAGAGCTTTTACTGCAGCAACACCGGTAGCCAAAGTAATCATAGGAAGTTTTGAATGTGGAACCTGAGATTTTATAATGATTGATAACCAGATTCCTCCTAAAGGAGATTCCCAAGCTTTACCTAGTCTTCCTTTAGCATCGCTTTGCTTTTCGGAAAGAATGGCACATCCATTTTCAGCACCGTTTTCTGATAAGAATTTAGCTACAGTATTTGTGGACATAACCTCTTTGAACACATACAATTCTTTTCCAATGACTTCGGTGTCAAGACCGTTTAGAATTTCTTCTCTCACAATATGTTCCGTTGGTTGCTGTCCAACCTCTTTGATTATTTCTGCAAAATCGTTAATTTCCACTTCACGAAGTTCTTCAATAGTTTTTTCAGAAAACTTTTCCTCTCTTTTTAAAAGATTAATTATTTCGTTTTGCATTTTTATCCCATTAATTATTTTTTAGCTTTATTGCTCATTGCTTGATTTTGATAAGATCCGACAGCAGCTGAAATTGCAGCTATCTTTTTACCAGGCATGAATGTTGATTTGAGTTTATTCACTTGTTCTAAATCTTCAGCTATGACATTATCCATTTCACTTTCAATACCTTTCTTATAGGTATCGATGAAGTGGGTATTCAAATCTCCACTGATGAAGTTAGGATTTCTTAAGATAGCTTTATGGAAAGGAATGGTTGTTTTTACACCTAAAATGATGTATTCACTCAATGCCCTTTTCATTCTGTTGATTGCATCATTTCTGTTTCTTCCATAGGTAATTAATTTGGAAATCATTGAATCATAAAATGTTGGAATCGTATAATTCATGTAAACTCCACTGTCTAAACGCACACCAGGTCCACCAGGGGATCTGTAACCTGTGATTTTACCAGGATTAGGTGCAAAGTCATTAAGTGGGTCTTCAGCATTAATACGACATTCAATAGCATGTCCTGTTACTTTAATATCTTCCTGTGAGTAGCTTAACTCTTCACCGGCAGCAATCCTAATCTGTTCTTTGATCAGGTCAGTGTTGGTGACAAGCTCTGTAATTGGGTGCTCTACCTGAATACGCGTATTCATTTCTAGGAAATAGTAGTTTCCATTATCATATAGGAATTCTACAGTACCTGCACTGGTATATCCAATGTATTCTGCAGCCTTAACTGCACTTCCACCCATTTCTTCCCTTAGCTCTTCGGTCATGATTGGGGAAGGCGCCTCTTCCAATAGCTTTTGGTGTCTTCTTTGAATTGAACATTCCCTGTCAGCCACATGGATGACGTTTCCATGTTCATCAGCCAAAAGCTGGAATTCAATATGTCTTGGTTTTTCAAGGTATTTCTCAATAAATACTGTTGAATCACCGAAGTTTGTTGCAGCAACGGATTGTGTGGATTCGATTGCACGTACAAGCTCATCTTCAGCATATACTGCACGCATACCAATACCCCCACCACCTGCGGAAGCCTTAACAATAACAGGATATCCAATTTCTCTAGCTATTTCTTTTGCTTCTTCAATATCGCTTACGCCTTCAGGAGTTCCTTCAATAACAGGCACACCAGCTTTTTTCATTAAAGCTTTTGATGTAATCTTATCTCCCATTTCGTGGATAACTTTTCCACTTGGTCCAATAAGTTTAATTCCGTTTTTTTCACATTCTTCTCCAAATTTAGGATTTTCTGCCAAGAATCCATATCCTGGGTGAATTGCATCAGCACCAGATTCAAGTGCAATATTGATTATCTTTTCAATATTCAAATAGGATTTAGCAGGTGAAGGATTACCTAAAGGATAACTTTCATCTGCATAATTTGTATAAAGGGATGTCTTATCCGCATCAGAGTATACTGCCACGCTTTCGATGTCGAGTTCACGACAAGCCCGCATGACTCTGATAGCTATTTCACCCCTGTTTGCAATTAATACTTTTTCAAACATTTGAAACCTCAAAGTAATTTTTATTATAATATAATTATATTAAATATTAATAATAAATTTGTTGTTTAGATGAAAAAAATTACTCGAAAAAAACATTTGGAAATGAAGATTCAATCAATACTTCCCCATCCAAAACCTAAAGTTGAGCTTGAACAGTATTCCACGCCCTCAATTATAGCTTCAGATTTGCTGTGGAATGCATTGTCTCTGGGAGATATTGAAGATAAAAATATTTTGGATTTGGGATGTGGCAGCGGAATCTTTGCAATAGGATCTGCATTGATTGGGGCAAAATCCGCATGCGGTATCGACATCGATGAAGATTCAATCAATCTGGCCTTTGAAAATGCAGATAAAATGGGTATTGAAAATATTGATTTCATTGTTGATGATGTAATGGATATTGGCAATGATTTCGATGTTGACACCATTTTTCAAAATCCTCCATTTGGATCCCAGAAAAAAGCGGAAAGGGGCATAGATTTGAAGTTTGTTGAAAAAGCTCGTGAATTGTCTCCAAATGCATTATATTCATTTCACATGGCTTCAACCGAAGAATTTCTAATAGATTATTTTCAGAGCCTTTCCTTTGAAATAACCCATATCTTCAGATATTCATTTCCTATTCCAAAAATATATGATTTCCATACTAAGGAATCCCAAAATGTTGATGTGATTGTGATAAGGGCAATACTTTAACTTTTTTCAGTTTATTTTTTTTACAAACTCAATTTTTTCTTTTTTTCAGCCAAAAAATCAATACCTTTATATAGTAGATTCCTAATATATAATATTAATATATTCTCTGAGTATAAAAAAGTTGGTAGCATAAAAAGAGCTACAGGTATTATAGTTGATATAATACTTTAAAATGTGTAAATCTATTTTAGTGAAGTTAAATGTAGGGTAATCTTTATATAGTTTACATAATATATTATGTATGATGTATAAAGATGAGCTATCTATATTTATTCCAAATTCATTTCTTTCTGAGTCTAAAGATCTCAAAGTCCGTACATATAAAGTAGGGATTTTAGGTAGAGCTTTAGCCGTGTTTCAAGCAGATAATGTGATTATTTATAATGATGACCATATGAAAAATGAAGATGGAGAAAGTGACGGAGCCTTTATGGCTGAAGTTTTAAGTTTTATGGACACACCTCAATATTTGAGGAAACAAGCTTTTCCAATAAAAAAGGAACTTAAGCATGTAGGAATACTCCCTCCTTTAAGAACTCCACATCATCCTTTGAATAATCAACCTGACGTCGGTGATTATAGACAAGGTTTCACTGTTAAGAGAAACAATAAAGGAACTTTTGTTGATATAGGTATGGATAAACTTGCATTCTGCAAAGAGCAACTTTCAGTCAAACAGATTTTTGACTTTAGGATTGCTAAAATAGCTAAGAAAGAAGTAATAGTCACACCTGATAAACCAGATGACATTTACTGGGGATATAATGTTATGTCCTCTAATAAGAGTCTTAAAAATAGCTTAAAATTAATTAAACCTAATCTTGTAATTGAAACTACAAGATATGGAGATTATATTGATTCTATTTTTGATGAATTAAAGCATAAAGTAGAAGAATCTAGAAGAATTGCTATTTTGTTTGGTGGCCCTTATTCTTCAATTCAAGAAGATGTTTCTAATCCTAATTGGGATTTAGTTAAATTAAATACTATACCTGGTCAGGGTACTGAAACTGTCAGAACTGAAGAGGCAGTTGTCGCTACGCTTTCTTTATTTAACTTTATGAGATTTTAATTCACTTTGTTTATTAGTTTTTACACTGCTAATAGATTACTTGCTCAACTTTTTATACATTGATATTTTTGGGACTCTCCAAAAATAACTTAGCGCAGAATAATTTATACATTAAATAAATTCTTTATTGTGCTTCAAATAAATTTTAGCTCATATAGAATATATTAAAATAATATTTATCTAGTTGTAATGTTTTTTACAGCTATTTATTATTTCGGCAGAATTATTTTTTGATAGTTTTGTCAATATAGCTTTTTTCAAGCTATTAAAAATTTGAATATAATTAAAATAAAGGAAAAATATATATTAAGGAGGTTAATGAATGGTAAGACATCACCAGCCAAGAAAAGGGTCTGTTGCTTATAGTCCAAGGAAAAGAGCAGCAAAAGAAACCCCTAGAGTAAAGGCTTGGCCGCAAAATGATGAACCAAAATTACTAGGCCTCGCAGGGTATAAAGTCGGTATGACTCATACTTTAGTCACAGACACCGATAAAAACTCTCCAACTAATGGTATGGATGTTTTCACTCCAGTTACCGTTTTGGAAGTCCCTCCAGTCGTAGTAATGGGAATTAGAGCATACGAAAGAACTTCTCGTGGATTAAAAGTGATCACCGAAGTACTTGCAGATAATTTGGATGAAGAACTCTCTAGGAAAATTTCACTTCCTAAAGAATACAACAAATCTGAAGCTATTGCAAAAATACAAGGTGTTTTAGATCGCACAGAAGATATTAAAGTCTTAGTACACACCAATCCTAAAGTGACTAGCGTACCTAAGAAAAAACCAGATATATTTGAATGTGGTATCGGAGGCGCAAACGCTGAAGAAAAATTAAACACTGCATTAGAATTATTAGGTAATGAAGTAAAAGCTAGTGAAATCTTTAATGAAGGTCAATTTGTTGATGCAATCGCAACTACAAAAGGAAAAGGATTCCAAGGTGTAGTTAAAAGATGGAATATTAGAATTCAATATGGTAAAGCTACTAGAAGTGGTAAAGGAAGACACGTAGGTTCAATTGGTCCTTGGACTCCAAGAAGAACTATGTGGACTGTAGCTCAAGCAGGTCAAATGGGATACCATAAAAGAACTGAATTCAATAAAAGGATTTTAAAAATTGCATCTGCAGACGAAGTTGATCAAATCAACCCAGATGGTGGATTTATTAAATATGGTGTTGTTAAAAATGATTATATCTTAGTCAAAGGTTCTCTTCCAGGACCATCTAAAAGGTTAGTTATTTTAAGACAACCAATTAGACCTAATAAGAAATCTGAGGATATACCTCAAATCAATTATATAAGTACTAAATCTAAACAAGGGGTATAATCATGAAGGCTAATGTTTATTCTATTAATGGGGAAGTAAAAGAAGAAATTGAACTTCCTGCAATTTTTGATGAAGTATACAGACCAGATTTAATCAAAAGAGCTGTATTATCAGCACAATCTGCTAGAGTACAACCATGGGGTAATGACCCAATGGCAGGTAAAAGAACTTCCGCTAAAGGTTGGGGTTCCGGTAGAGGTACTGCTAGAGTTCCTAGGATTAAAAATGGTTCAAGAGCAGCTTTTGTACCAATGGCTATTGGTGGTAGACAAGCTCACCCAACAAGAGCTGAGAAAAATCATCACGAAAAAATCAACATAAAAGAAAGAAGATTCGCAATCAGATCTGCAGTCGCAGCAACTACCAACAAAGAACTTGTTGCTAACAGAGGTCACAAAGTTGACGATTTAGAACAAGTACCTATCATTGTTGAAGACGAAATCTCTTCTGTAAAAACTACTAAACAAACTCGTGAAATCTTCCAAAGTTTAGGAGTTTATGATGATATTGTTCGTGCAAAAGAAGGTAAAAGAATAAGAGCAGGTAGAGGTAAAACAAGAGGAAGAAAATACAAAAAAGTAAAAGGACCTCTTTTAGTTGTTGGTGAAGATGATGGTATCAGCTTAGGTGCAAGAAACCACGCTGGTGTAGACGTTGTAGTTGTTGACAACTTGAACGCTGAATTATTAGCACCAGGTACTCACCCAGGAAGACTTACTATTTACACTAAATCTGCTGTAGAAAAGTTAGGAGGTTTATTCCAATAATTTGGATAAATTAAGGTGATATTATGGATTCATACTCAATTATTATTAAACCTCATGTTACTGAAAAAACCATGAATTTAATCGACTTAAATAATGAAATTACTTTTGTCGTACGTCGTACAGCTAACAAAGGCCAAATCAAAAGAGCTTTTGAAGACTTATACGAAGAAAAAGTAGCTAGAGTTAACACTCACATTACTACTAAAGGTGAAAAAGTAGCATACATTAAACTTGAAGAAGAAGAAATGGCAGAAGAACTTGCTGTCAGAATAGGAGTATTCTAAGGAGGAATTTGAATGGGAAAACGATTAATACATCAAAGAAGAGGTAAAGGAACTCCTACTCATCGTGTTGCTTCTCATCGTTTTAAAGATAAAATTAGATACAGATCTTTCGATGCATTAGAAAAAGAAGGTAGTATTAAAGGTAAAGTCATTGACATTGTACATGACCCAGCAAGAACCGCTCCTATTGCAGAAGTAAAATTCGAAAATGGAGAAAAGAAATACATCTTAGCACCTGAAAGCATTCAAGTAGATGATGAAATTGAATGCGGTATTTCAGCACCTATCAAATTCGGTAACACATTACCGTTAGCTGAGATTCCTGAAGGTACTCCAATTTACGATATTGAAAATACTCCTGGAGACGGTGGTCGTTTCGTAAGATCTTCTGGAACTTATGCTTCTTTAATTACTCACGATGCTAATCAAACTGTTGTTGAATTACCATCAGGTGAATTAAAATATTTAAACCCTAATTGTCGTGCAAGTATCGGTGTTGTAGCTGGTGGAGGTAGAAAAGATAAACCATACCTCAAAGCGGGTAAAAGATGGCACGCCCTTAAAGCTAAAGGTAAGAAATGTATGACTGTTAGAGGAGTAGCAATGAACGCAGTAGATCACCCTCACGGGGGAGGTAACAGACAACATCCTGGTCGTCCTACTACTATTTCAAGACATGCACCACCAGGAAGAAAAGTTGGTTCAATTGCAGCTAGAAGAACTGGATTAAAAAGATAGATAGAGGGTGTTTCATTGGCAAGAAAAGTATTTAAATATAAAGGTTATACTCTTGAAGAATTACAAGAAATGTCTTTAGAGGAAGTAATGAAATTATATCCTGCAAGACAAAGAAGATCTTTAAAAAGAGGATTCTTACCAAGACAACAAAAAGTTTTGGATAAAATGAGAAAATTGAATAAAGAAGGAACTAAAGATGGTCGTCCTGTTGTTGTAAGGACCCATTGTAGAGATATGATTGTTATACCTGAAATGGTTGGAACCACTTTCGGTATTTACGATGGTCATAATTTTGTTGAAGTTAAAATTACTCCAGAAATGCTTGGTCATTACTTTGGTGAATATGCACCAACCAGACAAAGAGTTCAACATGGGGACCCTGGTATGGGAGCTACAAGATCATCTATGTTTGTACCACTTAAATAAGGAGATTAGATCATGGCTAAAAATGGATATGCTTATAATAAAGAAGTTGACGAAGCAAAAACTGCACGTGCTATGGCAAAATCTCTCAAGATTTCCCCAAAACACAGTGTTGAGATTTGTAACGCAATAAGAGGAATGGAAGTAGCTAAAGCTAAAACTTATTTAGAAGATGTTATTGAAATGAAAAAATCTGTTCCTTTCAAAAGACACAACAGAGGTGTTGGTCACAGAAAAGGACAAGAAGGATGGGCAAGTGGTAGATACCCTGTAAAAGCAGCAGAACAAATATTAAAAGTTTTAGAAAATGCTGAAGCTAATGCTGAATACAAAGGTATGGACACTGAAAAATTATTCATTGAACATATTTCAAGCCACAGAGGTATTGTTATCAGAGGATACATCCCAAGAGCATTCGGTAGAATGACTCCGTTCAATACACCTACAACTCACATTCAAATAGTTTTACAGGAGGCTAACTAATGATAGAAAAAGATTTTGTCACAGAGGGCCTTAGAAGAACCAGAATTGACGAATATTTAGAAAAAGAACTTGAAAGAGCAGGATACGGTGGTATGGATGTTCAAATCACACCTTTAGGTACCATGGTTATTGTATATGCAGAAAGACCTGGTATGGTAATTGGTAGAGGTGGAAAAAACGTCAGATCCATTACTAACACTCTTAAAAACGAATTTGGATTAGACAATCCTCAAATTGAAGTTAAAGAAGTTTCTGTTCCTGAACTTAACCCTAAAATCATGGCTTATAAAATAGCTAACATGTTACAAAGAGGTATGCACTTCAGAAGAGTTGCTTATTCCACTATCCGTAGAATTATGGGAGCTGGAGCTCAAGGTGTAGAAGTAACTATTTCTGGTAAAATCAGAGGTTCAAGATCTGCTGTTGCTAAATTCGTCGAAGGATACATTAAAAAATGTGGTGAACCTTCAATCAGATTAGTTGAAGAAGGTTTCGCAACAGTCCAATTAAAACCTGGTGTATTAGGTATTTATGTAAGAATTATGCCTCCAGAAACTGTATTACCTGATTCCGTAGAAATCCTTCCTCCAAAAATGATAATTGAAGAAGATGACGGTGAAGTTATTGAAGAAGAAATCGATGTTGAAACCGAAGAAGTCATCGAAGAAGAAGTCATCGAGGAAATCGAAGATTTAGAGGAATTAGAAGAAGTTGTTGAAGAAGAAGCTACTGAAAAGGTAGAAGAAGACGATAGTTAAATACTAAATTTAATTATCTTAAAAGAGTTGGAACAATGGCGATTTTAAGAAGTAAAGAAATTTGGGACATGGAAGTTGATGAGATTCAAGAAAAATTAGTTGAACTCAGAACTGAATTATCCAAAAATGTTTCTAAAAGTGCAGCTGCCGGGGTTGTTGAAAATCCTGGAAAAATTAGAGAATTAAAAAGAACAATTGCTCGTGTTCTTACAATATTGAATGAAAAACAGAAGGAGAATTAAATGTCAAAAATCTGTGATGTATGTGGGCTTCCTGAGGAACTTTGTGTTTGTGAAGAAATTGCACGTGAAGTTCAAGCTGTAAAGGTTTTTACAGTTAGAAGAAGATTTGGAAAACTCATGACTATTATCGAAGGTATCGATGAACATGATATTGATATCAAAGAGCTTACTAAAACTCTTAAAGCAAAATGTGCTTGTGGAGGAACTGCTAAAAACAGCCAAATAGAACTTCAAGGTGATCATAAGGTAAAGGTCAAAGAAGTTTTGTCTGAAATGGGTTTCTCTTCAGATACAATTGAAATTCGTGAATCTAAGAAAAATAATAAAAAGAGGAGATAAAATCCTTCGATAAATTCAATAATTTTATAATTTTTCTGCATGATTTATTATAAATGTTTTAGTTAAGAGATTTGGGAATATGATTACTGCAAATAATTTGGTGCATCATGAATTCATCGGATTAAATGTTGATGTTAAAAGTAAAACGGATAAATCTCTTAATTTATATGGAACGGTTATTGATGAGACAAAAAATACCTTTAAAATTGAATCTGAGGGTCAGGAAAAATTAATTCCCAAAAAAGGTTCAATTTTCACTTTCGAAATTCCATCTGGTGAAAAGGTCGAAGTGATTGGTGATATTTTGTCCATTCGTCCTGAAGATAGAATAAAAAAAAGGTTTAAAAAAATTTAAATGGTGATAATATGGTTGGGCTTAATGTTCAAGAACCAGAAACTACATGTGATGATCCTAACTGCCCTTTCCACGGTACTTTACCTGTAAGAGGTCAAGTTCTCGAAGGCGTTGTTGTAAGTAACAAAGCAGAAAGGACTATTAGTGTCGAACGTAGTTACTATAAATTCATTAGAAAATATGAAAGATATGAAAAAAGAAAATCTAAAATCAACGTTCACAAACCTGACTGCTTAGATGTGAATGTTGGTGATTCTGTAAAAGTTGCAGAATGCAGACCATTAAGTAAAACTAAACATTTTGTTTTAGT
>SUTF01000007.1 GCA_015063005.1 Methanobrevibacter millerae
TTAGACTTCCAAATGCAAAACTGGACGCAAAAACATATAAAAATTAAATAAGCCTATAAAATTTTACAGACTCAAAATTTTAAATACTCATTAAATTAAATCTATAACTGAGATGTTATTATGATTAAAAAAATACCTGTTTTAGATTTAAAAGATGGTCAGGCTGTAAGTGGCAAATCAGGTCTAAGGGATACATATCAACCATTGCAAACGGTATTTGCTCCATCATCCAGTCCTGTTGAAATTGCACAGGGTCTAAAATTGAATGGTGCTGATGAATTATACATTGCAGATTTGGATTTGATTGAAAGCAACGGCCATAATGTCAATGAGATAAAAATGGTCAACACTATAATTCCAGTAATGCTTGATGCAGGAGTAAAAAATGTCGAAGCATTTTCATTTTTTTTAGATTATGCCTTTAAAATAATTGTTCCAACAGAAACTCTTGAGGATATCAATGAACTGTACAATATCTTTGAAAAGTTCCCAAAGGAAAGAATTGTAATCAGTGTTGATGTAAAGGACAATGAATTATACTGCAAAAAACTTGATTTATCATTTAATGAGTTCAAAAAAATATTAATCGAACTTGATCCTGCAGAAATTATTCTTTTGGATATCAGTGGTGTGGGAACAAATCACGGATATAACAAAGAGCTTCTGGATGAGTTTGAAGAAATGAAAGATAAGCTAATAATTGCGGGTGGATTGAATAAGGACTCAATTGAAGAGCTTGAAAAATTGGGAATAAAAAAAGTATTGGTAGGAACTAGCCTACATTCAGGTGAAATTACAATAATCTAAATAAGTGCATTCAATACAACATATGGGAAAGCACAACCTACAGCAAAAAGTACTATGCCTAATCCTAATTTTGGATTGTTTTCGTCCAATATGCCGGATATTATGAGTAATAATCCGAAAAATCCAAAAAGTACAGGTAGTATATGTGAAAATATTGTTGTTCCTATAACTGCCATTTTATATCACTAATATTCTTTTAATCTTTAAATTATATAAATATTTGTTGTTTATCATATTATTTTTTTAATTCTTTGTTTTTAGATAACTTTTTTATTATATTATCATCAAATAATTAAATTATGAGAATTGATACCCACAGTCATCACAAAAAAGCTGGTGAAAATTTAGCATTTGTATTTTTTATGAATTTGGCTTTCAATATTATTGTCATTACTGGAGGTCTTGCAACAAACAGTATGGCAATACTTGCAGATTGCATTCATGATTTTGCAGATACCATTTCAATTGCCTTGGCATGGGCTTTGGAACGTGTATCCCAAAAGGATTCAACCCATAATTATTCATATGGATATCAAAGATTTTCCATTTTAGGCGCTGTTATAATATCTGTTTTTGTCATAATAATGGCATTTGTTATATTGTCTGAAGCTATTCCAAGGTTATTTGCTCCTGAAGGAGTCGATGCAGAAGGCATGCTTGTCATAGCTATTATTGGAATCATATTCAAATCAATATCTGTTTATAGGCTTCATAAAGGTGAAACATTTAATGAAAAGGCTATTTTGTTTCATCAGTTAGGTGATGTATTTGAATGGGTAGCAATATTGATATTAAGTGTTGTTTTAATATTCTGGGATGGTGCTCCATATTTGGATCCATTCGTTTCAATTGGAATTGCGATATGGCTTATATTCAATCTTGGACGTAATCTATATAAATCTCTTGAAGTTTTGCTTCAAAAGACTCCAGACAACTTTGATGTGGATGAATTCAAGCATCAGATTCTTGCTATTGATGGTGTGAATTCTCTTGATGATGTTCATATCTGGTCACTTGATGGAATTGATTCAGTAATGACGGTTAAGGTTGATGTGGACTTTAAAAAGGATATTGAAAATATTAAAAAAGAAATATATGATGTCTCAATCAAGTATCATGTTGTTGATATTACGATTGAAATATTATGATAAATTTAACGGTTTTATAAAATCATGACGCTAGTTTCTATAGGTCCTGTTACTAATGACCTAATAATCTCTGGAGAGAATAAGCAATCAAAAACAGGTGGGGCTTGCTATTTTCAATCCTTTGTTTTTGAAGAATTTTTCAATGATTATCTAATCATAACTAACTGCGGGGATGATGAGTTAATCAATGATTTTCCAAATTCGGATAAGGTTGAATTAATTAAAAAAGCTGACACCCACTATTTTATCAATGAATATCCTGATATTTCAAATAGGGATGTGCGCATTCAATCAACTAATTTTGCCAATATCCCAATCACCAAAAATGATTTGGAAGATATTTTGCCGGAAAGTATTGATGCATTTATTTTGAATCCGTTAAACCGTTATGATTTTCCCAAAGTGACTGTTGAATATTTGGCAGGATTCAATGTTCCCATATTCATGTCAATTCAAGGTTTTTTAAGAGTTCCTGGTGATGAAGTAAATGGAAATCACACTATTAAATTAGAAGACTTTGATGATTTATATGTCATATTATCTGATGTAGATGTGATTTTTATGGACGAATCAGAAAAAACTATCCTTCGAAACAATATTGATGTAGATGAAGTTGTCATAACTAATGGAAGTCATGGATCTCGAGTTGTTTTTAAAGATAATGAATACAAGATTAATGCGGTCAAGTGTGATGACATCCTCGATTCAACAGGCTGTGGAGATACATATATGGCAGCATATATCTCAAAAAAATTAACCACAAATTCCGTTTTAAAATCCGCCAATTTCGCATCAAAGATTGCTAGTGATAAACTTGGCTTTTCAGGGCCTTATAAAAGCGATATTTAATTATAAGAAAACTTTATTAACAACGGTGTTAATAATTATATATGATTTTAAGAATTTTTTTAAATAATAAATGATCATCATGTTATCCAATTCGTCCACTAATATAATTGAAAAAGAGTTTGAAAACTTACGTAAGGAGTTATTGGATTTAACCTTAAGAAATCAACTTCTTAATTTTAAATCCAGAGCAAAAACTGTATCTATTAAAAATCAAACTCCAATTAACGTATATCAAACATTGGTTTTGCAAGAAAACAAGATGTATTTTGTAGCCAATAAGAAAGATAAAAAAGAGGAAAAGTCTTCAGTATGGGATCATATTCCGTTTGACTTTTCAAAGTTTTCTGAAGGAAATAAGAAATTGGCTACTGATTTGACTCCTAATGAACTCCAAAAAAGATTATATTATATCAATAACCAAGCTAAAACAATGCTGCAGGAACAGGGTTACAATATCCTTTATTTGGCAGTAGGATTTTTGGAATGGGTGGATAAGTCCAAGCCAAAGCAAGTAAACCAGGCGCCATTGGTTTTGATTCCGGTTTCAATGGAAAGGAAAAAGGTCGGTGAATCATTTAATTTGGCATGGACCGGAGAGGATATTCAAACTAACATTTCACTTAAGGCAAAACTTCTTGAAGGAGGAATAGAGCTTCCTGATTTTGAATTTAAAAAGTATGGTGAAGTCGTTGACCATTATATTGCCAAAGTAAAGCGTGCTGTAAGCAGGATGGATGATTGGAAAGTCAATAATAATATTGCATTAGGTTTTTTTAGCTTTACAAAATTTGTAATGTATAATGACTTGAATCCTGACAGCTGGGCTGAAAATGTGGATTTAACTAAAAATGAATTGATACAGGCTATTTTTAATCCCGCTAAAAACGATGTTGAAGCATTCAATGAGGAAGATATCGATTCGCAGCTTGAATATCAGACCATGTATCAGGTTTTGGATGCAGATTCATCACAGATTGCAGCAATACAGGATGTCAAGGCAGGAAGAAACCTTGTTGTGGAAGGACCACCTGGTACTGGTAAATCCCAAACAATTGTTAATTTGATTGCTGAGTTGCTTGCTGAAGGCAAGTCAGTTTTATTTGTATCTGAGAAAATGGCAGCATTGGATGTTGTAAAGGACAGATTGACTGGTGTGGGTTTAGGTAAGTTTGTTTTGGAATTGCATTCACATAAAACCAGACGTAAGAAATTCTTAAAGGATTTGCAGAAGTCAACTACTGTCCGTGCGGTTGACACTTTAAATATTGATCAGACTATCAGAAAACTGGAAACCCTAAAAAGGCAATTGGACGATTATGCAAGCGTTATTCACAGACCTGTCTTTGCAGTGAACTTATCAGCATTTCAATTGTATGGTATGAAAGAGGCTGCAGATGACCATTTTTCACGTAAGCAAAGCATAATGCCATTGGTGAGGTTCAATAGTCCGGAATCCATTTCAATTAAGGATTTGGATGACATCATTTTATCATTGGAAAGTGTAGCTGAATTGTATCAGACAATATCAAAGGAAAATCCTTGGAGTAAATGTGCACCGAAGAGTCTGCTTCCTGCGGATTTAAGGGAAATAGAAATGTTGATTAATGATACATTAACTTCTCTTGATGCATTTTTAATTGAAAGAGGAAGGGTTTATGATATTTATGGCATTAAAAAGCCTAATACATTAAATGAATTTAATAAATCCCTTTCAGCATTTGACATCATCAAATCTCAAAATTCAGAGTTGATTGACGCTAAGATTTTAAAGTCAGGAGCATGGGATAAGAATAATGATGACGCTTATCTGATAATTCAGGAATTGGCCAAGTATCAAAAAGTTGCAGGCATTTTGGACAAGTTCAACCCAGGAATATATCATACCAATATAGATGCATTGATTTACCAGTTGAATGAATTGTCCCATAAGAAATTGCGTTTCTTTAAAGGCAAACAGCATGTGGAACTGGTTGAAATGTATTATAACGTTCCTGTTCCTGATGATATTCCAACAATCATTAATGACTTGAATCAGGCAAAAATTGCAATTCAGCTTAAAAAGAATTTGGAAGCTAATGAAGCATTGGCTAAAAGATATTATGGTGACTATTGGCATTTGAATGCTGATGTAAATGATTTGAAAGCTATTGCCCAATGGATGAATCAGTTTACTGTCCTTACAAAAGAGGGAATCTTTTCACAGAATACCATTGACATATTGTCTAAGGATTTATTTGATATCAATCCTGAAAGGGATTTGGTTGACTATATTGACTCTGGAAACGAGTTCAGTAAAGATTTGGATAAATTGAAAGCTAAGTTAAATCCGAGAAGCAAGTTAATATTTAAAAAAGGAGCTAATGATGTAGCATTTGAAGATTGGCAGTCACAATTGTACAACTGGAGAGGACAGTTATCAAGTCTTCATTTATGGTCACAATATCTAAATACTAAAAATTCCCTAAAAGGAACAACTGCAGAGTTATTTGTTGATTCAATTGAAAAAAGAAACATTAAAAAGGATGATGTAAAATCTCTGGTTGAAGGAAACTTTGCAGATTCTCTTTTAAATATATTATTTGTTGAAAATCATGAATTGGCAACATTCATAGGCGAACTGCATGAAAACAGAATAAGGGAATTCAAGGATTTGGATAAAAAAATCCTTGTTTTGAATCGTAAAAGAATATTCCATAAGCTAAACAAGAATATTCCACAGATTTTTGGAGCTACAGAAAATCCTCAGGCTAAGGTATTGGCTGGAGAATTTACAAGAAAAAGCGGACACCTGCCTGTTAGAAAATTACTGGAAAAAGCTGGCGGAATGATTAAGCAGATTAAGCCATGTTTCATGATGTCTCCATTGTCTGTAGCACAATACTTGGATCCTACCAATGAGGAATTGCAATTTGACGTAGTTATTTTTGATGAAGCAAGTCAAGTTAAACCTGAAGATGCATTAGGCGCATTCATGAGAGGAAAAACCGCAGTTGTAATGGGAGATACCCAACAATTACCTCCAACATCCTTCTTTGACCAGATGGCAAGTGGAGAAAGTGATGAGGAAGAGGCAACGTCACTGGATATGGAAAGTATCTTGCATTTATGTAAGTTGTCATTCCCAGTTAAAATGCTTAAATGGCACTACAGAAGCCGCCATGAGTCATTAATCAATGTATCCAATAAGGAATTTTATGATAATGAATTATTAGTCTATCCTTCACCTTCACACAACGACTCTGAATTGGGATTGAAATTCCATTATAATCCGAATACTGCATATGACAGAGGGTCATCATCTGCAAATCCAAAAGAGGCAGAGGATGTTGTTGAAGCAATATTTGACCATTTCGATAGATATGGTGATACAAAAAGTTTAGGTGTAGGAACATTCTCTGTTGCACAAAAAAATGCAATTTTGGAAAAGCTAGAGGAAAAACGTCGTGAAAGACCAGAATTCGAACCGTTATTCTCTGAAAACAAGGATGAAAGATTCTTCGTTAAAAACCTTGAAACAATTCAGGGAGATGAAAGGGATGTTATTCTAATAAGTGTAGGTTATGGTTTTGATAATGAACGTAAAATGTCACTTAACTTCGGTCCTTTAAATCAGGACGGTGGTGAAAGAAGACTTAACGTATTGATTACACGTGCAAGACAAAAATGTGTTGTATTTTCAAATTTCAAAGCATCCAGCATGAAATTAACTGCCAATCCGCCACATGGTGTAAGGGCATTAAGGGAATTTTTGGAATATGCAGAAAACTTAACGATGGGTGCCCATACTGCCGATGAACATACAGCTGCTCCATTTGAAGATGCAATAGCCAGTTTCCTTGAAGAGAATGGATACCAAGTGGATAAGCAAATTGGATGTGCAGGTTTTAGAGTTGATTTGGCTATTGTTGATGAAGAAAACCCTGGAAAATATATCCTGGGAATAACGACTGATGGAAAAATGTATGCATCCAGTAAAGTTGCACGTGACCGTGATAGGCTCCGTGAACAGGTTTTGGAAGGATTAGGATGGAAACTTTACCATTTATGGTCCACAGATTGGTATAGGAACCGTGATTTGGGACGTAAAAAATTATTGGAATTCATTGAAAAATCAATTAAAGAAACTCGTGAAGAACAAAGAATTGCTCGTGAAAAAGAGGAAAAACGTAGAATTGAAGCTGAAAAGAAAGCTGAAGAATTAAGAAAAAAACGTGAAAAGGAACTCGAAGAGCAAAGAAAAAAAGAGGCCGAAGCAAAAGCTGCAATGCTTGGGGATGATGTGGAAGTAATACCTCCAAATGGTGAATTGGATTTCGATGATGACATTATTTTTGTAAGTCCGGATGAAATTGATGATTATGAAGATGATATAGAATTCACACAAGAGTCTCCAAGTGAATTCGTTCAAGCCAAACAGGAAACTAATGAAATTGACATTAAAGAATCTCCTAGTGAGTTTGTAAGCATTAATGAAGAAAATACTGGTAATGCAGGTGCACCTAATGAATTTGTCAGTGTAAGTGAAGACTCTAGTGCATTTGATGATTTCATTTTTGAAGATGAAAAAGAAGATATTTCATCTGAAGATGCGAAAGCAACGGTTATTGATAATTCAGATGATAACGATTCTAACAATGAATTTGTTGAAACAAGTGATGGTGAAGAACCTATAATCTCTGATGAGTCTGAAAATATAAATGAAGATGTTGTTTCAGACACTTCTTTTGAGAATGTTGAAGAATTGGATGATGATATTTCTGAGGATGATATCTTAAGTGTTGATTTGGATGATTCTTCTGAAGATATTGTCGGATTTGATGATGATATTTCTGAAGAAGATGTTTCTGTCATAGATTCTGAGGTTTCTTCTGAAAGTGTTAGTGAATCTGGGGATGCTGATATTTCTGAAGAAGATGTTTCTTCTGAAAATATTGCTGTGGAAGAATCAGTTGACCTGAATGATGATTATACTTTGGGTATTGATGAAGAGAATATTCCTTTTGAAAGTGCAGACAATCATGATGACTTTGAGGAAGATGACCTTGATGAAATTATAGAAGAATTGTCTGAAGATGATGAGTTAGTCAATGATTCTGATAATCCTTTGGACGATGGTGAGGAAGATGAAGTTACATTTACAAGTGATAAAGACAATAGCGAAGATGTTCAATATAAAGCCGAAGAAAACGAAGAAGAAGTCCAAGAAGAAATAGATGATGATTCAGATTCTTCAAAAGTTAAATTTGGTTCAACTATTTCTAAATCATCTGGTGGAGGAATTCTATCTTCAATTAAAAATAAATTTTCATTATTTAATGAAGATGAAGATAAAACAGAAGAAGAGTTAACTGATATAATTAAGGATAAAATTGAGGATGGCGATTTTATTTATGTCGACCATAGTAATGATGAGTTAGATGAGGATGTCTTTGATGAAGATATTGGTGATGATGCTGATGAACCGGAACCTGTTGTAAATGATGTTGTTGAAGATGAATCTGTGTCTGTTGTTGATGATAAGTCTGAGGATGTTATTCCTGAACCTATTGAGGAAGAACCGGAACCTGTTGTAAATGATGTTGTTGAAGATGAATCTGTGTCTGTTGTTGATGATAAGTCTGAGGATGTTATTCCTGAACCTATTGAAGAAGAACCGGCACCTGTTGTTGAAAAGACTTCAGAAAAACATAAAGTCAATTTCTCTTCAACAACAAGTAGTATAAATATTGATGATATATATGATGTTGAAGAGAATAGTCCTGATTTAAAGGAAACTGTTGTTGATTTTGACAATAATAAAGAATTTGATGATGTGATTGACTCAACTTCTGACATTAAACATGACAATTCAGAGTCTAAAAATAGTTACTTAAATGATGATGATTTGGGTTCTAGTGATGATTCAAATCATGATTTGGAATCTGATACGAATGATGTAAGTGTTGAATCGGATGGAGATAATGTTGATTTAGGTTCTGATGATGATTATATTTATGTAGATCACAGCAATGACTCAAATCAAGATTTAAAAACAGATAAGAATGATGTTGATTCTGATTCTGAAGATAGTGTTGAATCGGATGATGGTAAGGTTGATTTGGGGTCTGATGATGATTATATCTATGTAGATCACAGCAATGATGAGGAAAGTACTATTGATTATGCTGATGATGAACCTCCTGTTGTTGAAGTCAATCCTTTAAAAAATATTTTATTTGGTGACCGTAAGCCTAAAAATCCTGATGGAATAAATCACTCTAAGTTTTCTGATGCTTTAAGAGGCACTTCACGAATTAGTTTAACAAAAGAAGAGGTTGAAACTGTTCATGGTGAGGTCATTGATGAAGATATTATCGAACATAGGCCTGCTCCTAAAGATGATGATGTCGTTGAAGTTGAAATAATATCTGGAGATATTGGCGAAGTAAATGATAATGATGAGGTTTCTTCTAGAAAAGAAGAATTTAACAATAAAAAGGTAACATTTAATAAGAATATTGATGGTGTGTATGATATGGAAAGAAAAAGGACTATTGAAGAAGAGGAGTTTAGCCATATAATCGATGAGGCTTTTGATAATAATCCTGAAGGTACTCTTGGGGAAGATGATATTTCCAATCTAGCTTCTGCTATTGTAAATAAGGCTTTTGATGATGTAATTTCTGATGCATTAAATAATAAACACGAGCAAAATACTCAAAAGTTTGATGATAACTATCAAAATAACAAACAAGATATTGAATATGATGAAATCGATGACGAATTCACTCAAAATGTTAAACCTGCATCTACATCTCCTGATGGAGTTACATATTATAAAGGTATAAATGATGTTAACAGTCCGTTAAGAAAGAATAATTTATATTATGATGGGGACAGGAATAAGAACAAATCTGTAAAAGAATCCATTAAAAGTGGAATTAGAGACATTAAATATATTCACAAATCTCTAAACGAGATTGAAAATCCAACTCAAGTGGGATATGTTTCTGTAGTGGATAGGACAGAGGAATATAATCCGAATGATTATATCACTCCAATTCAGGATTATGATGGTGAAGAGTATGTTCCTCAAGAGGAAGGATTGACTTTCGCTGAAAAAGAGGAGTTAAGATATGAAAGAGAACTCCAGATGGAAAAGCTCAAAAAAGAATTGGCTAGTGATGATAATTCAATTGTAACAATTCATGAAGAAGAAAGACGCGAAGTTAAAAAAGACCAGGCCCTGGAAGATATTATTCAAATAGCTGATGAGGACTATAAGGAAATTGAAAAGGAGAGATTCAAAAGCAATAATACTTTAAAAGCCTTTGATGATAATAAACTTCCTAAAAGAGGAAATATTGAAGATGAAATTGTTGAATATAAATTTGCAAGTGATTTTGGTTTAAATTCACAAGATGACTTATTCAATCAGCCTATTGAAAATGTTTCCAATTCAATTAATCAGATTATTAAGGTTGAAGGACCAATTCATGTGAATGAAGTAATAAAAAGGGTAAAAGACAGTTGTCACATTAAAAGGGCTGGCTCAAAAATGAAAAAGCAAGTTTTAAAAGCTATTAAAGAATCTGAAAGCTCTGGAAATATTATTAAAATTGGCAATTTCTTATATGATGCTTCAAGCAATGATGTTGTAATAAGAAGACGGGTTAAGCCTAAGATAGATTTAATTTCCGATGAGGAAATTGCAAAAAATATAGAAACTATATTGTCACATAAACAGAATGTAACTACTGCAAGCTTAACCAGAGAGGTTTCACGTAACTTCGGATTCAAATCTACTTCCCGCAAAACCTCTGTTAAAATCAAAAGTGTTCTGGATTCAATGATAGCTGACAGTACTGTCAAATTAACTAATGATATTGTGGAACTTAATTAGGTATTGGTCATGTCTTCAAAAATTAAATCTCCTGAAAATTTACCTAAAAAGCCAGGCGTTTATATTATGAGAAACGCCGAAGGGGAAATAATCTACATAGGTAAGGCCAAAAACCTTTTAAATCGGGTACGTTCATATTTTAGGGAGAAATTGGATAGGCCTAAAACTCAAATATTGATGAGTCATTTTGACAGTTTGGAATATATTTTAACTAATTCTGAAAAAGAGGCTTTGATTTTAGAGGCTAATCTAATTAAAAAGCACCATCCTCGATATAATGTTCAACTGAAAGATGACAAAAGATATCCTTATGTTAAAATTACCGATGAAAAGTTTCCCCGTTTAGTCATTACTAGAAATATCACTAAAAATGGTGTTTATTATGGTCCATTTACTGATGTAGGGTCTGTTAAAAGAACTGTTAAGTTTTTAAAGTCACTATTTAAAATCAGGACTTGCCGCAATATGAATGGTCCTTGTCTCAATGCTCAGATTGATTTGTGCTATGCACCGTGTGATGGAAGAATAACGCAGGAAGAATATGCAGAAATTATTAATAAGATTGATTTGTTTTTTCAGGGCAAATATTCAACTATTGTGAAGAATCTCAAAAAGGAAATGACTGAAGCTGCATTGAATGAGGAATATGAAAAGGCAGCTGTTTTAAGAGACCAAATCAATTCCATAGAAGAAATTATGGAAAAACAGTTTGTTGATTTGGTAGATGATGATTTGGATCAGGATGTAATAGCTACTGCACAGGGTGAAAACAATATTGTCGTTATTATTATGCCTGTTAGAAACGGTAAGATTACTGGGCGTGATGACTTTTTAATGAGTGGTAGTGAATATGATTCAACATCTGAGATATTGTCAGCTTTCATCCAACAGTATTATGGTTATAATAGGCATGTTCCAAAGCAAATTCTTCTGCCTGAAGAAATTGATGATGCAGAACTTCTTGAGGAATGGCTGGCAGATTTAAGGGGAAATAAAGTCTATATTAAAGTGCCTCAAAAAGGAGTAAAATTAAGGCTTGTTAAAATGGCGGAGAAAAATGCTGAAATTATTATTCATCAAAAGAAAAAGCTTGAAAACTCTTTGATTGAGCTTAAGAAATATTTGAAGCTTGAAAAGATTCCTCGTGTCATTGAAGGTTATGATATAAGTAATATTTCTGGAAAATTTGCAGTAGGCTCAAAGGTATCATTCAAGGATGCAAAACCAAATAAAAAGATGTACAAGCAATTTAGAATGGAAACTCCAGGACCTAACGATTTTGCAATGATGAAGGAATTGCTGACACGTCGCCTTAAATTGATTGAAAGCGATCCAGAACCTGATTTGATAGTTATTGATGGGGGAAAAGGCCAGTTAGGTATGGCCTGTGGCGTTTTAGAGGAGTTGAATTTAACCCATATTCCAATCATAGGTCTTGCAAAGGAATTTGAAGAGATTTATCTTCCAAACACCAGCAGACCAATAATCATTCCAAAGAATAATCGTGCGCTTCATTTGCTTCAGCAGGTTCGTGATGAATCTCACCGTTTCGCTATTACTTATCATAGAAAGCTTAGAAGTAAAAATATAAGTCAATCTAGTCTTGATGATATAAAAGGAATAGGAAAGAAGCGAAAAATTAATCTTTTAAAGGAATTTGGATCAATTGAAAATATTAGGAATGCCAGTCTGGAGGAGCTGCAGAATGTTGATGGCATGAGCAAAAATTCCGCTCAAAATGTTTTTGATTATTACCATTAAATTACGAAAAAAGTGCCTATTTTTAATTAAATTTAAATATAAGTAATTTTAATAATAATTTTTATAGAATTATTAATAGGTTTATATTATGGTAAAATGTCCAAGATGTGGGTATGATAATCTCTCATCAGCCACATATTGTGTGAATTGTTCCTATATATTATCTGGTTCACCTACCGGTCAAAAAAAAGGTGGGTGGAAAATGGGAACAGCAAAAAAAATACTTCTCATTGTTGGGATAATCGTTGTTGCACTTTTATTATTTTCATTTATTTATAATGTTTCTCAACCAAGTCATGAAGAATCCTTGAATGTTGTTACTGCAGACAGTAATGTTCAGGAAGGTTCTACTCATCCTTATTCTGTAAAAGTTAATTACTCTGGTGATTGGTACTCAAAATCTGGTGATGCTAATTATCCTGTTGAAAAATCTGGTCATGGACCTATGTCATTTTCACTAGACTGCTCTTCATGGGATAAAGTTTCTGTCAGTGTTCAAAAATCAGATGGCGCATCAGAACCATTATCAGTTCAACTTTTAAGGAATGGTGAGGTAGTAGGTGAAAATACAACTAGTGGCTCTTCAAATCAGGTCACAATTTCATATCAAAGTTAATTTTCAACTTCATTAGCTTTCTGATTCAATAATTCAATGAGCTCATCAGTCTTGTAAAGTCTGATTTCTTCAGTTTCTGGTTTGAATATTTTCATAAATGTAATTAAATCATTGCATAATTGATCGTATTGTATATTTAAGGTGTTGAAGTTAGATAGTAGTCCAATTAATTGTTCTCTTTCTAATTTTTTATTTTCCCTAGTTATTTTTTCTATGTTTGCAAAATGTGTTTCAATTATTAATTTGTCATTTTCCAAACTGCTAATATATTCTTGAATTTTATTTTCACAACTCATTTAAATCACTAATAAATATTTTTAAATAGTTTCATTAATATAAATTTGTATAATATAATGGGGCATAACTATGATTAAAGTAGAAAATGTAAGTAAATCATATGAATTAGATGATGGTAATTCCGTAGTTGGTCTTAAAAATGTAAGTTTTGAAGTAAATGAAGGAGAAATTCTAGGAATCATGGGTAAAAGCGGTTCCGGTAAAACTACACTTTTAAGAGCATTAAGAGGAGTTGAACATATTGATCAAGGTTCTATTACCGTAGCTGATGTAAGTGTAAATGAAAAATCATCTCAATTTTATTATAATAATCTTAAGAAAGTAACAGCCATTCATCTTCAAAGGTCTTTTGGGTTATGGCCTGAAACAGTACGCCAAAATGTCTTGAGAAAATTGTATTCCCGTAAATATCATGATGAGGGAAGCACTGATTTTGGAATTGCTGAAAGTGAATTCGGCGATGAGGCAGACAAAATATTGGAATTGGTTTCCCTTACAGATAAAAAAGACCATTATGCATCTGTTTTAAGTGGTGGAGAAAAGCAGAGGTTAATCATTGCTCGTCAACTTGCAAAACAGCCAAAGGCTTTACTTTTAGATGAACCTGCAACCATGGCATGCCCTAAAACAAAACAAGAAATTCTTGATGCAGTGAAAAATATCAATAATGAATTAAATATTACTGTTGTTGTAGTTTCACATTTGCCTGAAGTCCAAAAATATCTGGCTGATAGAGTAATATTGATGGAAGATGGTGAAATTAAAAAAGAGGGAACTCCCGATGAGATTACTGAAGAGTTCATGAGTGGAATGGATCCTATTGTTGACATTGAGAATATTTCCACAGATGAGGATGTAATTGACGTCAAGGACATCTATAAAAGATTCTACCTATTGACAGGTGGGGAAGTACTTCAAATTGAAGATATTAATTTTAAAGTTCAAAAGGAAAATATATTGAGTTTAATAGGTCCTAGTGGTGCTGGAAAGACTGTTTTGCTACGTATGTTGGCCGGACTTGATGATTCAGATGAAGGAGATGTTTTATATCAGGTTGATAATGAATGGCATGACATAGCTATTGCAGGAATTGGACGTATGAAAATCCGTTCAAAATTAGGATTCATGCATCAGGAATTCGCTTTATCTCACTATGCTACCGTGCTTGACCAATTGGCGACACGTTTAGGATATAAAAATCAGGATATTGTTAAGGAAGCTCGTCAAAGGGCAGAAAGATTAGGTCTTGGTGATGAATTACTTGATTCACTTTATTTGCTCACTGATTTGCAGGAAAGTGAAGCTAAGGCACGTTTGGAACAAGTCGGTCTTTCACCAGATATATTGTCTGATCTATTTCCTAAATTCCCAGAAACCGCTACTCGTGAAGCCGTGGCTGACATTTTTGAAAGTCTTGACTTGGATTTGGATATTTTGCAAAGAAAATCCTACGAATTGTCAGGTGGTCAGAAAGTACGTGTAATGCTTGCATTGATATTGGTATCAAAACCTGAATTCCTGCTTTTGGATGAACCATTTGGAGATTTGGACCCTGTTACATTAAGAACAGTTACCAATTCCCTTAAAAAGATATCCAAAAAGTATAAGATTACAATCGTAATGATTTCACATAACACTGACTTCATTAAGGAACTGTCAAACAGAGCTTTATTCATGGATGACGGTAAGATAATTGATGACAGTGAAGATATGGATGAAATAGTCAATAATTTCATTGATTTCTGTCATGCAAGTTACTTGAAGGAGAATGAATAGATGTTTGATGTTATTTGTGTCCCTGTTGATGGATCAGAATATGGATATAAGGCTGCTGATGTAGCAATTGAAATAGCTGAGAAATTCTCATCCAAAATTGCTGCTGTTCATGTTTTGGAAGAGTTTTCATTTAGTAGCTATGATTCCGAAGAGGATAGTGGTGATGCAATTTTGGCTAAAATTACTAAAAAAGCGGCTGAACATGATGTTGAGGTTGTTGAACATTTACTGACTGCCGATGCATTAAGGGACATGAAGTTTATTATAAATCAAACTGGCGCAGATTTGGTTGTGATTCATAGATTTGGCTCTGATAATGAACGATTTGTTTCATTTGAAGAAAACAGTGTCAGTGACCATCAGATTGGTTCCGTAACAGAAAGACTTTTAAGGAATTCTGATGTGCCTGTTTTACTGATAAACTAATATATTTATTTTTTCTTTTTTTCTTTTATTAACTATTTACTTGTTTTTAACATATCTTTAAATACTATAAAAACATTATTTATAAATAACTAAACTTTTTAGTTCGTTTTTCAAAAAGGAGATATTATGATAGTTAAAGAATGGTGTTCATTCTGTGGTGAATGCGCAGGTGTTTGCCCAAGAAATTTAATTCAAGTAAGAGAGTATGCTTTAGTATTTGACGAAGGTGACTGTAAAGATTGTGACACATGCATTAAAGCTTGTCCAATCAATGCTTTAGAAAAAGAGGAATGATTTTATGATTGAAACTGATGTAATAGTAGTAGGTGCAGGACCAGCAGGTTCAACTGCAGCAAAACATGCTGCTTTAGGTGGAGCAAAAGTAATTTTAATGGATAAAAAATCTGAAATTGGAGCACCAAAAAGATGTGCTGAAGGAGTTTCAATTCAAGGTCTTGAAAAGTTAGGTATCAAACCTAGTCCTCGTTTTGTAACCCGGGAAATTGAAGGAGTAAGATTACAATCTCCTGACGGAACAGATGTCTGGTTAACAAAAGATGAAGTACAATTGCCTGAAGCAGGTTACATTCTAGAAAGAAAAGTTTTTGATAAATTCATGGCAATGGATGCAGCAAGAGCAGGTGCTGAAATTAAAATCAAAACATTAGTAACTGGCATTGATAAAATTGACAATGGTTACATTGTTGAAACTGAATCCATGGGTAAACAAGAAACTTACAAATGTAAAATATTGATTGCCGCTGACGGTCCGGAAGGACATATTGCAAGATGGGCAGGTCTTAAACCGGCTGCAAAAGCAAAAGAAATGGAATCCGGTGTACAATACGAAATGTGTAACGTTGAATTTGAAAGACCGGGAGTCATCGAATTCTACTTCGGATCCTGCGCTCCAGGTGGATATGTATGGATTTTCCCTAAAGGTGAAGACATAGCAAATGTAGGTTTAGCTATTTTACCTCACAAAGCTGAAAAAACCGCTATTGAATATTTAGACGATTTCATAGCTAAATGCCCATACACCCAAAACGCTCAGGCTGTTGAATTGAATGTAGGTGGAGACCCAGTTGGTGGAATGACCAAAAAGCTTTATGATGACAATATTTTAGTCTGTGGGGATGCAGCAGGTCAAGTAAATCCATTAACTGGTGGAGGAATCATCAGCGGTATGACTGGTGGAATGTGTGCTGGTCAAGTGGCAGCTGAAGCTATCAAGGAAGATTGTTCTAAAAAATTCTTAAAACAATATGACGAAATGGCTCATGAAGAATTAGACCACGAAATTAAAAGATATAAAAAAGTTCAAGAATACTTACTCACTTTATCAGATAGTGAATTAGACAGCATTGCACATGCTTTCGAAAATGAAAGCTTTGAGAAAATTTCAACAACTGAAATTGTTAAAAAATTAATTAAAATATCTCCTAAAGCTTTATTGAAATTAGGTAAATTCATCTAAGGTGTTTTCAGTGATTTTAGTTACTGGCGGAGCAGGTTATATTGGTTCACACACCAATAAAGCATTAAATCAGGCAGGATATGAAACTGTTGTTGTTGATAACTTATGTAAAGGTTATGAAACTTTCGTAAAATGGGGAAACTTTGAAGACTGTGATTTCGGAAGCAAAGATTTACGTGAAGTTTTTGAAAAATATGATATTGATGGAGTAATACATTTCGCTGCATTTTCCTCTGTAGCGGAATCCGTAGAGCTCCCGCAAAAATATTTTAAAAATAACTATAAAAACACTTTAAACCTTTTACAGATAATGAGGGAATTTGGTGTTGATAAGTTCATTTTATCATCCACCGCAGCAGTTTATGGAAATCCTGAAAAGATTCCAATTACAGAAGACCAAGAACTAAAGCCAATTAATCCTTATGGTCATTCTAAATGGATTACTGAAAAAGCTTTGGAACGTGAAGCTCAAAAAGGAGACTTTAACTTTGTTTCATTAAGATATTTCAATGCTGCTGGATGCGATTTTGATTGTGAAGTCGGCGAATTGCACGATCCTGAAACACATTTAATACCTTTGGTTTTGGATGCGGCCATAGGTAAAAGGGACAGCATATCAATTTTCGGTACTGACTACAATACTCCTGACGGTACCTGTATTCGCGATTATATTCATGTGAATGACCTAGCAAGTGCACATATTGCAGCTTATGAATACTTATGTGAGAAAAACGAATCCAACATTTTTAATTTGGGAAACGGTCAAGGATATTCTGTGCGTGAAATAATAGACATGTGCAAAAAGGTAACTGGCCGTGATTTTGCTGTTGAAATAGCTGATCGCCGTGAAGGAGATCCTGACATTTTAATAGCAGATGCTTCAAAGATTGAAAATGAATTGGGTTGGAAGCCTAAATATGATTTGGAATGCATAGTGTCTTCAGCATGGAAATGGCATCAAAAGGTGAATAATTTCTAAAAGGGTAATATTATGGAAAACAGCAATTATGCCTCTAAGATTGATGTGCGGATAATCGTATCAAATCTGGATGTAGCAGGTCTGGTTTCAAAGGCAGTCGACAATGTTCATCTTGAAAAGGATTATAATATTGTTGTTTCGTCCATAATTCCAACTACTGACTTTGAGATTGCCAAAAAGGTGGCTGAAGGTGCAGATATTATTCTTATTGGCGGTTATGGTCAGGACGATAGCTATAACATGCTGTTCAATGACCTGAAAACCGATTTTAATCATATTGGATTGTTTGACTATAATAATGTTTTATTTGAAAGTGAGGAAGTTAATGCAGAGCTTGCTCAAAAAGAGATTTTAAATTCAATAATTAAAGCTACTCTTTCTTATTCTTTAAACTTGATTAATATTCATACTTTGGAAAACAAACTATTGAAAATTACCCATAACTATAACAATTTGCTTGATGATTACAATCAGCTCATTAAGGAAAATGAAGTTCTTTCCATGGAAAATAATGATTTGCGTGAGGATATGAATAATCTGAAATCTGACTTTTCCAATTTCAAAAACAGATTTGAAGACATCCACACCAAAGATTTTCTTGAGATTTACCGATTGGATGAACTCTGGAGCGAAACATTTGGGCAGGATTTGGCTGATGAAAAAAAGATTGTAATAGCTACTAACAAGTTCAAACCTGAAAATATTCTTGTGGGTCAGGGTTTTATCGCAGCACAATCTAGAAATCAGGCAATTGAATGGTTAAAAATTATTAAAACAGCTTTAATTTTTGTTGAAGATAATAAAGAGGAATTAAAAAAAGAGTTATCTTCAAACACTCAAAATAATCCTCCAGAGGCTATGGATGATTATGATTCACCAAACACTTTTGAAAACTTTTGGGATTGAAAACATTATTATTTTATACTATGATGAAGAAAAATTATAATTGATAATTATATGGTGTTTGCAAATGCAAGGTGAGATTGAAGATAAGTGTGGTATAGTGGGAATTCATTCTGAAGATAATTCTCGGAATGTTTCTTCTTTTGTTTATTATTGTCTATATGCTTTACAGCATAGGGGCCAGGAATCTGCTGGAATAGCAACTTATGCTGAAGATAAAGGATTAAACTACTATTGCGGTATGGGTTTAATCACCGATGTTTTTAAGGATTATGAAATTCAAAATCTTTCTGGAAACATGGGTATTGGTCATGTAAGATATTCTACAACTGGCCAATCTAAACTTGAAAATTCACAACCTTTTGTTACTGATTTTGACGACGGTTTTATTGCTATGGCTCACAATGGTGATATTGTAAATTCAGGTGAGCTAAGGGATGAACTTATTGAAGAGGGTTATGAATTCAAATCAGATACTGATTCTGAAGTAATCTGTTACATGCTTAAAAAGGAATATTTTGACAATGATAAAAATATCATAGATTCAATTGAAGCGGTTTCATGCAAACTCGTTGGATCATATGCATTAGTAATTCTTGTCAATGGAGACTTGTATGCTGTTCGTGATCCTATGGGAATCAAACCTTTGGCTATCGCTAAAAGAGGTGATGATTACATTTTAGCTTCAGAAACCGTTGCCTTTGATGTAATCAATGCAAAATACATTAGAGACATTGTTCCAGGCGAAGTGGTATACTTTGAAAATAATGAAATTCAAAGTCATATGCTGGAAATTGCAGATGAATTTGGCTTATCTCACTGTATGTTTGAATATGTTTACTTTGCAAGACCAGACAGTACAATTGATGGAATTAATGTTTACCAGACCCGATTGAATATTGGTGAACAGCTACATAAGTTATATCCAATTGATGCTGATGTAGTAATTCCTGTTCCTGATTCTTCAATTCCTGCGGCTATCGGCTATTCTAGGGCTTCAGGAATTCCTTACGGTGAAGGTTTAATTAAAAATAGATATGTTGGAAGAACTTTTATCATGCCAACCCAGGAAGAACGTGAACTGGCTGTTAGATTAAAACTGAATCCAATTAAAGAAGCTATTAAAGGCAAAAAGATTATTTTGATAGATGACAGTATTGTAAGAGGTACCACATCCAAGAAATTACTGGATTTGGTGAAGGAATCCGAACCTGCTGAAATCCATTTCCTGGTTGGATGTCCTCCTGTTGTTGCTCCATGTTACTATGGTGTGGCGATGGCTACTAAAAAGGAATTAATTGCAGCTAACTATTCTATTGAAGAAATTCAAGAACAGCTTGAGATTGACACTTTAGGCTATATTACCCTAGACGCCCTAATAGATGCGATTGGAATGCCTGAGGATAATCTTTGTTTGGGCTGTTTGAATGAATGCTATCCAACAGAACTTCCTGATGATATTGAAGCTGAATCATACTATAAACCTTAAAGATTTTCATGGTTGAACTGTTAGCTCCTGCTGGAAATTTCATATCTTTACGTGCCGTATTGGAAAATGGTGCTGATGCCGTTTATTTTGGTCTAGATGATTATAATATGCGAGCCAATGCCAAAAATTTTTCTTTGGATGATTTAAGTAGGATATCTGAAATAGCTAGTGATTATAATGCAAAAACTTATCTTTGTACAAATACTATTTTAAAGGAAGATAAGATTATTGAACTTAACAAAAATTTAGAAAGGATATCTTCAAGCGAAATTGATGGACTGATTTTATCCGATATAGGTTTAATTGAACAGACGGTTTCCAATGGATTGGAGGCTCATGTAAGCGTTCAGGAAAACGTAACCAATTCATATACTTTAAAGACTCTGCATAAGTTAGGTGCTAAAAGGGCAATTCTTTCACGGGAACTGTCACTTGATGAAATTACCGAAATCACCAAAAAATCACCAATAGAAACTGAAATATTCATTCATGGCGCAATGTGCATGGCTATTTCAGGCAGATGCTTTTTAAGTTACGGATTATATGGAAGAAGTGCAAATTGTGGGGATTGCCTTCAGCCTTGCCGTAAAAACTGGACTTTGACTTTTGAAGAGTCCCAAAATGATGCTGTTTCAAATACCAGCGAAGTATCAGATGAATCTTTTATAATTTCACAGTCATATGATGACAGTTACAGAACAAACTTCTTTTCACCTAAGGACATGTGTCTTATTGAACACATTCCTGAATTGATGAAAAGTGGTGTCAGCTCATTTAAGATTGAAGGACGCGCACGGGCTCCTGATTATGGGGCAATGGTTACTGGAATATACAGGCAGGCAATAGATTCATATTTGGACAGTCCTAATGATTATGAAGTTAATCCTAAATGGATTGAAGAGTTGAAAAGCGTATTCAACAGAGGATTTGATACTGGATTTTACTTTGACACTCCATTTGAGACAAGTGAAACCAACCAATCCAAATTTATCAAAAAGGATATTGGTCAGATTGTCAATTATTATAATAAAGTGAAAGTTGCTGAGCTTAGAGTTTGGGATGATTTAAAGATTGGCGACAGGATAATGATTCAGGGTGAAACCACAGGTTCCATCACCCATACAGTTGATTCTATGCAGATTGAAGGAAAAGACGTTAATAATGTTTCTAAAAATTCTAATGTTGGGGTGTTGATGCCTACAAAGGTTAGAAAGAATGATTTTGTTTATAAGTTAATTGAGAGGTCACAACAATGATTAAAAAGATAGCTATTTATGGAAAAGGTGGGATTGGAAAAAGTACAACTGTGGCTAATTTATCAGCTACCTGGGCTAATCAGGATTTGAATTGTTTGGTCATTGGTTGTGATCCAAAAGCTGATACTACACGTACATTGTATGGTTGCAGAATTCCAACTGTCGTCAATACACTTAAGGATAATAGAAATCCCGAAAGGGATGATTTGGTTTTTAAAGGTTTTAAAGATATTTTGTGTGTTGAAAGCGGTGGTCCTGAACCTGGTGTTGGATGTGCCGGACGTGGTGTTATAGTTGCAATGAAAAGACTTGAAAAAATAGGCATTTTCGATGAAGACTTGGATGTTGTCGTTTATGATGTGCTGGGTGATGTGGTCTGTGGAGGTTTTTCAGTGCCTTTGCGTGAAAAATATGCTGATGAGGTATTGATTGTAACATCCGGTGAATACATGTCACTTTATGCAGCAAATAATATTGTTCGTGGCGTTAAAAAACTCAAGGGCAATTTAAGCGGTATCATCTGCAACTGCAGAAATGTGGATAATGAGGAAGAAATTGTCAATGAGTTTGCTGAAAAGATAGGCACACATGTTATTGGTACAATTCATAGAAGTAATTTAATTCAGGATGCTGAATTAGATGCAAAAACCGTTGTAGAAAAATACCCTGAAAGTGATGAAGCACTAGAATACTTTAACCTTGCTTCAAATATAATGGGTAATGAAATTGTTTCAATTCCTGAGCCTATGGATGATGAGGAATTTGAGGAATTTTTTAAATCATTTATTTAGATAACATGAAAAAGCTGTATATTTTTGATTTTGACGGAACCTTATTCGATACAGTCGATGATGTTGTAATATGCCTTAACAGGGCTTTAGAAGTGTATGATTTTCCGACATTGACTAGCAGCGAATATGTTGAAAGGTTAGGTGGAAATATCAATGAAATCGTTTCTTTGATTTTAAAAGACAAGAACACTCCTGAAAATATTGAACTAGTTAAGGAAACCTATCTGCCTATATATGAGAAATCGCCTAAGAAAAACAGTGTTCCTTTTGAAGGCATTAAGAATTTGCTTGAAAAATTGCAGGATAAAGAAGTGCTTATTGCAATTAACTCTAACAGAACTACTGATTCAATTAAGTATTTCACAGATAAATTCCTTCCGGGCATTGATTTTCTATTGATTGAAGGGCATAATGAAAATTACCCATCAAAACCAAGTCCTATTGGAGTCAATAAAATCCTTGACAAGGCCAATGTTGAAATGGATGAAGCAGTTTATATTGGAGATTCAAAAACAGATATTGCAACAGCCAAAAATGCAGAAATTGACTGCATTATTGTTACCTGGGGATATGGGGATGAAAATGCATACAAAGATGATTATCCAATATCTGTTGTCGATGATATTTCACAGTTGTGGGATGCCCTAAACATTAACTATTTTTAATTTAAAATTCAATTAATTATTATGTTATTCGTACATTACCCAAGATGTTCAACTTGTAAAAAAGCTAAAAAATGGTTAGAAGAAAATAATCTTGAATTTGATGAAAAGGATATTGTTGAAGATAATCCTACTTTTGAAGAATTAAACGAATGGTTTGAAAAAAGTGACTTGCCATTAAAAAGATTTTTTAACACCAGCGGTATGAAATATCGTGAATTGAAATTAAAAGATAAGCTTCCAGACATGTCTGAAAAGGAACAATTGGAATTGCTTGCAACTGATGGAATGCTTGTAAAAAGACCAATTATTGTTAATGATGATGTGGTTTTAACTGGTTTTAAAGTGAAAGAATGGGAAGAAAAGTTATTATAAAAGAGTTTTTTTGAAAACTTCTTTCAATTCTTTTTTATCCTCTTCGTCATAATATCTGTTATTGATGTCGGTGTTTATAGTAAACATTGCCAGTTCGTATAGGACTTTATTCAGTGCCAATCCTTTATCTGTAAGTTTGTATTCTATACTTTCATTTGTTTCCCGTGTAATTAAACCGTTTTCTTCCATTTCCTTAAGGCAATTACTTAAAACCTTATTGGAAAGGTTAGGTTTACCTTCTTTAAATTCATTAAATCTTTTTTTGCCAAAAAACATATCCCGTATAATCTGAATAACCCATTTTCTATTAATGTGGTCCATAGCTATTTCAATAGGACATATCAATGCTTTCTCTTTATTTTCCATTTAAACGCTCCTTTTATTAAATTAATTTTTATAAATCAGTGTTAATTAATTTAAAGTAACTTGGAAGTAACCTAATGGATAATGGTTACTTTAAAGTAACTTAATTTTTATATATTGAATAAATTAAAGTTAAATCAATAAAAGAAAATTCTTTTATTTAAAATTTTTAAGGAGACTATTTATGTTTAAATTAAACTCTTGGAATGAAAATGAAAAATATTTTAGTTCTAAAATTGCACAAAATGTAATCTCAACCGCTTGTGGTTCTGATGTTGTAGCTTCTGCTTGTGGTAGTGATGTTAATACTGCTTGTGGTTCTGATGTAGTTGCTTCTGCTTGTGGTAGTGATGTTAATACTGCTTGTGGTTCTGATGTTGTAGCTTCTGCTTGTGGTAGTGATGTTAATACTGCTTGTGGTTCTGATGTAGTTGCTTCTGCTTGTGGTAGTGATGTTAATACTGCTTGTGGTTCTGATGTAGTTGCTTCTGCTTGTGGTAGTGATATTAACACCGCTTGCGGCAGTGATATTAAATTCTAAGATTATTTTATAATCTTTTTTTATTTTTCTTTTTTGGAGTATGTTTTATGGCTGATTTTTTTGCTTTTCAATGGCATATACTTGACGATTGTGATCAAAGGTGTAAGCACTGTTATATTTTCTCAGAAGACAATAATATGGAATTAGCAACGATGGGCTATAATGAAATGGAGCATGTTTTGGATAACTGTTTGGAAATGTGTGAAAAAACAAATCGTAGGCCATATTTCTCCATTACCGGAGGAGACCCTATTCTTCACCCCAATTTCTGGGATTTGCTTGAAACCCTTCATGACAGAAAGCTATACTATAATATTATGGGAAACCCTTTTCATTTAACTCCTGAAGTATGCAATAGGCTTAATGAGCTGGGTTGCAGACAGTATCAGCTTTCATTGGATGGGCTTCGGGAAACTCATGACTATTTCAGAAAGCCAGGAT
The DNA here is from genome assembly GCA_015063005.1 of Methanobrevibacter millerae. GTDB lineage: Archaea > Methanobacteriota > Methanobacteria > Methanobacteriales > Methanobacteriaceae > Methanocatella > Methanocatella millerae_B. The sequence goes on from SUTF01000007.1 coordinate 24,840, forward strand.
CATATGATTCCACATTAAATGCAATCAAAACATTGCAGGATGCTGGGGTAAGGGCAAGCATCATGACAACTGTTTCCAAAACAAATATTTCAGAAATAACAGGCATCATTGATGAAGTTGTAGAAAATGATGTTGGCTTGTTTAGCTTTGCAAGATACTGTCCTACAAGTCTTGAAAAAACAGCTCAAATGACTCCAGAAGAATATAAAAGTTTATTGGAAGATATTTGGCAGAAATATCAACAATATAAAGATTCAAAAACATTTTTCAATTTAAAAGACCATTTATGGACATTATTCTTATATGAAAAGGGAATATTTAAGATACCTTCAAATCTAAAGGATGATGTTATCTATGATGGATGCAACTGTGGAAATAGCCATTTGACTATTCTTCCAACGGGTGATGTCTTTGCCTGTCGCAGAATGGACAGTAAAGTTGGAAATGCATTGACTGAAAGGATTTTTGATATTTTCACGGGAGATGAGATGAATCAATACCGCCGTTTTGAAGAATTTGAAAAATGCAGCAAATGTGAACTGTTAAGATTTTGCAGGGGCTGTCCTGCAGTCAGCTATGGATATACTCATAATATGTATTCACCAGATCCACAATGTTGGAAGGAAGTATGATAATTATGAAAGCTATCGTTTTGGAAAATACTTGCAAGGCTGAAGATTTAAAAGTAAGTGAAATAGATATGCCTCAAGTCAAGGATGACTGGGTTTTGGTTAAGATTATAGGTTTTGGTATTAATCGCTCTGAAGTAATTCTAAGGGATTATAAGGCAGACGAACCTTACATTAACTTGCCTGTTGTTCCGGGAATTGAATGTGTAGGTGAAATTGTAGACGAATCAAACACTGACTTTTCCAAAGGAGATATGATTGTTGCTTTGATGGGAGGTATGGGAAGATCATTTGATGGCAGCTATGCTGAATACGCATTGCTTCCTGAAAAAAATGTGTTTAAGATTCCTGATGTAGCTTTCAATCATTTGACAATGGAAGAAATCATAGCTGTTCCTGAAACATATTTCACTGCTTACGGATCAATTTCCACATTGAATCTAACAAAAAAGGATACCTTACTTGTAAGGGGCGCAACAAGTGCTACAGGATTAACTGCAATGCAATTGGCCAGTGCAATAGGCTGTAAGATAATTGCTACCTCAAGAAGCGAGGACAGATTTGAAAAACTTAAAAGATATGGTGCAGATGAATGCATTGTTGATGATGGAGATTTGTCATCTCAAGTTTTATCAAATAAGATACTTGAGTTGATTGGACCTAAGACATTATTGGACTCCCTTAGTTTGCTTGAAGAGAATGGAATATGCTGTGTAACCGGAGTTTTGGGAGGAATTGAATATATGGATGGATTTGATCCCATAAAACATTTATACAATAAGTACATGACTTCATTTTTCTCCAATTTTCCGACTCAGGAAATCATTGATGAGATTTTTAGCTTTTTAGTCAAAAATGACATCAAACCAGCTATTGGAAAGGTTTACTCTTCACTTGAAGACATTCCAAAAGCACATAAATTAATGGAAAGCAATAATGCGCAGGGAAAAATAATATTTCGATTAATATGATAACTAAAAAAGACTGTTTTGACCAATTAAGGGATGTAATAGATGCTGTTTTATCAACGGTTGATGAAAATGGAAATCCTCAATCAAGAATTATTGATATAATGCATATTGAAGACGACAGAATTTACTTTTTGACAGGACGTGGTAAGGATGTCTACCGGGAAATTATGAACCATCCTCAAGTATCCTATCTTTCACTTAAAGACAATCGGTCAATTAGGATAACTGGTGAAGCCCATAAGTTGGATGATCAGAAATACTGGATTAACTTGATGTTTGATGAAAACAAGTTCCTAAACAATGTCTATCCCGGTGAATCCAGATATATTCTTGAACCATTCTGTATTGAAAATGCCGAGATGGAGTTTTTTGACTTGACACAAAAGCCGATTTTCAGAAAGACATTCACCTTGGGAAATGCAAAGGTTACTCCTAAGGGTTTTGTAATTGGCGACAATTGCGTTGCCTGTGGAATATGCAAGGGGGTCTGTCCGCAGAATATTCCTGTTGAGGGAGAAAAGTATTATATTCCTCCAGAAAACTGCTTGCATTGCGGCAGATGCTTTGAAAAGTGTCCAATTCAAAACATTGAACGCATCAATTAACTTTTTTTTAAATTTTTAAGGGGATTCGTTTCCAAATCCCCTAATACCAAAACAACCTCGAAAACTAATTTATGGGAATTTGATTTGGGAGGGGGGGTTGAGATATATATGTTTTGTTGTTTTGATATTTTGGCTGATCCTACATTTCAGTAGTATCAATGCAGCAGCTAGTGCTGAGTTGTGTCGTGTCGATGCAGCAGCTTGTTGAAATGTCGCTGCCGCATGGTCCACTTACTATGTTTTGTGCAATCCTTGAGGATTTAAACTCTTGGTTTTCATTCCATGAATTCATTTTGTACATGCTTTTCACCTCGTTAGGTAATTTGAAAGTCCTAGAATACTAAAACTTTCAATTAAAACTTCTGTATTTATAATATAAAACATTTTGGTAACTATTTAGTTACCCTAAATAACGATAACTTTATATATGATAAAAAAGCCTATATGAAATACTAGGAGGAAAATTGAAAATGAATATTTATAGTAAATGTCCAATCGAGCTTGTAGTAAGATTGATCAAAAAGAAATGGGTAGTGCAAATCCTTCGCGATTTGTTTTTCGGCAAAAGCAGATTTTCAGAATTCAAAAAGGACAAACCTTTACTGTCCAACAAGGTTTTAAGTAACTGCTTGAAATCAATGGAAAAGGATGGATTGATTCAGAGAATCTCAGACAGGTATGAACGTGACGTTGAATATATATTAACTAAAAAAGGCCAGGCTTTAAATAAAATAGTTTATGAATTAGCAATGTTTAGTATCGATGAGGACATGGGAGATACTAAATTTAATGATGAGACAAAAGGTAAATTGAGAAGCAGTTTCAAGGATAAATTGCTTTTTAAAAGTTAATTTTATTCATAATCTTTTGATTATGATACTCTTTTTTTTTAATATTTTTTTGAAAACCTTGATATATGTTAAGATATTATAGTTATTATTATGCATCCGCATGAAGTTGAATTTCAAATTAGAAATCTGAGTAGGGTACATACATTCAAAGGTGCTGAGTCAATATTGATAGAGCTTAAAAACTATTCCGGAAAACTGACCGAAGACCAGTTGTCAAGGCTTTGTTTTGCAGCCATTACAAATGAGCAGATATACAAATGCTACAATTGCAAACATCACCTCAAGGTCATATTGAAGAAGAATGAAGAAAATATCGATGAGGACCAATATGCTGAAGTCCTAAGCAAAATCGATGATTAACTTAATTAATGGCTTTATTGCAATATAGTATTATGACTAATGATGATTTGGATAGATTAAAGTTGGAATTGGAATGTGAGAAATTTCGATTGATGTCGTTTCAGCTGGACAATCTCCTTGAAGAGTATGACAAATTGATTGAATTGAGACAATCCATTCAATTAAAGTTTTTTACCACTCTTGAAAATGTTAAAAAGAATGGCATTCCTGTTAAGCAGGATTATGAGCGCTGGGAAAAAATCAGAACCTCTGAAAGGGATGGCTGGAATGAGGAAATTGATTTGATAGCTGATTTAAAATATGATGTGGATGACAATCTGAAAATTTTGGATAATACTAAAATGAGAAGAATTCTAATAGATAGTGAATTGGAAGAATAAGACTATTTTTAATGATTAACTTTAAAAAATAAGAAATTCATAATTATATAGTGATAAAATATTTTAAGGGGACAAAAATTGCTAGATATAAAATTGTTCAGAGAAAATCCGGAATTAATCATTGACTCTGAAAAGAAAAGATTCAGAAGTACTGAAAACTTTGAAAAAGTAGTGGAATATGACACCTTATGGAGAGAAGGTGAAAGAAAATTAAACGCTCTTAGATCTGAAAAAAATAAATTATCTAAATCATTCAAAAAAGCTAAAGAAGAAGGTAATTTGGAAGAAGTCATTAAAAGATCCAAAGAGGTTGCAGCAGAAATCAAAGAGTTAAGCTCTAAAAACGAAGAATATCTTAAACTAAGAGATGACTACAGATACAAGGTAGGTAACATCATTGATGAGGATGTGCCGGTATCCGACACTGAAGATGACAATGTTGTAGTCAGAACCTACGGTGAAATCCCAGAATATGATTTTGAACTCTTGAATCACGTTGACTTGATTAATAAAATTGATGGTGCGGACCTTGAAACTGCAGCAAGCATTGCAGGAGCTCGCTTTTACTATCTAAAAAGAGATATCCTACACTTGAATTTGGCATTAATCCAATTTGCCCTTGAAGAGCTTGAAGCGGAAGGATATATTCCAATGCAGACACCATTCTTTGTAAAAGGTGAAGTCGCAGCAGAAACTTCAGAGCTCGGTGAGTTTGAAGAGACATTATACAAAGTTGAAAATGAGGATATGTACTTAATCGCAACTGCTGAGCAGACTTTGGCAGCACTTCACAGAAACCAGATTATATCTCCTGAAGAATTGCCTTTAAGATACTGTGCTTTGTCAACATGCTTTAGAAAAGAGGCAGGTTCACACGGTAAGGATACTTTAGGAATATTCAGAGTTCATCAGTTTGAAAAAATCGAACAGTTCATTTATTCCGCTCCTGAAGACTCAAGAAATCAGCATGACCATCTTATGGAAGTGACTGAAAGAATCTATCAAAAGCTTGGTCTTCCATATCAGGTTATAGCTATCGTATCATCTGCTTTAAATGACAATGCGGCTATCAAATATGATTTGGAAGCATGGTTCCCAGGTTCCGGTGCATTCAGGGAATTGGTTTCATGTACTAACTGTAAAGATTATCAGGCAAGAAAAACAAAAACCCGTATTGGAAGAGCAGGTTCTGGAGATGCTCAAACCTTGCACACATTAAACAGTACGGCTATTGCAACAGAAAGAACAATGTGCTGTATTTTGGAAAACTATCAACAGCCTGATGGCAGTGTAAAAGTTCCTGAAGTGTTGGTCCCTTACATGAATGGAAAAACAGTCATTGAAGCTAAAAAATAGATTTTTAAAATTATAGTGTGTTTTCACACACTTCAACTAATTTTTTTGAATTTAAAAAAATAAATAGTTTATTTTTAAAATAAACTATCTTTAATTATTCTCTTTTTGGAATGTATGGTATTAATGCTTGAGCTAATTTAGGAATAGGCATGGTCTGTACCCATACTCTTCCAGGACCTCTTAATGTAGCTAAAAATAATCCTTCTCCACCAAATACCATATTTTTGGCACCTTTGATTCTTTCAATATCAAAGTCAACTGTTTCATCCATTGCAGCTACATGGCCTTGATCTACAAATAATGTTTCTCCAGGTTCAAGATAACGTTCAATAACTTCTCCGTCAATTTCTAAAAATACCATTCCATTACCTGAGAATTTTTGAAGAATAAATCCTTCGCCGCCGAATATTCCGGCTCCAAGTTTTTTCCTGAAATACATGTCAATGTTTACTGAGTCTTCAGCAGCCAGAAATGAACTTTTCTGACCAATTATAGGATTTGTTCCATCCAATCTGATTGGAATAATTCTTCCAGGATAATATGATGAAAATCCTATTTCCTCATTATCTTTCTGTGCTTCAAAAGTGTTTATGAATAATGAATCTCCAGCAAGTGCTCTTCCAAGCCCTTTTAAAAGACCTCCGCCGGTATTTGTATCCATTTTAATTCCGGAAGTCATGAATGCCATTGCTCCACTTTCATCTTTCATTCTTTCTCCTTTCTGTAGCTTGCAAACTACCATTGGAAATGCTCCACCTTTAATTTCATATTCCATATTTTCACCTACTAATTAATTTATGAATTAGATTTTAATATAATTTTTTATATATTTTAGCATTTTTCGTTGGCCTATTCGGGATATGTTCTATTTTAATTTATCTTAATAGATTTAGTTATAATTAAATTTCAGTATATTGTTGATTTTGCTATGTCTAGTGAGAATGATGCGGTGGTTAATGGTTCCAGTGATAATGTTACTGCTGGTACTGTGATTTTGAATGTGACTAAGGTTGCTAATGCATCAATTGTTAATGTTGGTAATGTTGTTAGGTTTAATATTACTGTTAATAATACTGGTTCTGCTAATGCTACTATGGTTAATGTTACTGATGTATTGGATCCTGCTTTTGAGTTTGTCAATGCGTCTGATAATGCTAAAGCAGTTGGTAATGTTGTTGTTTGGAATGTTGGTGATATTGTTAATGGTACTAGTGTGACTGTTTGGGTTGAAGTCAGAGTAAAAACCAATGGAACATTCACTAATGTCGCTACTGTAATTGCAAAAGAGAATAAGACATCATTTGAAAATGAAACAAATATCACCGTCAATCCAATTGTGGATTTATCAATTATCAAGTATGTAAGCGCAACTAATATCACAATTGGTGATGAAATTGTCTATACAATTGTTGTAGTTAATAATGGACCTTCCAATGCAACTAATGTTAATGTTACTGAAAATCTTAAAGATAATGTTGAATTCATCAATGTCAATGCTTCCAAAGGTGATTATGATAAATCAACCGGAATATGGGCTGTGGGTACTTTGAAGTATAATGAAAGTTTTACTTTAATTTTAACTGTTAAAGTATTGTCTGGTGAAACAATTGAAAATGCTGTTAGTGTTAATTCTACTGAAAATGATACCAAACCTGGAAATAACAATTACACTTCTGAAAATGTTACTGTAAATAAGGCTCCTTCATTTGTTGATGCTGAAGATGTAAACTTGACTTATGGTGAAGTCATAGTCATTCCAGTACATAGTGAAAATGCAACCGGAATTATTTATCAAATTATCAATCCTGAAGGAGATGTGGTCTCTAATGGAACAATTGGTGTTGGTGAAAACATAACTGGTCTTGATTTGTCTGCTGGAGATTATGTAATTAATTTAACTACTATCGTTGATGTAAATCATACTGTTGCAACCAATACTTCCAAATTAACAGTTAACAAAGCAGTTCCTCCAATGGATATTACTCCAATGAATATCACTTATGGTGAAAATGAAACAATTATCATTGAATTGCCTGAAAATGCAATGGGAACTGTCAATATTACCGTTGGAAATAAGACATTTGAAGATATTCCTATTGAGAATGGAACTGTTAACATTAATATTCCTGATTTGCCTGCTGGAAACTACACAGTTAATGTAACTTACAGTGGTAATGAAAATTACACTTCAATCAATGGATCTGAATCATTCAATGTCAAAAAGATTGATACTCCAATAAATCTGGATACTCAAGACATTTACTATGGTGGAGAGGAGATAATTGTTGTAACATTGCCTGAAGATGCAACAGGCACAGTCAATGTCACTGTTGGAGATAAGACTTATGAGAATCTACCAATCAACAATGGTAAAGTGGAATTGCCTATTGATAATCTAGGCGGAGGAACTTATCCTGTTGAAGTTGTATATGGTGGAGACAGCAACCATAATGGAAACACAACTTCTGGTTCATTTGTTGTATCTCCTGTAAAACCAATAATCACGATTGAAGTTGAAGACATTTGGGTTGGAGAAGTTGAAATATTGAATGTTACAGTTAATGCTCCTGGATCTGTAAACATTACAGTTAATGGAATTACTGTAACAGTCAGTTTGGAAAATGGAGTAATTACTACAGATGTTTTAGCTGCAGGCATCCTAGAAGATTATAATGGAAGAGCAACTTGGAACATTATTAACTTGCCTGTTGGTCTTTATCCAGCATTTGCCATATATGGTGGTAATGAAAATTACACTAGTGTCAACATAAGTGATGTATTTAGAGTAAAGGCTTTACCATCTTCAATAGATATTACAACACATGACATTTATGTTGGCGAAGATGAAAGTATTCAAGTAGTTGTTAATTACACTGATGCAACAGGTAACATAACAATAACTGTTGACGGTAAAAATTACCGCAGTCCTGTTGTCAATGGAACTGCTAAATTTATCGTCCCTGACCTTAAGGCCGGTGAATATGATGTTGTTGCAACATACTCTGGTGACGATAAATACTTGCCTTCAAATGCGACTGGTGAGTTTAAAGTGTCCAAATTAACTCCAGCAATCAATGTTGATGCTCCAGACATTAAAGTTGGTGAAGATGGCGTAATTACAGTATCAGTTCCTGAAGATGCAACAGGTATGATAACTATTGTAATTGGCGGAAAAGAATACACTGCACCAATCAAAGATGGAAAAGCAATATTTGTTATTCCAGGATTAAGTGAAGGTACATATGAAATTATAGCTTATTATTCTGGTGATGATAAGTATAACTCTATTGATGGTGTAGGAAGTATTAATGTTTTACATTTAGAAGAAAACAAGACGATTGAAGTTGTTGAAAATCCATCTATTGATGTTGGTTTAGTAAGTTATCCGACGGGTAATCCAATATTGATGGTATTGTTGGCAGTGATGTTGATTGGATTTGCTTCAATTAAAAGATTTAAAAAATAATCCTTTTGGATTATTTTTCTTATTTTTTTATAAAATGCAATATAATGTATTCATTTTTCTATTTAATTGTTTTTTAAGACAAATATTAAATATATGCTATTGAATATAATTAGCGGTAAATGCATGTTATAAAAACCATTAATATTAACAGCATATGTTCATTTTAGGGTTCTAGACTGATTTATATGGTTTTATCAGAATATATGAAAGAACATCCTGATATTATGAGACATGATAGCCGATATTGTAGAGATTCTTTAACCAATAATTATCTTCAGGAAAATCAGCACATCAAAGCAGCTCAATCATCTGATGATTTGGGAGTGGTTGTTTCATGGAATATTAAATGACCTGCAAACAAGGGCAGAAATTCACTTGTGGTTGCCCTAGTGCAGTTGCAATAAATCCAATTAATTGGCTTATTGATTAAACACCTGCAAATACTGAGTTAAATCTTGGAACTTTTGTACCACATTTGGATGATTCAGGAATGCTTGAAATAATATTGGATGAATGTTTTCAAGTGAATTTACTTTTCATTAAGCATTTTTTTTACTTTTTTGTGCTCTCATTAAAAAATTAGAAATGTAAACAATAACAATTACAAAAAAAGATAATATTATAGTTATTTACTTAATTTTTTTGATAAATGATTTTCATTGAAATTGTTTTCACATTGAAAAATTGCTCTGAAAAAAACAAATTATATAAAGTAATATGATTTATATCAATTAAAAAATTACTTATATTATATATTGCCTAAGTATAATTGTTAATAAAATTAACAAACCGGAAAGTAATCCGGAGATAGCTTGGTAATCCTTACATTACTAAATGTGTAATAGCCCAAGAATTTTTACCAAATCCCGCACAATAATTTGGTAAAATACTATAAAAAAATAAGTGTTGAGGAAGTTTATTTCCTCATTATTTTAGATTTATTTTAAAACGAATTTTCTCATGCCGATAATGCTTAATATTATAGCAATTATATAACCGATTAAGGAAATTACAGGCATATCAAATACTCTTGGTCCGAAAGAAACAACAGATGAACCAATTATGAGTGCTGAGACTAATGCGATTATTGAAACCTTGTCTGTAATGTCAACTTCAAATCTGAATTGCAATTCTTCATTTTCAATCTTATGAATTGTCTTTGTGAGAAGTTTAGGCAATGTCTGAAGCATGTGTCCATACAGAATCATATTGCTCTTTTTGTTTTTCAAATACCTTTTAGGATTAAGTTTTTGTCTGGCAATTTGAGCAGCAACCGGTTTCAATTCTGCGAAAACATCGATTTCAGGGTCAAGATTGTGTGCAATGGCTTCAATCATGGATAATCCTCTTGCCATTGTAACGACTTCATTTGGAAGGATAACTCCATATTCCTGCATAAGGCTTAAAAGTGCCTCCAATACTCCGTCGAAACGATTGAGCCTTACACCAAAGTATCTTCCGAATAAATCATTCAAGTCTCTTCTTAAACTGGAAGTATCAATGTCATAGTCCAATATGTCCATGTACATCAATTGGTTTATCAATCCGTCGACATCCTGGTCCATAAATAAGATTATTACTTCGGAAAGGTCACGTTTGAATTTTTCATCAAAGAATCCCATCATACCTAAATCAAGATAACATACTACGTTATTTTCTAAAATTAGAATGTTACCTGGGTGAGGATCTCCATGGAAAAATCCGTCAATGAATAGCTGCTGAAGATATGAATCAAGAACATATTTTGCTAAAAGCTTTTTGTCAAATTCATCCCCTGTGCTTGCATATACATCATTTAGCTTTGCGCCTTCAATGAATTCCATAGTTAAAACTTTTGAGGAACAGTACTTATCATATGTGGCAGGTATGTGGATATTAGGATTATCTTCAAAATTCAATTCAATGCGTTGCATATTCATGAATTCATTATTGTAATCAATTTCTTGATGAATGGAACGGTCAAACTCTTCCATAATTCCTGGCAAGTTTAATTTTTTGAGTTTTGAATTGAATTTATCCGCACGATTGGCGATATATTTCAATATCCTTAAGTCAAGGTCAATCTTATCTGTAATACCTTCTTTTTGGATTTTGACTGCAACTCTTTCACCAGTTATTAATTTAGCTTCATGAACCTGACCAATGGAAGCTGTAGCTAAATGTTCATGAGAAAAGTCTTCAAATAAATCATCTATGTTTCCGTTAAGTTCTCTTTCAACTATTGCTTTTACCTGTTCATATGATATTGCAGGGTTGTCGTCCTGCAGCTTAGCAAGTTCATTTGCAATTTTATCGCCAACAACATCTGGTCTTGTACTTAAAAGCTGTCCTAATTTGATGAAAGTGGTTCCTAAGTCCTGAAGCATCAGTCTTAACTTGACTGGAATCTCATCATCCAATAGAAGTTCCTCTTCCTCCTCATTATGACGTATTTTATTTTTTGCTGTTTGACCTAAAATTTTATCGAAGCCATATTTTTTCAGGGCTTCTCTAATTTCATGCAAACGTTCCTTTGTTTCCTTATCCATAATTATCTTCCGTTAATCGCTTAACCTTCAATAGCTTTAGCTTCATCAAAAGATGGAACTACCAATAGAATTACTCCATCTACAATTAAGCCTACTCCAACGAGAACTGCAACAAATAATGGTTGTGCTATGGAGTAAGCAGCTAAGAAAATGGTTAGTATACCTAAGATTAAAATACATAGGGAACCGATTTTTGCTATAGTTCCAGGTCTTGAAAATATTCCAATTAAACCAATTAATATTAACACAAAAGCAATCAAGTAAAATTGGATTCCGACAATGAATGATAATGCATCAATACTATAAATAAATAATATTCCAAGCATAATTGAACATATTCCCAACAATATCTCAATCGCTGTAATATGAGCCATCATGCTCAATATAGAAAATCCGTCAATAATTGCAGCAAATCCAAATACAATTAAGGATATTCCTGCAATTAATGAAACTGCGGCTGCACTGAACATTGGGTAAATTATAAAAATCAAACCCAATATTATAAATAAAAGTCCTAATAATTTTTTTAAATCCATAGTTTCACCTATGTAATTAGTTATGGTCTAATAAGATATAAATTTTAATATATGTTTCTAAAAAAATTGCTTTTTTGTGATTCATTCTTGTCTTAATTTATTAGATGGTTAAAAATATGAAAAATATCAAAAAAGGGGTATTTTCAATTTCGAATATAAATCATTGGTAATTGAAAAAAATTATAATGAAGCAAATTTACTTGTAATAAAAGCTGATTCATTCAGTTAAAGATTTTGGGAAAATGATTGGACCTTGAGAATTCCTGTACAAAAAATTACATTTGGAAACCATTAATTTGTATTTAGGTATACTCTGCTGGCTCCGGAAGGTTTAGGATTGCCTTCAATAATGGCTAATGTAATATCCGTTATTGCAACAGTATTTCTTAAAGTATATAAAAATTAGTAGTTTGCATACTTCCTTTTTTTTAAAATATTTTATAAACTTAGTTAGATATAATTAATCTTATGAAGACTATTGTGATTAATGCAAGTCCAAGGAAAAAATGGAATACTGCAGAAATTATGGAAGCTGCCCAAAAGGGAGCTGAATCTGTCGGTGCTGAAACGGAATATATTAATTTATATGATTTGGCATTTAAAGGTTGCAGAAGCTGTCTTGTATGTAAAATGCAGGATAAAACCAAGGGAAAATGTTACTGGAAAGATGACCTCTCTCCATTAATTGAAAAGATTTTGGATGCTGACGCATTATTGATTGGGACCCCAATCTATTTTGGAGAGCCTACAAGCGAATTCAGAGCACTTGTTGAAAGATTGGTATTCTGCATATTGTCCTATGATGACGGATCCAGCTACTATGCAGGAAAGGTTAATGTCGGACTATTCTATACAATGAATGCTCCGCTGGAGTTTTTCAACAACAACATGAAGGATAACTTGGCAAAAACCGAATATCTATTTAATTTTTTAAATGGAAATGTTGTATCATATCCAGTTTGTGACACCCTTCAGGTTTCCAAATATTCCAAATATAACATGGCAGGATTCAGTGAGGAAGCAAAACAAAAGCAATATGTTCTTCAATTTCCAAAAGACTTGGAAAAAGCATTTGAAATAGGTGCTGAATTAAGCAAGTGATTATTATGGCTGATTTTGAAGAAATTATCAATACTAGAAGAAGCATACGTGAATATCGGGACAAAGAAGTGGAAGATGAAAAAATCCTAAAAATCCTAAAGGCAGGAATGCAGGCTCCAGGATCAAGATTGGGTGCTGAACCTTGGGAATTTGTTATTGTAAAAGACAAAGAAACCTTGGCAAAACTTGGTGAAATAAAACCTAGAGTAACAAATGCTCCCGTTGCAATAGTTCTTGTTGCAAATATTGAAAGAGCATTCTACAAGACTGTATGGCAACAGGATATGGGTGCGGCAGCAGAAAACATGTTGCTTGAAGCTGTTAACTTAGGATTAGGTGGTCTTTGGAATGGGGTTGCTCCCGAAGAGGAAAGAATGTCTAAAATCGGTGAAATTATTGGAATAGATGATATCACTGACGTTAAGCCATATTGTATCATAACATTAGGATATCCTGCTGAAGGATGGGAAAACAAATTCATGGATAAGTTTGATGAGGAAAGAATCCACTATGAAAAGTACTAAATACGATTTTGAAAGTGTAATTGACAGAAATAACACAAACTGCGTAAAATGGGATATGTTTGATGATGATATCCCAATGTGGGTAGCGGACATGGATTTTAAGGTGGCTCCTCCAATTCAGGATGCCATTTTAAGAAGAGCCAATCATCCGGTTTATGGTTATACTATCGCTCCTGATGAGCTTTTTGAAGCGTACATTAACTGGTGGGATTCACGTTATAATTTGAAAATGTCACGTGAAGACATGGCATATTCAATCGGTGTGATGCCGTCAATTTCATCAATGATTAGATGTCTGACTGATGTCGGAGATGAAATATTGATTCAGTCTCCGGTTTATCATGTATTTTTCTATGTGATTGAAGAAAATGACAGAAAAGTTCTTGAAAATGAGTTAATCTATGAAAATGATGAATATAAGATAGATTTTGATGATTTGGATGAAAAACTCTCAAAAGTTAAACTGATGATTCTATGCAATCCTCACAATCCAATCGGTAAAATCTGGTCTGAAAGTGATTTGGCACGCATCGCTGAGCTATGCAAAAAACATGATGTAATTCTGATATCTGATGAAATTCACTGTGATTTGACAGATCCTGGTTTGAAATACAATCCTTTTAGGGATGGCGATAATGTAATCAGATGCCTATCACCATCCAAATCATTCAATGTGGCAGGCTTTCAAAGTTCCATAGTTCAAACTACAAACAGTGAACTTTTGGAAAAAATCAAAACCCAAATGCATGTTGATAACTCAGATGCTTGCAATGTATTTGCAGCTAATGTCGTAATGGCTGCCTATAATGAGTCTGGTGAATGGTTAGATGAGTTAAGGAATGTATTGTTTAAAAACAAGCAGATTGTTGGGGATTATCTGGAAAGTGACTTGCCTGTCATAAAATTGGTTCCTTCAGATGCAACATATCTTCTATGGCTTGACTGTTCAGCGTTGAATGTTTCATCTAAAGTTTTAAGTGAATTTTTAAGAACAAATCAGGGATTATTTTTGTCTGCAGGTTCTGATTTCGGCCAATGTGGTGATAACTTCCTTAGAATGAATATAGCATGTCCTGAAAAGCTATTAAATGAAGGCTTGGGAAGACTTAAGGCAGGAGTGACAGCATTAACTATTATTAAATAACTTAATTTGAATCAATGAACTCCTGGATTAGCCAGTCAGATATGCTGATGTCAGATTCATATCTGATTATTTCATCTTTTTTAAACCATTTTGCCTTTAATATTTCATCGCCATCAACTTTGATGTCACCGGATTCATATTCTGCAGTAAATGCCAGCATCAATGAATTCGGAAATGGCCAGGATTGGCTTTTTTGATATTTTAGGTTTTTGATTTTTATTCCCACTTCTTCTTTTACTTCCCTGTGGACTGCTTCTTCTATTGACTCTCCAGGTTCAACGAATCCTGCTATCAGAGCATATCTTATGTTGTCGTGGTATGAATGCTTTGCCATAAGGAGCTTGTCACAATCTTTAATGGCTACGATTATTGCAGGAGCGATACGTGGATAATGGACTTGTCCGCATGAAGGGCATTTTAACATCATGTCCTTTTCATCTACTATTGTCTTGGTTGCGCATCTTCCGCAGAATTGATGTGAGATATACCAATCGTTAACCAAAACTGCTTTTGTACCCATTAGGTATAGGTCTTTGTCAAACTCATAGACTTCCCTTAAGTCATATCCATTTTTGAAATTTGCATTCACGACAAAGCAGTCTTTATTTTTGTATTTGCCTATAAATAATGAGAAATTAACATCTAAATCATTAATATCTGAAATCAATTCATTATTTTCCAAATACAATTCTCTGTTTTCATTGAAAGCAAAATAATATGCATCATCACTGGTGTATGTATCGCTAAAGTCAATCTCATAATCTTCGTAAACGGATTTTTCTATCATATTATTATATTATGTAGTTTCATTAATTAATATTTAGTAATACTTTTTATTTATTTATTATGTAATTAAGTAGTAATAATTTAATAAAAAGTATTACTTTATTTTATTTTCTTAATTTTACTTATTTTTCATATTTTTTAGTCTATTTTCATTATTTTTAATTATTAATAATATAATGATTTTTATTTAAAATTTAAATAATTATTATTGGCTTATATTACTTTTTAAGGATTTTATTAAAATTATTGATTTTTTGTTAAATTATTACTTTTTCAATTTAGAGAATGATTTATATTTTATCATTGATTTAAAAGAAATATATTTAAGTATAAATTATTTAACAAGTTTTTATTTGTTTATATAAAAATTAAAGCATTTATATCAAAGTAATACTTTAACAACCTTTATATGGTTAATACTACCAATAAGAAAGTAGATTATTTAATTAAATTAGTTAGTTGAATAATTTACACATTATATTTAATTAAATTGTTGGCGAGAGTAATATGGAAATCAATATAGAAAAAATTGGTATGATTAGGCCTTTTTCAAATCCTAAAAATCAAAATATAAATTTGGAAATTGATTGGTCAGTTGACTATTATGATACAGATCAAAATCAAGTTAAATTTGATTGTATTTTAAAGTCCACCAATTCATTTGATTTAAATTTTAAAGTTGAAGGATTATTAAATTTGGAAAAATTTGAAGAATTTAATTATGATGTATGTTCTCAAATAATCTTTGATAAGGCATTCGAAATATTGATGAGTATGTTTTCTTTAACAAGACAATCCTCTCATATATTGCAGAAAAGTGAATCATATAATTATTTTGGCAGTGAAAATGTTTCAGACACTCTTTCTAACTAATTTTGGTGATATATCATGTTGGAGATTAAGCACACGTTATGCCCTTCCTGTAGTGTTGGTTGTGGTGTCAATGTTGTTTTACATAATGGTGATGTCGTAGGAACCTATCCTTACAAAAGACATCAAGTAAATGAAGGAAAAAATTGTTTAAATGGTAGAAATTCTATTGAAATTTATAAAAGTAAATTAGAAACCCCATTAATTTCTAATGCATCAGTAAATTTTGATAAAGTAATTGATGAGATTTCTGGAGAATTAAAATCTTGTGATTCTGATAAGATAACTGTTGTCTGTTCTGGAAATAACAGTGTTGAAGAAGCGGAAATGATTAAAGATTTTGCAGAATCAAATAACTATAATATTGCCTTTTATGCAGATAATTTTGTGAATCTAAATGCTGATGTAGCATCCTATGAAGATATTGAAAATGCATCAAATATTATTGTAATTGGTGATGTATTATATGATAATCCTTTAATAGGAAGAAGAATTGTCCATGCGAAGAAAAATGGTGCTAATATTTATTCCTGTGTTCAGGATAAATCAGTAACTGCAAATGTGTCTGATGAAATTTTTGATTCTATTGAAGCAACTTTAGATAAAGTAGATGATTCATCTGTAATTGTATTTAATACAATTGAATCAGGTGCAGATTTAGAAAAAATTTATGGTGCTGACTGTAAAGCATTACCAGTATTCAGTAAATGTAATTCAAAAGGTGTTTCATCAATCATTGATCCAATTTCAAAAGAAGACTTAATTGAATTATTAGATAAAACTGATGTTTTATTGATTTTCAATGATGATATTGTTTCTGAAATTGATTATGATTTTGGTTCAATCTCAACATTAATTACTTTGGTTCCATGTTTAAATTCAACATCTGAAGTTTCTAAGATTGTTGTTCCAATTAAATCTTGGATTGAAAATGATGGCAGCTTTGTAAATTCCATGGGTGAAACTCAAAATTTCAAAGCAGCTATTGAATCCGAAAGCTTAAGTGAAGTAGAGATTATTGAAAAAATTCAAAATAAATTGTGAGTGATAGTATGAGTTATGTATTAGCTAAATCAAAAAACTCAGACATACTTGAAGCAGGAGAATGTGGAGGAGCTGTTACAAGTATTTTTAAATATTTATTAGATGAAGGGATTGTTGATGGTGTATTAACCATATCTCCTCAAGATGATATTTATGATGGAGTTCCTACGTTTGTAACTGATTCTGAAGATTTAATAAACACAGCAGGTTCATATCATTGTGCACCAACAATGGTCGGTGATTTAATTCAGAAATATTTGTCAGATAAAAAGATTGCTGTTGCAGTAAAACCATGTGATATTAGATCTATCAATGAATTAATTAAAAGACACAAAATCAATCCAGATAACATTTATACTGTTGGTTTAAATTGTGGAGGAACTGTTTCTCCGGTAACTGGAAGAAAAATGATAGATTTGTTCTATGAAATTAATCCTGATGATGTTGTAAGTGAAGAAATTGATAAAGGTCAATTCATTGTAGAGCTTGCAGACGGAACTGAAAAAGGAGTTAAAATCCATGATTTAGAAACAGAAGGTTTCGGACGTCGTCTTAATTGTCAAAGATGTGATGTTAAAATACCTAGAAAAGCGAATATTGCTTGTGGTAACTGGGGAGCAAGTGAAGGTTGGACATTCATAGAAATCAATGATGAAAAAGGTGAAGAGTTAATTGAAGGTGCTAAAAAAGCAGGTTTAATTGAAACCAAATCTCCTTCCCAGGATGCGATTGATGCAAGGTCTAAAGTAGAAAACATCATGATTAAATTGTCTAAAAAGACACAAGATGCAACTTATGGCAAAGTTAATGAAATGGAAGAATGGAACAGATGTATCCGTTGTTATGCTTGCCGTGATGTATGTCCAATATGTTGGTGTCATGAAAACTGTGAAATCAACAAATCATACTTTAAAGATTCTGGAATACCACCAAAACCTATTGC
Source organism: Methanobrevibacter millerae (assembly GCA_015063005.1). Lineage (GTDB taxonomy): Archaea > Methanobacteriota > Methanobacteria > Methanobacteriales > Methanobacteriaceae > Methanocatella > Methanocatella millerae_B. Next base: position 42,934 of record SUTF01000007.1, read on the forward strand.
ATTCCAGGGTATTAGATTGTCTCACATGAGTTTCAGTTGTGTTGACTGTGGACAATGTGATGATGTATGTCCAATGGACATTCCTGTTTCATTAATTTTTGATAAATTGCAAAAGAAATATAGTGATAGAACTGGTTATATTGCGGGTGTCAGTGATGATATCAAACCTCCATTATATAGTCCAGCTAAAGAAGAATTATGAGGTGTGATCATGTCTGAAGATTTAAAAATTGTAGGATTATTATGTAACTGGTGTTGTTATGGTGGAGCCGATACTGCAGGTACTGCACGTATGCAATATCCACCTAATGTAAGAATTATTCGTGTAATGTGCTCCGGAAGAATTAATCCTTCAATGATTTTTAAAGCATTTGAAGAAGGAGCAGACGGCGTATTTGTAGGAGGTTGTCATATTGGTGACTGTCATTATGATGCCGGAAACTACAAATGGTCACGTAGAGCAAAAATTGTTCAAGATATCATAGAAGAATTTGGAATTGAAAAAGAAAGATTCAGATTTGAGTGGATATCTGCTTCCGAAGGAGAAAAATTTCAAACAACAATGGATGAATTTTATAAGACTCTCTCTAAATTAGGTCCATTGGAATTGGAGTAAATAATAAATAGTCAGCCATATGTTTATTATTTAAATAGCTATTATTAATTTAATAGCTATTTTTTCCCTCCCCTAAATTATCTTTCTAAGATTAGTGTTTAGATACTAATGTTAGAAAGATAGTTTAAACAGCTTTTGTTTGTTTGATTATTTTTCATTGGATTATTTTATATTAAAAAAATTCATACATCAGCCTTGGGTATAATTATTGAATTGTCGGCATAACCAGTTTAATAATTATTTTCCTTCTTAATATAAAATAATTGTTTTAATAAAAAAAAGAGAGGAGTTATGGAAACCATAACTGTCTTTCACTGTCTACAATAGCTATTAAGATAATCTCATTAAATTTTATTTTAATAGCTACTTTTTTATAAACTTATTTTTTCTTTAAATTTATATTTAATAAATTACAAAACTTATTATGGTGATATAATATGGTATCAGAAAATATGGAAAAAGCATTAAATGCTCAATTAAACGCTGAGGTATACTCAGGATATTTATACTTATCCATGGCAGCTTATTTTGAAGATGAAGATTTAGCAGGATTTGCCAACTGGATGAGAGTTCAAGCTGAAGAAGAATTAGAACATGGTATGAAATTTTATGATTACATTATCAGAAGAGGAGCTTCTGTAACATTAACTGCTATTGAAGGACCTCAAACAGAATGGGATTCTCCATTAGCTGCATTTGAACATGTTTTAGAACATGAAAAAATGGTTTCCGGTTTAATAAATGACTTAGTCAATTTAGCTATTGAAGAAAAAGATCATGCAACCAACAACTTCTTGCAATGGTTTGTTGAAGAACAAGTTGAAGAAGAAGAAAACGCAATGGAATTACTCTCTAAAGCTAAATTCGCAGATGGCGATAACAGATTAATGTATGAATTGAATAAAGAATTAGGTGAACGTGCACCATCTGAAGACTAGATTTTCTAGTCCTTTTTTTTATTTTTTGGAGATTAACCATGAACTATCCTGAAGGTCCAACAGTAGATGCTAAAATTAACTCAAAAGATTATGACTCAGAATTAATTGGTAAAAATGACTTAGGTAGTGTTTATATTCATGGTCCATTCGGTAATTTGGATTCCAATATTAAAATAGCATATCTGATTGGAATGCATCCACTTGAAAGCAAATCACACAGGGCTTTGTTTGAAGAGTTGACCAGCTGTGAGAATTTAAATTACTGTTATTATCTGTACAATATTGAAGTGGACAATCCTGAAAGTGAAAGTGAAGGCCGTCTTGAAGGACAGCTTCTGGCTCAGGAATTCGTCAGACCTGAAATTATTAACAATAAATACGATTTGTTTTTGGATATTCACTCCAACAGAGGATCACGCGGTCCTGGTGAATATAAGATTACCAATTTTGTTTTTGCACCGGGCTTTGATGAAAGGTCAACAGAATTCGTAAATGAGCTAATCAATTTGATTGATGATGTTGTATATTATGAGCCTGAATTCAGGTCAAGTCCATCATTCATTACAGAGCCTACAGCAGAGGCAGGAATTCCTACCGTTGTCTATGAATGCTATTCATATGAACCTATGGATGTTTCACGAAAATTGGCCAGTGAATTGGTTAATTGTGTGGATAATTTAATATTTTAAAAGAATTGGGATGTAAATCTCAATCTAAAACTATTTTTTTGACTAAAAATAAATATAAAGAAGTTTTATAAATTATAAACTTCTTCACTTGGCACGATGGTTATGTTGTTGTTTTGAAGTACTTCAATTAATTTGTCTATATCGTCTGCATGAAGCAATAGGATAGCCTTGTCTGCTTTGTCATGTGTGAATGCATATAGATATTCCAAGTCAATATTGTTGTCTCGGATTGTTTTTAAAACACTTGTAAGACCTCCTGGTGTATCATTCATTTCAACACCGATGATTTCAGTCATCTTTACAAGAAAATTGTTTTGCTCTAAAGCTTTCTTTCCCTTTTCTGGATCATCGACAACAAGTCTTAAAATACCGAATTCTGAAGTGTCTGCCATACACATTGCCCTGATGTTAACATCAGCAACAGTTAAGACGTCTAAAGGTTTTGCTAAACTGCCCATTTTATTTTGTAAAAATATTGATAACTGTTTGATTTTCATAAATACTACTCCCTAATGCAAGTTCCTCTCATCAATAACTCTTTTTGCTTTTCCTTCAAATCTAGGTAAGGTTTTTGGCTCTACAAGAGTTACTTTTGCTCTGATACCAGTTTCGTTTTCAATGGATTTTCCGATTTTTTGCTGAACTGCCATCATTTCTTTCACGCCATCGAAGAAAATGTCCTGTGATGCTTCGACTTTAACTTCAATTTCATCTAAAGTTCCAGGTCTTGTAACTATTATTAAATAATGAGGCTCTACATCACCAGCTTTAAGCAATGCTTTTTCGATTTGTGATGGGAATATAGCTACTCCTTTAACTTTAATCATGTCGTCTGATCTTCCGGTAATTCTGCTCATTCTAGCATGTGTTCTTCCACAGCTGCATTTTTCATATGTAATTTTAGTTAAATCCTTTGTTCTGAATCTGATTACTGGCATTCCTTCCCTTTCTAAATTGGTTAAAACTAGCTCTCCAGGAGTGTTTTCTCCCAAGACTCTTTGAGTTTTTGGGTCAATGATTTCTGGATAGTAGATGTCTTCTGGAATATGCAATCCTTCCTGTGCTTCACATTCAATTCCTACGCCGGGACCCATCAATTCAGTTAATCCGTAAATGTTGTATGCTTTTGCACCGAAGATATCTTCTACTTTTTGTCTGATTTCTTCGGTCCACATTTCAGCTCCAAATCCGATTGCCTTGATTCCCAATTCCTTAGGGTCAATTCCATCCTCTAAAGCCACTTCCCCTAAATGAATTCCATATGATGGTGTAAATATTAGTCCTGTAGTTCCGAAGTCTTTCATGATTTCGATTTGTCTTCTGGTTTGTCCGGTAGAAATTGGAATTATTGTTGCTCCAACCTTATGACAGCCATAGTGAACTCCGAATCCTCCGGTAAACATACCGTATCCGTGGGTATTTTGGAGAATATCTTCTTCACCAATACCCATCATAGTTAATCCACGAGCTATTGTTTCTGCCCAGGTATCCAAATCCTTTTCGGTGTATCCTGAAACGACTGGTTTTCCGGTTGTACCTGATGATGAGTGCAACTCTTTGATTTCTTTCATGTCAACACGGATTAGTCCAAATGGATAGCTTTCACGCAAGTCGTCTTTTGTAATGAATGGTAACTTTTCAATGTCTTTTAATGTTTCAATATCTTCAGGATAAACTTCTGCTTCACTGTATTTCTTATTATAGTAAGGAATTTCATCAAATGCTATTTTTACAGTCTTTTGAAGTTTCTTTAATTGCAATTCTTCAAGGTCTTGCCTTGTCATTGTCTCTATTTTCTCGTTCCACATCATGGATTCTGCCTCATTTTATTTAATATAATAATATATTGTTTTGGTTTAGTTTAAATTTTATTGTATTAGTAATACTTTCTTATATTTTTTTATTCTATTCGTAATACTTTAACTAACTATTTATATTACAAAAAATTTATTGTATAATAAGGCTATCTTATTTAAATAGCTTTTATAATTAGGAGGTTAATGATGAAATTAAAAAATGGTTTATTTATTTGTACATTTTTTTTATTTTTAATAATGATTTCTTCAGGAACTGTTTTTGCAGAAGATTCTGCAGTGCCTCTAGTTGATAGTGGTGAAGTGTCTGGTGGTGTAGAAATCTCATCAGTCAATCCTTTCACTTCAAAAAGTAGTGAACTGGTCTATACTGTTCCTGATAATATAAGTGAGATAAAATCCGTAAATGTTGTTGTATCTTCCTACTCTGGAAGTGGGGCACCTACTTATGGATTGACAACTAATATATCTTTAAAAGCAAATAATGAAACTTCATTATTGGAATATGCAAATTTAACATATTCGGAAAGTACTGCAAATGATCCAGTAATTTATCCGATAACCAACAATACTTCAAAGCAATATTCCGATTATCAAAGTTTATTCGATATAACTGACAAGGTAAAAGGATTATCTAGCGGAGATACAATTACAATCTCTGTTAATAATACTGCTTTGGAAGGATATCAATTTGATGGTAGAATAAAATTAATTGCATTGATTTTTGCATATGATGATAATGATAATGATAAAATAACTTATTGGTTAAATGTGGGTCAAGCATGGACAAAAGGGACATTAACTACCATATTCAATACAAAGGATTTCAATGATGATTATGATGATGTTACATTAGAATCCATTGCCCTTTCAAGTTCCGATGCTACTTACATGTTAAATGGTGAGCTATTATTAGAGCCTACTCAAGAACAGGGTAGTTATTATATATATGATGTATGGAATATAACTGATAGTTTCCAAGTTACAAATGATACTAATTTTACATACACATCTTCTAAAGCTTCTACTTATGCATCATATAAGGCTGCTGTTCAATTATTAAAAATCACAACTTTGGAAAAATATAGTATTTCCGCAACCATTACTCCGCCTTATGCCAATACTGTATTTGCTGGTGTAAATAACACTTTAACTGTAAAAGTTACTAATGGAAATAAGGACTTTAACGGTACTGTTGTATTGTTGGCTGATGGAAAAGAAGTTGCTTCCAGTGATTTGGCAATTAATGCTAATAGTGAATCCACTTTGACTTTCATTGATCCTACTATCAGACCAATTGATGAAACGACAGTTAATGGTGCTGATAATAAACTCGTAAATTATACTTTATGCATTATAGATGATGGAGATAATATTTTAAATGATACAAACGCTTCATATAAAGTTTTATATAATGGTAATTTAGGTAAGGACTTTGCTTATCCTGCTTCCAATGCTACTGTCAACCGTGTCTATAACATTACTGGCGATGTGGTTATTTTAACTCAGGATGTTTCTGCTTATGCGGGTACTGGTGTTACCAGTCGTGAAAGTACTTTTGATGTCAGTGCGGATGATGTTAGTGAGGCTTTGCTTTATGTTTCCTATAATTGGGATAAAATAGCTTCTGGTGACTTTAATACTTGGAACATTACTTTCAATGGTGTTGCTATTGCCCCTATTGCTTCTTATCGTGATCAGTCTAATTTAGGTAATTATGGTAAGTACGGTTATGGTTTGGTTGTTTATAATGTCACTGATTTGGTTGAATCAGGTAACAATACTTTGCTTTTAAATAAGACTTCTGGTGGCTGTGCTGTTTATCCTGCATCTTTGGTTTTATTGACTGAAAATGAGACTGCTGAAACTTACAAGGTTGTTTACATTGCTGAAAATGCTGATTTATTATCTAAACCGGTTAACATAGAATCCGGATCATACACTTTCATGGATGTAGACACTAAAGATTTAATTAATTCAACACTCATAGTATTTGCCGCCAGTTCTCAAGCTGGTGAAGGAAATATAATTGTTAATAATAATACTTTTGAAAATGTCTGGAATGGAACCAGTAGTTCCTGTGATGTCTTTGAAACTGACATTACTGACATCGTTAAGAATGGAAACGAAATATATTTCCAAGCTACAGGCTCAACAATATTGGCATTACCAACTATTATCATTTGTGAAAAAGCTATGGAACCTTATGCAATTTCTGCTATAATCACTCCGCCTTATGCAAATACTGTATTTGCTGGTGTAAATAATACTTTGACTGTAAAAGTTACCAATGGAAATAAGGACTTTAACGGTACTGTTGTATTGTTGGCTGATGGGAAAGAAGTTGCTTTCAGTGATTTGGCAATTAATGCTAACAGTGAATCCACTTTGACTTTCATTGATCCTACTATCAGACCAATCGATGAAACTACAGTTAACGGAGCAAATAATACCAAAGCAAATTATACAATTTTGATTGTAGATAAATATGAAAATACATTAAATTCCACTAATGCATCTTATAATGTTTTATATAATGGTAATTTAGGTAAGGACTTTGCTTATCCTGCTTCCAATGCTACTGTCAACCGTGTCTATCAAATTTCTGGCGATGTGGTTATTTTAACTCAGGATGTTTCTGCTTATGCGGGTACTGGTGTTACCAGTCGTGAAAGTACTTTTGATGTCAGTGCGGATGATGTTAGTGAGGCTTTGCTTTATGTTTCCTATAATTGGGATAAAATAGCTTCTGGTGACTTTAATACTTGGAACATTACTTTCAATGGTGTTGCTATTGCCCCTATTGCTTCTTATCGTGATCAGTCTAATTTAGGTAATTATGGTAAGTACGGTTATGGTTTGGTTGTTTATAATGTCACTGATTTGGTTGAATCAGGTAACAATACTTTGCTTTTAAATAAGACTTCTGGTGGCTGTGCTGTTTATCCTGCATCTTTGGTTTTATTGACTGAAAATGAGACTGCTGAAACTTACAAGGTTGTTTACATTGCTGAAAATGCTGATTTATTATCCAAACCGGTTAACATAGAATCCGGATCATACACTTTCATGGATGTAGATGCTGAAAATGCTATTAATTCAACATTGTATGTATTTGCCGCCAGTTCTCAGGCTGGTGAAGGAAACATTATTTTCAATGACAATATCACATATTCTAATGTTTGGAATGGAACCAGCAGCAGTTTAAATTACCTTGCAGTTGATATTACTGATTCCATTGAGGATGAAAATGTCATTTACTTCCAAGCTACAGGATCAACTATATTGGCATTACAAAATATCATAGTTTTAGAATTTGAAAATAGTATTGTGAATTTAACCGCTCCTAATGTTGAAAAATATTATGGTGGTTCTGAAAGATTCTATGCTTATTTAGTTGATTATAAAGGTAATCCAATCACTAATGCTACTGTTACTATAGAAATAAATGGAGTTACCTACACTAAACAGACTGATGAAAATGGAAGTGCTTCCATTGCTTTAGGTTTGCCTGTTGGTGATTATAATGTAACTGTAGGATTTAATGGAAGTGATGAGTATGATGCTGCTCAGGTATTTTCTAACGTAACTATCAATACTACTGTAAACGGTACTGATATCGTTAAAGTGTTCAGAAATGCAACCCAGTATTATGCAACATTCCGTGACGGTGAAGGAAACTACTTAACTAATGGAACTGATGTTAGATTCAACATCAATGGTGTAATGTATGACCGTAAAGTATCTGGTGATGAAGGTTTAGCTAGATTAAATATTAATTTGGAAGCAGGTGACTACATTATCACTGCAATAAACATTAAGACTGGTGAAATGTCTTCAAATAATATTACTGTTATTTCAAGATTAATAGAAAATAAAAACATTACTAAATACTACAGAAACGGTACACAATACACAGTTAAAGTAATTGGCGATGACGGAAACCCTGTTGGTGCTGGTGAAAACGTAACATTCAACATAAATGGTGTATTCTATACACGCCAAACCAATGAAAGCGGTATTGCGAAACTCAATATTAACTTAGAACCTGGCAATTATGTAATTACTGCTGAATACAAGGAATGTAGAGTATCCAATAATATTGAAGTACTTCCTGTATTGTCTGCTAGCGATTTAACAAAAACATATGGAACTCCAGACCAATTTGTGGCAACATTGCTTGATGGTCAAGGAAACCCGTACTCAGATCAAATCATTAATTTCAACATCAATGGTGTATTCTATAATAGAACTACTGATGGTGAAGGACATGCAAAATTAAACATTAATTTAATGCCTGGTGAATACATCATCACTTCAATGTACAATGGATGCAATATCGCAAACACAGTTAAAGTAAACTCATAGAGGTTCAACACCTCTATTTATTTTATTTTTTTGATTCTATTTTTTTAAAAGTAATACTTTAATGCCCTTTTTTACTTATTTAGTAATACTTTAATTAAATATATTAATAATAATATTCATTATATTAATTTGAAAAGAATTTATTTTATTATTCTTTTCAAAGGAGGTTTTAAAATAATTAAGAGTAATTTTAATACTTTTAATTTCAAAAATATAGCCATTATAACTATATTATTTGTTTTGTTTGCATGTTCATTGAACACAACATTTGCTATGGATAATGATACAATTATTCAGGCTGATGAGTTAAATTGTTTAAATCAGGGATATGATAAAACAATGTTGCTTATCAGTGATAATGCTGGAACAAATATTCTTGATTCAGCAGCAAATGAGGTGTTGGATAATTATTCTAATATAAATATTCAAGTTAGAAGTTCTAGTCAGATTTCTACAATGAATGAAGATGAATTATATAATTTGGTTAAAAAAAGTGATATTGTAATTGCTAACTGGTTAACTACTGATGCAGATTCAGTATTTACTAATTTATTAATTAAATATCCTAATCTTTCAAATAAAGAAATGTTTTTAATACTGGAAACATCATCATCTTCACAACTTAAGACATTTAATTTAGTTAAAAATTCAACTATAAATTTTAATAAAGTCTTTGATGATGAAATGTTAACGGCTGATTTTTTAAATGAATATTTCCAAAAAACAAAAAGAGGCCAATCATACTCATCAGTTTATGATTATCTTATTAATGGCAATGGAAATAATGTGAATTCTCTATTTAATCAGGCAGTTTTATATAAAAATTGCAATGATAAGGAAAATCAGATTAATCAAATATTGTGGGCATTGAATATATGTGGCATTAATACGCAATATAATGCTCCCCTATTTCATGAATCTTATCAGTATGGATTATATAGGGATAGATATATGACATTGGATGAATATAAAAAGCTCTATTTTAATCCATCAAATAGATTCACAGTCGGATTACTTGAAAGTAATATGTATGTATCCAGTGCATCATTAGAGCCATACTATTCATTAATAAAATCATTGGAATCAAAAGGAATCAATGTTATTCCTGTAGTTGCTGCAGGAGGTTCTGATGATCAATTAAAAGTAATGATTGAATATTTCACCAATGCACCAAACTATGAATCCTTTTTAGAAAACTCCTCAAAATATGAAAGTTATGTTGATGCAATAATATCCATGCCTGCTTATGGTATTGGAGGAACATTGTTTGACAGGGTAACTGAATATTTTGAAACCTCTGGAGTACCTGTTTTCAGAGCAGTTCATTCTGACTATGTAAGTAATGAAGAATGGGAATTAAGTACTACTGGTCTTCCAGGTAATAGAAGTGATAAATGGTGGCATGTTGCTATTGGTGAGGCACAGGGTATAATTGAAGCTACTTTTGTTGGCGGAGTTACCCATGAGATATCCAATAAGACAGGTGCTCAACGTTCAGGATATAAATCTCATGATATAAACATTGATTTGTTCACTGACCGCATTTCATCTTGGATTAACTTAAAATATATGGATAATGGTGATAAAAAAATTTCATTAATTTATTATAATTATCCTCCTGGAAAGCAAAATATTGGCTCAAGTTATCTGGATGCTATTACCAGTATTTATAATCTTTTATTAACTTTAAAATCAGAAGGTTATGATGTTGGTGAACTGCCGGATAATTCAAGTCAATTGGAAGACATGATTATTCAATGTGGTATTAATGTTGCTACATGGGCTCCCGGTGAACTAGAAAAGTTAGCTAACAGGTCTAATGTGGTTTTACTTCCAGTTAGTGAATATTTGGATTGGTTCAATAATTTGGAACCTATATCAAAATTACAAGTTGTTGAAGGGCCAGTTGCTTATATAGGTGAATTATCAAGAAATGCAATAGCTATTAATTATATTTCTCCAATGGATGAACGTTTGTCCGACTGGTATAGTGAAGTTATAGCATTGCTTCCAGATAATTATACTTCAAAAGCGATTCCTATTTTAGATAATATAATCTCCTCCCTTAAACAATATTTAAAAACAGGCCTTGAATCAGACTATGATGTTTTTTTAATGTATAAGAAACAGTGGGCTGAGTTGGATGTACCTGGTTTAAATGGATGGGGAGATGCGCCTGGAAGCATCATGACCATTGAGAGAAATGGAACAATGTACTTTGTAATTCCTGGTTTGACATTCGGTAATGTATTTGTTGCTCCTGAACCTCAAAGAGGTTGGGAAGCAGATTCTGATGCACTATATCACAGTACTGCTGTTGCTCCGACTCATCAGTATTTGGCCGCATATTATTATTTCCAACAATATCACTCTGATGCGATGGTGTTTGTTGGAAGACATGCGACTCATGAATGGTTGCCGGGTAAAGAAGTTTTATTGTCTTCAACAGATTATGGTTCTATTGTTGTTGGCAAAACTCCGCAGATTTATTTCTATATTTCTGATGGTCTTGGTGAAGGTATACAGGCAAAAAGAAGAGGTTTTGCAGTAATGATTTCTCATCTCACTTCTCCTTTAGCCTACACTCAACTTTATGGAAATTTGACTTCTTTAGCTAATATGATTAATGAATATGAAAATGCATTAAATCAAAGTTCAAAGGATATGCTCATATCTGAAATTAGACATATTGTTGAAGTTAATAACTATGTTCATTCTATGGGAATAACTGATGAATCATTTAATAATTTATCTGATAAACAGTTAATTTCCACAGTTGATGATTTCATTAAATCAATACAAAATGAATTATATACTTGGGGGCTACATGCAATAGGTCAGAACTGGACTGATAAGGACATAGGATTATCTGTATCAACAGCTTTATCCCAACAATTTACTTATAATGGTGTTTCTACATCATTATATGATGAAATTGCAAAAATCAAATATTCTAAAAACTATGATGAACTCAATTCCCTTCAAAGAAATGAAGTTATGAATTTATCTGTTGATGTAGTAATCTCTTTGATTTATTATTCCAGTAATGAAGTATCTCAAGTACTTGGAATTAATTCAACAAGCTTTGTTGCAGCTTTGGACTATGCTAAATTATTTATCTCTTTAATTCAACTTTCCTGTAATAAAGAAATAGATTCATTTGTTGATGCATTGAATGGAAAATATCTATCTCCAGGTCCTGCAGGCGATGTGTTAGATATTAACTCTTTGCCTACTGGAGGTAATTTCTTCCATGACCAATCACAAGAACTTCCTACTGCTGAAGCTTATGGATATGGAAGGATATTGACATTACTGGCTTTGGAAGGTTTAACCGATGATACTGAAAAGCTAGTGATGGGGATTTGGTGTGTTGAAACTGCAAGAGATGATGGTGCATTAATATCTGTTGTATTGTATATGCTTGGAATGGAACCTGTTTATTCTTCATCACCTAGTGCTGGTGGATATAAACATGCTGAAATTGATGATGACCATGATGATCATGAACATGATGAAGAGGTTAGTGTTGGAACAAAGACTAACTTATTACCTAAATATATCAATTTGGATGATTTAACACGTCCTGAGGGATGGGCTAAAAAAAGAATTGATGTAACTGTCATTACCAGTGGTAATTTTAGGGATTTATATTCAACACAAGCTATTATGATGGATAATGCGTTTAGAGTTGCATTGGCAAGATCTTATTTCACTATCCTGAATGACAATGATTTAAAAGAAAACAAATATTACAAAGATATTGAAGAGGGATTAAATCATGTTGTGTCAAGTGTTGATTATTATGGTGTAGGTAGGGAATCATTTGAGCAAAATAATGTTGCAAAACATTGGATAAGTGATTTCTTATATTATAAAGAATTGGGATATAATACTACTTATGCTGCTGAATGTGCAATAACTCGTATTTTTGCACCTCCTAACGGTGATTATGGTGCTGGAATAGCTAAATCCGTATCTTTAAGTTGGACTTGGAATGACACTGATGAATTATCAGATTTCTATTTGGGCAGAATGGGTAATATGTACTCCAAATATTATTGGGGCGAAACAAATCCATTAGTATTTGCTAGAGCTTTGAACAATACTAATGATTTGATTGTTAGCCGTAATACCAATGTTTATGGTGTTTTGGACAATGATGATTTCTTTGATTATTGGGGTGGACTTTCAATGACGATGGCTTATGTGAATGGAAATACTCCAAAAATGAATGTATTGATGTATGGTAACAAAAATACTCCATATACTACTTCCATAGAACAAGCTATTGCAAAAGAAATTCTCACTAGATACTCAAATCCTGATTGGATATCTGGAATGATGCAGGAAGGTTACAGCGGTGCCAGATATATTTCTAATAAATTTTTGACCGATTTGCTTGGTTGGTCTGTAACTAGACCTGAAGCTGTTTCAAATTATATGTGGGATGATGCATATAATGTTTATTTCAATGATAAATATGGTATTGGTGTTTCTGATTGGTTAAAAACTGGAAATAATAATTATGCATTTATTTCTTCAGCAGGTACATTGTTAACTGCAGCTTATGAAGGCTATTGGCAAACAGATTCACAAACTTTGTCTAATGTTGCTAATCAATGGGCTCAGGCAGTAATTACTAATGGTGTTGCATGTTGTGATTGTAGTTGTGGTAATATAGCTATGATGCAATGGGCTGTTGATTTTATCAACCCTGACTTGCTTGCAAGATTTGCAGACCAAATTTTCCAGGCAACTAACCATAATTTCTTCAATCCCGCCAATTTCCAAAACAATCCAAACAGTGATACTGCTGATGGTAGTGAAAATGAAAATACTGGTATTAATACTACAAATGCAGATGTAATATCTAATTCTACTTCATCAACTTTAAAATCTGATAGCAGAACATCCGGTTCAAGTAATGGTGAAATTGCAGTTGGCGTTGGTGAAACTTCATCACAACGTAATACAGCTTCCAGTTCATCTGAGATTAATAGTGATGAAAATCAGGGTGATACGGGTGCAGATTCATCTTCAAAAAGTTATGAAATAGAGAAATCCGTTTCAAGTAGTAGTACAACAACGGAAAAGTCAATGTCTATCCAATTAATAATATGTGCAATTGTTTTAGTTGGAATTTTTGCAATTGGCTATTTTAGAAATAGAAATAAAGAAGAATATTAGATTGAATAACCTAGGTTATTCATTTAATTATTTTTTTTTCAATATGAATTAATTTATATAGTTAAAAAAATATATGTATAAAATGTAATTGATTTTTTATTAATTATGGAGAGGATTAAATATGGATATGATGAGTGTTTTATGGCAATTTGGTATTTTTGCTGCTATTCTTGTCTTTGGTATAAAAGTGGGATTGGCATCAGGTTTAGCTAATTTGTCAAAAAAATTATTTGCAATTATCTGTATCGGATATGGTGGTGGAGTTTTAATAATATCTGCTATCGCATCAATGTATGCAGAACAAATCACTCAAGCTATTTATAGTTATAATTCAATATTCTATATAATCATGGCATTAATAATGATTATTGCAGGTTTATTCACAATACGTGAATGGAAAGTGCATGATCACAATACAAGTACTGCAACATCCTTAGCTGTTATTGCTCCTTGTCCATGTTGTTTTGGTTCAATTGTTGCAAGTATTTTGATTGTTGCTCCAACTATTGGCGTAGGTGCTTTTTATTTAAGTTGGTTTGCGGCAGCTGCTTTAGTGGCTGTAATTGTTATAACCTACTTTGCATCAAATATTATTGTTAAGCATACTAGTAAACCTTATCCTATTATTTTAGGTAACTTTATGTTGCTTTTAGGTGCTTACTTCTTGCTTTCAGCTATTGTAATTCCAAATATTGCAGGTTCATTAACTAAAGATTTCGGTGGACTTACAATTTCTTCTCCCGGAACTATCTTAGCTATAGTTGTTATTTTGGTTGCTTTAGTGATTATTGGAGTATTTTTAAACAAAAGAAGTAAAACTCTTTTAGATTAATTATTATAGGTGATATATAATGAGTGTAAGTATACCTGGTGGAGAATATTTAACAGGTTCATTAGATGTTATTTCACAAAGTTTAACCATTCCTGTATTGGTTATTCTTTTAGTAATAGTCATATTTTCTATTATTATATTAGGTGGAGCAATATCTGAATATACTTCAAGAAAAAAGGTTTCAGTTGGAACTATTAGAGATTTAATTTATGATATTAATTCAGCTGCTTCAGTGGATGCTCTTAAAAGTGTCATTGAAGGGGCAGAAATCCCAAAATCCCAGAAAAAAGTCTTATTAGAAATTGCAAGTTCTTCTTCTTTAGATAAAAATTCAAGAGAAGCTTTAGCTCGTAAATTAGTTGAATATGAAGAAGAAAAAATAGATAAAACATTACAAAAAACTGATATTATTACTCGTGTAGGTCCTACCTTAGGATTGATGGGTACTTTAATCCCTATGGGTCCTGGTCTTGCAGCATTAGGTGCAGGAGATGTAACTACACTTGCTGATTCATTGACTTTAGCATTCAACACAACAATTGTTGGTATTGGATCCGGTGCTTTATGTTATGTTATCGGTAAAATCAGAAGCGGTTGGTATGACCGTTACTTATCAGATTTGGATGCTTTATCTGATGCTGTTTTAGATTATATGAATAATCAGTGATTTAAATGGTACGTAAAAAACAAAGAAGACGATCTAGTCGTGTTGAAGAAGATCCGATGGCAGGTACATCAAACCTTGTTGATGCGATGCTTGTTATAGCTGTTGGTTTTCTTGTCTTTGTAATTATTAGTTGGAATATGCAGGCAATCGTATTTAATGAAGATATGACTCCTGAACAAAAGCAACAAGTAATGCAGTCTATTAAAAGTGTATCTGAAGTTAACCAAGGTCAGGAGTTAAACGAGACCCCAGACACTTCTAATAGTTCAGGTCAAGGTTATACCGAAATGGGTAAGGTATATAAGGATCCATCGACAGGTAAGCTGATTATGGTAGAGGGTTGAGCCTCTACTTCAAACTTTTTTTCTATTTTTTATGTAATAAATTTTATATACTTTCAAATACTTATTTTAAATATTGATGTTTTATCAAGATATTTGTAAAAAAAGTTCTTTATTTGTTTTATTTATTAAACAAGTGAATGTACTTATTAATTATGTTTTAATTACTAATTTATGATTAAAATATATTTATTATTTCAAGATTTAGAGGTAATGAAATGAGTGGAAGAGATATAGGAAACATAGTGGAGTTGGTGAAAAATGACTTTAAGACTGCTCGTTCTAATCCTATTGTCATCATCACGTTAATCGGAATCATAATATTGCCTTCATTATATGCGGTCATTAATATTGATGCTTGTTGGGATCCATATGAAAAAACTGGTGATATGGAGTTTGCAATAGCAAATATGGATAATGGAACTGTATATGAAGGTTACCAGATGAATGTTGGTGATGATTTAGTGGAGGGGCTTAAAAACAACACGAAATTCCATTGGGTATATGTGGATGAAAGCACTCTGCGGGAGGGAGTTCATAATGGAACGTATTATGCAGGTATTGTCATCCCTAAAAATCTGAGTGAAAATGTGGTTTCAATCACAACAGATAATCCTCAGTCTGCAAAATTAATCTATATTGTAAACGACAAGACCAATCCTGTTGCTCCAAGAATTGCTCAGCAGGGTGCAAATGCAATTTATAGTGAAATGAATGCTAAAATCATCCAATTTATTAATTTAGCGGCTTATGGTAAATTAGGTGAATTGCAGGCAGGTTTGGCATCAGGTGCATCTCAAATGTCTTCAGGAGCAGTTCAATTGTCTTCTGGTGCAGCTCAAGTTTCATCAGGTGCAGCTCAAGTTGCAGATGGGGAAAGCCAAGTTGCAAATGGAGCGGCACAGATAACGGATGGTGCATCACAGCTTTCCGGAGGTGCTGAACAGGTTGCAACTGGTTGGAGTACAGTTCAGGATAAGGTGTCTCAGGCAGAATCCAAAATCAATATTTCTCAACAGGATATTGACAAATTGCCTGATGGAAAAGTTAAAGATACTGTAAATACATTGATTGGCTATAAGAATTCCGCTGACCAACTGATTCAGGGTACTAATGATGTCGCTCAGGGTTCACTTAAGTTATCATTAAGTTCAGCCCAGCTTGCTGAAGGTTCAACCGAATTGGCTAAAGGTTCTTTAAGCTTGGCAGCAGGTGCGGAGTTATTGTCTAATGCAGCAGCTTATGCATTAATAACAGCAGCCTCTTCACTTTCAGGTGCGGCAAACTCATTGGCTGGTGTAACCGGAATAAATGAAACAATATTGGGCGAATATTTCTACTCTCCGATTACATTAGAACATATTGATGAGTATCCTGTTGACCATTATGGTGATCAGGTAGCACCGTTCTATATAGTATTGTCCATGTGGGTTGGAGCTTTAATTACCTGTGCAATGGTATCTCCTGGAACCAGTACCGGAACCAAATACTCCCCATTGGAAATGTACTTTGGTAAATTGGCATTGTATCTGGTTATATCAGTATTCCAGTCAATAGTTACCATTATACTGTGTTTAGCTATTGGAATAAGTGTGGATAATATGATAGTGTTTATATTGTCGTCAATATTCATATCGATAGTATTCATGACGCTCATGTATTCATTTGTCTCAGCGTTAGGACAAGTCGGAAAAGTATTAGGTATTTTACTTTTAGTGTTCCAAATTTCAGGAACCGGTGGTGTTTATCCAATTGAAATTATGAATCCTATTTTCCAGGCTTTATATCCATACCTGCCGATGACTTATGCTATAAACATTTTAAGGGAATCTTTATTAGGTTTAATTTGGAGCAATTATATATCTTCATTCGTAGTGCTGCTGGGTATTGTAATAGCAACGGTAATAGTGTCTCTTATCATTAAGGAGAAAGCAGATAAGCTTTCCCATTACTTTGAAGATAAACTTGATGAATCCAAGTTATTCTGGTAAATTTGATTATTTTCTAGCTATTGACTTAGCTAGAATCTTTTTTTATTTTTTTTGGTGATATTTTATGGAATTCTGTCCAAATTGCGGTTCAATGCTAATGCCTAGGGATGGCATAATCAAGTGTTCGTGCGGCTTTGAAAAGTCTCTTTCCGATAACGATTTGGAAGAGCAATATAAATTCGAAGGCGAAAAGAACAAGGATTTGGAAGTCATTGTCACGGATAACAATAATGTTGCATTGCCTACAACAAGAATTACCTGCTATAAATGTGGCGGAACAAAGGGATATTGGTGGACGGTGCAGACACGCTCTGCAGATGAGGCACCAACCAATTTCATCAGATGCGCTAAGTGCGGAAACACTTGGAGAAGCTCAAATTAAATCATCATATCCAACTTTTTTAAATAATATTATTAATATAATATTAAATGAAGATACTTTTGTATCGGAGATGATAATATGGCAGATTTAAAAGGCACAAAAACTGAAGAAAATTTAAAAGCTGCACTCGCAGGTGAATCTCAAGCTCGTGTAAAATATGAATTTTACGCATCCCAAGCTAAAAAAGATGGTTACGTTGAAATCAAGGAAATTTTCCAGGAATCATCTGACAATGAAAAGGAACATGCAAAAATATGGTTCAAATTGTTGAATGGTGGTAAAGTACCTCCTACAACAGATAACCTTGCGGATGCAGCAGCTGGAGAACATGAAGAATGGACTGTAATGTATAAGGAATTCGCTGAAACTGCTCGTGAAGAAGGTTTAGACGATATTGCAGACTTATTCGATGCAGCAGCAGCTACCGAAAAAGCTCACGAAGAAAGATACAATGCATTATCTGAAAAAATTGCAGCAGATAAAGTCTTCAAAAAAGATGAAGAAATTGCATGGAAATGTAATAACTGTGGTTACATCCATTATGGAAAAGAAGCTCCTGAAGTATGTCCATTATGTGATCACCCACAAGCTCACTTCAGAAAAAAAGATGAAAGTTATATCTAAATCTTTTTTCTTTTCTTTTTTTGTTTATTTGGGTGTTGACTTTTCAATAAAAATAATTCGTTACACTTAAATTATTAATTATCATTTAAAATTAATATTGACTTGTTTTAGCCCATAAATTATTTAATTTATAAGGGTCAATAGTTTAGTAATGAAAGAAGTACAGAAGACATTCAAATCAATTGTGGAAAATCCAAGACATATTTTTAAACTTACTATACAGGGCATTCTAGTTGGTATTTTCTCCGGTTTGATGGTATGTCTGTATAGATTTCTTTTAAATGGATCTGAAGATATATTGAGGAGTTATTTAAGTATAATTAATGGCAATATAATTTATATTATTCTATTTTTTGCGTTCTTAATAGCTTTGGCATTATTGACTGCATATCTGATGCGTTGGGAAAGCGATGCAAGGGGAAGCGGTATTCCTCAGGTAAATGCAGAGCTTAAAGGATTTATGGATGTCAACTGGTATAAGACATTATTTGCAAAAATAGTTGGAGGAATCTTCACTGCATTGGGCGGTCTTTCTCTTGGTCCTGAAGGTCCGTCAGTTCAAATTGGTGCAATGGCCGGAAAAGGAGTTTCCAAATTATTCAAGGAATCCAAAACTGATGAGTTGAGACTTGTTCTTGTCGGGTCTGCCGTTGGTATTACAGCAGCATTCAATGCTCCATTGGCGGGTGTTATTTTTATTTTGGAAGAGATAAATCATGGTTTTGATAAAACCTTGGTTTTTGTTGCTCTGGTTTCTGCCATTGTGTCTGATTTCATATCAAAAATGATTTTTGGCCAATCCACTGTACTGTCTTTTCCGATAGCCAACATTCCTTTGTCTTCATATTGGCTTTTGGTATTGCTTGGTGTATTATTAGGTCTTTTAGGATATCTTTATAATGTCGGAATGATTAAGGCAGAGGATTTGTGGGCTAAAATTCCAAATTTGAGTTTGGAAGTCAAATTCATCATTGTATTTGTAGTTTCAGGTATTATAGCTTTAATAATGCCTGAGATAAGTGACGGAGGACATTTCATGATGGGAATGCTTGATGTTGCCGTTCCGTCCCTTGGATTGCTTTTAATCTATTTTGTTGCAAAAGCACTATTTTCAATATTTTCCTTTTCATCAGGAGCTCCGGGCGGAATATTTTTACCTATTCTTGTTTTGGGAGCTTACATAGGTGCTATTTTTGCATCAGTTTTCATTCCGATTTGCGGTCTTGAAGGCATTTTGGTTTATAGGTTCATTATAATTTCAATGGCAGGATTTTTCACGGCAACTGTAAGGTCACCGATTACGGGCATAGTTCTTCTCTCAGAAATGAGCGGTTCAACCGAAGCTTTGGTGTCAATGCTGGTTGTCTGTCTGATAGCATATGTGGTACCTACATTGCTTGGAAATGAACCGATATATGAATCTCTTTTGGAAAGATTGCTAAACAGACGCCAGGAAAAGTTCACTCCAGAGCCTTCACGTCATGTATTGTCCGAATATATTGTTCCTTTGGAGTGCAAATATATTGGTGTTAAAATCAAAAACATTCCGTTTCCTAAAAACTCAATTGTAGTATCTGTCATTAGGAATGGAAGTTATGTCATTGCACAGGAAGATTTTCAGATAAATTATGGTGATCAGATTCATATTTTAACTGATGTGAATGATTTTCCATATGCAAACCGTGAGATAGAAGAGATAATTAATGGAAAATGATTGCTTTTATCTACATATTCTAAATTAAATATTTGAAATTCTTACTTTAATTCTATTTAATTAATTTAATATTTAATAAAACTATTATTTTTACTGAGTCCTATTAAGAATATTGTTCATATCTTCAACTAAATGGCAGGTAAATATTTTTAAATATTTTCAAATTCATAATATTACTATGAATCCGATTTTTGAAAGGCATAGTGTTAGGAAATATTTGGATGATGAAGTTTCCAACAGTCAGATTGATAATCTTTTGAAAGCAGGTATGCAGGCACCATCTGCATGCAATCAGCAGGCCTGGGAATTCATCGTGATTGAAGATGATGAGGACAAAACTGCAATTTCTGAAATGCATCAGTTTGCAAAGCCTGCCAAAGACGCATCAAAGCTCATAGTTGTTTTGGGAAACTTGAATGAGGCTAAAATTGAATCAATGATTCAGCAGGATCTGGGTGCATGCTGTGAAAATATTCTTCTTCAGGCAACATATGATGGTTTGGGTGCAGTATGGTTAGGTTTTCATCCGATAGAGGATAGGTGTGTAAAGATTAGGGAATATCTTAATATTCCAGATTATTGCATTCCCTTTGCCGTAATTTGTGTTGGTGTACCTGCAGCAAGTAATGATGTAAAGTTAAGGTATGATGGCTCAAAAGTTCATTATAATAGATATTAGAGATATTTGAGAATCTCCAAACCTTTTGGTGTGCATTTGTATAAACGTCCTTTTCTTACTTCCTCGTTTACACATATCACGATGTCCTGTTTTTTCAAATCAGCTAAAGCAGCGGAAACTTGGCTGGTTCTGATACCAATGTCTTTGGCAATTTCAGAAGGCATTTTGATATCGTCGCCAATGCTTTTTAATGTGTTTGTTCTATATGGTGAAATCTTAATATATCCAAGTTTGTGATATAGCTCTTTTTCTTCCATGATATTAATTTTTATTATTTGATTAAAAATGTTTATATAAGCTTTTATATGGATTTTAATATGCTTATCTGTTTTTAAATATAATTTATTAACATCATGCTTTTAATTTTTCATTATTTTCTTTCAATATTTTATAAATGCTTTCTGCACCTATAATTTCATCATTTGACACATCCCAGCTTGAAGGATATAATATAAATGGCTTTGACTGGTCACCTCCGACACCGCCGTGACTTCCCACAAGCTCTTCAAAGGCACATACCTCATCATTTTTGCTGTCATAGAAACTGTTTACCAGAATGTCCGGGGTATGTTCAAAGGAGCTGTTTCTTTTAAGGTGTCTTACAATGTTTTCTCCAAATCCTTCAAGAGGATTTTCACCTTCAATTTTGTCGCTGTCCAAATAGTATGTTCCTTTCTTTCCAATGGCAAGGTCTCCATGTTCACTTGATCTGACCAATATGAATCCGATAAGTTCATTATTTATTATTCCGCCAATCAGTTCGGGAAACATTGAATTTATTTCCTCATAGGTCAATCTGTAAGACCATTGAGTTAAATATATCATTGCAAGATTTCCTGAAGCAAGAACAACCACATCAGAATCCGTATCATCATCTTTGGATTCCTTTTTATTTTTTGGGAATGGGGATAGTGACTCTGTATAGTGGTCTTCATTAGATGACATGTTCGCATACATGGACATGTCCTCTGGCAGGAGTGATTTCACCAATTCCTCAAATGACTGTCCTGCTCTTTGTTTGAATGTTGCCCCATTTGTCTGGCCGTGGTCTGACTGAATTACAAACTGATACGGTCTTGGAGCATACTTGTTTGCATTAATCAGATGTCTGATTTGACTGTCCATTCTTTTCAATGCCTTGAAAGCATCCTTATCCCTCACTCCTGAGTGATGGGCAATCTCATCATATCCCAAGTATGTTGAGTATGCAATATCAACTTCCCCAACCATCATGTCTCCAATTAATGTGGATGTGTTGATTTCCGCCATGAAAATGTTGGTGCTGGCTCTTGTTGGAATATATTTAATTCCCCTATTGATCCTAGGTCTGATATCAAGTATCTTGTGTGTTATCTGAGATATGATTTCCTGAATCATGTCTCCTATGAGAAGAGCTACGATACGTGCGAAGTTACTTGGATTTGAAAATACTGAATACCATGCGGTATTGTACAGTTTTTTAATGTCCATGATTTTGCTTAATGTAAATATGACATTATCCGTATCTCCTGAAAAGAGATTAGAACGGCTAGCTCCATTTTTTGCAAGAAGACCATTGCCGTTTGAAATTCTTTCCTCCAATACTTTAACCTTTTGAGGTCCTGAACACTGCATCATGGTATTTCCGTTTGATTTTTCAATCCACCTGAATGCAGTAATTCCCTCATTGTTTCCATGAAGAATTCCGGCCTGGCTGGCGCCGGTCTGTGATGAGAGGTCTGTTTCCCATTGTCTTAAAGTATGTGACTTTGAATCAATCAGTTCCTTGACTGTAGGCATCAGGCCTTTATCGATAGCTTCTTTCAATACCTTGTGTGCAAGACCGTCAATCTCCACAATGATTAATCCGGGATAGGTTTTGGCTTCCTTCGGCCTTTTTTTCTTCGCATCCCTAATGACTGACCTGTAGTATGTACTTTCATCTTCCAAGGTAACCAATGCAGATAATATGGTCGAAACTGCAGCCATAGCAAGTGGAGCAAGAATTATTCCTGCTCCATCAATGTTGATGTTAAATAACGGTGCAAAAAACTCAAGCATCAATCCGTTCAATATCAATGAGCCGATACCGAATGTTATGATGAAAAATGGCATGAATATTCTTGTAATGAGCGGCCAGAAAAGGGAATTTATTATCCCTATGAATAGGACAAGAAGGAATATGTCATCGAAATACTCCACATGCACTCCCAAACCAAAAAACGATACAATATATAACCCTATCACATTTCCAATAAATACAAGTAAAGTCCTTTTCAATGACCGTGGAGGGTTATCTATTTTATCAGAATTAAGCATAATCTCCTTTTTGTTTATTCGGATATAAATTATTTTTTTGTTTATGTTATCAGGTATCTCATCAGTTAATGCTTATAATTTAGTTAAAACTGTAAAAAATACTTCATATATATCATAATACAAATATTTTATTTATATTGTAATTTTAATTTGAAATAATGATATTTTAATGAAAAAGTGTTTTTGTATTCGTTTAATGGGCTTTTAGTTGGATAATCTCATAAAAAACATGTATGCTCTTGAGATTATTTAGGCAAATATAAATAATAATAAAACTAAAATTTTAAGTGATAACTTACTATATTTGTAAGTTTACAATATTATTCGAGGTTAAATGATGGTAAGTGTAAACTTAGAAGCTAAAAAAACCGTAGATGTAATGATTGAAAAAGCAGATGCATTAAACATCGCAGTATCAACTTTAGATAATGGTGCTACTGTTTTAGATTGTGGTGTGAATGTAGATGGAAGTTTTAAAGCAGGTGAACTTTATACTAAAGTTTGTCTCGGTGGACTTGCAGATGTTGGAATTTCAATTCCTGGAGACTTATCTGAAAAATTCGCTCTTCCTTCTGTAAAAATCAAAACTGACTCTCCTTCTATTTCAACTTTAGGTTCTCAAAAAGCAGGTTGGTCCGTTAGTGTAGGAGATTTCTTTGCATTAGGTTCAGGTCCTGCTCGTGCAATCGCATTAAAACCAGCTGAAACCTATGAAGAAATAGATTATGAAGATAAAGATGCTGATTTGGCTATCTTAACTTTAGAAGCTGACGTATTGCCTGGTGAAGACGTTGCACAATACATTGCTGATGAATGTGACGTTGACGTTAAAAACGTTTACTTGCTTGTAGCTCCTACCTCTTCCCTAGTCGGTTCAATCCAAATTTCAGGAAGAGTTGTTGAAAACGGTACCTACAAAATGTTGGAAGCAATTAAATTTGATGTAACCAAAGTAAAACACGCAGCAGGTATTGCTCCTATCGCACCAATTGATCCTGACGGATTAAAAGCAATGGGTAAAACCAACGATGCAGTTTTATTCGGTGGAAGAACCTATTACTATGTTGAATCTGATGAAGATGATGATATTGCTGAAGTAGCTGCAAAATTACCATCATCCGCTGCTGATGGATATGGAAAACCATTCTTCGATGTATTTAAAGAAGCTGAATTTGACTTCTATAAAATCGATAAAGGAATGTTTGCTCCAGCAGAAGTTGTTATCAACGATTTAACAACCGGTAAAATCTATAAAGAAGGATTTGTAAACGCTGACTTGCTTAAAAAATCTTTCGGTGTGGATGAATAGATTTGATGTGCTATCTTTTTAGATAGTACTTTTTTTATTTTTTTTATTAATATTTATTGTTTTTATAATTTAAAGCCTGTCTGGGCTTGTTTAACTAATGTTTAGTTAATTTTAAATATCATATTTTTTTTAAATATTAAATGATGAAGTTATTTTTAGCTTTGTCAAAATTCCATAATATGCTAATGCCTTCTCAAAATTATACATTTTATATGTATAAATGGCATTAGCCATACATTAATTTATATATGACTTTTTTTAAACTATATATGTGCTCTTATTGAGTAAAAAATTTAAAGGTGTATATATTATGGAATTTGGTGAAATTTTTAAAGATGCATTAAAATATCCAATGTCAAATCCCAAATGTTTATTGATTGTGGGAGTACTTTTCCTGATTTCAAGTTTGCCTCGTGTACTTAGGCAGTTTGGAGTAGTTAATAAATCATTGAATCTCATATGGATTGTTGTTTTACTTATTATTTCAATCATTTTGATGGGATATGCTCTTAGCGTATTGAAAAAAGCTATTGGTCGTGAAGATGGAATTCCTGGCTTTGATTGGACTAACAATTTTATGGATGGTATAAAACTTTTAGTTGTTGAATTCATTTACATGATTATTCCTTCCATTATATGTTCTGTAATTGCTTTTATAACTATGGCTCCTGTAGCTTCCAGAATTATATCCTATGCAAACGTGGCATATATGGCTACTAATTCAACTAATCCTAATGTTATTTTAAGTTCAATTCCTGCTAGTGCATGGTCAGGATTAGCTACCGGTATGATAGTAACTTTCATCATTGCAGTGATATTATTCATCATATTTGGTCTTTTCATGGTAATTGCACAATGCAGATTGGCTAAATACGATTCATTAGGTGAAGCATTCAGCTTTGGTGAGGTATTTTCAGATATTAAGGAAATTGGTTTCTTAAGATTAATCGGATTTGTTATTGTTTTATGGCTTATAGCATGTGTAATCGGATTAGTCGGATCTATTATTTCCGCAATCCCAATTGTTGGATGGATTATTACTTTATTAGTTATTTATCCATTTATAACACTATATTCAAACAGAGCATTAGGTTTATTATACTCTGATATCTAAACCTAATCCTTTTTCTTTTTTTTAATACTATTAACATTTTTTTTGACATTTTCATGAATTTAGAAATATTTATTAATATTTTTTTAAAGACATTTATATATGAAGGGAATTAGTAAACTAATGGCAGATGTTGATGTTGAAGAGTTTGTTGAAGATTATGTTGATGTTGAAAGGTTTCAGGGCCTTTGCAAGGATTGTGAAGACTATGGAAAGAATTGGAGCTGTCCTCCCTTTGATTTTGAAGTGGAAGATGTTTGGAATTCATTCAATAAATTGAAAATCATCGTATTCAAACTGGAATTTGATGATGAGGAACTCAGTACTGTTTTTCCAGATAAGGAATTGGAATTCGTATTGAAGAAATTGGAACGCATGAAAATAAGGTTGATGAATGAGATATATGCATTGGAAGATGAAAATTCATTGGGATTGTTCCTTGGTAAATGTAGTCTGTGCATGAAATGTACCCGTGAATTTGGAATGCCTTGTAAAATGCCGTTTAAGATGAGATATTCAATAGAATCTTTGGGTGGAAACGTTGACCAATGTGTTGAGGACATATTTGATTTGAAGGTTCTTTATGCAAAAGATAATCACCTGCCTGAATATATGGTTTTTGTAGGTGGGTTGTTGTACGATAAGAAATAATTATCAATTAGTTTATTTTCCTTTTACAAATAATTTTTAAACAATTTTTACTGTTTTTCTTATTTTATCTGATTTTTTTTATTAAAAAATTATTTTAAATATGAATCATATATAATAATATGGTGATAAAATGATAGTTAGTATTATCGGGGGAACTGGACCTCAAGGACTCGGAATTGGTGAAAGATTAGCTATTGAAGGTGTAGATGTCATCATCGGTTCTAGAAAAGAAGAAAAAGCTTTAGAAGTTGTTGAACAAGCAAAAAAAGACTTAGCAGACTATGATTTATCAACTATGTGTGGTATGGCAAATGAAGATGCTGCACGTGAAGGTGACGTATTGATTATTACAGTTCCATTAGCTGCACAAAAGCCAACAATTGAAGGAATCAAGGAATTCTGTAAGGATAAGATTGTCATGGATGCGACAGTACCATTGGAAACTGCAATCGGTGGAAAGCCATTCAGGTTCATTGACTTGATGGAAGGATCTGCTGCTGAAAGAACCGCTTCAATCCTTGAAGGAACAGGTGCAAAAGTAATCTGCGCATTCTGTAACATTTCAAACTCACACCTAGCAAACATTCCAGAAGAAATCGACTGTGACTGTTTGATTGCAGGTGATGACAATGATGCAAAGGCAACTGCTGCAGAAATCATTGATAAAATCCCAGGAATTAAAACAATAGACTGCGGTATTTTGGAAAAGGCACGTGTTATCGAAAAAATCACACCATTATTGATTGGATTAAACATCAAATACAAATCCCACTATGGCGGATTGAGAATAACTGGAATTAATTTCGATTAATTTCATAATTTTTTTCTTTTTTTGGATTCAAATGGATGAGCTTGAAAATCTTGTCGGAAAAGACATTTCGGAAATTGATGCAGATATTGTTGAAGCATTCAAAAGCATCAATATTAATGTAGCTGTCCTGGAATATAAATATAAGAATTGCGGTAAGAGATATCCTTCAGATTCTTTTAAAATAGCTAGCATTGACTTTTCAAATCCATTACCATTTGATGAATTGATTGATTTTAATAAACTTTTTATTTTCTGGCATTTCAACGGAATAATAACTGATATGGAGCTTTTCGATATACGTCCGGATAGGGATTCGTTAAGAAATGATTATGATTTCATAATTGACATGATTGAAAATGATGAAGCCCACAACCTCAGATATGGGGATACGAAGTTTCTGGCGGCCAAAAGATTGGATGATGTAATATTGGTTAACAACCGAAAAGCAAACAGAAGAGATTTTGTCTTTAAGGTCAGCTATCTTCAAAAGATGCTGAATGAAATCAAATTATATTAACCACTTTAACACAAATATTAATCAGTGGTTATATGGACAATGATAAAATCATAATAATTCTTTTGGTTGTGATTGTTGCAATGCTAGCTGCAGGAATTGCATTTTTAAATCCTTTTTCTAAGCAAACATGCAATATGGAAATAGTATCTATGGATTCATTGTATGTTGGAGGACAGTTCACTGTATATCTAAGCGATTCTCAAGGCAAACCTATTGCAAATGAGGAAATAGCTATTACTTTTACAGGTTCAAACGGAGAGATTGTAAATAAAAAGGCAACGACAGATGCATCGGGCAATGCTGTAGTACAACTGGAGAGCTTGCCTGCGGGTACATATACAGTTTCATGCAGTCTTTTGGAGAACAGCAAATATGGAGGAAATTCAACCTCCAAACAGATTACTATCAATGATGTGACAGAAAAATCCACACAGTCAAGCGGTTTGAGTGAGGACGGATACTCATATTATCCGGAATACGGTCCTGCTGTAGATAGTCAGGGCGTAACGAGGGAAGAGGCAATTGCAAATAACATGCACTACATTTCCATGAGAATCGATGGTGAAGATGTTGGTGGATATGTGCCTTATGATCCTAAAGCAGGATGTTATCATACCTAAAAAAAGAAAAAGGGAAATTATACAAAGTGGAATGCAATATTTCCCAATAAAGCTTGTATAGGAATTTGAAATACATTCATTCCGTTTTTAGTCATTGCAGCATTAACTGCGTCTCCTCTTGACATGGTACCTTGAACCTTATCGTTTCCGGCATATCCGTTGTATGCATCGTTTGCTCTTATGTCATCGACAATGCTTGTTCCGAAAATGGCTTCGGCGCCATCATTGTTAATGCTGACAATTAGATGAGGCGTAAAATTATATGTGTATGTCATGATGTCACGGGCTGCACCATAAGGATCATCCGGGCTGTCAAGATGTATGTTGTGCAAGGTCTGGCCTTGAGCATTGACTGAACTTCCAGGATAAATCCATTCAAATCCGGTAATTGAGAACTTGGCGGCCATATCAACGGCACCGCCGCCACCCTCTTCAACATCATCTGCCATAATCAAAACAGGACTGGAGAGTGTTGAAAGCATAAATCCTACAACCAGGACTATTATTATCAAAAGAACAACACTTAATTTTTTCATGATTAACTGTTATAATTACTTCAAATATTAAAACTTATCTTTTTTTGCAATATTATTAATAATCTTTAAATATAATATAATAATCATGAAAAAGGTAAAAATCACTATTCTAAAGACTACGCTACAGGAAGACCTTGCCCGTGAATATGGAATTGAAGGTCTTTCAACATGTCCGCTGATGAGTGAAGGACAGGTCTATTATGCTGATTACGCCAAGCCGGACGGATTTTGTGATGAGGCATGGAAGGCAATATATCAGTATGTTTTTGCATTGGCACATGGTGTTGACGAGCTTTTTTACTATTCAGACTGGATTAAAACACCTGCCGTAGCTATTGTAAGCTGTAATGACGGTTTAAGGCCAGTCATCATGAAGCTTGAGTCAACGGATATTGAAGCTGTTGCGGAGGATTAAAAATGCCTACATGTCCGAATTGCGGAAGCTATGTCCCATTGGGAAATCATTCTTGCAGCTGCGGAACTACAATTGGAAGTCGTGATGATGAATATCTCGAAGAAATGAAAGAGATGGAAAGATTAAAACATCAATACTTTCTAGAAGAACAAAGAAAGGAATTGATGCAAAGGAAAAAAGAAAATCCATATAAACAAGACTTTTTGAATGATTTATATCATGAAGGTGCTAAGGAAATATATCTTGAACGAATGGAAGAGGGAATATCTGAAATTGAGGAAAAGTTCTCCGCTAAATTTAATGGAATTTATTTCCATAATTCGGCAATCTTTTTTAAGTTTTTGGTTGAAACTGAATATTATGATGCTATTATTCGGGCATATTATGATATTTCTTATGCATATAACTATGTTGAATTGATAACGGACATTGTAACTCCTTATTTTGATAAGTTATATTCAAATCAGGATTTTAGAAATCTTGTTAAAATGACAGAATCAAAAATCAATGCTAAGTTCAGATATTGTGAGATTGTCATTTTGGGAAATGAGCTTGTTGTATATGCTTATTTTGAAAATCGTAGGTTTTTCCTGGATGTTGATAATATGGTATTAAGTTAATTTAATATATATTATTGCGAGGCATAAATAATGAAAAAAATGTCCTGAATGTGGTGTAATTAGTGATGATGCATCAATTTTTTGTTAAATTGAGGAAATAAGTTGGAAAGCATTGAAATTTTGAGTTTGCTCATAATTAAAATGAATCAAACTCCTCCTGGGCATATTCATAGAAGTATGCCAGGTCACGTCCCATAACAAATATGTGGCTTACGGTAATTGCAACGGTCATTTCATAGTCATCATTAACCTTTCCCCATGTAATCAGAGGCTGGATTGCTCTCGGGTCAACCTCGCATGATGTAATCATGTCAAAATCAACCCAGGGGATGCAGGAATAGTTGGCTATGTTTGTCAGGTCTCTCTGTTCCATTTCAATGAAAAATCCTTCTTTTTCACCGGATAATATGTCATCCGACAGCTTCTTTACATAATCATGCCATTGGAAAATGTCTTCAAATTCCTGTGGTGTTTTGACTCTCATTTCCCTGTATATATCCTGGTCTTCATTCATTATTGGGGTCACGCCTTCAAGATAGTCATATTCGAAAGCTTCATCATCTATAATTCTTCTTTTAAGGTTTTCAACACGGTTAGTTGCATTCATGAGGCATCCTAAACTTAGGACGAAGAATGAATAGTCATTTTCCTTACAGAATTTCCATAAATTTTCAACATTGATTCTGGCAGACATTGCATATCTTGCAGAACTAAAATTGTAGAATGGATTGTTTTTTACATCAAAATTAATTTTTTTCATGATAATACCTTAATTATTTATATTAATTATTGATATATTAAATATTGTTAAATAATTATTTTATATAGGTTTTGTTAAAATGAAAGTAGTAATTGTCGGTGGAGGAGCTGGAGGAATCTCAACAGCTTCCAATATTCGTAAAATTGACAACGATTGTGAAATAGTTGTTCTTACAAGGGATGACAAAGTTGCATACTCACCATGTGCTATTCCTTATGTTTTATCCGGTACAATCAAATCTTTTGATGATATTGTAATGAGGACACCTGAAGACTATAAGAAAAAGAACATTGATGTCATAACTGAAGTTGAAGTCACAGCTGTTGACAGCGATAAAAAAACTGTTACTTATGAATCTGGTTCTAAATCAAAAACTATCAAGTATGACAAATTGGTTTTAGCTACTGGTGGAAATCCATTTGTTCCTCCAATGGGTGGAGTTGATTTGGAAGGTGTATATCAAATCAGAAATATAGATGATGGTAAAAAGGTTCAGGAAGCAATGAAAGATGCAAAAAGTGCAATTGTAACTGGAGCAGGTTTAATTGGTATTGAAATTGCATTCGCTTTGATGAAGCAAGGATTGAACGTTACATTAAGTGAAATGATGCCTCAAATTGTACCAAGATCACTTGATAAGGACATGTCTGACATATTGGTTAAATATCTTGAAATGGAAGGAATCAATGTTGTTTTAGGCAAACCAATCACAAAATTGATTGGTGAAAAGAAAGTTGAAAAGGCATGCTTCGGTGATGAAGAGTTGATTGATGCGGATATGGTTATTTTAGCTACTGGTGTTAGAGCAGAGCTTGATTTAGCTAAAATGGCCGGATGTGAAATCGGAAGGTGGGCTATTCTTGTCAACGACAGAATGGAAACTTCTGTGGAAGACATATATGCTGTTGGAGATTGTGTAGAGTCCAAAGACTTGATTTTAGGATTCAATACCATTTCTCAGTTAGGTACTACTGCAGTTCGTGAATCAAAAACGTTGGCTCGTACAATATGTGATAAAAAATCCAAATTCAATCCAGTTTTAAATTCAATGGTTTCCAAAGTTGGAAAATTGGAATTTGGAGCTGTAGGTTACACTACAAGTTTTGCTCAGCAAAATAGAATCAGGCCTGTTGTACAAAAAGTCGAGGCGCTTACAAGAGCACGCTACTATCCGAATGCAAAACCTATGGATATCAAAGTTATTTGTGATGGAAACGGAACCATTATCGGTTGCCAAATCATAGCAGAAGAAAGGGTAGCTGAAAGAATTGATACAATGACCTTGGCTATTACTGAAGGTTTAACCTGCTTTGATTTAAGTAATATGGAATTTGCTTATGCACCACCGGTATCTATGGTTACTGATCCATTAATACTTGCTGTAGAAGAAGTCAGTAAAAAATTCAATTAAATGGGGGAGAATATATGGCACATAATCCACATCATGGTCACGGTCATGGTCATGGGGGTCAAATGACTCCGGAACAACAAAAGCAGATGATTGAACAGGAAATTAAATTATCCAGAAACTTGGGTCAAATCAAATATAAAATATCAGTTATGAGTGGAAAGGGTGGAGTCGGAAAATCCACAGTTGCAGCTAACCTTGCAGAAACTTTCCAAAAGTTAGGATTCTCAACAGGTATTTTGGATGCTGATATCCACGGACCTAACATTCCAAAGATGTTGGGACTTGAAGGAGAAGACCTATTCATTAATGAAAACCGCAATATGGTGCCAGTTGAAGCTCCAAGCGGACTTAAAGTAATGTCAATGGCATTCATGCTAGACAGTATAGACACTCCAATCATCTGGAGAGGACCTCAAAAATCAGGTTCAATCAAACAGTTGATTGCAGAAGTGGAATGGGGTCCACTTGATGTTTTAATCATAGACAACCCACCGGGAACAGGTGACGAACCATTGACAGTATTGCAAACCATTCCAAATACTGATGCAGTAATTATGGTAACCACTCCTAACGTCGTATCACAGGAAGATGTTTTGAAATGTGTAAAGATGGTTAACATGATGAATGTGGAAAATATCGGGCTTATTGAAAATATGGCTTACTATATCTGTCCACACTGCGGTGAAAAGTTAAACGTATTCGGTGAAGGTGACGGGGAAGCATTTTCCGAAGAGATGGAAATAGAATATCTTGGAGACTTGCCGTTAACCGAAAAGGTAAGCGAATCACCAAATCAGGATGGTGTTGTATCAACAATTGACCCTGATGGTGAGGTTTCAAAAAGATTTGAGGAAATTGTCGCTAAGATAAAAGAAGATTTCCTTAAAGATGAGTAATGTAGCTGACGCTAGCTATATTAATTAGATATCCTAAGAAATTGGGATCATCTATTTTTTCTATTTTTTCAATGATAAATTCATCATTATCCATTTCATTCAATTCATAATATTCCATTCCACGCTCATATTCCCTTAAGTCAGTGAAAATCGGAATTACATATTCTCCATCGTTTCCGTATGGTATTGTGAAAAGCTCATCTCCTTTGCTTGAAATGATGAATGTGTTTTCTGCTAGATACTCCCTGATTTGTGAGTCTGTTTTTTCAATCATTTCCTGGTTGTTGTTCTCTCCGTGGAGATAGCTCATATTAATCAATTGCTTTAATTGTGGGTGTTTGATGTCTTCAGCTTTCATTGTTAATAATTTTTGATTTAATGATATTTAGTTATATCTAAAGCAAATACCATTTGGAACAATTTTCATCAATGAAGACAATATTTATCACTAAAAACAATTTTTATTGGTCATTACAACAAACTATTTAATTTTAAACCTTCAATATTTGTTTAAATAAGTTTGAGGTGGTTTTTTGAATTATTCGTTATGGAACCAATTTGAAAATTTCATTAATAGTGATTATGAAAAATGTTTTTCACCTGTTTCATTGTTGCCATATTTGAGTTTAAAACATAATTTCCAATATGAAAATATTTTGAATGAATTAAGTGATGAATATTGTTTTAAGAATATAAGTTTAAGTAATACTTCAGAAATAATTAATGATTTATATTCAAAAAGTAAAATCATCAATGAAAATGTATTTAAATTTGTAATGCATGAAGTAATTGATAATATTTTCGAGCATTCTCAGTTTACTCAGGCTTTTGCATTAGCTAAATCTTGTGTAAATATTGCTGATTATTGTTTTTTAGATAATGGAATTTCTATTCAAAACTCTTTTGAAAATAAAAATTTTAATTTTAAAAATGATAGTGATGCAATTTTAAAAGCTATTAATGGAAAATCAACAAAACAAGTATCCGGATACATTGAAAGGGGATATGGATTAAATAACATTGTATCGTTACTCACTTTAAATAATAATGGGTCTGTATTAATTGCTTCAAGAAGAGGGATTGTATATATAGATAATAAAAAGTATATTTAAAAGAATTATTAAAAAAATCTATTGAAGGAACTATTATATGTTTAAGGTTTTAAATTAATCAAGATTTTAATAATTTCTATTCTTTAATTGATGGTTTTCATAATTTTGAGGTTGACTATGATAAGAATTAAATTATCTGAAGAAATAGGTTCTGATTTGGGTCAGAGATATTTGATTGAAGAAATATTTGATGATATGGATTGTAATTCACAAAAGGTACTTTTTGATTTTGATGGTATTGAGTTTATTAGTCGCAGTTTTGCTCAGGAATACTTAAATCGTAAAATGATGGCAGATTATGAAATAGGGGAAGTTAATATTCCATGTGTTGTCAAAAAAATGTTCAATGTCATTTTAAAAAATAATGATTATGATTCTATATACTAGTTAAATAGAGCAATATAGTCACCATAACCCTCTTTTTCCAAATCATTTTTAGGAATGAATCTCAATGCGGCAGAATTGATGCAGTATCTTTTAGATCCGTTAGGCCCGTCATTGAATTCATGGCCCAAATGTGAATTTGCCTTTCTGCTTCTCACTTCAGTTCTAACCATTCCATGCGAGAAATCTCTGTGCTTTATGATTGCATCATCATCTGCCGGTTTTGAAAATGCTGGCCATCCGCAGCCTGAATCGAACTTGTCCTTTGAAGTAAAGAGAACTTCACCATTAACTACATCCACATATATACCATCTTCAAAAAAGTTATCGTATTTTCCACTAAATGGTGCTTCTGTCATAGAAAGCTGTGTTATTTCATACTCTTGTCTAGTAAGATGGTCGAATTCTTTATCGTCTATTTGATTTAAATCGACATGACAATATCCCTGCGGATTCTTCTCAAGGTATTTCTGATGATAGTCCTCGGCATGATAGAATCCCCAGATTTCATGAGCCTCAACAGCAATCTTTTTATTAAATTCCTTCTGTTTTCTGTTCAGAAATTTGATTACAGTGCTTCGCTGTGACGGCTCCTGCCAGTAGATGCCTGTTCTGTATTGGGTTCCGATGTCTGCACCCTGACGATTGATGCTGAATGGATCAATGATTTTGAAATATTGCTCTAGAATCTCTTCAAGGGAAATGATTTCTGGGTTGTAGGTGACTTTTACGCATTCCGTGTGTCCTGTTTTTCCACTGCATACGCTTTCATATGTTGGATCATGTGTTTTTCCATTGGCATATCCCACTTCGGTTAAGTTAACTCCTTTGAGTCTTGATATATATGCTTCAACACCCCAAAAGCAACCGCCGGCTAAATAAATGATTTGCTGTGATTTATACATATTTAAAGTGTATAAAAATCTAATATATATAATTTTGTAATTAACAAACTTTATATTATTTAAAAAACTTATTTTAATATAGATATTGGAGGAATTTAATGTTTTACTCAACAATAATGAAAATTGATTCAATTGATAGATTAAGAGATATCAGAGATGCATTGCTTGTAGAACAAGGTATTAATCCAACTCGTCAAGGAGAGCAAGCTATTAAAGTTGTAGTTGAAAGGATTGATGAAATCCAAGCTACATTAGATAAATCCGCTTCTAAAAACAAGTGATTTTCGTGTTAAAATTAACATCTGGTCGTCGACGTTTACTTAGAAAAAAAATGTACCGGTCACCTCACGAAAGAAATAGACAAAGCTATTTCCGTGAGAATAGAAATTTAAATAAGGACTTTCAGGAAGAGTATAAAAATAAAGAAAGAATCCTTAGAAAACGTAGACCAAAAAGAGAAGTAATGACTGGATTTAAAATGTCATACAGATATAGAAATTTAAACGAGGAAAATGAGGAGGAAGAATATGATGAAGAATCATAGCTTCAATATTTCTTCTTTTGAAATTATCTTATTTTCATTGTGAATATTCAAAATTAAACCGGAAAACTCATCATCATTTTTTGCAAGTTCCCTAAATAATTCAATGGACACTTCACATGGTTTGTAGTCAGCTATTTCCAGATATTCAAAGCCTTCATTATAATTGTCCATGTCGGAAAACACTATTATCTTGAAATCATCCAGCTTTCCCATTACAAGGAAATCCTTTTCATGATCTTCGCCTAGTGTAGGGCATATGAAGTTCATATGTTCCCCTCCTTATCCATTCTGAAGTTTTGAGAATGTGGATTGAAAACCATTCCCATGAAATATTCATCGCTTTCGCCAAGCTCTTCAATGTCTTCGACTGAAAATAGCTTTGGGGAGAGCTTGTCAAGGAACAGTTTAGCTATCTTTTCGCTGCCTTCATTGTATTGGCATACGTCAGTGAAAATTGGAATGACATATTCCTTTGATTTTTCGTCCAACGTGAACCTTACCGGAGATTCGTGTTCATCGACTATGGCCAAATAGACTTCCTGAGGGTAGCTTCTTTTGATGTTGATTTTTACGCCGTCAAGCTCTGAGGCTGATTCCTTTTTGACCCTTTTTAAAATGGTTGCATATAGGTCAATGAAATCCTTCATCTGGCTTTTGCAGCCACCTTCGCCGGTTTTTTTATAATATTCGTAATCTTTAAGTTGCATATTTATTCTTCACAGCAGTCGTGTACGGTTTCAGCAAATACTATAAATCCGTTATCCGGTGCATTTATTGCAAGGCCTAAAAAGTCATCGTCTTCTGAGTATGATGCAACAATGTCTGCTCCGGTTGCCTTGTCAAATTCAAACTCACCGCTTCCTTCCTGTTGGGAGAAGAATTCAACAGCCTTTTTGGCTTCCTCTTCACTGGTATATACTGGTAAGAAGTAGCTTTCGTCGTCTTCCTCTTCGCCGATGAGCAATGCTACTATTTCAGTTTCTTCGCCTACTTTGTTTAAAAGAATGATTAACTCACTGTGATAGACTACATGATCTATTTCATGAGCTAATTCATGCAATTCCTCTTCTGATGTTCCGTTATCTTCAAGTTCAATATACTGTTCAGTTAATTGTTTTAAATTATCTTCCATAATTATCACCTAAATAATTAATAAATAAAATAAGTATTCTTTAAACAAATAAGCATTCTCTTCCTAAACACCACTAAAGGAATACAAACGAATGCTTATCATTAACCATCACCATTGTTCATATTATAAAAAAATAGTATGTAAAATATGAACAATAATATTTTACTACTTCCAAGTATTTAAGTGTTTAGGATATTTGTGTGATTTTTCCAGGATTTTGCACTTAATTTTATATATAAGTTGTTATTATAGTATTATTAATGAAGAAAATTATCCTTGTAATGTCAATATTTGTATTGGTAGGTTGCGTCTATGCAGAGGAATTTTCAACAGTCAATGTCAATGGTGTAGACTTTGAGATTCCAAGCAAATATGCAAATGGAGATTCAAGCAAAGGCAAATATGTGTTCAACGATTTGAGGACATTTGCAATATTGTGCGTTGACGATTATATTGTCAGCAATTATGGAGGATTCTACAAAATCTGTGATTCCAGTCAGAAGATGACTGTAGGTGACCGCCCATGCATGCATTTGGTAATTTACAACAAGTATATCGACAACAATGTATCTTATCTGTATTTCCCATGTGAAAAGTCAGTTTACTGCATTTGCTATCAGGGAAATGATGTAAACGGAAGCATATCTCATATTGTTGAAAGTGCAAGTCCGTCAAACATGTCCGATGAGACCTTTTATGGACTTTTAAATGAAGCGTATAAGGAACATCAAAACAGGGAGTATCTAGACACTTTAACAGATGATAACTCTGATTATGTTTCCAAAACTAATCAGCATGAAACCTACAGCAACGATCAATTGGTTAAATGGTACTTGCTTACACACTGGTGATAGAAATGATTTGTCCAAACTGTCATAAAACTTACGATAACGGTAATGTGTATTGCGTTGAATGCGGCGTACGTCTCGTTCCTGAAAGTATGAAAGCTAATGTTCAAAACCCGATGGAGAGACACTCTTCACGTTTCAAGTCTTCAAAGCCTAAAACGGAAGATGAAGTTCCATCCAACAAGCCTCGCATTGAGTTGTCCTCATCAGACCAGAAACTTGATATTATGATAATGCAAAATAAGGAGCTTATCAGACAGAATAACAGGATTATAGAATTGCTTGAAAGACTTAATCGCTGAAGTCACTTTCAATGGCTTTGATTAAGTCATAAATTATTTTATTTGTTTTAACATCAACCCCATATTTTTCTCCAAGATCTATTACTTTTCCGTTCAGTGTGTCTATTTCCGTTTTTATTTTTCTTTTTATGTCCTGGTGCATTGATGAATAGTGATTATATGTATCGGGAACTAGCTTTCCATAAAATACCTTTTTGTAGTCGTCTGCATTGTCCCATAATGTCGTATATGGTGATGCATTTATGACATTGAAAAGCTCATCTATGATATTGTCCATCACTTCTATTGAATATTGATTTTCGGTCAGCTTTCCGTATGTAACATCAAGAATAGTTCCAAGAGGATTTAACGCGCAGTTATAAAGCATCTTTGCCCACAAGTACTTGTCCACTTCCTCGCTCAGTTCGCATTTGATTCCTGATGCTGTGATTTTGTCTGCTATTGGTTGAAGATGACTGATGTCTTCATTCTGCAGTGACCCTAAAAGCATAGGTTCTGTGTAAACCGTCACTTCACTTATGTTTGGTTCGGGTCTTGTAAATCCGGTTATGATACGTGCACAATACACCTGATTTGTTTTAAAGTATTTGAGATATTCCTCATCGTTTCCAAAACCATTCTGGACTATTAAAATAGTGAAATCATCTTTCAGTATGTTTCTGTAGCTATTCAGCATTTCAGCTATGTTTCGATTAGCTGTTGTTTTGCTTGAAACGATAATGAAGTCAAATTCTTCATCCGGCAGTTCATCGTAGCTTTCATATACTTTAAATTCGTCTGGACTGAATGAATAGTGTTCAAATAGCCCTACTCTTTTAATTCCATTTTTTTTCATTTCACTTGCCGTATTTTTTCTTGCAAGGAATGATACTTCTGTTTTTTGGGATAGCAGTGATGCACCGAGACCTATTCCAACAGATCCTGATCCTATAATTAATATTTTCATGTTATTCTGTCCTATTTTTGTATACTGGATTATTTGTATAATCTATTAAAAAAGCTTTTTTTCTTGGGGATTTTACACTTGAAATGTATCTATCAAAATTTTTAAAAATTGATAAGCTTACTTATTCTTTTATTTAGTGAGCTTAGATGCAATATTTTTAATCTATTGTTTATTTGAATTTGGTCATATATTTCTATTGTAAATTTTTAAACATAATTTATACACAAACTATATATATTAGCATATCCAAATATATTATTATCTTGTGTATAACTTGTTGTTGAGAGTGATGTAATTTTTCATGGAGGTATATTATGTCTGAAGAGGAAAAGTTGCCGTTTGCAAAAGCTGAAGTAACCCGTTTGATGAGAGATAATCTTGATGCTGATAAGCAGATAAGAGAACAGGTAAAGGTCGAGATGAACAAATTCCTTGGAGAAATCCTTAAGAATGTATGTAAGCAGCTAAACGATTATCCATACACCACCATTGACTATGAAATGTTCAAGGAGTCAGTCTATCCATACACCAATATAGAAAGGATAAATCAGGAAAGGGAAAGAATCATAATGCATCTGGAATCAATAAAAAACGACTGCGACCTATTGTCAAGTGATGTGAAAAGAACCATGAAGATAAGGGATGTTGCTGAAGAATAGCAGCATTATTTTTTTAGGATGTGATAATAATGAACTGTATCGATGAACTGCTGTTTGGAAGCATTACAAGGGAAAAATTGAATTTCAACAATTGCCATTTGAATTTTCGCCTAAAGCAAAATAGGATTTCACTTGAATTCATTGAAAATTCCCTTTTGAATGTTGAGCCTATTGATTGCCTGCCGGGAAAAAAGAAAAACAGCTATGAACTGTTTTATGATGCTCCTGAGGGAAAGTCATATGATTCCATTAAGATTGTCGTATATGACTGCAGCACCCACATCAACGTTTCGACAGTGATGTCTCCCAATGAGGCTAAATCAAGCAGGCATAAGAATTCTGAAAAGCCAAATGATTTGAAAAGAAAGGACAAGGCCGTTGGAAAGGCTTTCTACTGCGGTTAGGTAACATGAAATTCAATTTGAAAAAGGAGGATATCAATTCTATGGTCGATGAGGTTTTGGAAATCTCTCCTTCGGATTTGGGGGATTTATCACATGTCCAATCATATCTTCCATTGGTTAGGCTAACTGACGATATCCTTGATTGCTATGATATTGAATACGAATACGAATCTCATGAGTTTGAAGAAACGGATCATATTTCATTTCTTTCAGACTCATCAAGGATACTTTTAATAATGCCTAAGGATCTTGATTTGAACTGCAGTTTCGATTCTGTTGATTATGGTATTATAATTGATTCAAAAATAAGCTTTGCTCAAAGGAATAATTTGTCTGAAACTTTCAAAACTTATCCATATTGCTGCGGCAGTCCGATTGACATGATAATTGTAAAGATGATATGTGACGAATTATTAAAAGATAAAAATTGAAAAGAATTTGTTTTTCATAATATGCAATCCTATTTTTCGATTATGAATATAATCACTTACATACGATTTTGGCTACATTAGTTAACTATTAATATATACTTTTGATTTAATTATAATACATGAAAGTTATAGCTTTAAACGGTAGTCCAAGAAAGAGAGGCAACAGTAATCGTTTCCTGGATGAGATGATTGATGCGTGCAAGAGCAATGGCCATGAAGTAAAGAAATACTTTTTAGACAAGATGGATATCAACCCATGCAGTGGCTGTGAAATCTGTTCCAAAGGCAAGGATTGCAGATTCAATGATGATGGAACTGAAATAATTGATCAATTGGCTGAGGGAGCCAGTCTGATAGTTGCTTCACCAATATACTTTGGTCAGATGACAGCGCAGTTAAAGACTATTATAGACAGGTTCTATTCAATTTTCAACAATCCCGACAAGAAATTCGACGGAAAGGTTGCAGTGATATTTGTCCATGCATATCCTGGAGATGATTTCTACAGGCCATATGTCGATTCAGTATTAAAACAGCCTTTTGAGATGAACACAGAACTTGAAATTGTCGGTTCGCTTGAAGTCGGTGGTGTCAAATTCATTGGCGATGCAGACAAGGCTGAAGAAGCTCTT
Source organism: Methanobrevibacter millerae (assembly GCA_015063005.1). Classification (GTDB taxonomy): domain Archaea; phylum Methanobacteriota; class Methanobacteria; order Methanobacteriales; family Methanobacteriaceae; genus Methanocatella; species Methanocatella millerae_B. The sequence goes on from SUTF01000007.1 coordinate 84,033, forward strand.
AAGAAAGCCTATGAAATCGGATTGAAATTTTAGATAATTATTTCTATCATAATTTAGTAACATAATATTAATTATTAGGTTGTGTTACTTTGTCAGTTGATTGGAAAGCTGAAATTAATGAATTGTATGAATACTGTGATTTGATTGACAGTCGTGGAGACTACTCAAAAACTCCAATAATAGCTGAAATCAGAACACATGATACGATTAAGGATTTGGTTCAAAGGGATTTGGTTAATTTTTTATCCTATATTGCCCATGAGGGAAAATCCGAATGCGGTGAGAAGGACAGGTTTGCTTTAGATATTTTGGGGAAGGGTTTTGATAATGCTAATCCCGTTAAAAATGATTTGCCTGATTCGTTTAGGGTATTTCATGAAAACGATATGTTGCACAAGGATTTTCTAGATGAAAAGAATCTGGACGGATATACAACAAAGCTCTATGGAATCTATCGCAGTCTTGGAGGCGATTTTCTCAAGTGCGGAGAAACACAACCTAAGGCCTATGGGGTTTTGGACGAGTTCATGAACAGTCTCGCACATAACATCAGCCAGTTCAAAAGAAACTATTCCCTTGGATTGAAGCCTGCTGATGAAAATCATCTGAAGGACATGACCGATGAGCTTCTTAACTGCAAAAGCATATCCGATGTTGATGAAAAAACAATAGCAGATGCCCGAAACTTCATCAATTCCGCTGTTGAAGGAAATGAGGAATATGCTGATTTTTATGATGAGCTATCTTCAAAAAGGCCTGATGTGGTTGCTTCCATAATAATTTCAAGCAACAGTGATTATATATTCAAAAGTGATGGAAAACCTGATGGTGCAATTGAAGAGGAAGAGGAAACCCTGCAGGATTTGCTTGACGAGCTTGATAAGCTGGTCGGTCTTGAAAAGGTTAAAAAGGATGTCAATTCTCTTGTAAATCTTGTCCAAATCAGAAAGATTCGCTCCGAGAGAGGCATGAAGCAGCCTCCGATGTCTCTTCATCTTGTGTTTTCCGGAAATCCTGGTACCGGAAAGACAACTGTTGCAAGATTGCTTTCCAAAATCTACTGCAAGCTTGGAGTCATATCAAAAGGGCACCTTGTGGAAACAGACAGAAGCGGACTTGTTGGCGGATATTTGGGCCAGACCGCTATTAAAACTCAGGAAGTAATCCAAAAGGCAATGGGGGGCATACTGTTTATAGATGAAGCCTATACCTTAACTCCAAAAACTCAGAATGACACATATGGTCAGGAAGCCATTGACACTATTCTTAAGGCAATGGAGGATCATCGTGATGACTTGATTGTTATCGTTGCCGGATATCCTGAGTTGATGGACAATTTCATTCATTCCAATCCCGGTCTTGAATCAAGATTCAACAAATATATCTTCTTTGAGGATTATAATCCCGAAGAGCTTCACGGCATATTTTTGAGCATGTGCGAAAATTCATCATTAAAACTTGACGGAAAGGCTGATGAGTATCTCAGAGGATTATGTGAGGATATATACAATACTCGAGGGGATAATTTTGCAAATGCAAGGCAAATCAGAAATATCTTTGAAAACGTATTGACTGCACAGGCCAACAGGCTTGCCGGTGACGATGACATCACTGATGATGAGCTGATGACAATATTATTGGAAGATTTCAAATGATTTGAAATTTTTTCTAAACTAAAAAACATATTATTTTTATAAAATGATTATAAGATATAATAAATGGAGATGTATATTATGACTGATTTAAAAGGTACAAAAACTGAAGCAAATTTACAAGCTGCTTTTGCTGGTGAGTCCCAAGCTCACACAAAATACCAATATTTTGCTGCAAAAGCTAAAGAAGAAGGCTATGTTCAAATCCACGATATTTTCATGGAAACTTCCAAAAATGAAAGAGAACATGCTAAAATCTGGTATAAACTTTTACACGATGAAGAAATCCCAGACACAATCGAAAACTTGAACGCTGCTGCTGACGGTGAAAACGAAGAATGGACTGCAATGTACAAAGAGTTCGCTGAAACAGCTCGTGAAGAAGGTTTCCCTAAAATCGCTTTCTTGTTTGAAAAAGTCGGCGGTATCGAAAAAGAACATGAAGAAAGATACAGAACCTTACTTGCAAACGTAGAAAACGAAACTGTTTTTGCTAAAGAAGAAGAAATTGAATGGAAATGTGAAAACTGCGGATTCATTTTCAAAGGTCCTAACGCACCTGAAAAATGTCCTGTCTGCGGATATCCTAAAGCACATTTCGAAGAAAGAGCTCAAAACTTCAAATAGATTTTGATCTTTTTTTTACTTTTTTTTAATTTTTTTAGAAAATAAGAGATAATAAAAGGTGTTTACTATTGGCGTCATAAACACCCTTATTGACATATTTGAAAAATTTTTTTTGGCAGATAAATTTTTCTTTTTTTTTGAATTAGCAAATTGTGAAAAAACTAATTCATAATTCGATTTTGGAGATTGTATTAGTTTTTGACTAATAATGTTTGAAAAGCAATGTTTTCACATCACTTAGTTAATATGTTGTATTAAGTAGTATATAAATGTTTCGCTAATTTTTAGGTATGCCTAAAATTAAGAGATCTTTTTTTTGAAGTTGAAAATCAATAGAGAGACAAATTTTTTTAAAGTTAAAAATTTAGTAAAAATAAGAGATAATTAGGCGCTTTATGGCAGTAAAACGCCTTTGACTTTTTTTTGGAAAAAATTTTTTGGCAGATAAATTTTTTCTTTTTTTTTGAATTAGGAAATTGTGTGAAAACTAATTCAAATAATTTGATTTTGGAGATTGTATTAGTTTTTGACTAATATTTTTTGGAAGCAATGCTTTCACATCACTATTTAATAATGTTGTAAAAAGTAGTATATAAATGTTTCGTAAATTTTTAGGTTTACCTAAATATTTGTGGTGATCATCATAAAAAAATCAGCAGTGGCTATATAAAGATAGTATTTGATTATATATAAATATAACTATTGTGATATTTTTCAGGTAAAAAAAATTCGAAAAATCAAGTGAAATATTTTCAGAAAAATAAGAGATAATAGAGGCGTTTTTGGCAGTAAAACGCCTTTGACTTTTTTTGGAAAAAATTTTTGGCAGATAAATTTTTTTCTCATGAATTAGGAAATTGTGTGAAAACTAATTCATTTTTGATTTTGGAGATTGTATTAGTTTTTGACTAATAATGTTTTTAAGCAATGTGTTTTTAGGTTGACCTAACTTTACATCACTAGTTATAATGTAGTTGGAAGTAGTATATAAAGCTTTCTATAATTTTTAGGATTACCTAAAACTAAAACACCAAACATATATATACTACAATTTATAAATAATTTAAACACAAGATAGTTACAAGAGGTAATGAAAATGAGTAGAGAACAAATCGATATAATATTTTTACTTGACAGAAGCGGATCCATGTACGGATGTGAAAACGATACCATCGGAGGATTCAATTCCTTCATTGAAAATCAAATCAAACAGGAAGTGGATGCAAAAGTAACCACAGTTCTTTTCGACCATGGCTATGAAGTATTGTACAGAAGAAAAGACATCCATAAAATCGGAAAACTAACTCATGAAGAGTACTACGTAAGGGGATCAACTGCACTTTTGGATGCAATCGGAAAGACAATAGTTTCCATGGACAGGGAAGTCTCAAACAGGGTACTGTTTGTAATAACAACTGACGGGCTTGAAAACTCTTCAGTGGAATTTTCAAAAGACCAAATCAAAAACATGATTAGGAACCACAACTGGGAATTCATATTCCTTGGCGCAGACATTGACGCATACTCCGAAGCGTCCAAAATCGGAATCAGAATGGACAACACTGCTATTTATAAAAAGTCCTCCCGTGGAATGAACGACATGTTCAAGTCAGTTGAAAAGGCATGCATGAATGTGTCAATGGAAAAAAAATTGGATGCCTCCTGGAAAGCGGATTTGGAATAGATTTCTATTCATCAGCCATCACCACCAACAAAAATATATAAATATCAATGTTATACAAATTAAAAACAAGAAAAGTTATTTCTTTTTTAGGTGAAATAATGGCTGATAAAAAATTATTGAAAGATTACACGAAAGAGGAAATTGCTGAATTTTCCGCTTTGGAAAAGGAAGCATATGATAAAGCAAACAAGTTAAATAAAGAATTCATCCATATCGAAAGCCTTTTAGGTGACTTGACAGAACACTGGAAAGAATACTTCATCTTCTTGGAAGACAAAAAAATCTCAAAAATCTGTGAGTTCTACGGAGATAAGACTGCTCCTTTTGATGACGAATTGCGTGAAGTAATCGCAAACAACCTTAAGACTTCACTCAACAGCGTTCACAAGGCTGTCAACTACAACACCAAAAAAATCGATACCGGAAGAATCAACGACAGATAAGTGTTATAATTAACACTTTAACTTTTTTTTTAAACAAAATTTATTAACTCTTAAATTTTATAATATTATTATGAATTCAAAATTAAGAATAGCTAAAACAATTTCAACATTCACGAATCCTCCTATTCTTTGCATACCTCTGTTTTTCTTAATATCCCTGGTATTGTCATTGAATAATCTGTGGGATTTTCCGTTGCTTGAACTGGTCTCCCTGGTCTTTGCATCAATTCTGCCTATGGCAATCATTCTGTATTGGGCCAAAAAAAGCGGAAACGACAGGGATATATCCAACAGGCAGGACCGCTTCACGCCATTGATTGTGGGAACTGTATCCTATTTCATTGGATTTCTGCTCTGCCTGACATTGGGACTGCATAACTTTCTAACATTTCTCTTTTTATGCTATTCGATTAACACGTTCATAGTGATGATAATAACGACAAGATGGAAGATAAGCATACACACGACAGGATTGAGCGGACCTGTATGCGCACTGATAATACTTTTAGGACCGATTGGAGCTTTATTCGCTTTGCTCTATCCGATATTGATCTGGTCAAGGGTGACATTGAAAAAGCATACTATGGCACAGGCAATAGCCGGAGGAGTTCAGGGATTTTTCCTCACGGCAATTGAAATGTTTCTATTCATTTCAATATTCAATCTTAATGTTGGAAACGTCTACCCATTCCTTTATGTAATAGGATTTATTCTGGCCATCATATTCACTCCGGTAGTGCTTGGAATATTAAGCTATAGAAAGATATCCAATTCGCTGATTTTCTACCTTGTAGTGATTATTGGATTCTGCTTCTTTTTGGCGGTAACTCCAATAGACGTTACACTAATCTATGTCCTTGTGACTTTGGCTTCAATATACATCAGCTACTATGCCGGCGAACGCTTTGCATGGAATAAGATAATAATGTGATAGCATGAATATAAATTACAGATACTTTGGCAAAGGGGATGAAACGATAGTCTTTATACATGGTCTGAGTGATGACATGACCTACTGGATGAGTCTGTCAGAACATCTTAAGGACAGTTATAAAATACTCTTATATGATATCAGGGGACATGGAGAATCCCAATTTGAATATTTCACTATTGACACGCTTGTTGAAGACTTGCATGATTTGCTTTTAAAGGAAAATATTGAAAAGGCAACACTTGTTGGATTTTCCCTTGGAGGAAATATTGCTCTTGAATTTACAATCAGATATCCCGAAATAGTTGAAAAACTGATATTGATGGCGACCTTCAGTGAATTTGACGAACAGCTCGAGTCAACATTCATTGAATTTAGAAATGCCCTTAACGTTTCTTTTGAAGAGTTCTATGATGTCATAATCAATTATGTCCTGCCGAAAGATATTATTGACAGACATCATGAAGAGCTTGAATTTATTAAGTATGAAAAGGCAAAAACGGCTAATCTGGAAGCTATTCTATGTGGAGTTGAAGCCGGATTTGACTTTAACTGTACTGACCGGCTTCAGCTAATTGATGCCGAGACATTGATACTGGCAGGACGAGATGATGAAATAGTAAGCATCAATATTTTAAAAATTCTGAATGATAATATCAAAAACTCCAATTTGATTGTTTTTGATGATACGAAGCACAATCTGCTTATTGGAGGAAACATTGAAGAAATCTTGGGATTGATGAGGAAGTTCATATGAAGATTTCTGTAATCCTGACAGCATACAATGAGGAAAAATATATTGCAAAGGCAATTGAAAGCGTTTTGTCACAGACATTAACAGATTTGGAGCTGATTGTCGTAAATGACGGCTCAACCGACAATACCCTGAACATAATAAATTCATTCGACGATTCCAGAATAAAGGTAATTTCTCATGACAACATCGGTCCGGGTGCATCAAGAAACAGGGCCATGAAAATAGCTGAAGGAGAATACGTTGCATTCATAGACGGCGATGACTGGTTCAGTCCCGATGCTCTTGAGGAGTCTTTCAATCAGGCAAAGCTATATGATGCAGACATTACAATGTATCAGATGATAAACTATGACGATGAGACCGGAAGAATCTATGAAAACGACTGGTTTGATTTAGTTTCATTTGACGAGTCATTCGACGGCAGGGCATTTCACCCAAGCGAATGTCATGACTTTCTCTTTGACCTGTCCGTTGGGGTGTGTCAAAAGATATATAAAAACTCATTTCTTAAGGATTCGGGAGTTCTCTTTCCTGAAGGAATATTTTTCGAGGACATGCCGTTTTTCTTTGAGATATTTTTGAAGGCCGAAAGAATTTCAATTATCCGCAGGCATTTCTACTACAGGCGCAAGCATTCCAAATCAATAACGAATGTGGTTGACTGCAAGTTTCTTGATACCGTTCCGGCAGGTCGTGAGCTGATGAGGCGTTTTGTTGAAAACGGATTTTATGATGACTATAAGTATGATATGATTGCCTATAAGATAAACGGTCCACGCCTTGCTTTGTCTGACATTGTTGATAAGTGTAAAAGCGATTTGTTTGATTTGATTCATGAGGACTATCTAGAAATCAGGGATTCGATTTATTATGATGACTTTTTGAATGAACTTGGTCCTGTGAAAAGAAAGTTCTTTTTGGATATCATTGAAGCCTCAAGTTATGATGAGTATTTGCTTAATTTATCGACTAATTAAATTAATTTAATTTTATAAACTATATGTTTAATGATAGCTATTTTTAATTTAATTAGTTTTATTTATATAAATTTCTTTTTGCATTTGATTTGCCTACATCATATTATTTAATTATATGATATTTTAAATTGTTGCATGTGCAATAGTTGTTGGTGCAACAGTTTTATATACTAGTACTTACCAATGATTAACTATCAATAATTTTTCTAAAAAAATTGAAATGAAGGTAAACTATGTCATATTGCGATTTAGAAAAAGTTGATGTTAATGAAATGCCTGTTGGTAAGTTGATTGCAATTCTTGCAAGGGCTCAGGCAACATATTTCAATCATATGCTGTCTGAAATCGGGATTAACGACCCTCAGCTCCATATACTCTTTGAAATAAATAAGGATTCCAAAATTAACCAGGACAAGATTGCTTCAAGATGCAATACAAATAAGGGTGCGGTTGCAAGGTCCATTAAAAAGCTTGAGGAAAATGGGCTCGTAACAAGAACAATAGACGAAAACAACAGAAGGCAAAATATCATCACATTGACGCAAAAAGGTAGCCAAACTTTAGACAAGGCAATAGGAATGCTTGATGAACTGGAAAGTTATCTTTTTGAAGATGATAATGAAAAACAAGCTTTACAAATAATATTAAGAGATTTATCAATAAAAGTAATGAAATTAAACGATGATAGGTTCGGGAAAAAATGAGTGACAAAAACAAAAACATTCAAATGATTACGGGAGATCCGAAAAAGGCGATAGTCAAGTTAAGTATCCCAATGATGATTTCCATGCTTTTAATCATGCTGTACAATATCGCTGACAGCATATGGGTTGCAGGGCTGGGTGCAGATGCCCTTGCAGCTATCGGATTCATCACTCCATTATTCATGGTATTGGTGGGATTGGGAAACGGAATAGGTGCAGGCGCAAACTCATTGATTGCACGTTACATTGGAGCTAAAGACCATGACCAGGCAAACAATGCAGGTCTTCATGCGATTTTATTGTGTATAGTTGTTTCATTGATATTCACAGTTTTGATGCTTGTATTCATGAGACAGATTCTTGAATTGATGGGTGCCGGCAGCACAATAGATTATGCTCTCGGATATGGTTACATCATATTCGGCGCATTGATAATCTTTGTATATTCCGGTGTGGCATCTGCAATTTTCAGGTCAGAAGGAGACATGAGAAGGGCAACAATTGCAATTGCGGTAACTGCCGTAATGAACATCATATTGGATCCTTTATTCATCTACGTTTTGAATATGGGAATCACCGGAGCTGCATGGGCAACGGTATTTTCAGCAACATTGTCCTGTCTTGTAATGAGCTATTGGATATGGGGTAAAAAGGATTTATTCCTTGATTTGTCCCCTAAAAATTTCCATTTTGAAGGCCAGATGATTATAGACGAGCTTCAGGTTGCAATTCCTTCAACACTGGAAAACATCATATTTTCACTTTTGGCAATTATGATTAACGGAATGCTTGTGATTGTTGCAGGAACAACTGCAGTGGCAGTATATACTGCATCAATGAGGATTGTTCAGCTTGCTATGATTCCATTGATAGGTATAGGAACGGCAGTACTGACCGTGGCCGGAGTTGCATATGGTGCACGTAACTATGAAAATCTGAAAACTGCACACAGCTATTCAATCAAGCTGGGTTTTGTTCTGTCAATTGCATTGGGTGCGGTAATGTTCATATTCTCATCACAAATTGCAGCAATGTTTTCATATACTGCAGCAAGTGCGGACATGGCTCCTCAAATCGCTACAGCATTGTCAGTATTGAGCCTTTTCGTTCTGGCAATTCCTCATGGTATGATGTCATCAATGGTTTTCCAGGGTGTTGGTAAGGGTGTAAACTCACTGATCATTACTCTGCTTCGGTCATTGATTCTTGAAACCGTATGTGCATACATATTCTGCTTTATCTTCGGATGGGGGCTTGTAGGAATATATTCTGGTGTGATTGTAGGATGTTTCCTCGGAGGAACGTTCGGTTACATATGGGCTAAAATATTCATCAAAAGATTCGGTGAAAGCTTACATGCGTAGGCTTTTGCTTTGCTTATTTTTTTTAAAATCCTAAAAGAATTTTTGCACCGATTAAAATTAGAATGACACCACCAAGTATCTGGAAGCGTCCGCCAAAGTAATTTCCTATTTTTTTGCCCAGAAATATTCCGGCAACAGTAAAGAGAAATGCCACAATTCCGATTATGGCTGACGGCAACAGTATATCTTCGCCAAGGATTGCGTATGTCATTCCCACTGCAAGGGCATCGATGCTTGTTGCAATGGCTAGAATGAAGACTTCCCTGAAGCTGAAGCTGTCGGTTATTTCATCTTCATCCCCAAGGCTTTCCCTGATCATGTTAAGTCCTATGGCCAAAAGAAGTATGAATGCCACGATTGATGCAACTGAAACGATAAATCTGGAGATGACTCCTCCAATGTAGTATCCTATTATGGGCATCATGAACTGAAAAAATCCGAAAAAAAGTCCATAGTAAAGTATCTGATTTTTAGTCAGGTTCTTTTGGGTAAATCCTTTTGTGAGCGATACGCTGAATGCATCCATTGCAAGTGCGATTGCTATTAGTAATGTTGAAATTATTTGAAATGCCATTACTAATATTATTTGTTCAGATTTTATTTAAAATTAGTGGTGTTTTATTTTTTTGATAAAATTTATTCTTCAATTATTTATTTGGGATAATAATTCTATAAAATATTATTTTTCATGTTGATTTTATGTTTTCTGTTTATTATACAATATATTTTTTCAGTTTTTGTCGTTCATGAAATATGGGTGATTTGTGTTTTTTCCTATATTGATGCATTTATATTGATTATTTTTTTATTTTGAAAAAGTATTACTTTTTTATTTGTGATATAAAACGTAAAATTTATTTTTTAAAAAATTTTTAAATATTTAAAATTGTTTTTTTGTCTGAAATAAACCCCATTAATGCATTATTTTATATATTATAAACATCATATCTATTTGTAATAGTGAAGGAGATAATATGAATTCGAAATTTATATTATTATCGTTTGCTTTAATATTCTCCACGTTGTTCTTAATTGGAGGGGTTTCGGCTAAGGACAATGTAACTATCTTAAGCGATAATAATTTGGATAATGATGTATTAAACCTCGAATTAAATCAAAATTATACTCCAGATTCTATTAATAAAGGTCAATTATTCGATTTGTATTTAAGTGTTAAAAATAAGGGGTCTGACCCATATCATAACTTAACTATACTTTATAATTTACCTAAAGGGTTAGAATTGGTTCTCTGGCCTGATGAATACTCCAATAACTCAACATGGAATATTGATACTCTCTATCCTGGTGAAACCAATACTTTAACATTGGTCTGTTTGCCTATGTATTCAAATTATACTTACGAATTAACCGCAAGTATAGAACCTGAGTTGGATACAATGGAGGTACAAACTAATCCATTAGCTGATCTTTCTGTCAGCGTTGATTATATTGTTGGTGACGGTATTATTAAGTGGTTTGTTAATGTTTTGAATAATGGTCCAGATTATGCAACGAATAGTGTAGCTAATAATTTGCCTACGGACTTAGGGATTATATCATATAATTTAACAAAAGGAAGTTTGTTCAATAACCAATGGTTTATTGGAGATTTGGCTAGTGGTGAAGCCCAAACGTTGACATTGATTACAAACTTCGCTGATGGCTATACATATGATATTAGTGTAACGAGCGATACTGCAAGTGAAGATTTATCAAATCAAACTGCGTCAGGAACAGTTAAATTAAATGATACTGAAAAGGATGTTCCAGTTTTCGAGGAAATCCTTGATTCAAGAGCAACTGCTAATCCGATAGTGCTTTTATTACTTGCAGTAATTTTTGTTCCAGGTTTAATATTTAAAAAAGATTAAATAATTATAAGAATAATACTTTTAATTATGAAAAAAATCTGGATTTTATTTTTTATTTTATTTTTATGCATGAATGTGAGTTTTGCTTTTTCTTTTAATGATAATGATAATCCATTAGCCGACAGATTCAAATACTCTTTTAATTCAACTGATTTAGTTAAAGACCATCAAAACTCCAGCCAGTATAGCGTTCAAATCCTGGAAAATGGAAAGCATATAGGTGCAGGTGAAAACGTTAGCTTTTTGGTAAATGGGGTTAATTATACCAGAACAACAGACGTAAACGGCATTGCAACATTGAACATTAACCTTGAACCTGGAAACTACATAGTTTACTGCGAATACAAGTCATGCAAAAACTACAACAACATAATGGTGCTATAGTGATTTAAATGCAAAGTGAAATCAATCCCATAAAATCAGATTCAATGGAGATAGACTGCCAAAGGATTTATGACAGTATAATCGCATGCCAGAGGGAGTTTGACGGAAATCCGGAATTTGAAGAATGCCTTTCAGAAACATTGGATGAGATAGAAACTCTTTTATATGCCGTCAATGATATAAATCTCTTTCCCGAAATGATTGATATTATCTACAGGTTCAAGTATCGGCTGAGGGAATTGGAAGGCCAGATGAAATTCATCGATGATGAAAGGATACTGCTTTCTAAAAATATGAACTATATTTTGGATGAAATGGCAAAATTCAAAGAAATAATTTAAATGTAATTAAGATTATATTATATTTTATAGGAGTTTTAGAAGATGTTTAATAAGATACTATTACCCACCGACGGATCTGAGTTTTCTGAACGTGAAGTTGAAAGGGCAACCAAAGCCCTTGCAGATGATGGCGAAATCATAATTTTGTCCGTTGCAGGTAAATTAGCTGCAACAACACCATTTCAAAGAAAAAAGAACATTGATCAGATGAATGAAGGATTTTTAAAGGAAGCTCATCAGAACGTTGAACGCATGGCAAAACGTTTTGATGATAGTGTGAACGTAAGAACTATGGTTGTTACAGGAATTCCTGCCGAAACCATTATTGACGTGGCTGAAAAGGAAGATGTTGACTTGATTATCATTGCAGCATCAGGAAAATCAGGTATACACAGATTCTTCATTGGAAGCGTAGCTGAAAAGGTGCTTAAAAGTTCTGAAAGGGATGTTTTGTTGATACATAACTAAATCCCAAACTTACTGTGGGAATATTGCTTCATCCCACTCCACTATTTTTTTTAAATTTATCGTTTGACCTCAGGCAGGATTATGGTAAAAAAGGAAACGTATTATATTGATTTTGATGTGGATGAGGTTTCATCAAGGATTTGCACTCTCATGAGCAAATGGGCAGTCCATATGATTAAAATCAGAGGCCAGAACTGGCAAGTATACAATCATTCTGATGAGGTGGTGTATGAATTTCACTTCTTCATTGATTTCAAAAACATTGAAGGCAGAATCAAGCTTGAGGATTTAAAGCTGAACGTGATTCATCATATCGAATCGATGAGGGATGACACTACATATATCGATGAGCTTGTTATAGCTGAGCTGTTGTACTGAGCTTCCAGTCTATTTCTTCAATGTCATTTTTTCTTAGATATTCATTGGCAAGTCTGAAATGATTGCATCCGAAAAATCCACGCCTTGCAGAGAATGGTGAAGGATGTGACGTTACCAGAACAAGATGATTAGGATTTTCAAGAAGTTCCATTTTCTTTTCAGCCTGTTTTCCCCATAATAGAAATACTATAGGCTGTGGCTGTTCGTTGAGTGCTTTTATGACATTATCTGTAAAAGTTTGCCATCCGCAGTCGCTGTGTGAGTTGGCTTCACCTTCGCGCACGGTGAGAACTGTATTCAATAGGAACACTCCCTGTTTTGCCCATTTCTCAAGACATCCTGAATCAGGAATTGGATAGTTGTACTCGTCTTCTATTTCCTTGAAGATGTTTTTAAGTGATCTTGGAATTGGCCTTCCCTCAGGGGTTGAAAATGCAAGTCCGTGGGCCTGTCCCTCTTCGTGATATGGGTCCTGGCCTAGAATAACAACCTTGACCTTGCTTGCTGGAGTGAATTTGAATGCATTGAAAATCTCTTCTTTAGGAGGATAAACGGTTTTGGATGAGTATTCCTCTTCAATGAACTCCATGATTTCTTTAAAGTATTCCTTTTCGAACTCTTCATTTAATATTGAATCCCAATCATTGCCAATCATGGAATTTTCTTTGTATCTTGTATGATTAATATTTTTTTATTTTTTAAAATTTTCTAAATTTTATTGAAAATCATGAGAAAAAACGATATATTTATATACTTGTTATGATATAATATTAAGTACTGTACTAAAAATTATCACACCATTTGAAAACTGACTATATACGAATTTATCATAACTTTAGGGAGTTGATAAATATGATAGCATTTGTAAAAGTCACTGGAGACACAGTGTTCTAATCTAAAAATATTTTTCCTAATTGTATACTTGCTTTTGATTTGTTTAACAAAAGGAGGTTTTATGAACTTTCCCATATGACAGTATGCTCTAACGAGCTTTAAATAATGTCTTTTGCTGTTAAATATTTAACCATTATCATAAACGAGGAGAAATATGAAGATTAATGTGAGAAAAACCATTGAAAATACTGTAACTTGTGCTGACGAATTCCCATTTTACATTGAAGAGCTTTCTGCAAACGATGAAATGCCTACACTTTTAGGTATTGCAGATGAAAAATACGGCTTCGATGAAATGGACGATGATTTTTTTGAGTTTGTATCAAGAAAAATCAATGAAAATGGTGTCTACATCAGACTCATTCACATAGTCGAAAAAGGTTGTGAAAACAACACAGTCACTTTCGAAATAGAAACTGGTTTGGCAAAAACCACCATCAAAACCGAATTTGAAACGCCTGAAGAGGTCACCGATATTGGAATTAAAATCCACGGTGATGAAATCAGTATCGGAACTACAAGCTATTTTGAAATACCACATTTCGAAAGGATTGAAAAAAATAATTTCTTGTCATCCATTGCGGATGAAATGATTGGGGATTTAATCTTTTACGATTAAACCCTTAATTTTTTTAGGAGTGATTTGCTATCAGTGATTTAACTAAATATGTATTCATGATATGTTATTTGTTGAGCTGCATCGTTTTTGGAAATTTCTTGATTTAAGGGAGGAGTGATATATAATGGCTAACTGTCCAAACTGCGAAAACAGGGTGTGTGTAAATACATCATACACCCACGTGTCTAACTTCATCGATTTGACCTCAGAATCAAATCTTTTTGACCTTGTAAACAATGAACGCGCAATGCTTATGAGGTTTATCCTTCCTCATGATTTCTTCAATGTGCATGTGCCAAGGACAATTCCCCAAAAGATTCCAAGGCCATATTCAAGCTCATTGTTCGGTGATGAAATTATCATGTTTCCGGGAGTGGTGTCAGTCACATGCAAGAATTCCCCATTTGTATTCGAATACAATGACTTCGATGCGGATTTGGAATACCTTGACAACTAGGCGGTTAAGTTCAAAAGCTTCACCCGCCAAATATATAATTAAGTGATAGTTATGGAAGAGATAAAAAAAGAGCTGATTAAGTTTCAGTCAGAAAGGGACTGGAAGAAATTCCACACACCGGAAAACCTTGCAAAGTCAATCTCCATCGAGGCCGCCGAGCTTCTGGAGCATTTCCAGTGGGGATATGATTATGACATTGATGAGGTGGCAGATGAGCTTGCAGATGTATTGAACTACTGTTTTTTGATGGCGATAGAGCTTGATTTGGATGTAAAAGAAATAATATTAAATAAGATGGAGAAGAATGCTATAAAATATCCTCCAAAAAGGGATATTTCATAACTCTTCAAATGATTTTGGGAAATTAGGTTCCAGAGTCAGTATTTCATCATAGTATCTTCTGGCCTTTCCCATATTTCCCTTTTCCTTGAAGTGACTTGTCAGGGAAACCATAGGCATGATGTCGAATGGATCGATTTCATATGCCTTGATAATGCATTCGATATACTTTTTCTCATCATCCATTTCCTCATATATGGTTCCTTTTGCCATATAGAATCTGTTTGATTTAGAATTGCTTTCGATTGCCTCATCAAGGATTTCAATGGCCATATCACTTTCTTCAAGTGCATGATATGCAAATGCCATTGTAATATATGTGTCATAGTTTTCCTTGTCCATATTCAATATCCTGTTTGAATAGCTGATGCAGTCGACAAACTCCTCAGTTGCAAAGGATATTGTACACATAAGCTCCAATGGACGGACGCTCTCATTAATTTCCAAAGCCTTTTCAGTGATTTCACGGGCATTTTCATAGTCATCTATTAGAATGTATGTATCTGCAAGGTCAATCAGTGTTTCATACCTATGTTCATCATATTCCAATGCCCTTTTGAGATTTTCAATCGCTTCAATGTATTTGATCATGTCTTTCTGGCCTATTGCCCTTGCATAGAACTTTGCCCAGCAGTCATCCAGCTGCTCGATTAGGCCGTTGATCTTTTCATGATTTTCTAAATCTTCAATCTTAAGCTCTATTTCATCTGCAATTTCAGGATGCTGCAATCCAAGATTGTCAAGTGCAATGTTTGCAGACATCATCTCCAGAGTAGTATCTCCGTTTTTTATAAGATTATCAATCAGTTCGATGGATTTTTCATACTGATTCATGTTAAATAGTGTTGTAGGCTTAAAGACAAGATTATTTTCGCTGTCAATATATTCAAAGCACTTTTCCCAGTTACCCATTTCACTGTATAATGTTACTTTCAGCTGATTTTTTGCAGGATTTTCATCACTTAGCCTGTCAATGCAGAACAACGCTTCATCAAAGTTTTTTTTGCTTTTGCATACCATAGCCTTTCCAAGGTTGCAAAGCTCATGATTGGGCAAAAGTTCTAAGGCCTTGTCATAGAATCCAATTGCACTGTCAAAGTCGTTAAGTCCAATGTATGCCTGGCCTTTTATATAGTATGAGTCTGCCTCATCGTAGATGTTGACGTCATGTTCAAGATACCTGTCGATATATTCTATGCACTTTTCATACTCGGACATGTTGGAATATGTAAGTGCGATAAGTTTATTCAGTTCAAAATCAGATGGATTGTTTTTCAAATCTTCCAATTCAATTTCTAATAATGCTTCATCATCATTATTTTGTAAGGCAGTGATTAATTTTTCGTTCATGAAGTTAATTTGTAATGAATGTATATTAAGTTTTGTCTAATTGAAAATTTTTTTCTACTTTCTCATTGTGAAGTGTCTTAAATGTCACTAAAAATTTTATAAAATATGATTAAAAAATATATAAATATAAACAATAATAGGAAATTTATCATGACTTTTTTCGATTTTGATGTAACGTACTGTCCGGTTGAACTGTCCCTTCAGCTCATAAACAGAAAATGGGTTATACAAATCATAAGGGACATGTTTTTCGGCAAGAAAAGGTTTTCTGAGTTTAAGGAAGGCAAGCCTGAACTTACAAACAAGGCACTGTCCAGATGCCTCAGATATATGGAAGGCGAAGGACTGATAGAAAAGATTACTGATGAAGAAGACAAAAGAGTTAACTATTACATCTTAACCGAAAAGGGAAGGTCATTAAACAGGCTGATATATGACCTTGTCGTTTTCACTTTGGACAATGATGACGACCCGACACACTACAGCGAAAAGACAAAAGAGGAAACCAAACAGATATTCAGGGAAAAATTGGGTGTATAAATGGTAGAAATCTTCAAAAAGGAAGTCAAGCTCATCGAGCTTTTCTATGACTTGATTTTCGTATATGCAATATCCAGGCTGACATCACTTATCAATGAGCCTGCAGGCCACATCATTCCATTTGGAAACCTTTTCGTATATTTGATTACTTCCTTTGTAATTCTGCAGGCATGGCTCTATTTTACCAATTACGTTAACAGGTATGGGGAATGGAAGGGATATGAGTATGTTCTGGCCTGCATAAACATGATTGCAGTAATATTCATGGCCAATACCATAAGCACCAACATGGAACAGATGCTTTTGCCATTCAATATCTCAATGCTTATCATGCTTCTGACGGTAGTCGGACTGTACTCGGTTCGCGCATATGAAGAAAAATCATTGGCCGGAGCTGCCGGAAACTCAATAACGATTCTTTCAATCGTCTGTACAATATATGCAATAGCTATTTTCCTGACATTTGCAGGATATCATGACACTGCAATATGGGTTGATGTCGTTGCCGTTTTATGCGGAGCATTCCTGCCATTCTTCATCCGGGGAAAGTTCAACAAGAACATCATCAATTTTCCGCATCTTGTCGAGAGATTCGAGCTTCTCACAATCATAACCTTCGGTGAGGCCATTGTGGGCATGACTCACTTTTTTGATGTCAATAACTTAACGATGATTCCAATTCTGGTTTTTCTTGTAGTGATAACAATGTTCGGATGCTATGTCGTCCAGATACATGAGCTTATGAATCATTTCAGGCAGGAAAGAAGCCTTCGCCTAATGTTCAGCCATTACTTCATTATCATAAGCATCAATCTGATGACTGTTGCATTTGAGCTTCTCCACAGCGGCCATGTCGACCCGCTTTTCAATGCCGTGCTTTTAATAGTTTCCTTAATCGTATTCTACATGTCAATAATGGCAAACAAGGAGTATTATGCAGATGGTGTAATATTGTCAAAAAGGGAAGTGATGATGATGGTTTTCTTTGTTGTGGTGGGCAGTTCAATTATTCTATTGTTTCTCAATGACATCCATGCATTCCTTTTAGGCACGTTAGTCATCACAGCAGGAAATTTGGCTGTTCTTCTAAAAAAGATTTAGCTTTTTTGCTTAAAAGTTTTCAAGTACTGCAATATCCATTGTGATAACTGAAAGGGATTGTTTATTTCATTTCCTTTTCCCAGAATCTGATGGTATTGACGTTTACTTCATCACCTGCTTTTTCAATCATGTCAATTTCATCTTTGGTGAGTTCGATTTCGCTTGCCTTGAAGGCGTCGCTTACATGATGCTTTTTGGTTGCACCTACAATAGGCAAGGTGCCCTTAGCTATTGCCCAAGCGACAGGAATCTGTGCTATGTTGACGTCATGGTTTGCTGCAACTTCACCTAAGACCTTGTTGAGCTCTTCAATTTTGTCCATGCTGTCGCCGTAAGCCATTGCCCTGTCTGATCCTTCAGGGAAAGGATGTGTGGTATCATATTTTCCGGATAATGCTCCCTGCTCCAATACCATGTATGCAAAGAATGTGATGTCGTTTTTCTTACAGTAATCAAGGATTCCTGAGGTTTCGGATGACCTGTTGAGGAGGCTGTAATGGTTTTGCACTGCAGAGAGTTTCAATCCGTTGTCCTCTAGAATTTCATTAGCCTGCTTGATTTCTTCCAAGTCGTGGTTTGAGACACCAAGCATTCCGATGTCATATTCTTTTGCAGTCAATGCAAGCTTTTCAGTCCATTTTGGTGCATCTACGGTGTTGTGAATCCAGAAGATGTCAATGAAGTCAGTGTTCAGGAGATCCATACTGTTTTCAATCATTGCTGTAACTGCATTTTCAGCCTGTGGATTTGCGCATTGCGGGGTGAATTTTGTAGAGATGATATAGTCTTCTTTAGGGGTTGTTTTTAGAAATTCTCCTAAGACCTTTTCTGAAGTACCCATTCCGTAAGCAAATGCTGTGTCCCATAGGTTAAGGCCTAAATCCATTGCTTCATCATAGATTGGACGTAATTCATCAATGTTTAATTCGCCACCGAATGTATTGTCGTTTCCCCATGCCCAAGCACCGAGAGCTATTTTTGGTAATTTTTTGTTATAAGTCATTTTATCACCATTTAAAAGTTTATTTTACAATATATAAAACATTAAAGTGTCATGTGTGACACCTTTTTAAAATAAGCCTATAATCGTGTTTTTTAACATTGAATTAGTAAAAAGCTTGATTTTTTCATTTTATCATGTAGATTTCATAAAACAAATGCCTGTGAATATTTTTAATCTTAGTTTAAAACACATTTTAAATCAAATATATTGCATTTGTAGCAATGGATATGCTGAATTATGATGGATATTTTGAATATAACTGATGGAAAAAATGCTGCGTTTTCATGAAAATGGATTAATTTTATAATAGTCCTTTTTTAAATATATACATAATTTATACATAAGGTGATATTGTGGATAACGACAGGATAATAATTGGACTTTTGATAGTGATTGTGGCGATGCTGGTTGCAGGTCTTTTAATGTTCAATCCTCTTTCAGCCAAAAATCCCACTTCAATCATGGTGACAAGCAACGGCCAGCTCTATGATGGGGATTCCTTTACGATTCTTTTAACTGACATCAACCAGACGCCGATAGCAAACCAGAAAGTAAGCGTTGTAATTTATGATGCCGGCGGAAACCCTAACAATCAGGAGATAACAACGGACGGATCAGGAAACGGTGCACTGCAGCTCAATGGACTGGCGCCCGGACAGTATACGTTCAACGTAAGCTATGATGGCAATGACCGGTACAGCTCAAGTGCTGTTTCACAAAGCATTTCAATCGCTCAGGCTTCAACTTCATATGCATCACAGGGATCATCATCTGCAGATTCCCATCTGATAACAATCGAGCTTGATGAATATGACAAAAACATAGCAAGCGGAAGCGGAGAGTACAAAGGTGAAGCGATAAAATGGAGAGGCACATCAATAGGTGGGCTTGGAGTATCCCTTTACAAGAACGGTCAGCTGATGAACAAGAACGATTATCTTTCAAGAGGATATATCTATATGAATGGCCAATGGAAATGGACAGAATGGAGCCACGGGGAAGTGGATGCAATGTATCACAAGTACAATGTCGGCAATGATGTCCAGATTCAAAAGGTAGAGATATCCTATTAGGTGTAAATATGGGTCTGTTTAAAAAGTCTTTAGGCGATGAAAAAATTAATGAGCTCTGCGGAGGTTTTGTCTGCAATGATGCGTTCAAATACCGAGCTTCAAGATTCAAGTCAACGGACTGGCTGTCAAATACCTATGAAAAGTCCATTCTGAAAAATGAATATGAAAATGGAACATTAGCTATTGAAGATATGGAAAATCGTCTCGATGAGCTTCTCCAGCTTGACTGCAAATCGCTGGATACAAAAATCAGAATCAAATTCAATATGGATACAAGCCAGTTCAGGACCCAGGATGATATTGACAGTTTTCTTGGTGATGAGTATGCCAGAAAATATGCTCGAAAGCTTGAAAAGGATAAAATCATGCACAATTCCCAATTTGAAAAGGATGAAAGGCACAAGCTTGAGGCAATTGAAAAGAACGATATCTTCAGAGGAGTGAAGGCCTATGTGGAGTATCCTCCATCAGGAGTGAAGCTCAAAAACCAGTTTTTCACTCCCAAAAATGGTAATGCCACTGTCAGGGTAGTTGACGATGGAGTAATATTTAAGGACAAAAATTCTGAAATTCTTGTTGGAAACGACTCCATAATTTCTGTTGGGGATGGAAAATCATACAAGCTTAATTTGAACCTGATATACAATCAGTTCATTGCAATACAGTTTGACCTGGCGGGAATTCTATTTGTTCCTGAGGATAAGGGTTATGTTGAGGAATATTTCATGCATGTCGTTAACAGTCAGGCCTGCGGTGATGAATTTGAATCATTGGCGAGTGAATGTCCTGAATGCGGAATGGTGAACGGCATAAACCGAAGCTTTTGCATCAATTGCGGCCGTCAGCTTCGATAGTAGTTCTTCCTAGATGTGCCGAACAATTGGAAGATCACACATAATATGATAAGAAAAACATCATCTAGGAGAACTTGTATATTATTTTGTTTATTATCTTATTTAAATCTTTTTAATTATTAAATGAAGTCAATATTGTTCTATGTTTGTAAAATTACTTTGTTTAAGTAATATTTACTTCAGCTAAAACTTTCATCAATAACTATTTAAAGTAATGTGTATAAATTATTGGTAAAAGGTAAATATTTTTTGAGGTTAAAATCATGGGAATATGTCCTAATTGCGGAAGCTGGATTGATGAGGGAGACATTTGCAATTGCTGCGGAGGAAGCGGATACTACTGTCCTGATGATGAATTGGAGGATACGCCTAATTTCGTGATAGAGCTTCCAAAAGCCACTGAATTGGTTGAAAATGAAAGATATCATGAGGCACTCGACATTGTAGATAAATATCTTGAATATGATATGCACGCCCATCAGTTCTGGAACCTTAAGGGAATAATCATGAAAAACATTGCAGATGACGATTCAGATACCAGATTTGCCCAATCTGTTGAATGCTACAGAAAGGCACTGAAGGAAAAGGATATCTGCCTTTACAGAAACAACATGTCAATAACTTTCAGTGACTGGGCATGGTATCTGATTGACAGAAGAAACTATGTTGTGGCTCTTGAAAAGGCTAATGAAGCTATTGAATTTGCCTGTGAAGATGCTGATCTTGCCTATGCATTCAATGTGAAGGCAGTGGTGTACAACAGGTACGGTGCTCGTGAATTGGCGATGAAATTCTATGATTTGGCATTGGAATATGACCCTGAAAACGAAGTCTATAAGGAAAACAAGACCAATTTTTATAAAGCCGTTGACTATAAATATGGTAGTGGCCATTAAATTAATTAAGGTGAAAATATGAATTTCAAAAATATCATATTGGTTATAGCTATTATTGTGGTTGTAATGGGTGCTGCAGCCTTTCTGATGTCTCATAAGGCACATCCAAAAGATGACTCAAGAATTTCAATGGTCAGCGCCAGCAACCTTACTGAAGGGGACAACTTCACTGTCAAGCTGACTGATATCAATGGAACTGCGCTTCCAAATCAGAATTTGAATATAATAATTGTTGGTGACGGAGGAAATTCCACCCAGATGAATCTGACAACAAACAGCACAGGTGAGGCGAGCTTTGAGCTTGACGGTTCAACATTCGGAAACTGTGCAGTAAAAGTAAAATACAGCGGAAATGACAAGTATAATGGATGCAACTTCACCGACAACATCAGAATCAATCAGAAAGTCGTGATAATCCAGACCAACCAGACCACTTTCAACAACACAACAAACAATACCTATACTTCCTATTCATATTATGACGACGAAGTCGTAACGACTACATACAATGAATATTACTAGCTTTACCAATAATGGATAATCCTGATTAAAAAGACATGCATTTGGTTGAACAGCTGAATGTCGTTATCAGAAACTAAAATTAATGTCCTTGCAGAGATGTTCTTAAAAATACTCAGACATTAATTTTTTTTATTTTAATATTTCAGTCATTATACTTTCTCCAAGATGCCTTGATTCATCGCTGATGACGGCAAATATGATTTTGATATCCCAGTCGGGATTGTCATCCAAAAAGTCACGGCAGCTTTGAATAGCTATTTTCCATGCCTGCTTTTTCGGATATCCATATATTCCTGAGGATATTAATGGAAAAGCTATTGAATGGCAGTCATTTTCTTTTGCCAGTTTCAGGGATTTTGTGTATGCGCCGGATAGAAGTTCCGCTTCGTTTGCATCTCCGCCATGCCAAACTGGGCCGACTGCATGTATGACGTATTTTGCCTTGAGATTGAATCCGGGTGTTATTGCGGCACTTCCGGTTTCGCATCCTCCAATCTCGTCACATGATTCCTGCAGTTTTTCAGGTCCTGCCTTTCGAAATATTGCTCCGCATACTCCTCCGCCTTCTTTTAGCTGGCTGTTTGCCGCATTGACTATTGCATCACTATCCAATTCTGTTATGTCAATCTGTTTTACTTGTATTTTTCTTTTCATTAATCATCACTTCCCATTAAATATATTTGATACAAAACATTTATATGTGTTTGTGTATAAATTATTATTAAGTTATTATTTATTGTGAGGTGGCGATTATGGGAATATGTCCAG
Organism: Methanobrevibacter millerae; assembly: GCA_015063005.1. Taxonomy (GTDB): domain Archaea; phylum Methanobacteriota; class Methanobacteria; order Methanobacteriales; family Methanobacteriaceae; genus Methanocatella; species Methanocatella millerae_B. The sequence goes on from SUTF01000007.1 coordinate 107,030, forward strand.
ATTGCGGAGGATGGATTGATGAAGGAGACTGCTCATGCAGCTGCGGTTCAACAAGATATATGGATGATGACCGTGAAGATGATGACAGTTACGATTACAGCGGCTCTTCAACGAGCTGGGGCTGGCAATATGTTCCTTCCCAAACTTTTAATGAACCGGTTAACGAAAACACGAAGGAAAATGAGATATTGAGAGGTCGAAGTGAATGGGAAATAGACCAAATATTGAAAAAACAGCGCGAAGAGAAAGAAAAACAGCGTAAAGAGAAAGAAAAACAGTTTGAAGAGAAAAGAAAACGCGCTCAAATGGAGTTTGAAATCAGACAATACGAAGCCCGAAAAAGGTGGGAAAAAGAGCAGAACGAAAAGAATCCTGATTATCTTGCCACACAGATTGGAAAAGTCAAGCGCAAGGTAATTGCAAACAAGATTCTTCTCATTTCAGGTCCAGATCATCTCACTGGAATTCAAAAAAAGGTTGACAATGGATTTGGTGAAGTCATAAGGCTTCAAAATAAGCTTTCCCAATTTGACATTGATGAAAGTGATGACTATGAGGCTTTGGATGAGGAAATCAGGACTCTCAAAAAGGAAAACAAGTCAATCTCATATATCATTGACCATATCGATGAGGCATACAGCGCAAATGCAAAAGAGGTATTGCACAGAAACACGCAGAGACTAAATTGTCTGGAAGAGAAATTCGACAGCCTATATCCCAAAAGGGGACTTTTCAAAAAAAGGGACAGAACAAAAAGGACAAGGATAACCCTTGAATGATGATGGTGTTAAAATGGATTTAAATAAAATAATAATTATTTTGATTGCCGTATTGGCCATAATTGCCTGCGGACTGATTTTTACAATGAACGGCCATGAGGCACCAGCCGCAAACAGCACTGCAAACGTTTCTCAAAATGTCACAGTCGAGAAAATTTCTGCTGAAGATGAAAGCCCTCAGCAAAGCAGCGGCAGTTCCTCCAGCAGCACCCACAAGGTCATGGGTGAGGACGGCTATTACTACATTGTTGATGATAATGGAAACATACTGGAAAGCCTTGGACCGAGCAAAAAGCATTATCCTAACGGAGACAGGGGCCAGAGCAGCGTAGAATATTCCGATGCGGAGCCAGCATATAAATATATGGACAAGTCATAATGAGGATGTTGTGACTGCTCGTATTGATGGAATGATATGTCGGGCAGAAGAAGCAGGTTTTGAAAAAGGTCGTGAAGAGGGTATTAAATCAAATAAATTTAAAACTGCTAGAATCATGTTTGATAAGGGATTTTCAGTTGAAGATATTGTTGAAATTACAGGATTATCCGAAAAAAGTATTTTAAATAGTTTATAAGTAACTATTTAATTCTTTTTTTAATTTTTGGTATTGAAAATTTTTATCATGCGGTATTTTTTTCTAAGGTTTTTGGCGATAGGGAATTTAAATCATATTTTGGGAAATGGATTTTGCCATTGCCTCATTTAATTTTTTTCCATTTTTCTAGATATCTTCCAGATTTTGCATCTCTTTTCTAGGTCAATCCTATTATAACTATGTTATTAATTGAAATTGTTTAATTATTAGTAAAATTATAAAACAGTTCGTTAATTATAATATGGATTTTACACTGACTGATTACTATTTTTTTAATTTTTAGTTAAAATGTATAACTTTATATATTATGAAGGATTATATAAAGATAAGCTATAGTAATGGCTCAATTTTAAGATGTTGAAAAATGGGTATTTTCAATTCAATATGAGAGGTAAATTATAAGAAAATTATTTAAATACTTTAACTGGTGATATCATGAAGGAAAAATCGATTTTATTTGCAGCTAGCATTTTAGACTCCCCCACATCGAGGCTCTAGTTAATGGTTGTGTTCAAATGGGTTTAAAAGATATTATTTTAGTACTAATACTTATTTTTATTTTTGGAATCGTGATTTTCGGTTCACTTGGCAGCTTTTTAAGCAATGTAAATACTGCCGTAACTGATGTTGCGGATGCAGTTGCCGAGGATGAAAGTTTTTCAGTTGATTTTTTACAGAAAAACAGTCAGTCAATGCTTTATAAGGAACATTCAGACAATGATGGTTTAGGCGGAAGTTCTTCAGGCAAGCAGTCTTCTAGTGGAAGTTCTTCAGGTGCAAGTTCTTCAGGCAAGCAGTCTTCAGGTGGAATTTCTTCGTTCGTAGGCAGTTCTCAAAACTCTTTTTCTAATAATGATGCAGGAAACAAGGATGCTTCAAATAATGATAAATCAGATAATGAATCTTCATTCTGGAACATTATAGATATCCTAGGTCCTAAAAGCGAATCATCAAAGACTGAATATGACGACTATCAGATAGATAAGGAAACAGGCATGTTTGACTCAGAAGGAAATCCGATATTCTTAAGCATTGTTTCAACAAGCGGAGGACAGATGGAACCTGGAATATATGAAGTGTACTGGTCAGAACTTCATGTGTTCAACTACACCAAAATCAAATAGGGATGATTGGATTGTCTCGCGTCAAGATCTATTTCAAGGGATATGCAAGCAGAAACATACAGAAGAACTTCGATGATTACATGTCTTATCTCTTTCACGAAAAGGTAAATGAACTCTTTAGAGGTACTGAATTCGAGGACTTTCGTTTTTTTACCTTTTCAGGATTCAGAATCGAAAACCGCATTATCAATTTCATCGTATCAAGCGTCAGCGATGAATTCATAAGGATGCTGGTATCCGCATTCGTGATGGGCGAAAGCATAATATTCAACAACTGCAAGCTTGAAATAGTTAAAGCGGAATTTCTGCCAAGGCCTATTCTTAAAAACGGTGAAGCATCATTCATCACGGCTTCACCAATATTTCTTGCCGATTGCCTTGTAATGGATAATCTCGGAGATATTCTGGAGGATTTGCTGATACAAAACTTCTGCGACTATTTCAACAGGCAAAGAGGAGACCTTCACTGTGAGTTCTATTCCCGCCATGACCACTACGGCACATACAGCGAAGAGAGCGAAACTTTCAGGAACTACTACTATAACATAGATATTGTAATGAAAGGCAGCCCAGAGCTTATAGCCTTTGCATATGACGTTGGACTTGGAAACAGCAACAATCAGGGATTTGGAATGCTGGACATATATTAGGTGTTTAAAATGAACAGTAATGACTCAAGCAAGCATCTTTTTTTATATCTGGTTTTGGGATCATTCATCATGTTTTTCATGATAGTCTTTCTTTTTTCGTTTTTCAATCAGAGAAGCATGATTTTTCTGGTAATCATTTTTGGATTTCTGGTGTTTTTTTCTGTGATTTTCAAATGGTTCAAAAAGGAAAACAAAAATACGATTGATTTTTTAAATCAGGAAAGCAAATCGAAGGTGCAGTTTGCATCAAAAGTAGATTATCAAGAAGAAAAGCTTTACAGCCTGAACGGAAGCTATCCTCAAAAATATTCCAGGCTAAAAAAGCTTTAACTATTTTTTTTTAAAATTCATTGACTATTGCCAATGCGTTAAGGGACCTTGGAAAGCCGATATATGGCAGAATTACAGTTATTGCAGAGATAAGTTTCTCTTTTGTGTTTCCAACATTCAGGTTTGCTTGGATGTGGCTCCTAAGCTGGTTTTCACAGCCTCCAAGTGTTGCGATGAATGTGAATGTTATCAGTTCCCTTTCAGCGTCATTCAATCCGTCACGTGTGTAGAAGTCTCCGAAGCAGTATCCCTCAAGGAATGTGTTGATATGCTTCTGGCCTTCAGGTGCATTGTCGTTCATAGCCTGAATCATCTCTTTGCCGAAATATCTGTCCTGTATTTCACGTCCTTTTTCGTACCTGTTTTGGGAATCTGTATTTGAACGCTTTTTCATGGGCATCACTATTTCCTTTTTCTTGAATACCTTGATTACAACTCCAAAAAAGTTGTGTGCACGTCCGAATCCTACATAGGGCACAGACTGGTAAAGCAGTTCCTTGACCTCTTCGGCAGTGATGTATTTGCCTACTGCTGAGAGCAAAATCTTTTTAAATGCCTTGGGTGACTGGCATGCAATAAGTGATGCCAATGTTACCAAAACAGACTCTTTTTGTGTAAGTGTAGAGTATTTGAATACTTCATCATATGCAAAGTTTTTGAAAATTTCATGAAATTCCGGGTCGTTACTTTCTATTCTTTCAAAATTGTCAAATAGGTCGTTCATTGTATCACAGACTTATATTTGGAATTTCCACTATAAAAATTCTGAATTTTTCATAAGGCAAAAGGTAATATTTAATAGAAATTATATTCATAACTTAATAACATGGACAACAAGAATATAGTTATAATAATTTTAGTTTGCGTAATTGTGGCGCTGGTGGCATATGTTGCAGTTTCAGGCATGTCATCAAAGCCAACCCAGACCAATCAGTCTGTCAATAACACCACACAATCACTGACTGTGGATAAGGTCTCCTCAGATGATCAATCCGGCAGCAGTTCCTCTGGCAGCTCAAGCAATAATGGCATACACAAGGAGCATTTGAACGGCGGAGATGTTGCAGTTGACAGCAATGGAATGGTTGTAGGCCATTACAATTCTAAAGGAGAATATGTGCAGGGCGGACAAATGGCAGGTTCCACAATAGAAGAGGCCAGAGCATTTGATGAGCAGGTAAGCAAGTATGGAATGCAATGAAAAGCAATTTGCGTGATATTATGGATGAGGAAATAATTTTCAGGCCAATAGGGTATGTGCAATCTCCTTATGATGATGTTTCAAACATGCCTAAATCCACAAGGCAATCTGGAGATGTTGAGGCCAAAATGATTATAAATGAGGAGTATATTGAAAGCATGTCAAGCATGAAGGCTGGCGAGGAGTATATGGTGCTCTTTTATTTCCACAAGTCAAAAGGATTTAAGCAGAGGGTTCCTTTCATGGGAAACGGTCCAATTAAGGGACTCTTTTCAACTCATGCGCCGAACAGGCCAAATCCCATTGGAGTTTCAACAATCAGGATTAAGGAAATTGACGGCAATGTCATCACATTCACAGGCGTTGACATGCTTGACGGAACTCCTGTTTTAGACATTAAAGATATTTTGTAATGTAGATGTCAACTTGAAATAATGTTTAATATTTCATAATGATTAACTAAATTGACATTTACTGTCATAAAAATTAACATGTGTTGAATAGCTAGTGGTTATATTGGAGCTGTCTTTTAGCAAAATGACATTTGTTGATGATCAGTTCACTATAATCATTTTTCTTGAAATTTTTTCAATATTCATGATAATCTCTCCTATATGATAAGCATTATTTGCGAGTATGTCTAAAATATATTTAAGGAGAACAATTTTGTTTTAACATGGTGATAAAATGGATAAGAGAGATTATGTGATAATCGGTCTTTTGGTTGTGATAATAGCAATGCTTTCATATGGTGTTTACAATTCATATATGGACTCACAGCCAGAAGTTTTTGATTTAAAAGATTATAAAGTAACTGGACCAGCAGGAAGTCATTACCATCAGGGAATTAATGGTACTGAATTTTATTTGGGTGAAAATTTTACTACACCTGTTTTTGATATTGGTATTATGGACATGAATGTGGATGATTTTTATGCAATGTTAAATTCATACAATAATGGTGAAATATCAAAAACTGAATTACTTGATTTATTTAGTGATAATCCCGAAGTGAATATGAAAGCTTTAGACTTCAATGTCGGGGACTTCAGGGGAGAGCCAGAAATAAGTATTCTATGCCAAAATCCATATGATGGAACTAAAACTATTCTGTTGCATATGATACTTCACAATAATGATAAGGTATTTTTGGCAATTGAATTTATGGACAACCCTGTAAGTACGCAAATGTATAATTCAGTACAATTAAAATAATATGGTATTATGGATAATAACAAATTAATAATTGCTTTGGTTGTTATATTAATTGTCATGATTGCGGCTGGAATTTTCCTTTTAAATCCGGGACATGCAAAGGTTGATTCAAGGGTCATTGTTACAAGCAATTCCACATTGCATGATGGTGATAATTTCACAATCAGACTGACTGACTTGAACAACACTCCAATAGCTAATCAGCGTGTAAACATTACTATAATTGATGCTAATGGTGGAAAAAATCCTCAGGCTGTAACCACTGATGCAAATGGTGATGGAAGATTGCAATTGAATGGTTTGACATTGGGAAACTACACTGTAAATGTCACTTATGGAGGAAATGACAATTATACTGTTTGCAATACTACTCAAAGGTTGCAGATGACTGAAAAGGTTACTCCTCAGGCATCCACTACCAGTACAAGTTCCTCTAAGAATTATGATGATGGATATTGGGAAACAAGTATGGATGCAGATTTTGAGTATCATACAGAATATTATTCAGACGGTAATTTCCGTCAATATGATCGCTCTGGAAGGTTAGTCGGTTCAAGTTATGATGCAGACCAATATGAAGTTGGTTCTAATGTAGGCTTTAAAATTTAATTTTAAACTCATTTTTTCTTTTTTACTAAATTTTATTAACTCTAATTTAAATAATAGATAATATGAAGTGTCCGAATTGCAATGCAGAAACTGTTGACGGTGCAGGCTTTTGTCCTTCATGCGGTCATGAATTGAAAAACGATGAGTTAATATATTGTCCAAACTGCGGTGAGCTGACCAAGGCAAGGGCAAGCTTCTGTGCCAAGTGCGGATTCAAGTTTCAGGAAAAATACAAATCATCCGGAGTGGAAACACGTTCAGTCGAGTTCATTTGCGGATTGATAGGTTCACTCATAGGCATAATCGTAGCTCTTATCATTCTCTCTTCAGGTCTTTTGGATACGCGTTACACAGGCATTATCCTTCTTACATTGTCATGCATTGCTCTTGCAAGCACAATTTTTCTTACAAAGGACAGAAAGGTCGGTGGTGCAGTGCTTATTGTTGTGGCATTGATATTATTGGCAAACACAAACCGCTTCGGCTTTATTGAACTGATTTTTATTGCAATTGCAGGATTATTGGCAGTGTTTAGAAAATGACTCCTAATGGATTAATAATGTCTAGATGAAATTATATGGGGTAGTTGTATATGAATGTTGAAAATGATGAGAAAATATTTACGAAATCTTTCTTTTTGATATTTGGAGCATTGCTTTTCACGGCTCTTGTGATGTATGCATTGATGTCAACAGTCACAGAATATGCAACTGCAATGGGTTCTTCAGCAACTATTGCGGGACTTGTATCTGGAATATATATTTTTGGAGGATTATGCTCTAGAATCTATTCCACAAATGCTTTTGATAGGATTGGCTGGAGGAAAACGGCATTAATTTTCATGAGCATTCATTTTTTATCCTGTATTTTGTATTTTTTTGTAAACGATGTGAATTTACTTTTGATTGTGAGATTTATTCATGGAATAGGATTTGGAGCTTCATCTAATGCAATTGTTACAATAGCTTCAGTTGTTCTTCCTAAAAAGCGTTTTGGGGAGGCATTTGGTTATTTCATGATGGGAACTACTTTGGCGGTTGGCATAGGGCCGTTTATCGGAGGGTTTTCATATGATTATTTTGGTTCAAATGGCTGTTTTTTAATTGCAGCAGTATTTTCGGCTCTGGCTTTTGTTTTTATATATTTGCTTGATGTTGACAAATATGATTGGGCCAACGGCAAAGAAACTAAAAATGATGCCGGTTATAAAGGTTTGGATAAGATTATAGAAATAGGAGCAATTCCTGCATCTTTCTTCACTGCACTCACAGCTTTAGGTTACGTTTCAATTTTGTCTTTTTATCGGCTGTATGCGGTTGAAGTTGATTTGACAAATATTTTTTCATGGTTTTTTGTCATATATTCTATTGTATTAGTTGCATCACGGCCAATTGCTGGTAAAATTCAGGATGCTGGCGGAGATTTGATAATATGCATTATTGGAATTATCGCACAGACTATAGGTTTGTTTATGATTGCCTGCTGGCCTTCCACGTTATCCGTTATACTTTGTGCAGTATGTCTTGCTATAGGATTCGGAACATTGAATTCTGCATGTGCAACAATTGTCACTAGAAGATCACCTGAACACCGCAATTCTTATGCCTTGTCTACATATTTCATATTTTGTGATGCGGCCGTAGGCTTTGGGCCTGCCCTTTTGGGAAGTTTTGTGTCTTCATCCAGCGGATACGCTCCAGTTTATTTCATATCATCCTTCATAACGATATTGGCATTGCCGATTTGCCTGTATGCTTTGAGAAAATAATGTCTGATATTATGAAAAAATTTGTTTGTCATGCTTAAAGAGGGTAATGGGTTGCAATATAGTGATTATTGGCGGTGTTTAGAAAATGAAAAAATAGTAAATTAAAAAAATAAGATTAGGAAGTTTTCAGCTTCCTATTTTCCTTGATAATAGAAATAGATTGTTTCTATTCCGTTTCCTTTTGAATGTTCTTCGTGAAGTGTTTTATTGTCTTTGACTAAAAAGACATCTGTAGGTCCGCTTTTTTGGTTTATTGTTACACTAGTGAAATTTAGGTCTGTTGTATTTAAATCGATTGTTTTTGAACCTTCTGTTTCAAGTGAAGAGTATTTTCCGTCAACTACAAGATCAAGTCTCCAGCTTCCTGTCGTGTTGATCTGCAGTGTGCAGTTGCCGTTTTCGTCATTCTTTGTCTCTGTGCTGCTTACTGCGGTTATGAGTGTAAGTGCACAGACCAATATGAGTAGAGTTCCTAATATTTTAAATGTTTTTTTGTTCATTTTATCACCTATCAAATAGCTTAGGTAATTTTTAATTTAAACATTATAATATTTAAATTATACAGTCTGATAATAATATTTAACTAACCTAATCACTGTAAATTAATGGTTATAATTATTATCTGTCTGTTTTATATTTTTAATTAATATTGAACAATTAATATTTATAACAAAGTTATACTCTGCCATATCCATTTTCTTGTATTATTTGCTTAAAAAATTGGATAAAATCCAGTATTTTAAATATGTGTGGTTATAAATTTTGTTTGGCCAAAAAATAAACCATGCATAAATTTATAAATCAAACGGTAGAAAATTAATTATAACTGTTGATGACATTAAAACAATGAAGCATTTTCAGTTTTCATGTCTTTAAATTCAATGAGGTTAAAAAATGAATAGAAATAAAATATTTTTCATATTTTCATTGCTTTTACTTTTTATTTGTATAACATCAGTTTCGGCAATGGACAATAATGATACTCTGCTGATGGAAGAAAGTCAGATAACTGTAAGGCCGGGCGATTCAATCCAGTCGGCCATTGACAATGCCACAGCAGGAAGTACAATAATAGTTGAAAGCGGAGACTACTCAGAAGACCTGACTGTTGACAAGGAACTATCAATCATAGGACATAATGCAAATCTCAATTCGAACCTTGCCGGGTTCACGATTCTGTCAACTGCAAACAGAACATCCATTTCAGGATTCAACATTGTCGTTTCCGATATAAACGGAACGGGAATTTCTGTAAATGCAAGCGACTGCAAAATCACGGACAACAGCATATCCGGAGGAAAAATCGGTATATCAGCCAGCCCGACAATTTCAAATTCATCAGGAATTGAAATATATATAATCAGCAATATCGAGATTCTAAGAAACAGCATTTCAGGTATGAGCGATGCAGGAATTTCAATAATGGCTTTCAATCCGGTTGTTTCAAAAAACAATGTAAGCAACATCAAAAACAGGCGGGAAAACGGAACCGCTTCAGGGATTCTTGTAAACGGCACTGGACTCACGAGTGATGACTTGAAGGTAGTCGTAACAGACAATCGTGTTTTTAATATCGAATCGGTCAATTCCTCAGCATACGGTCTTGACATAAGGGCGGCTTCGGTTTTCGACAACCTGACAGAGTTTGATGTTGGAGGAAATACTGCTGAAAACGTCATGGGTGCAGTTGAAGCATACGGAATCAACATTGACGTTTTTTCACTGGAATCCACCCTTCCAACACTTGATGTATGCGACATGAACATCACAGGGATTTCCTCAGGCAATTATGAAAACGCCTCAGTAACGGGAATAAGGGTTTCTGTAACGACCATAGGTCAGAATGAAAGTTCAGACACCTTCATACATGACATTCATGTCAGTAACTTAAGTGCAATGGGTGCAAACTCAGCTGTAACAGGGCTTCTTGCTTCAGGTGTGGGATGTGCAGACATCTATGCCATAAACAATAACATCACAGGCATCCGCTCATCCACATCAATAACCGGAATATCCGGAAGATGCATAGACTACACCAACTTCATGGGATACATTGAGATTTCATCCAACAATGTCACTGACCTGAACTCTCCGAAAAGCAGGCCGATCAATGTCATGTCATTGGGTAATGTTGCCATCAACAAAAACCTTGTCTATAATGTTCCTGGTGAGAATTCAACTTATTTAACGGGTCTTCCATTAAGCATTAACGTAAAGGAGTTCAATGTAACTATTCCGGCCAATGCAACGATAGATGAAATCATAGCCATACTTGATGCCATTTTCAACAACACCAACTTCACAATCAACGGAAACCTTTCAATGATTGGAAACAATCTTGAAGGTTCAGGTGTTGAAACAGCCTTTGCAGCCGTGATGCAGACAAGCACAATACACTATAACCGTGCAGTGAACTTTAAGATGAATGTTTTAAAGGACAGCTCCAAACGATTCCTTCTTGATTCATACAACATTGATCCCGACATTTCCATGGAGGAGCTGGCTTATCTTCTTGCAAAGTCACAGCCTGGAGCTAAAAACTATACCGAAGAGGAGCTTAGAAACATGAGTGCCCAAATGGTTCCCCTTTTGGAAAAGCTCTTCGGCAACATGGACAGGCTGACATCCGGTGATGTCGATGCAAGATTCAACTGGTGGGGTACTAATTCAAGACCTCAGGACTCATCATTTAAAAACAACAATGGGACAATCATATATGACCCTTGGCTTTTATTGCGCGTCAGCTCAAATCCTTCAGTGATGAGCTACGGCGATTATTCTAAGATAACCGCAGATGTATACATTGATTCAACGGGAACTGACCACAGCTCAAACGCAAGCCAATTCTTCAGCGGACCAAGAGTGAGATTGTCCACAGATTTAGGAAGCTTCAACGGACAAAAGTCAATTGTTCTTGATTGGATCAACGGAAGTGCCGTCAGCTATCTATACGGGGACTATTATGGCCTTGCCACAGTCCGGGCATTTGACTATGATGAGGCATTCACTACAGTGCTTATTCCGGGCGGTGAGGATTCATATTCTGACGGATATGGTGAAAAGTCATTGAAACCTGCTGGAAATCCAATAATATTGCTTTTAGGTGTCTTTTTAATGATGTTTGGATTTACAGGAGTTTATAAAAGAAGATAATTTTTCTTCTTTTATCTTTTATTTTATAATCATTAATTAATCATCATATTAATAGGTTTATTTAGGAATTTCAATAAAGTATTATCTATGTTGATAGGTCTTATTTCTGATACACATATAGGTGCAAAAAGAGGCAGTCTTCGAAAGGGTTTTTGAGATATTTCATGGTGTTGACCTGATTGTTCATGCAGGAGACATCACTCAAAAGAAAGTTTTGGATGAGCTTGGATCAATTGCACCTGTCGTTGCAGTTCTTGGAAACAATGACAAATTGGATTTGAAAATGACTGAAATCATTGAGGCGGGCAATTTCCAGATTGCCGTTAACCATGCAACAAGCTATTCTGCTGATTTTGAAAAGCTTCATAAATTTGCATGTAAAATGGATGCCGACGTTTTGATAACCGGCCATATCCACAGACCACATTGCAAAATCGTTGACGGAGTTCTTTTAGTCAATCCCGGAAGCTCAAACAGGCCGATAGAATCCGATGCGTCAGTTGCTTTAATGGAAATCTGTGACGGGCAAGAGACGGTTGATGAGATTGAAGTAATATTCCTTGGATTGTAATTTTTTTTAAATTAAGACAATTTTTGTAAATATAGAACATAAATATGAGGATAATGTTGTCTAAATTAACAATACTTTTATCAATCATTAATATAAAAAACCATTATAAAGAATAATGTAAAGTGATATTATGGATTTGGATAAAACTAAAGAAAAACTATCAGTAAAACATGACGAAAGAAAAGTTAAATTTCAAGAGAAAAAAGAACAGCTTAAAATCAATCATGAAGAAAGAAAATTAGCATTAAAAGAAAAACACAGCGATAAAAAGATTGCTCATCACATAGAAAAGGCTATCAAAAAAATCAGCAAAGCTGAAGACGAAGCAGACAAAGACATTATCAAATTGTTGGATGCTGTAGATGAAGAAATTGCTGAAAATGAAGAAAAACCTATTGAATTCATTCTCTACAAGGCTGAAAACAACCTTGAAGAAATCCTTTTAAACACACAGCTAAAAATGCAAAAGGTTAAAAACGAATTAATCAAAAACTTTGAAAAGGATATTGTAAAAGTTGCTGAATTGGTCACCCTTGAAGAAGACCTTGCAGTCGTCAAGGATGAAATGGATGAGGTTTCAAGCATTTTAGATGAAAGAATCGACATCGAAAAGGAAACCTTAAACATCAAAGCTAAAGAATAAATTGTTGAAATCAAATTTCAATAATTTTCCTTTTTTTTACTGTATTTTGTATTTAAATATTTTTTAATTATAAACATCAAAAAACGTTTCATGAATTAAAAAAAGAAAAAAGGTTGAGAATTACCTCAACTTCTGATAGTTACTTTGTTTGATGTTGCAGCGCCGTTTTCATACATTGATGTGATGATGTATTCGCCTGCCATCAGTCTGATGTTTAGTCTTGCGGTTCCATTCTCATCGGTTGTTCTGTTATAAAAGACTCCGTTGATGTTGAATGTGATGTTGACACCAGCCAGTGCTTTTCCGGTTCCGTCAAGCAATGTTGCCGCAAACTGTGTTCCGTCCATGTATGTCATGTTAATGTCTTCTGCGCTCAGTACAGGCAATACTGTAATACTGTATGACATTTGAAGGCCGGTCAATGGGTCTATTGCTGTTAATATGTATTCTCCAGGGTTAAGGTTGATGTTTAGTCTTGCGGTTCCGTTTGCATTGGTGGTTCTGTTGTAGAACACTCCGTTGATGTTCATTGTAATGTTGACATTAGGGACAGCTTTGCCTGCACCGTCAATCAATGAAATATAGAACTGTGATTCGTTTTTATAGTATTTAATAAGATTTTCAGCCATTAATGTAGGCAATACTGTAATCGTGTTTTCAACAGTTGCTTCGTTGTATGTTGTTTTTATTGTGTAGTTTCCAGGATTTAGGTTAATGGCTATTTTTGCTGTTCCGTTTTCATCTGAGATTCTTGTATAGTTCATGCCGTTGATTTCAAATGTCACACTTTCGTTTGCTGCACTGATTTCAGCTTCAAACCTGGAATCGTTTTTATAAATTTTAACTAAATCTTCGGTTATTATCTGATTTTTGGACTCCAGTGTGTATACTTTAAGACATACTGTCTTGTTCTCATTGGAAAAGTCAATCCATGTGTTTGCATCACTGCTTACATAAGACATTTCAGGCAATAAGTGTTGTCTTGATTTATCTTGGAACGGAACGTTATTGCTTTTGAATACGACTTTGAATGTGTCATTCTCTTTCACTGGGATGTTTTTGTTTAGTTTGATTGTTCTGAATCCTGCAAAGGGGCTTGTTCCGTTTTGAGTAAGTTTCAACTCGCCATTTACATATATCTTGAACTCGTAGTCAACCCCAGTATCGTTGAAGTAGGTTCCCACTGCCGCCAGGTCTGCCTTTTCAACAGCTTTAAATTCATTGCTGTAGAATGTGTAGTTGCTTGTGAAATTTTTAAGGCCTGAAAAATCTGTCTGATAATTGTATGTGTAGTTTTCAGTGTTTTCTATTATAAAAGCTACAGAATAATCAATAGAGTCTTTATCTTTAGCATAAACTGATGTATCATAATAGGATATGTGTGCGTATCCGCCATCTCCCCAGTCTTTACCCCAGCTGTTTTTTATTATCCATGCTCCGTTGCCTGGTGGGATTATATTAAATTTTTCCTTAGGGTAATTGTCATCCCATCCTATTACAGCTACTTCATGATTTGGTTCATATGTGTCGTTGTTGTATATTGAAGTTGTTTTTTCATTGTAATATTTACCGTCTCCTGCATATATAAAAGTAACTGCTCCATATTCGATAATTGCTCTTTTGATTAATTCTCCTGTTTGGTTGTAGCATAATTTGTTTTCATCTCTCTTGATTGGAATAAATAATGCATCCTGGATATGAATTTTGTTTATGCTGTCGAGTATGTCTGAAATTTTTCCTGCCTGATCGTATATGTCATCTTCTTGAGGCAAAACACCCATCCAACTTAAGATATATCCTAATGCGTCTAGTGCAACTCCTCCTTCAAAGTTAGGTGTGGATCCGTATCTGCTGTATACCAGTCCGCTGTTTTGAACATTGTTTTCAGATAAGTCGTATACGGTTCCTGTTGCTTTTAGAAGTGCTGATTCAAGTGCTGCAATTGTACCGAATGCCCAGCAGGCACCCATTCGTCCCTGATCTTTAATTGGTGTTACCCATCCCCAGTCACGCAAGTCAAATTTGGATGGCAAGTCTGTGACGTTGATGCTGTTGTTGATTAGGGTAAGTTCAAGGCCTTCATCCGTATATGCAATCGGATAAATGCTTAATTTTGTGTAAAATTCGTCATCGTTCCATATATTGTTCTCCTCAATGAATTCCTTTGTAAAAAGTGATGATATGCTTTGCTTTGAGTTGTTGAAAAATGAATTTCTGATATATGTTGAGGTATCATAATTATAGATTGTGTTTGGATTGAATTCACTGGAATTATCAACTTTGTTTGAAATAAAACTGCAGTTATCTATAATTGTGGCGTTCAATTCAGAATATATTGCTCCACCATATTTTAATGCGTTATTATCTTTGAATACAGAATCTTCAATAATCAGGTCTGAATATGATGTGTATAGTGCTCCGCCGCTAACGCTTGCTTCATTGTTTGTAAAGCTGCTGTTCAGTATGTATAAGGCACCGTTGAGGTGTAGGATTGCACCTCCAAATTCGGATTTGCAATTGATGAAATTGGAATCGGAAATAAGCATATCTCCTGCAGTACTGTTATTTTCGAAATACATTCCTCCCATATCTGTAAATATTGCTCCTCCGTTCTTTTCACTTGAAACATTGCTGAAAATAGACTTTTCAATCACTATTCTTGTTTCATGAGGGTAATTTTTTGTCATATTGTTAAGGGGTATTCCTTTGACTGCAATTGCGCCGCCGGTCAAGCTTGAATGCAAATTATTGAACCGACAGTTTTCAACGAATAATTCTATTCCATTATAGTATAATGCCGCACCGTATTCTGATTCAATATTTTCAAATACGCAATTGTCCAATCTCACGGTTTCTGTTCTGGCATTTATGAATCCCATTTTTGTTTTTGAATTTGAAAAGACTGAGTCTTTTACAGTCAGTGATTTAGCTGATTGTATGCGAATCCCATATCCTGAAATATTTTCCATAATACACTCATTGAGTGTTAAATTGGATGCAGAATAAATAACTGGGTCATTTATTGTGCCTGAATTGATAAACTTGACGTTGTTTAGAGTTAGGTTGGATTTTGAATTAATTGACATTTTTAAAACATTTTTAATTGTTAAATCATTAATCGTTATATTGGATCCTTTCAAATTAAATAAACTTAGTCCCTCTGTGCTGTCGGCATCTATGGTGTGGTTATTTCCATTAATTACAAAATTCTTCTGGTCTATAGTTATGTTATTCTTATTTTTTGGATTTAAAAAATCCGAATCCGCTTCTTTATTAAATTTATAGTCTGAGCTCATGCTGAATTCATTTTCACTAGCCGTAATATTATTTTTCAGGTCGGTGAATGTGGCTGGAGAATTTGAACCACCATCTGCCAGTTCATATGTGCTTTCCATGTCGCCTGCACAAACACTACCTATTGAAAACATAAATAATACTAAAACTAGTCCTATTATGTATTTATTCATTATATCAACCATTTTTTTAATTAATTTAAAAATTGCTTAGGGGTCTGAAATTTTACTCCCATAAAACTCAATAATTTGAGCTTGTTTTTTTCATATTTCATATTAATTTTAATTGCCTTTCGATAGTACAAAAGGATTTTTATTATTTTTAAAAAATAGAGTCAATTTCATAGTAATATATAAATATTAGTTCATATATACATTATATTATGATTTAAATGATGCATGGACTAAATTTTGATGAAACTGACTCTAATTATATGTTGTTGAATGAAATATTTAAAATTATAGGTTCTAGAGAATCTAAACAAATAATGAGTAGAAATGGTATTAAACCATTAAATAAAGTTATTTCTTTGGTTAAAACTATTATTCTGGCAGCTTATTTTGAATGTAGTATTTCTTTTGTTGTTGATGAGTTAAAAAGTAAAATCTGAACTTAGAAAAGGTTTGAATTTTGATATTGTTTTGGGAGCACAGGAAATTTATGATAGATTATCTAAAGTAAATCCGGAACAATTGGAAAATACTGTTAATAGTATTTTGAATAAGCTTAGAAATGATTATAATCGTGGTAGGAGAACTTTTATCATTGATGCCACTCCAGGAGATTTGAATATTAATTTTAAAAGTAAAAAAATTTCTAAAGAATCATTGGATGATAAAGATTATGCTTGGGCATGGGGAACATCAATCGGCTTTTATATAGGCTATAAAATCACATTAGTCCTTGATTATAAGACCAAAATGCCAGCATACTTTATGATAGATAGAGGTTCACCAAATGACACTACCATAGTTAGTAAAATACTTCCAATATTACAAAGAAAAAAAATAATCCGTAAAGGAGACTGTATATTGATGGATAGAGGATATTACTCTTATGAAAACTATAAAATTACATTGCAAAAATTTCATGTAATTCCATTAATCCTGACAAGATCCAAATTCAACAAAGAAAAGTTAAAATCAATGTTAAACTACCCATTACATTTATTTCATGCAAAATCCAATTTAAAAAAAGTTAAAAAAGCATATGAAAAATTAATAAATGAATTTTTAGAAAAAATAGATAAAAGAGATAAAATTAAATTCCATCGAGGATTCATTGAAGATTTCTTCAAATTACTAAAAGAAGGATTGGGCTTTAAACAATTAAACAGATATACACTCAATTCAATGTCAAAATACACATCTATTGTTGTACTATTAGCAGGCATAATCACATACTTAAGAATTAACTCAAAAACAGATTTTCAGAAGTTCTCAGAAGGCAAATTTTACTAGACCCCTAGATATTTAATATTGAATAGTTGAAATAAATTAATTCTTGCAGTTTTCATGTGATGTTGTGATTAGGCTTTTTGTGATTTCAACTGAGTGCTGATTGTTTAAATCAGTCCTATAGTTATTGGGTTATCATGAAAACATCTAAAAAATAGTTTTTTTAAAATAATGGAATCTAAACAGTTGTTTGTACAGCTTGAGTAATATATTAATAGTGAATCGTTTCAATTATTATTTAAGTGATAAAATGGCAATAGATTTAACTGATATAGGCATTGAAGAAGGGCAAAAATATGAAGGAATTTACACCACAATGAGCAGCGACGGAGTTAAAAATGCAGCTCCCATAGGAATCGCATGTAAAGGAAAGGATAAGCTTGAATGCAGGCTCTTTGTAGGTACTCAAACATTGAAAAATATTATGGACACAGGAAAATATGTCATAAACATAACGTTCGACCCCCTTTATTTTGCAAAATCAACCATCGGCAATCTTGATATAGCTGAGTTCAGTGATGATGAGGATATTGCAATACTTAAAAATGCTGAAGCATACATTATCTGTGAGGTTACCAATATCAGAAAAATGGATCCGATTAAAGACCATGTAACATCCAACGGCGAAGCATATATCGTATCCAGTGACGCTTTAAAAATAGTCAAGAACAATCCCTGTGCAAAAGCTATAAACCGGGGACTTTTCGCGCTTCTCGAATGCCTTACAAACTATACCCGACTTGACCTTGTAGGAAAGGACCAGCAGGATTATTTCATTGGAAGATTCAATGAAAACAATCGTATGATAAAAAGGGTTTCCGATGAAGACACGATTGAAGCAATGGAGATTCTTAAAAAGAGCATGATTGAAAAGGGCTTTGATGTTGAATGAATTTGAGTATCGAAATTGACATGCTTAATGGAGGATTAGGTAAATCCTAATTTAATAATATGGGCAATTCTAAAATCGTAAATCTATTATTCTATTGGCGGGAAAATAACCGTTATTTATTTTCAAGGACAAAATTCCTGACGCTTGCAGTTTTTGCAGTGTCCTTTATCTTCACTTTGAATGACTTGTCATTTTTCTTTTCAATAATATATTCATTGTCTGTTTCTCTAATTGTCTTTATAGCAGGCTTTGCAGTCCATAAGATTGTTGATATTGATGCAGGATTTTATGAGGGCAATCTGGGTGATGACATTAGGCATTTTCTGTTATTTTGGAATGATGGATACAGGAAATTCAGGCTGTCAAAAACTAAATTGCTTACTGTTTCTCTGGTAATAATAGGGCTTATAAGGGGTATTGCATCATATTTTGCCGGTGAAGGCAGCTTGATTGCATTGGGTAACATTCTCGTGTTGGTGGTTTTTGCAATTATTGCATTTGTCATAGGTGCTGTCATTCACCAGCTGACAGGCCATGACCATTCAAGATATGCTCAAAAAGATGTGGATGTTTCTAAAAGCACAAAACTTCCAAAAACAAATGAAAATACCTCTCCGATTTTTGTTGATTATTTGAAAAGTGCCGATGAATTGAAAAGGGAGTTTGATGAAAGCGAATCAAAAGCAAGGGATTTGATTAATGCCAAATTCGAGCCTCCTCAGATAACTAACGATAAGTTCATGGCCGTTGTCGATAATTCCCGCAGAATATTCGATGAGCAGTATTCAGGCCTTTTGAACCTCATTAATTATTCAAAGAGTGATTCGGCCAAAATCGAAGGTGAAATCACATCCAGAATGGATAATCTCAAGTCAATTACAGACAAGTTGAATGATCTGTCAGATGAATTGGTCATAAGCATGTCCAAAAGTAAAGATGGGGATATTCATAATGTCTTGAATGATGTGGAGACATTAATTGATTCCATTAATGATTATGATGAATAATTCTCACTATTTTTTTCTTTAATGATTTTTAAAAGATTGTTTAATTTAATAAAATTTAATGTTTTCTATTGTTGATGGATTGGATTATTTTAATTTACATCTTTTGGGTTTTTTTAATGCAAAAATATGAAAAACATAAAATGAAATAGGTGAAAAGTATAAAATGAAATAGGTGAAAAGTATAAAATGAAATAGGTGAAAAACATAAAATTTATATCATGAAAAATATAAAATAAAAATTGTGAAAAACATAATATAGTGATTTGAATGAAAAAATATTTGCCACGATATACTGACCAAGAACTAAAAGAATCTCTTGAATATATGGGGGCTGTGCTAATAATGGGTCCAAAATGGTGTGGAAAGACTACTACAGCCAAGCAACAGTGTAAAAGCCTAAAAGAATTACAACACCCTGTTCTTGGAAAATCTTATTTGAAACTTGCAGACACCAATCCTATCGAATTATTAAAAGGTGAAAAGCCTATGCTAATTGATGAATGGCAAATGGCCCCTGAACTGTGGGGTGCTGTAAGATATTTAGTAGATGAATCAGATGAAGATGGTTTATATATTTTAACCGGATCTACAATTGTTGATGAAAGTAAAATAGTTCACTCTGGAGCAGGCAGAATAAAAAGAATAGTCATGCGTCCAATGAGTTTATATGAAAGTGGAGAATCCAATGGTAAAATTTCATTGATGGACTTATTTGACAACGAGAATTTAAACATTGATGGGATTACTTCAAACTTGACAATACCTGATTTAATTTTTGCCGCTTGCAGAGGGGGATGGCCTGAATCACTAAACAAAAAGACCAAAAAGCAGCAATTGGCAATTGTATCAAATTACATAGATATAATCTGTAATAGTGATGTTTCTGAAGTTGATGGTGTTAAACGAAGTCCTCAAAGGGTAAAATCTATTCTAAAATCATATGCTAGAAACATATCAACGTTAGCAACTAAAAAAACACTCATGAAGGATATTAAAACAGAATATGGTGATATCACATTACCTACATTCAATTCTTATATTGATGCTCTTGAAAGATTATATGTCATTCAAAACATACCTGCATGGTCACCAAACATCAGATCTGCTAATACCATCAGAAAATCCTACAAAAAGGAATTCATTGACCCATCAATAGCTGTGGCAAGCCTTAACCTAACTCCTGAAAAATTGCTGGAAGACTTCGAAACTTTCGGATTCATATTTGAAAACTTATGCATACGGGACTTGCTGGTTTATTCAAGTTCAGTCAATGGGGAGGTGTTGTATTATAATGATGACGGAGGACTTGAGGCGGATTGTGTTATATATCTGAATGATGGAAGATATGGATTAATAGAATTTAAATTAGGCAACCGTGAAATAGATAAGGGTGCAGAAAATTTACTTAAGCTAAAAAAATTGATTAAAAAAAGTGTTGAAAACAAAAAAATTGATTTGGAAGAGCCTAGCTTTTTGGCAGTAATTACTGGCGGTGAGTTGGCATACACCAGAGCAGATGGGGTGAAAGTTATTCCAATTGGATGTTTAAAATAATATTTTATTTTCATGTCATTTAATTCTACGAAGCTTCCAATATTCATCATAGATAATGTTAATTCAATCAAATATTTGGCTGAATTTTAATTTTAATGAAAGGTGTTTGCTGTTTAAACATAATTGCTCTGTGGAATCTACATCATCACTATAAAATCCTTCCAATATAAAACAAATCCTTGTCAAGAAACATCAGATATTCGCCATGGGCCTCATCCGGAATTTTACTTTTAAGTTCTGATGCCTTTGAAGTTTTCTCATAGCTGGTGTATTCCTGATTTGCAACATAACCAATCTTTTTGTCATCAGCATATATTGCAATTGCATCTCTGTCATATTCATTGTCCTGTTCCTTCACAAGCCTTAAAGGCAGACCCTGGGTGAGAGGAATGATGTCATAGTATCTCATTCCGGCTATTGTAAAAAGCTCATCCTTATCATAGCTTTTCAATGTTTCAATATTTTTCAGATATTTTCTTACATGCTGCCTGTAATAGTTGAGCGAATCCAGTTTGTTTTGGTATTTTTCGGGATTTTCACTGCTTTGAGGCCTTGAAACGATATCAATTGCCGTTCTGATTTTTTCTTCTGCCAAATCAAAATAGTTTTCATCGCATGTGTCTTTTCCATTTTCAATCAGTTTGTATGTCCAGCCTAAAAGCATTCTGGCCAGATTGTCATAAACGACATCATTTTTGGCGATTTCCAGTGACCTTTCATAGCACTCTTCTGATTGGGAGTATTTTTCCTGATACTCAAGAATGATTGCCTTTCTGTTCCAGCTGTTTGAAATGCCGCTGTTTAAATCAAGTGATTTGTTGATGTAGAAAAGGGCAGTGGAATAATCGCCGTCAAGGAAATAGTTCCATGCTTTATTTGAATATTTGTCTGATTGTGCAACATAAACTTCATCCGCATAATTTCTTGGCTCATCATCTCTTCCATGGCCCCAGTTCTGGGCATCCATCCATCCGTCTGTTGTATAGTCAACCGGATCTCCAATCTGCCATTCCCTTCCCATAATTTATTCCTCCAGTTGTCACCACATTTTATTAATAATTTATACACATTATTATTTAAAGTTTTGCTGTGATAATTTTTGAATGTTTAAAATGTGATTCTAAAAAACATTAAATACAATAATCGATTAAAATAAAACTATGCAATTTCTTTCAGGTCATAATTCAAAATTCAGTTCAAAAGATTTGTTGGTTTTAGTTATTGCAGCATTGATTCAGTTTATAACATCATTTATCGGAAGCATGATTCAGGTTGCAATACCTTTAATGTCCAGTGACCTGAATTTGACTATTGAACTTGCAAACTGGATTTCAATTTCATATATGATTGCATTGATTGCAGTTTCAATTCCATTGTCAAGAGTCATTTCCAAGTATGGCGTCAAGAGATTTACCATCATCGGCGTAATTGTCTTAAGCATTGGATTAATCATGTCCGCAATTGCTTCTGACGTTTATTTCCTTCTTTTTTCAAGGGTCATTCAGGGAATTTCCGTTGCAGTACTTCTCATAAGTATCTACATGTTCGTTGTCAATCAGATATCTGAGGATAATGTCGGCAGTGCACTGGGCATTGTCGGATCCATGGGATATATTGGAATGACTTCCGCTCCGACGATTTCAGGATTTGTTGTTTATTACCTGTCATGGAGGCCGCTTTTTGTTGTAATGGCCGTAGCACTTGTAATTGAACTGATATTGCTTTTTAAAATTGACGGTGAATGGAAAAATGACTCAAAACCGATTAACGTAAGGGGATCTGTTTTCTATATTCTTATAATGATTTTGTTTGTTTTGGGCCTAACCAATATTACAAGGCCATTCGGCGTGCCTCTTCTGATTTTAAGCTTCATTTCATTTTTCATATTCGTAAAGGTTGAAATTCACAATTCAAACACGATTTTTGATTTGAACCTTTTCCGTGACTTCAGGTATGTGGTAGGCAATTACGCAGCTTTCATCGCCTATTTCATCACTTTCATTTCAACATATATTCTTAATTTTCATTTGCAGTACGTTCTCGGCTTTGATTCAAGAATTGCAGGTATAATATTGCTTTCAACTCCTCTGATTATGGTTTTAGTTTCCCCATACAGCGGAAAGCTCTCCGATAAGTATGATGACAGGGTTCTGGCCGGAATTGCAATGTCAATACTGCTCGTTGTAATGTTTTCACTATGTTTCATAGAGCTCTTGCCGTTGTATCTGCTGATAGCGGTCATGATTGTTCAGGGAATAGGACACGGTCTGTTTTCACCTCCAAACAACAAGTATGTTCTCACGCTTGTTGACAAAGATGATTTGGGTGATGCATCATCAATGCTGACCTCCAGCAAAGAGATAGGTAAAACAATCAGCCTATCCACATATAATGTAATCTGTCTTGTAATAATAGGAAATCAGGCAATAGGCAGTGATACAATACCTGGGCTGATTTCATCTTCACATTTAATCATGGCAATTTCTGCTGTTTTGACATTGTCTGCAGCCATATTGCTTTTCTACTCAAAATTCCGCTATGATTAGCCAATTATAGTGGATTCTTTTTTTGAATTTGAAAATAAACTTATATTACTAACATCATATATACTAATTATATGAATTGTTTCCTTTAGCTTTAAAAATTGTATAGGAAATAGAAATTTGGTGATAAGATGGATTACAATAAGATAATAATAGCATTGGTTGTCGTGATTGTCGTCATGCTTGCGGCAGGATTTCTGTTTTTAAACCCAAGCCATGCAAAGGTCGATTCAAGAGTAATTGTAACAAGCAATTCCACTTTGCATGATGGGGATACTTTTGCCGTCAAACTGACTGACTTGAACAACACTCCGATAGCCAATCAGGCAGTTAACGTTACAATAATTGATGCGAATGGAGGTAAAAACCCTAAAACAATAACGACAGATGCAAATGGTGATGCAAGCTTCCAGCTTGACGATTTTGCTTCTGGAAATTACACGATTAATGTTACCTATGGAGGAAATGAGAATTACACCTCATGCAATACTACTCAAAAGCTTGCAATAGCTGAAAAGGTTTCAGCTAGTGTCAGTAGCTCTTCTGGAGGCTCCACTGTAAATGATAATTACATCCGTGATTCCAACGGTAATATCATGTATGCTCACGTTGATGTTGGAGGCGATGTTCCAATGACCAAAGATGGTCATTATTCATATAAGGATACTGATGAGCCGGGAAGTCCTAGCGGATACTGGGTAGAAAAAATATAATTTTAACTATTGCCCCTATGTTGGATTAAATAGGGGGTTTTAAATTTAATCGGTAGATAATATGTCAGATAATTACGATTTTAAATGCAGGATTCTTGAAATTAGACGAAATTGGAGAGGTGCAGACATAGAACATATCAATAGTGCCTATGTTACAATTCATGAGGACAATATTGAATTAAGAAAAAAAGGTCTTGTTATCAAGTCAGAATTGGGAACAACAAATTTTTATTATAACGATATCTCATCAATGACCTATGACAAGCCAGGCCTTTTCCATACTACTTCTAATATAAATATTAATTTATATAGTGGTGAAAAATTCGTTTTGCAAAAAGTCAAAGTTGAAAATTACGAACAGCTCCATGAAAAATGGGAGGCATTTAAGAAAAATCCACAAAAAACAAATAATGTTTCATCAGATTCTCTTTTAAAATATGCTGAACTTTACAAAGAAGATCTCATAACTGAGGAAGAATTTAAAGCAATCAAACAAAAATTAATAGGGAATTTATCTGAAGATTCAATTAAATTTTGTAAAAACTGTGGATTGGAATTATCTGAAGATTCTAAATTCTGTTCTGGATGTGGAACTAAGGTTGATTAGTTTTTTGTTTCTAGGGATGAAAAATATTAAACATGTTTTTAATATGAATAATACACATAGTAATAACATGAGGTAATGATAATGGATTATAACAAAATTATAATTGCTCTTATTGTAATTTTCATAGCATTGCTTGCTGGTTTTGGAATCATGTTTTTTAATACTTCTGATTCAAAAATAACTACAACCATTGTTGCAACAAGCAATAGCACTTTACATGATGGAGAAAACTTTTCAATAATACTTGTGGATATTAACGGCACACCTCTTGCAAACCAGACTGTCAACATAACGATGACAGGTTCTAATGGTGAGAGGAATCAACATCAAATAACGACAGATGCAAAGGGAAATGGAATGCTTCAATTGAACGGATTAAATCCTGGTGAATATACAGTTAATGTTACTTATGGAGGCAATAGCAATTATTCAGCATCCAACATAACTCAAAAAATAGAAATAAAGGAAATTGTTAAACAAACATCAAGTTCTTCTTATAATGGTGAATCATCTAAAAGTTCTGGAGGATCACCAGTTCCTGGTGTATCTGCAAGCGATTATAATGAAATTTTGAGTTTAAGTCATGGTGATGAGGAATTGGCAAAAGTAAGAGCCCAATCATATCATGAAAGTGGATATATCTAAATGTGGTGTATAATGTTGATATGATTGTTGCAATTGCACCGCAAGCACATATGACATTACATATCAACATAACTACTTCATAAAATTTAATCATCAACCAGCATGAATTTTTTATTTTTAATTAAAACTCTTTAAATCAAAAAATAAGCTATTTAAGAAGTTTTTAAAAATTAATCATCAACCAAAAAGTATGTTAATCATCAACCTCATAATGTCGTGAACAGATTCACTGTCCATATCACCATTAAAAATCTCTTTTTTCATTGAATTTGTCTTTGACCTCCAATAGACAATAATATGGCTCCAACTGAGATTTGGGTGTCATCGGTGACACTTTTGCATTTATAACGGTTGAAAATCAAATTTAAATGTGGTGATTAAATGCCTTCAATTACATTTGACATAAATAAGTTAAGCGAAGATCAAAAAGAGCAAATAGTTGAAGAATTTACAAAATCCGCATCAAGAATCACAGGAATTCCAGAGGAATCTTTTTATGTATTCATAAATGAATTTCCGGCAGAAAATGTTGGAGTGGGCGGAAAATTGTTAAGCAAAAAATAAGGTGATGAAATGAAAAACGTTTTGATAGTCGAAGGACACAGGGATTCAAAAAATGACTCAGTAGCAAACAAACAGATTATAGAAGATTTAAGGGAATTGCTTCCGGATGCTGAGATAAGCATATTGGATGAATTGTATCAGAATTTTGAAATTGATGTTAAGGCTGAACAGGAAAAACTCGAAAAGTCAGATATAATCGTATTGCAGTTTCCTCTCTTCTGGTATGGAATGCCTTCAATCATGAACAAATGGATGGAGGATACCTTCGAACACGGATGGTCACACGGCTCAACCGGAAACAAGCTCCATGGCAAAAAGCTAATTGCTTCATTTACAGCAGGCGCACCTGAAGAGGCATATCAGAAGGATGGAATAATGGGTTATGGCATTGAGGAATATCTTCCACCAATCAAATCAATGTGCGGACTTTGCGGAATGGAATTCGTGGATTATGTCTTCACCGGAGGAGTTTCTTTTGAATTGAGAACCAATCCCGATGAAGTCGAAAAGATTAAGGCGAAAGCAAAAAGCCATGCTGAAAAGGTAGCTTCATTAATTGAAGAGATATAACTTTGCAGAAATTTCATAACCATCACCAATTCCTGATAGGTTCGTGTCTTGTCATTGCTCATATGCACCATCATAACATGGTGTTTAGCATATGGATTATCTATAATTAATCCGATGTCATGATGAATTTCTCCTTTAAACTGTAGAAATATTCAAATATTAGAGTCATTGTTTAGCGATAGCTTTAAAAAGTTATGTTTGGGGCTTGTTGGATTCTAATCGACACTTTCTACAGTTTATAAATTAAAAAACAATAAACTTTATATATAATTTATTTCATAATATTCATTAGAATTTTAAATCCACATGGATACTTAAATTCTAAATTTTGAATGATTGGATTAAATCGATGTCTACCTACTCAAACATGTATTAAACATGTTGTAGGCATTGATTTAAAACTTTTACTTATTTTATTTTCTTAAATGAAAACGATGTTTTTATTTTCTTTAAACTTAATAGCTAATTTTTAAATTTTATTCCAATGAGGGAAATTCAAAACCATCATCTTCTGACAGCAAATACGTTACAAAGGAGTATGCACAGCAACATGAGGCAGAATGGCAGTCAGGTAAAGGATACTATTGGGTTGGAGATACTCAATATGACAGTGCAACAGGTAAGATTATCGGCGGAGGCTCTGCCAAAGATCAGGAAGCTTTAAGAGAAGTATATGGAGATAGAAGCTGATTAAAATCATAAGTTTCATTAAAAATAGTTAAATATATTAGGTAGAATCATTAAATGATTCTAACCTTTTTCCAAAAAAACAGTTGATTTGATACAACTTGATTTATTGTTTTTATTTTGTTGAATTTAATTTTTTCTATGGTTGTTTGATTTCACTTAAGAAAAATATTAACTCTTTTTTTGCGTTCAATGACCTAATACTTTTTTAAAGGAATAAAAAGCTTATTTATTATTAGCAATAGCTTTTGCAATAGCTTCAGCCTGTTCCTGTAATGTTTCTTTCTTTGTTCTTTCTAATTGATTAAAAATATCACTATATAATGTTTGTCCATCTGTAATGTATCTGAATTTATAAAGAGTGGATGCAGTAACAATCTGAACAGTACCATATCCAAATAATTTTCCTATTATTCCATTGTTAAAGGAGACGGAATTAATCATGTTCAAAGGACTTTGCATTTGAGTGGTTGATATTAAACCGGTTTTACCGAATACCCTTTTATTGGTTAATATTAAATCAGTGCTGCTATATGATATGAATCTGATTATTAACCAGGCTACAGCAATGATAAATAATATTGTTAACATAAAAAAACTTAAAATCATCAGTATAAATGTTATTATAACGAAAAGTATTGGAATATACAATGAACCAGGATGTATTTTAGAACGTTTTATTACCTTTTCATCTTCTATCATATTAATTTTGTATATATCAAACAAATCTGAAAAGGAATCAGAAAAATCATTTGAAAATTTATCTATAGTGTCATTAACTTTACTGAAAGATTTATTTATATTATCTGCAGTTGAAGATTTGCTATTTGATTGTGATCCATCTGTTTTAGTTCCACAAGCTATACAAAAACTAGCATCTTCTTCTAATTCTTCACCACAATTTCTACAATATTTTGCCATTAAAAACCTCCTTAATTAAGTATTTGACATGATAATAGATATTGTCTTTAAAAAATAAACTGAGTTATAATAACTATTACCCATCATATAATTAGTATTTTAACAATATATTTATATAAAAATTATGATTTGGAAAAATGCCTTTGCTTTTATATTTAATTCAAAAATCAATATTTTGTCGTATCTTAAATAATAAACATCTATGCTTTGATATCGTTTATTCCCATATATTTATATTTAATATTAAACAATATATTAGTAACAAATTATTATTATTCTAAAAACAAGATTATGGTGAGGTATTATCATGGTATCATGTCAAAATTGTGGAACGGAAGTAAAGGATGATGTTAAATTCTGTCAAAATTGTGGCAGTGAAATCATTCATGAGACTTCTGATAATGTAAACAAGACTAAATTTTGTGCAAACTGCGGATTTAAAATGGCTGAAAATGTTAAGTTTTGCCCATCCTGTGGAGCGCCAACTTCTCCTGAATCCCGAGCTGTTGTTCAAAATGCAGCTCAGGTTAATCAAAAAAGCCCGGTTTTGGCTGCAATATTATCTTTTTTAATAGTCGGTTTGGGTCAAATTTATTTGGGATTAACTAAAAAAGGAATTTTGCTGTTCATAGGTGCTGTAATTTCTGGATTTTTAATGCTTATAATTATTGGTTGGATAACATGGCTAATCGTATGGGGTTATGCAATATATGATGCATATAACTCAGCAAATAAAATCAACATGGGAATTCATGTAAATGATACAATAGATTTCAATGATTTATAGCTGAGGGATTAAATGGTGAAATATTGTACGGAATGCGGTACTCAGTTAGATGATAGTGCTCGTTTCTGCACGAATTGCGGAACAAAAATTGATTTCCAGCCAGATAATCCTATTAACGAATATCAAAAAAACCTTGAAAAGACTGGCAGAAAAAGAGCTAAAATTCCTCATTTAGGGGGCATAAATGAGTTTAGACAAGATTCAATTGTTATTAAAAAAACAGAAGAAGTCATTCCCATTAAGGATATTGAAAATTTTAGCCTGCATCAAAGTACCAGAAATCTATGGAGTGATGTAAAGGTAGATTTTGATTATAATGGTCTGCATTACAGAACTCAACAGGCCGGTTCAGATAAAGGAAAACTGCAAACGCTTGAAAATAAAATAAAAGCAAGAGACATGCAAAAATTCGCCAATGTTGGAAATAATGCTGCTGAAAGTAAAATTGATAAATTAAAAGAATTAAAGCAATTGCTCGATGACGGCATTGTTGATGAAAATGAATTTAATAAACTGAAAGATGAAATAATCAATGGTTAAAAGTTATTTCATTTAATTATCTTATTTTTTTCACCTTTTAACTATTCTTCCAATATCGAGCTGTATTTTAAATACCAGTCCGGATAGATTATGATTTTTATCATTTTTCCTGTTTGGCGATATCAGGTTAAAATTTTAACTAATACGTTAATCATCAACTAGAATGAATTTTTAATTTTTAATTTAAACTCTTTAAATTAAAAAATAAGTGATTTAATAAGTTTTTAAAAATTAATCATCAACCAAAAAATATCTTAATTATCAACTACTTCTAAGTTTATATTGTGAAGAATTCTTTTCCAGGATTATGAAATCTGAGAATGAAGAAAAGAGGTGATTGTTGATTGATTAGGAGAAATAACATGAAAAGTTAATAATATTAACTATTAACTCACATACTATTAACATAGGTGGATAAAAAATGAAAAAAATATACTGTAAGAAATGCGGAAACAAAATATTGGATTCGGATGCCGATTACTGTCCCCGATGTGGAGCCCGAATAAACGATTATGCAGAAGTACAACAAATGCAGAAAAGCAAAAGAACGCGAAACATAATACTAATCCTATTGGCCATAACTGTCGTGGCTGCAATACTCATAATAGCTGGAGCGGTAACAACAAATAACAATAATCATGGATTTACTACATATAACTTCAGCAGTTCATGCAGTGTTGAGCTGCCTAACTGGATAAGCTTCAACGATGGGGCAGGTGATATAAACAGTAACTCAAATATTGCAGGCTCAAGCGTTTCATCAGTAACCAAAGCACTATTTGGAAATAGTGAAGTAATGCAGATAACCTACAGTAAAAGCGTTGTTGACGGCCAGTCTGTTGGAATGAATTTGGATGATTCCATAAATGTAAATACGAATGGAAAGCAGGTTTATACCAGAATTGTAATGTCTGAGGAAACTGGTGAATCAGTATCTGTTATGGGTGAAAATCAGACGTTGGTTAATTATATTGCTGACCATGTGAAATTCAATGGAAAAAATGCAAATAACACTAACAACACTACACAAAACGATAATCAGAAAAAAGCGCTTGCATACAAGTCAGACGGTACTCCAATGTATACTCAAGCGGAAGTTGACCAATATATGCTGACTAAATATGGTATGGTGGATTATCATATTCAGGATAATGGTTATATTAGTCTGGATGAGCCGGGTTATACTTCTGACGGCCGCAGATCATATTCTTATGATTATGGTTCTAGTCAAGGTTCATCTAGCCAATCAAGTCCAAGTCAAGAATCGTCTGGTGGAAGCTCGGTTGTGACTACGGAAGCTTGAATATTCAAGTAATGTCATGGTTTTATAAATTAATTATTTGGTGTTGTATATGACAAAAATTTGTTCAAAATGTAATAAAGAATATGATGATTCATATAAATTTTGTGAAGTGTGTGGAACAGAATTATCAAAACAAAATAATGAAGAAAAAAGGAAACAGGCTTTTTAACTAAAGTTATAGAAAAAGGAAATGAATTAAAAGAAAAGCATGATGATTATTATGCAGAGCAAAGACAAAAAATGCTGAAAAAAGAAGATTGAAAGAAGAAAAGAAATTACCTAAAAAAATGGAAAATAGAACAGCAACTGAACGGGAATATGGTTTTTTCTATGATGATATAAGTGAAATATACAAAGAAGATGCTAAAAAAGCGGATAAGGTCTATAAAGCTTATATTACAGGAGGTATTTAAGACTAGAAAAAGTTAATGGTAGATTTTTGGCTTCACAATTAATAAAATTGGAGGTAATAAATCAACAAAATAATCGTATTATACAACAAAATGATGAGGTTATAGAACAAAATAATGAAATAATAGAGTTATTGCGAGAAATAGCGAAAAAATAATTATTTGGATATATTATTCAAATAAATGGAACTATTTTTTGGCATTGTTTTTTAAAATCAAATAGTAGTTCTGGTTAATTTTTTAAAATAAAAATAGAGGATATTATCCTCTAAAATCCTTTATATTCTGATGGTGCTTTTGTAAAGTCTCCATAATATTGGACATCATCAATGGTTGAATGCAAATGACCTTCATTAATCATATATTCAAATTTGTGTTTCATTAATGCTTTTTGTGCATTTGATCCAGTATAATCAAGATATGAATTGGAAAAGTCATCTCCATAAATTATAATCAAATAATCTGTGTTATTAACTGTTGTTTTTAAAACACCATAATTTTTGCCAGGATAACTTTTTAAAGGAATACTAGCTTGTTGAATGTCCATTCTTAAAGGAGCTCTGCTTTCACTTTCCCAATATGTTGAGATTCCTGATTGCTGGTACTCCAAAACGAATCCGTCAGGTATAACAATTTCTGGTTGAGCTAATGCATTCATCATAACTGGAACTGATATTACTGCTAATATCAAAACTATGATGGATAAAATTATTATTTTTAGATTGTTCTTGTTTGATGTTTTAACTTTATTTTCTATATTGTTTAAATCTAGTCTTTTATGTTCTTCAGGGGGTTTATTGTCTTTTTCGTTTATTTCATCGTTGTCTATTTTTTCTCCACATCTGTTACAGAATTTAGATTCATCTTCTAACTCTTTTCCACAATTTGGACAGAACATTTTAACCTCCTCATTAACTCCTTGTTTAGTTTATTGTTTTATTAGAATAAGCATTTTGTGAAAAGAATCTTAATTTATTAACAAATTGTATATTTAACTAAACACAAATTATCCATAATAAAGATTTTGATGTGATGTTAAATGGCAAATATGTGGATGGTTCGAGCAGGTGAAAATGCATTTTTATTCGAGGATTTCAATGATTTAAATATTATAGCTGTTGGATGGGAAGTAGGTGATTTGTCTGGCAAGTCTCCTGATGAAATCAAACAAATAATGGCTGATAAATATTATAATGTTAGTAAAACAAGCTTATCAATTCAGGCAGCTCAGGTAGTAAAATTTGTTTGTGAATTCAAAATAGGAGATTTTGTTATTACATATAATCCAAGAACACGTAAATACTTAGTTGGTAAAATTATTTCAGATTATTACTATTCTGATATGTTATCTAAAAAGTATATGGAACAGGATGATTTTTATAGCCAATTTCGTGATGTAGAATGGATGGGTGAAGTTTTAAGGGATGATTTGGGAAATAATACTGCAAAATCATTAAATGGTATTTTAACAATATTCAATATTCAAGATTCTGCTAAAAATGATTTATTATATAAGATTAATCAGAATAAAATTGATTGGCCAGACTTTTATATGGAATTAGCAGATAAATTGATTGATTATAAGGATAATCGTGCGGATTTAATTTATAAAATTCAAAATATATTCCAAAAATTGAATATGGACTTGCCAGCACTTGAAAGAGATTCTAATGGAAATAATATAATTCCATATGATATGGATCCCTTTACTGTTTTTGCTCTTTTTAATAAACAAATTTCTGCTGAAAATCGTATTAATCTAGTCAAAGAGTTTAAAAAAGAATTTGATATTTCGGCTAAAGCACCATTTACATTTCATGGAATTGCTGTGGTAAACAATTTAAAAGCAACATTTTATGGATTCAATGAGAATCGTCAAGAGAAGGATATTAACAATTTGTGGAATCTTTTTGAAAGTGCTTTAAATCATAATGATGATTTTATTCAAAATTATGATGAAGTTATAAATCAAAGAGGTGTTCGTTGGAATATTACAATGGCTTTAAATTGGATAAGACCTTTTGATTATATTAACATGGATAGTAATAATAGAACTTTTCTAACCAGTGAAGAAATATTTTCAAATGATTTTAAAGAAGAAATTAAATCATTAAAATCACCTCCTTCTGGAAAGAATTATCTTAAAATATGCCAATATTGTGAAGAAATTTTTGAAAAAACTGGAAAATATGAAAATTTTCCAATATTTTCTCATGCTGCATATCTTAATAATTTAAAAACTAATGGAGAATCATCTGATGATGGAATTGGTGATGGAGATGTTAAAACAGTAAAATATTGGATGTACTCTCCAGGTGAAGGGGCAACTATGTGGGATACTTTTTATGATGATGGAATAATGGCCATTGGCTGGGAGGGTGTTGGTAATTTAAGTAAATATTCTCTAAAAGATGATATAAAGTATAAATTACAAGAGCTTTATAATGATAAATCTTCACATAGAAATGATGTTCATGCACTATGGCAGTTTGCAAATGAAATACAAATTGGAGATGTAATTTTTGCAAAAAGAGGAATGAGTGATGTTATTGGAGTAGGTATTGTTGAATCAGATTATGAATTTAAATCTGATATGGATCATTATCAACATATTCGTAAGGTTAATTGGAAAAACAAAGGAATTTGGCCCTATGAACAATATGGAAAATTGCCTATGAAAACATTAACTGATATAACAATATATACAGAAATGATTAATAACATAAAGGAGTTAATTGGAGGCACAGAAATTATGGATGAACCACCATAAGATTCATATCCTCCTTATTCACCGGAAAAATTCCTTGAGGAAGTCTATATTGATGAAAATGATTACAATACTCTGGTTGAACTTTTAATGCATAAGAAAAACCTGATTGTAGAAGGTGCTCCTGGTGTTGGAAAGACTTTTCTTGCAAAAAGGCTGGCATATTCCATTATGGGTGAAAAGGATATCAATCGTGTAATGATGGTTCAGTTCCACCAAAGCTATTCCTATGAGGACTTTGTAATGGGCTACAGACCGTCAAAAGACGGTTTTGATTTAAGACAAGGTTCATTCTATCAGTTCTGTAAAAAGGCAGAAGAGGATTCTGAAAACGATTATTTCTTCATTATTGATGAAATAAATAGAGGTAACTTGAGTAAAATCTTTGGTGAACTCTTTATGCTTATTGAAAATGACAAGAGAGGTTCCAAAAACAAGATTCAGCTATTGTACTCTGATGAATTGTTTTTCATCCCAAAAAATGTTCACATCATAGGTTTGATGAATACTGCAGACAGATCATTAGCCATGATTGACTATGCGCTAAGGCGAAGATTCGCATTCTTTGACTTGAAGCCTGGTTTTTCATCTGACGGCTTTGTCAGTTATCAGAATGAATTAAATGATGAAAGATTTGACAATCTTGTTTTGGCTTTAAAAGAGTTGAATGAAGAGATTAAAAATGATGAAAGTCTTGGTGAAGGATTCAGAATCGGTCACAGCTATTTGTCAAATCTCAAGGACTGTGATAATCTGGACTTTATTGTTGAATATGAGCTGATACCTCTTTTAAGAGAGTACTGGTTTGATGAACCTGACAAGGTAAAAATCTGGTCAGATAAGCTAAGAAGCGTGATTAATTGATTAGGATAAAAAACATTTATTATATGCTGTCCTATGCATTCTACAATCTGAATGAGGATAACTATAATAGAATCCAAACGGAAGAGTTTGAAAACACTGCCGATTTGTTCTCAGAGATTTTAGCTATTGGTGTAGCCAAGCAAATAAAGCAGGGTCTGGTTAAGGACTATATTGATGTTAAAGAAACCACCTCATCAATAAGAGGAAAGATTGAAATAACCGAATCAATCAACTCACAAAGCTTTTTGAAAAGGCAGCTTACATGTACTTATGATGAATTTAGCGTTAACTGTTATTTAAACCAGATTTTAAAGTCAACTATGAATCTGCTTTTAAAGTCAGATATTTCCCGCAGGAACAAGAAAAGGCTTAAAAAGCTTTTGATGTATTTTGGAGAAGTTGGCCTGATTGATTTAAAAAGCATAAATTGGAAAATACGCTTTGACCGGAACAATCAAAACTACAGAATGCTCATTGGTGTCTGTTATCTGACCGTTAAGGGACTTCTTCAGACTACCCGAAAGGGTGATATGAAGCTCATGACATTTTTAGATGATCAGAGGATGAACAGATTATATGAGAAGTTTATTTTGAACTATTATAAAAAGGAACATCCTAAAATTAATGCTTCAGCATCACAAATAAAATGGCAGCTTGATGATGAGGAGGATTTCATGCTTCCAAGAATGCAGAGTGACATAATGCTTGAATATTTAGATAAAGTTTTGATAATTGATGCAAAATACTATAAACATACTCTTCAAAGCTATTATGATGTCAATACTCTTCATTCGGCAAACCTGTATCAGGTATTTACATATGTTAAAAACAAGCAGGCTGAAAATTTGGATAAGGAAGTTTCAGGAATGCTTTTATATGCAAGAACTGATGAGGAAGTCCTGCCGGATAATACCTATAAAATGAGTGGAAATACAATAAGTGTTAAAACATTGGATTTAAATCAGGATTTTGAATTGATTAAAGGACAATTGGATGAAATTGCTATGGGGTTATATCATGAGTGAAATACATTTATCAAAGTCTCGCTATTGCAGAGGCGTGCAGTGTGAAAAAATTTTATGGCTTGAAAAATACCGGCCGGATTCTTCAGCTGATGGAAATGATGCAGTTTTAGAGAAAGGCCGTGAGGTAGGGGAACTTGCAAAGGGACTCTTTGGTGAATATGAGGACATTCCCTTTGACATTGATTTAAGCGTTTCAATTGATAAAACTGATGAACTGTTACAAAATAAGCCTAATGTCATTACTGAAGCGTCATTTTCCTATGAAAACAACTTCTGCAGCGTTGACATTTTGAAAAATGATGAGGAGGGGGTTGAAATCTATGAGGTTAAAAGCTCCACAAAAATCGATGAAGTATATATTGACGATGCATCATATCAGTACTTTGTTTTGTCAAATCTTGGATTGAACGTCAAAAAGGTTTCAATTGTTTATATCAACAACGAATACATTAGAGGAAACGAACTGGAACTTGACAGGCTCTTTAAAATTGAGGATGTTACCTTTAAAGTCATAGAAAAGCAGGATGAAATAAAAAGCAACATTGACTTTATCAATGAGTTTATGAAAACTAATGACAGTGAACCTGTAAAGGATATTGGTATGCATTGCTTTAAGCCTTACAGGTGTGCTTTCTGGGATTACTGTACAAAGGATTTGCCAAAGCCTAATGTCTTTGACATAGCAGGAATGTTTAGCTCTAAAAAGCTTGAAAAGTATTATGACGGCAAAGTTTCATTTGAAGATTTAAAAAATGAAAAGTTAAATCCGAAATATCTGGAGCAGATTGATTTTGAATTAAATGACCTTGAGCCTAAAATCAACAGGAAAGCTATTGAGGAAGTTTTAGATTCTCTAAACTATCCACTTTATTTCATTGACTATGAATCCTGTCAGTATGCAGTTCCCGAGTATGCGGGCACAAAGCCCTATCAGCAGATTCCTTTCCAGTACTCTTTACATATCATTAAACAGAAAGATGCACCACTTGAACATAAGGAATTTCTCGCAGAAGCTGATGATATGAACCTAATCAGAAACTTTGCAGAAAGCATGATTCGTGACATGCCCGAAAACGGAAGCGTAATTGTTTACAACAAGGCCTTTGAAGCAACAAGAAATAAAGAAATCGCAAGAATGTATCCTGACCTGGCAGATGAAATGAAGCGTTTCAACGACAATATGGTTGACTTGATGATACCATTTAAAAACAGGGATTACTATACAAAGGAAATGAAAGGATCATATTCAATAAAATATGTCCTTCCCGCACTCTATCCCGATGATCCTGAACTGGATTATTCCGAATTGTCTTTGATTCATAAGGGTGATGAGGCATCAAATGCATTTTTAAGCTTAAATGATAAGACGCCTGAAGAGCAGGCTAAAATCAGAAAAGCATTGCTTGAATACTGCAAGCTAGATACCTATGCAATGGTAAAGATATGGGAGAACTTTAATTCATTAATATAATTGGTTAATGGTGTGATAATTATGGGAATTTGTCCGAATTGCGGAAGCTGGGTTGATGAAGGAGACATATGCATGAACTGTGGCGGCAGTTACAGTTATAATGATGATGAAGAAGATGATGATTCATATACACTATCAGATAAACCTATGCCTATTGAATTGAGTAGGGAAGCCTGGAATTTATATATGGATTTTAAAGAGGATCTTGCACTTATTAAAATTAATGAGGCATTGGAGCATAATGACAAAGATTATGATAACTGGAATATGAAAGCAATTATTCTTGAGGCTTTAAAAAGGTATGCTGAATCAGAGGAGTGTTATGACAGATCACTGGAACTGTCTGCGGAAAAAGTGGTTTTTGAAAATAAGGCAAGAATGCTTTATGACTGGGCATCTCAGTTACTTGAAGAGGACAAAGCGGATGAGGCAAAACAGGTCATCAAAAGAGCAATAGATTCAATTCCCCGAGATAGTGAGGAAAACATTAGAAAATATTTTGATTTGAGAAATTCAATTAACTTCCGCATCAGTCATGAAAAAACGTATTGATGGTGTGAATAACAGGAATGAAATAAAGATGGATGGTTAATAATTAAGAAAAATAAAGTCAGCCTATCTTAATTATTAACATATGACTTTTCATATTCCAACATTATCATATTACTATTAATCTTTTATTTTAATATAATTTTACTTTTTATCTAAATCTTTTTATTAAATTACTAACAAAGTAATTATTGATTATGTACGGAGTTATATTATGGCAATTGAATTGAATGAGGAACAAAAAACTATAGTTCAATATGGTGGTGAGAAATTCTTAAGCGTTCAGGCAGGACCTGGTTCCGGAAAAACCCGTGTAATTGTTGAGAAAGTAAAATATATGGTTAATGAGTTGGGTGTTAATCCTGAAAGCTTTCTTATTATTACATTTTCAACCAAGGCTGCAGATGAGCTTAAAGACAGGCTGATTGAGGGTGAAATTCCTGCAAGCGATGTTCAGAAGATGCAGATTTCAACAATCCATTCTTTTTGTTTAAAAATTCTTGAAGATACAGGTACCGTTGGCCTGGACATCATTGCTGAAGGCGACAAGCAGAATCTTTTCATCAAAAAGCATCTGAAGGATTTGGGCTTTGAGAAAGAGTCACATTTAAGAAGCTATGAGATTGACAAGGTTATTGGAAAGTATGATGAATACTCAACATTCAATGTGGATACTGAGGCTTTGGCTGATTATCTTGAAGATAATTTCCCGGTTTCCTCGGATTTTATTGAATTTGTCTCTAATTATATGGATGAAAATGATGGTGAGTTTCCAATTGATGAGGTAAATGAAAACGATGAGTTTAAAAAGTCATATAATAATGCAAAACACATCCAGATTGCCAAATCATTTAATGCATATCTTGATTTGCTTGAAAGGGAAAATTCCATTGACTACAATCAGATGCAGATAAAGGCACTCTCAAAAATGAATGAGGGTTATATGCCTAAATATACTAATATCCTGATTGATGAGTTTCAGGATTCAGATCCGGTTCAGATGCAGCTCTTTAAAAAGTTCATTGAAAGTCCTGAGACTGATTCATTCACCGTTGTAGGTGACATTAACCAGAGCATCTACGGATTCAGGGGGTCAAACAAAAACTATTTCAAGGAACTTTCAGATGAATACTCTGATAAGTTTTTAGAAGTATTTTTATCAACAAATTACCGCTCAACTGCTGAGATAATTGACATATCAGAGGATTTTATCAAACCTCACTCTTCAAATGATTTAATAAAAGCCAAATGCGGAAGCGCAAAGACCAATGAAGTATATTATATGACAAGCGAGGATAAAAAGGCCGAAGCCCAAAATATTCTTGATGTGATTAAGCATATCCTTGAAGATGAAAGGATGAGACCATCAGATATCGGAATACTTTTAAGGTCAGTTAAAAGCTCCTCTTCATGCTTTAACACACTGGTTGAGCTTTTTGAGAAAAATGATATTAACTACCAGGTCAGGGGAACAGGAGATTTGGCGGATAATGATGATTTAAAGTATATCTTGACACTCATGTATTATCTCATTCAGGATGATGACCCGTACTACACATTCGTTCCCCGTGAAACTGCAGACTGGCTTAACTTGAAAACATTGACTGGTGAGAATGCTCTTTTTGAGCTTTCCAGTGATACAAAAGCTATTTTAAATGACTTGCAGGAGCGCTTTGAAAAAGAAGTCGTTGAAATGGATAAGATTGTATGCTCAGAAAACGAAGGCTGGGGAAGAGGAATCAGAAAATTCAATGGAATATTTAGTAAAGAAAACAAGCGTAAGGATGAAGTATTCGGCTGTGTCAAAAAGCCAATACTTTCAGATGAGAATTTA
Source organism: Methanobrevibacter millerae (assembly GCA_015063005.1). Taxonomy (GTDB): domain Archaea; phylum Methanobacteriota; class Methanobacteria; order Methanobacteriales; family Methanobacteriaceae; genus Methanocatella; species Methanocatella millerae_B. The sequence continues at coordinate 146,673 of SUTF01000007.1, forward strand.
ATTAAATATGGCATAACAGATGAAAATGATTTGGCATTCTTTAAGAAATTGAACGAACTGAAAGTTAAAGTCAATGCCGAGAAATACTATGACAGACCAACCGTATCTGAAACATACTTTGAACTGCTCTGTGACATTACCGGTTATTTGGACTATGACCTTGTTGTAAATGACGAGGAAACCGTTAATAATTTTGCTGCTATCATTCCATCCATATCCGTCTATGGTGAAGTGATGTATGACAGAAGTCTTCGAGGAGCATTCTGGTTTATTAAAAACTCACTTAAAAAACTTGACTCCTATAAGTCGGATGAGGATGCAGTCCAGATTATGACAGTCCACAAATCAAAAGGCCTTGAGTTTCCGGTAGTGATACTGGCGTCCCTCAGGGAAAACGGCTTTCCAACAGCATTTAAAAAAGCTGATGATGAATCCGTTGAATACATACCTGAAGAGTTTTTAGGATTTGACAAGTACGACGGTGATGCTGAAACTTCACATATCGAGGAAGAGGAAAGAGTAATATATGTTGCAAAAACCCGTGCCGAAGATGAGCTTATACTTTCAAGCATAGGTGAAGCTCCAGAGTGTGTTAGTGATGTAATTAATATTAATGAATACTGCAGGGAAATTGATTTGGATAATGTAGAAATTAACATTTTAGAACCGTCACATGTAGATGAAGAGGAAGAAATTGTCAACTTAAGTTTCACCGCCCTTGAAAATTACAATGAGTGTCCATTTAAATACAAGTTATCCAATGAACTTGGATTAAATGTTGGTCAGAAAAAGGAAATCGATGATGGAATATTCATCCACTCAGCACTCGAAATTGTTAATAAAAAAATCAAGGCAAATGAAAATGAATATGTCGGTGATGAAGAGGTTTCACGAACTGTTGAAATATTATTCGAAAAGGCTAATTTAAAGTTTAAGGAAGAGCGTCCTGAAAAATATGGCGAGAAATTGGAATCAATTACCAAAGACGTAATCAGATACTACCATGAAGTTGGAAATGACTTATTTATTGTAAACAGTGAATATCCGTTCTACGTCAAAGGCGAAAACTACACATTCTCCGGAATAGTTGATTTGATATATGAAAAAGACGGCAAACTGGGAATCTTGGATTATAAAAATACTTCACTTGTTAGTCGGGAGTATCTGGCTAAATACAGAAAGCAGCTTCATTTCTATGTAATGGCACTGCGTGATGAGAACAAGGAATTTGACGGTCATAAAATTGATGAGATTCAGATTTATGCAATCAAATATAAGAAAGGCAATAAACTGTTCTCCTTTGATATAGATGATGACTATATTGAAGAGCTGAAAAAAGAATTGGTTGATACTGCTGAAAAGATTAGAAATGATCACTTTGTTGCTGATTGTGCTGACTGTTCAGGTTGTGCTTATAGAAAGATTTGTAAAAAGTAATTATTTTAATGTGAGTGATACGATGGATTTATTTGAAAATAAAAAACATGATTTAACAATAGGTGAATTAAAGCAAATGATAAATGAAATTCCAGATGATAAAGAAGTAATCATTGAATATGGTTTAGTGACATCTGATGAAAATAAAGAATGTAGCATTCATCAAAATTTAAAAGAAGTTATTGATGATGATAAATCTGTATATTTAAAAGGATATGCGGATTTGGAATATTGGGAGTAATTAAAACTTTCAAGAATAGAAAATGCAATATTGAAGAGCTTTAAAATAGTTGAAAAACACTGAAAATATCCGTTATTGTAGTGGTTATTTAAGAAAGATTTGTAAAAAGCGATTTATTAAATATTTAGTTAGAATCATATGATTCTAACTATATTTTTGAAAAAGATGTATTGTTTTTAATATATCATAATAAACATAAGTTAATTATATTATTATAACTAAACTATCATTATGGATGCTATGAAAACACCTGATGAAATCGTTTTAACTCAGTTAACTAATCAGTTAAGGAGTGCTTATAGAAAGTGTAAAACAACAATTTATTATGATAATTACAGCTCAATTCAAAGATTAGAGTTATCTAATTTTGAGAAAAGCCCTATGATTTATGAAATTGAATATAATATGGTCGAATTTTTCCAGGAATTGGCTAAAATAATATTTGATGAAGATGAATTTGATGCATTAACTGATTTTATTTGCGATAAAATTGATGTAATTGCTTTCCCAAAGCATGTGGCTGAAGGGGATAAAAAAGAAAATGAAGTTATTCGCAATTTCCATCTAAATAATTTTAACATGGATAAATTGCATTATTTTATTGATTTGCCTATTATTGGACATGTAATAGGAGTTTTATGGATTTTAAGGTGCGGATATTTATTAGATGATAAATTATACAAGAATTGTTATGGTAATCGTTTAAATTATTATCTTTTGGATAAGCTACGCAATAAAAAAAGTGAATATTATGTTGAAAATGATTGCATGGAGTTCACTCCTTTCCTATTTAATCCATATTATCAGAATTATCAGTCTTGGAGAGATAATGGATTGGAAAGTGTAAACAAATTATTGGATGATAAGAAAAATGCAATAATGATTTCATTGGACTTGAAAGAATATTTTCACAGATCATTAATAGATTTTAGGCAATTAAACAAAGACCTTATGGATACAAGAAAATATATCAATGAAAAGTTTAATTATTCAAATGAAAGTAGTCCAGAAGATGAATACAACATCGAAATTGATAATAGATTAACAAAATTCATTGAAAAAGTTTTCAAATCTTATTCGGATAAATTTGACAGACAATATTCCTCTAAAACATTAAGCAATAGAAAAATCAACACTGACAAGTATCCTATGATTCCAGTTGGCTTTTCACCATCATTAATTATTTCAAATTGGAATCTGCAGGGCTTTGATCAGGCTATTGTTGAAAATGTCCGACCGCATTATTATGGTCGATATGTGGATGACATTTTAATTGTACTTGGATCACATGAAAAAAGTGAATCCCACGGTTTGCAGCAAATAGAGGAAAAGACATTTGATGAGTTAATTGAGAGATATTTGACGGATAGAGACTATCCTAAAGCACATATCTTTAAAAAACAGAAAAGAAAAAATGAAAATATTTATAGAATCCATAATCAAAAATTTAAAAATTCTAGGGGTACACTAATTAAATATCACTATGAAGGCCTTGAAATACAGGGTTCCAAATTAAAAACATATTTTTTCTCACATAAATATTCAAATGCAATGATTGAAAACTTTAAAAATGAAATTAGAAAAAATTCAAGCGAATTCAGATTAATGCATGATTTGGACTCAATCAAACAGGATTTTAAGGAAAATCTCTATAAAATCAACTATAAGGAATCCATTAATAAAATCAGAGACATTAATAATGTTGATGTAAACAAGTTTGAAATTTCCAAAATCCTTTCACGTATCAATTGGATATCCTCAGATACTACTGATACTATAGATGATGAACTGATAAAGAATATGGTTGATGCGTTTAAAGGAAAAATATTTGATTATCTAACACTTTGGGATAAATTGTTCACATTGCTTGTAATAAACAATAAGTATGACCAGTTGCATGATTTGATAAGGTATATTCAGAGAAATATTGCAAATATCACATATGTTCCAATTAAAGAAAATTCCTATAAATTTGTTATTAAAGAAGTAAATGATGCAGATGTCGTTAAAAAGTCTTTAATGAAATATTTATACTATAATTTAAATCGTGTCTTTTCATTAAAGTTTAATCCAAGCATTAAAAAAATCATTGATGAAGTGCAAGGTGGATTTCCACTTGACATGGAAGTCAATTTCGTTAATCAAATTTCCAATTGTCTATATGCATCAATGCAGAATACCTCTTTCATGAGATATCCTTTACAGGATTTATCTTATATTTTTGAGGATTTTGACGGATCAGAATCATTTGACCTGATTAAACAAAAAAATGGTTGTAGAAAATTGTTTGAAGGCTTTTGCTATCCTAGATTTATTAAATTGCATGAATGCATCCTACATACCATAAATAATGAATTGTTCTGCAAACTAAAGACAAATCCAGAGGAATATCTGGATGATCCTCATAAATTTTTAAATGATTATTTGGAAAAGAAAAATGTTGATAACTTAAACAGTACATGGGATTACATAGAAAATGCATTTGACATTTATCAGAAGAAAAACTTCGCAAATGACAAAAACATGTATAAAGATTATATTAAAAAGAATTGCGGCCTAAACTGCAGTGAAGATTCACATTGTCCTTTAAAAATTTATGATGAAACCCAATTCAAGGACGTTAATGTAATAAAAATATTGGGCAATCGTAAAAACAGAATAAAAGTGGGATTGTTAAACACCAATATCAACTTTAATAATTTTGAAAATCGCATCCTTAGAAAGCCCGACTTGTCTTCAAAGCGTTTTGATAAAATAAAACTGCTGATTAACGAATCAATCAAAAAGAATGTTGATTTATTGGTAATGCCCGAAATGTATATTCCATATGAATGGATTGAAAGCATAGTAAAAATATCAAAAGACCATCAGATGGCAATAGTGTTTGGAGTAGAGCCAATAGAACATAAAGATAAACTTGGAAATTATATAATGATGGCAATGCCTTTCATATATAATGACAAGTATCATGAATGTGTCCTTATGTACAGGCCAAAAAATCATTATTCTTCACAAGAAATGATGCAATTTGAAAAATATGAAATGAAAATCAACAATGAAGACATTGCCAAATATTACATGTGCATCTGGAATGATATTCATATTGTTCCATATTGCTCCTATGAAATTGCAAGCATAGATGACAGAAGCATTTTCAAAAGCTGCTGTGATATCGTGACAGTATCAGAATTCAATAAGGATACAGAATATATTAATGGCATTGCTGAGTCATTGTCAAGGGATTTGTTCTGCTATTGCATTAAATCAAATTATACAGAATATGGTGGAAGCTGCATTATTCAGCCAGCATCATCAACGGATAAATATGTCATTAATCTAAAAGGTGGTGAAGATGACTATATTGTAACGCATGATTTGGATATTAAAAAATTAAGGAAAAATGCAATAAAATCCGATAAAATTGCTGATTCATCTAACTTTGAACCAAAACCCCCAGGATTTTGGAAAAATAATGTGAAAGAAAGATATTAAAAGTTAAAGTGTGATATTTTGAAAGAATATAAAACCGTGAATGATTTACCTAAAAGTTTAAAAAATGAAATTGAGGAAAATAAATCATTTTTTGATAATTTTGATGGTAAATCTTTAGATGAACAACAAAGAATTGCTTGTGTTTTAAATGATTGTGATTTGGAAATAATTGCTGGTGCAGGAACCGGAAAAACACATACATTACTTGCTAAAGCAGCTTATTTAATTGAAAAGAAAAATATTGCACCTAATGAGATTCTATTTTTATCTTTTTCAAAATCATGTGTTGAGGAATTGATTGAAAGACTAAATTATAATGTTCCTACAAGTACAATACATGCTTTTGGCTTATCGTTAATTGATGAGTATAGGGAAAAAGAAATATTCGACGGTTGGGGATTTAGAAAGATTTTTGATGAATATTTAGAGTTCGCATCAGATAAGCAAATCTCAGATATTAAAGATTATTGCATGGAAAATCTTAAATCCGAAGATATGATTAAACTAATCGAATTAGATACAGAAGTTGAAAAATTTAATCATATGGTTTCAAAATCAAGAATATCTTCAAGAATTAGAAGTTTCATTGATTTATTTAAAGGAAAAGGTTATGGGATTTCGGATTTTAAAAAGATTAAATCTAAATGTAAGCATGAATTTGAAACTAGGCAAGGTAACTATTACACTGAAGAGAACTATTTGAAGAATATGTCTTTTATTCAGCTAGTTGAACCAGTCTATAGATTTTATGAAAGTTATCTTCATAGAAATCACCTCATTGATTTTAATGACATGATTAACAAAGCAATTGAGTTAATTGAAAATGAGGGAATATCAGATAATTTTAGATACATTTTTGTTGATGAATATCAGGACATGTCTTATAAGAATTTTCAGTTCATAAAAGCTCTTAAAGAAGCTTGTAATGCTAATTTGGTGGTTGTTGGAGATGATTGGCAATCCATATATGGTTTTAGAGATAGTGACATTAGTTTATTTAATGATTTTTGCGATTATTTCCCAAATGCAAATAGAGTATTTATTGAAAAGACTTACAGAAATCCTCAGGAATTAATTGACATTGCGGGTAAGTTTATAATGAAAAATGATTCTCAATTTAAAAAATCATTAAAATCCGATAAATCAATTGATAAACCTGTAAAAATTGTATATGATAACAATCCAGAATCAATTAATAATCTCATTAATAATTTATCAAAAGACAGTGAAAGAGTATTCATTTTAGGAAGGCATAATGGAGATATTAATGATTTTATATTTGACACGGATTTAGTTATAAAATCTAAAAAAGAATATAAACAAATAACAAATAATTATAAAAATCTTAATAATGTTGAATATCGAACTGTTCACAAAGCAAAGGGTCTTGAAGCTGATTACGTAGTATTAATCAATGTTTTTGACCAGCAAGTTGGATTTCCGAATAAATTGTATCCTCCATATTTCATGAACTTAATGCATGATTGGGATTATGGTAAAAAATTGGAAGAGGAACGCAGATTATTCTATGTTGCCATTACTCGTGCTAAAAAAGGAGTTTATATATTTACAAAGGATTATAAACAATCTGAATATGTAGATGAATTAATAGAAGACAATGATTTGGATTTGATTTATGATGTTAATTTAAACGAATATAAAGAGTTTGGGGAAGTTAAAACTAAAAATATTATTCGTTCTAATAAAACATCTCAAATAGTAGATTCCTTTGATTTTGTTAATTCTTCAGATATTGAAATCAAGGCTAATCTTAAAGATCTTGGAAATAAGCTAATGAAATCAAAAGACTATGATGAAGCAGAGGACTTTTATAAAAAATTGATTACAAATAAATTCTTTTTAAATGATTATTATCCCTATAGAAAATTAGTTGAAGTTTACAGAAAGAAAAAGGAATCTAGCAATATAGTAAAAACAATTGATGAATTCTTTAAAAGTGAAGTTTATTGTAATAATGCACAGCTGTTGTGGTTTAAATTAGAGTTTAGGAGTGCATGTAGATATACAAATGCTAATTTTAGTCAATTTAATGAATATTTGGAATATTTTAATGAACATGGTATCAATAATATTGGTAAACAAAATGATCCAGTTCCTATTGCTGCAAGAATTAAAAGTGAATCTAGAGTAATATCTCAGGTTAGTCATGATTTAAAATCAGAAGAGGAAGAATTAAATCTCAATTATAAATTTGCAAGAAAATATGAATCTTCACAAAAGGCCTTATATTATTTTGAACAGCTATGGCAACAAGAGGGATTCAATCATAATTTGACTGCTTATAAACGCTTATGTTCATTTTATTATGACACTGGACAATATGAAAAGGTAATTGAAGTTGCAAATGAATATTTTGCCAGTGATGCTCGAAGAACAAAAACAAGTCCAGATTGGTTTAAAAGAAAAATTAAAAAAGCTGAAGAAATGTTAAGTGTGAAAAATGATTATTCAACTAATGAAATAACAGATGATTTTAAATTAAAGAGTAATAATGAAATATTAAATACATCTAATGAAGTAAAAACAGAAAATTTTAAATTAAAAAATGTATCCGTATATTCTAGAGAATATTTTAATAAATTGGCGAAAGAAATTCAAAGTAATCCTGATTTTGTAAGTGATCGTGAGATTTCTCAGCATGTCGAAAATGATTTTATAGAAATTAGTTCTAATTATGATAAAATAAATCAAAAAGCAGATTTAATAAATCAAGGAAGAGAACTTGAAAAAGAAGATAAACAAGAAGCAATAAAATTTTATGATTCTTTAAAAACAAATGAACTATTTGTTCATGATTATTATCCTTATAGAAGACAATGTATTCTATTTAAAAATAAGATAAAAGATGATTTTAAAGATTTAGATACAGTTATAGAGTTATTTAATCATGAAATTTACTGCAATCCTCATCAATATATTTGGCTTCACAATAAACTTTTAGAACTGATTGACAAATTGAATTTAAGTGATTATGAGATACATAAAATTGATAATTTATTAAAGAATTATGGTGAAAATGAAGAAAAATATCATAAACTTCAAAATACTCCGGTTCCAATTGCTGATAGAATTTTTAAAGATGAAAACGGCCTTAGATTATTATCACAAGAAAAATATGATTTTGTCCAGGATGTTTATTATATTAATGAGTTGGGTGTTGGCTATATTAGAAGAGGAGAATACGAAACAGCCATATCTTATTATTTGAATTTATTGGAAAATGATGTATTGTATTATCAATATCATGCATATAAACAACTTGGAAGGATTTGTAAAGAAATGAATAATCCTGATGAGTTTAAAATATTATATAAAAAATTATCTAATGAGTGAGTGTAGTAGAATGTAAAATTTTTTAAAATGCTATAAATGTTGTTAAAATGTTACTTATAGTGTTTTCAATAATTTAAATAAAGGTATTGATGAAATGAAAAAAATAGAATTAATAATTATTATTCTTGCTATTTGTGGTGTAGTTTTATTTGCAGGCGCGTTAATTTCATCTGAAAAAAATAATGTAGCTAATAATAACACAACCACTGAAAATTTGACTTGTATTAACTTAACAAATAACACTACAGATAATGTTGAAATAAGCAATAATAATCAGGGCTCATCACAAAGCAAATCAGATTCTAATGAAGTTCCTTCAGATATTTATTCAAGATGGGATACTGACAGTGATGGAATCCTTTCAGATAGTGAAATTGATGTGCACGATAAAGCTTTAGGGCAAGGAAAGTATTATACTGGTCATGAAAACATGAAGGATAGTTTTACTACTTATCCTGAGTAATTTGTATTGTAAATTTTTTATATTATATTTTTATAAGATTCATTAGAGTTTAAAATCCGTTTTGGATACATTTAAATTCTAAACTTTATTTTATGTGTTTCAATGCATATTTCTTCCCAACATATAAACGCATGTTGTTGGATTGATTTTAACTAACTTTACTTATTTTTTATAAATTCTAAATGTGATTTTTCTAAGGATTTAAGGAAATCGATGAGGGGTCTGTATCTAACATGCTCATGTGTTTTTAGGATTTGACAGGAATGGCTGAAACTTCATATTCATGAAAAGATTATGTAATTTATGTTTCAGCCGGTGATGAAAGGAAGTAATACTTTCAAGATATGTGAAACTCCAATTGTGTTGATGATGTCATCAATATTAATGAATAATGCAGAAAAATAGATTCAGCAGATATGGAAATTAATATGAATATATTTAATTTGTTATTAGCTAAATCTAAATCATATGGGTTAATATGAAGACATTTGACTCACATATGAAAGATTATTGAAAATGACCATTTGAGCAGATCTCCTCATTTTTGAAGAATTTTTTAAAAATTAATTTTTTTGCCAAAAAAATTTTTATTTAAAATTTTCTTTAAACTTAAAAATAAAACTTTTAAGTTTTTTAATTATGAATTTTTAAGATAATTTTCGTTGAATAGTATTTTAAAGATTTAATTGTTAAAATTTCCATTCAATAATTATTTATATTAAGTGAGCATATCTTTATATATGGGACTTGTATTTTCAGATATGCTCATAAGTACTATATGTCACGGTAATTTTTGCAGGTTATGGGTAATTTAAAGGAAATTTTCCACCCTATTGCAAAGGTTATTCTATTAAAACAAGGATTGTGACACGATTATGAAGAAATAAGAATAAGATTATATCCAGATTGCAAAGGTTATTCTATTAAAACAAGGATTGTGACTTTTTTTCTCCTACTCCCACCATTCAAATTCTCTTCCTATTGCAAAGGTTATTCTATTAAAACAAGGATTGTGACTTCTTATGATTACATTTATAGTACCTTTGATAATATTGCAAAGGTTATTCTATTAAAACAAGGATTGTGACCAATTATGTAATTTATACCAGTTATCGTCATCAGTTATTGCAAAGGTTATTCTATTAAAACAAGGATTGTGACGGATGGTGACGGTTCGGATGGTGTGTGGTGTTTGCATTGCAAAGGTTATTCTATTAAAACAAGGATTGTGACATTTTCAAATCGTTTAGTGTATACCAATAGTCATAATTGCAAAGGTTATTCTATTAAAACAAGGATTGTGACGAATTATATTACAGTAATGTAGCTCATATCTTTGATTGCAAAGGTTATTCTATTAAAACAAGGATTGTGACTGACCCATTAAGAGCATATCGTGAAGGGTTGCTTACATTGCAAAGGTTATTCTATTAAAACAAGGATTGTGACAGAAACCCAGCTTCCTCTAAAGCTCTTTCGGCATTGATTGCAAAGGTTATTCTATTAAAACAAGGATTGTGACATATTCACCAAGTGATGGTGGATAATCAACTAATGAATTGCAAAGGTTATTCTATTAAAACAAGGATTGTGACCTTTTTAGTTACTCCATTTCCTACTCAATTCTTTAATTGCAAAGGTTATTCTATTAAAACAAGGATTGTGACATTTCTTCTTCTAAGGTTAATAACCTTACTTCTAATATTGCAAAGGTTATTCTATTAAAACAAGGATTGTGACTTAATTAAATCAACTGCTACATACATTAATTTAAGATTGCAAAGGTTATTCTATTAAAACAAGGATTGTGACTGCTCAAAAAGAATATGAAAAAATCAGACAAATACAATTGCAAAGGTTATTCTATTAAAACAAGGATTGTGACAATGTTGAAAAATGTATTAATTTGAGAAAAAATAATGATTGCAAAGGTTATTCTATTAAAACAAGGATTGTGACACGAGTCATACTCATAAGAATGCACCCGCACAAGCATTGCAAAGGTTATTCTATTAAAACAAGGATTGTGACAACACCAGGTCAACGAAAAAAAGAACTGGAAATAATATTGCAAAGGTTATTCTATTAAAACAAGGATTGTGACTTTCATTCTTATTCCTTTTTCTTCTTCGGCATCGGATTGCAAAGGTTATTCTATTAAAACAAGGATTGTGACGTCTTAAGCAGTTTTCAAGAACATATTGTTCCATTTATTGCAAAGGTTATTCTATTAAAACAAGGATTGTGACCCCTCATAGAGTGGCTCATCGCTCTCTGATGCATTGATTGCAAAGGTTATTCTATTAAAACAAGGATTGTGACTAATCATTGATGGTTAAGTGTATTGCATCTACCGATTGCAAAGGTTATTCTATTAAAACAAGGATTGTGACTAGGATTAGGACACAGAGTAACCTCCTATGAATCCAATTGCAAAGGTTATTCTATTAAAACAAGGATTGTGACTACTTGACTTTTATTTAAAAACTTTTCATTATACAATTGCAAAGGTTATTCTATTAAAACAAGGATTGTGACTCATCAAATAAAGTAATTGAATATACAAATAATGGAATTGCAAAGGTTATTCTATTAAAACAAGGATTGTGACCTGTCGGCCGGGGTATATATATTTTTTGGCGTTTTTTAATTGCAAAGGTTATTCTATTAAAACAAGGATTGTAACTCTGCACGTGCTAATAAAACCCATACGTCTTTGTATTGCAAAGATTATTCTATTAAAACAAGGATTGTGACTTTTTTCGTTTAAAAATTTTTGTACGTTTTTTGTCATATTGCAAAGATTATTCTATTAAAACAAGGATTGTGACTGAATAATCCATCTCTCACGCTTGTGAGAGGTGTGGATTGCAAAGATTATTCTATTAAAACAAGGATTGTGACATCAACAAAGATTTCAACAATACTTTTTTCATCAATTGCAAAGATTATTCTATTAAAACAAGGATTGTGACTTCTTACTCTTACTACATCATCAATATATTTATCGCTTACATTGCAAAGATTATTCTATTAAAACAAGGATTGTGACGATTTCTCCACTGAAAGCAGTTCCATCTTCAAGACAATTGCAAAGATTATTCTATTAAAACAAGGATTGTGACGATTGTGTTTCAGGTTTGTTTAGTTCGTTTTCATCTATTGCAAAGATTATTCTATTAAAACAAGGATTGTGACCTTCTAAAGCTTTTAAGCTTCTAATATGGTTCATCACATTGCAAAGATTATTCTATTAAAACAAGGATTGTGACTTTTCAGTATGTGTACTAATACTGCCAAAATGGTCAGATTGCAAAGATTATTCTATTAAAACAAGGATTGTGACTTTTTCAATACAATACTATATTTTTTCATTACAATAATTGCAAAGATTATTCTATTAAAACAAGGATTGTGACACTGACTCCGCTCAAGTATTCTACCGTTTAGCATTGATTGCAAAGATTATTCTATTAAAACAAGGATTGTGACGCTTCTTTCACTTTCTGTGTAGCAGCGTCTAATGCTATTGCAAAGATTATTCTATTAAAACAAGGATTGTGACTCTAATCTCTTCAATTCAGCCTTTTCTTGCTCCAATTATTGCAAAGATTATTCTATTAAAACAAGGATTGTGACCTTTTTATCTCCTAAACAATTATTTTGGGTATCTGTATTGCAAAGATTATTCTATTAAAACAAGGATTGTGACTGCTGCAGGTTCAATGTTTAATATATTGATGTTATGATTGCAAAGATTATTCTATTAAAACAAGGATTGTGACTTATTGTCTTTTTTAACAACATAACTATTTGTATTATTGCAAAGATTATTCTATTAAAACAAGGATTGTGACTGTTTCAATGCTTGGAGCAATATCTTTCTGTTCTTGTATTGCAAAGATTATTCTATTAAAACAAGGATTGTGACCAGTAACCTATTCCTGCTCCGATTAGTGTTCCTATGATTGCAAAGATTATTCTATTAAAACAAGGATTGTGACTATTCAACAGCTAAATTTATAATAGCTTTAGCTTCAATTGCAAAGATTATTCTATTAAAACAAGGATTGTGACTTTTTCACAACGAGTACAAGTTGTGTCTTGTAATCCATTGCAAAGATTATTCTATTAAAACAAGGATTGTGACTAATTGTTAACTCTCCACGCTTTATAAAATTCCCATTGCAAAGATTATTCTATTAAAACAAGGATTGTGACCATTTATACTTATCAGAATATTCAAGGAAGTTTCGATTGCAAAGATTATTCTATTAAAACAAGGATTGTGGCCTGTTAAGGTGTTTTGGTGGTGTGCCTGGTGTTGTTATTGCAAAGATTATTCTATTAAAACAAGGATTGTGACGCAAAGGGGGTATACGGAAAATATATTCGAAATGCTATTGCAAAGATTATTCTATTAAAACAAGGATTGTGACAAGTGCTTCTACTTGGCTTTGTGCTTCTTCTACACTATTGCAAAGATTATTCTATTAAAACAAGGATTGTGACTTAAGTCTGAAACTTCGTTGAGACGAAGTGCCAACAATTGCAAAGATTATTCTATTAAAACAAGGATTGTGACTTAAGTCTGAAACTTCGTTGAGACGAAGTGCCAACAATTGCAAAGATTATTCTATTAAAACAAGGATTGTGACGATTTCTATAGATATGCTGAGGATTGTTTACTGGATTGCAAAGATTATTCTATTAAAACAAGGATTGTGACTGTTTTAAATATAATTTTAAATCATTAACATCTTTAATTGCAAAGATTATTCTATTAAAACAAGGATTGTGACATTTCACTATAAGATGTAGTATAGTGATGGTTCACAATTGCAAAGATTATTCTATTAAAACAAGGATTGTGACCTTTTAATCCTAGCCAACATCAAAGGCTTGTGATAATTGCAAAGATTATTCTATTAAAACAAGGATTGTGACAGAAATACATCATGCCTGCTTTATCGGCAACTTTCATTGCAAAGATTATTCTATTAAAACAAGGATTGTGACAAATCGATTTTCAGTCATTCCACATCACCACAATCATTGCAAAGATTATTCTATTAAAACAAGGATTGTGACATTCTCTAATTGCATCGTAAGCTCTTTCTTGCACGAATTGCAAAGATTATTCTATTAAAACAAGGATTGTGACTCCAGTTTCATCTGGATCAACACTGTTCTCGATTGTATTGCAAAGATTATTCTATTAAAACAAGGATTGTGACCCTTCTAAACGGTCTTAATATTGGAAGGAATCTTATTGCAAAGATTATTCTATTAAAACAAGGATTGTGACTTTACCATAATAAACACCTATATTTTAGTAACTTAAATTGCAAAGATTATTCTATTAAAACAAGGATTGTGACAGTAAAGATAGTAAATCTTTACTTTCTTCTTTTTTAATTGCAAAGATTATTCTATTAAAACAAGGATTGTGACAGTAAAGATAGTAAATCTTTACTTTCTTCTTTTTTAATTGCAAAGATTATTCTATTAAAACAAGGATTATGACTCCTTTGAGTATGGCGTATTTTACGCTTTCAGTGATTGCAAAGATTATTCTATTAAAACAAGGATTGTGACTTTTTTCAAGAAATCAATGTCATTCCCATCTCTCTCATTGCAAAGATTATTCTATTAAAACAAGGATTGTGACACCTTTCCTTTAATTTGATGTTTATTTTTAGGTTCAATTGCAAAGATTATTCTATTAAAACAAGGATTGGACGATTTCACAGGAATGGAAGATGAAGTCATAGATTAATTGCAAAGATTATTCTATTAAAACAAGGATTGTGACTGTTTTAATCCTTTGTGGGCAATTTTTGTTGTTTTATTGCAAAGATTATTCTATTAAAACAAGGATTGTGACTCTTCGCTTGTTTCTGCTACTTTTTCAATGTATAAATTGCAAAGATTATTCTATTAAAACAAGGATTGTGACTTTTCCAGATATTCCTCTTCACTTTGTAATCTTCTTATTGCAAAGATTATTCTATTAAAACAAGGATTGTGACATATCAAAAGGCATATTATCAATATTAAATCTTTTTAATTGCAAAGATTATTCTATTAAAACAAGGATTGTGACTTTGATTTCGCTTCCTTTTTGGATACCGTTCTTTTTATTGCAAAGATTATTCTATTAAAACAAGGATTGTGACTTGTATCTTGTATTTGTTTTGTATCTTTGTAACTTTATTGCAAAGATTATTCTATTAAAACAAGGATTGTGACTCTCTTCTAGTAATTTTATTATCTTGCTCCTTTCTTATTGCAAAGATTATTCTATTAAAACAAGGATTGTGACTCTCTTCTAGTAATTTTATTATCTTGCTCCTTTCTTATTGCAAAGATTATTCTATTAAAACAAGGATTGTGACTGATGTCATTGGAGCTGATGTTTCCTGATGATGTATTGCAAAGATTATTCTATTAAAACAAGGATTGTGACTTATTTTGTCAGTATTCATATTGTAATAATTTCTTATTGCAAAGATTATTCTATTAAAACAAGGATTGTGACTTCATTTAAATTACCCCCTTAAAGTCTTTAAAGTCATTGCAAAGATTATTCTATTAAAACAAGGATTGTGACACATTTTCTATCATAAAAAAATACCTTTTTTCTTATATTGCAAAGATTATTCTATTAAAACAAGGATTGTGACACAATGAATGGCAAATCTATTCTAGTTAAACCAACCATTGCAAAGATTATTCTATTAAAACAAGGATTGTGACCTTTGCGGTAGACTACCCAGCAGTTATGGTCTTTTCATTGCAAAGATTATTCTATTAAAACAAGGATTGTGACCTTTCTAACGGTATTAAATTATTTCTTTTAGAACCATTGCAAAGATTATTCTATTAAAACAAGGATTGTGACGTCTGTCCTTAAGGTTGAGTTAGTCGCTTTAATTAAATTGCAAAGATTATTCTATTAAAACAAGGATTGTGACCAATTGCGATGCTATTCAAAGTCAGTCATTTCTGTTATTGCAAAGATTATTCTATTAAAACAAGGATTGTGACTATTTCTTCCTCTTTGGTTAAGTCCTCTAAGATTTTATTGCAAAGATTATTCTATTAAAACAAGGATTGTGACTCTTTAAGTCCTTGTGGGACTTTTTTTCCGTTTTTATTGCAAAGATTATTCTATTAAAACAAGGATTGTGACGTTGTCCAGTCAGATTCTTCAATCGTGAATGTTGTTATTGCAAAGATTATTCTATTAAAACAAGGATTGTGACAATTCTAATTTGGCTTCATAGAAATGAATTAAGAATATTGCAAAGATTATTCTATTAAAACAAGGATTGTGATAAAATTAATAAGAATAATAGTATTATAAATATTATATTGCAAAGATTATTCTATTAAAACAAAGGTTGTGACATTAGGGTTCATCCCTGTACCATTCAATTATTCATTGCAAAGATTATTCTATTAAAACAAGGGTTTTTGCAGGTGAAGAATTTGCTTCATTAAGAATTAAAATGATTTTATAAATTATCAATTATCATTTTAAGAAAAAACAGTATTGGATCAATGGTGATGGTTAAAAAAAGTTTTATTCGTTTTCTAAATTGTAGAATTCATCATTTTCATTTGCTTTAAGCAGATCTTCAATTTCTTCATGTAGCATTATTTTAGCTATTACTGAATCGTTTGCAATAAATTTCACTTCAGCAAAGCTTACATCATCAATCTTATCATATATCCTTCCAGCACTCATTGTTCCTTTTATTACTGTTGTTGTACTGTTTGCAATGTATCCTGTTTTTCCAATGTATTTTAGTTCACAGGCTATTGCTTCGGTATCATAGTCGTTTTCCGGTTCTTTTATTAATTTTATTATGGAATTTAGCTTGAACACTTGGCTTCCCTTGTAGTTTTTAAGTCCAACTACTGTCGCATATAAATCTTGAGATATCTGGTCTGTCATTATTATCACCTTATTTGTATATTGTGTATATTATGTTATTAATATTTTTCTAAACATTTTTAACGATTCAAATCAAATATTAATATGATGTTGGCTAGCTGTTTGAAGGAAATACTGGACAGATATGAAATCGAAAAAACTAAAAGATTTAAGGATAATTCTCTGGTTTTAAAGATTAGAAAGGATTTGCCAAAGGAATTTTCAAAGTTTATTGGTGATGATTTCACGGTCAAGGCTGCCTGCGGTGTCAGCAGCTGGCCTGAAGCTCCATGGATAACTATCATTTCTGATATTTTCGACTCGTCACAGGAAGCACTGATCATCCAGTATAATTTTGATGTCATAAACTCGTCCCTTTCACTTTCCATAATTTCAAGGCTAAAAGATACAAAACAATACACATCTCTCAGGAGGTTTTTATCAAAATTCATAGATGCCACACAAATTAATGGTTTTCAGGTAAATGAAAATGCTGATTCAAATGAACTTCTGGTCAAATATTACACTTATGATCAATTAAATGATGTCGCGCTAAAAAGTGATCTGGACTATATCATTCCAATTTATGAGGATTTGTCCAATCACTTTATGGAATTTATCAGTGATGATGTAATGTCAAATAAGCAAACCACCCATAAAAAAACACAAATCAGGGTAAAGGACATCACAGTTTCCTACAGTAATGAAAATGTTTATCAAAACAACCTCAAAAATCCCGAGGAGCTTTTCACGGATGAAAACATTGAAAAAATCATCAGATGCAATATTCAAACAGAGGACTACAAGTTTATTTTAGACACAATCAGGCAATCTGGCCACTGGACATTAACCGATTTAGTCAGGGATTATGATTTAAACTTAAATGAATTGTCTGTTAAGGACAGAGTTCTGATTTTTGCAAAATCATTTACTGATGTTGAGTACAAATCTGTCGGAAGGATTCTTGGATCTTATTCATTCAGCCAAATCAGAATTGATGACCGACTTTCAAGACCATTAATCATAACTTCAATCATCCATGAACTCACACATTTCCTGTTGGAGAAAATCATAAAGGAAGTACTTATGAAAGTACTCAACACAAATGACACTCCTCTGATATCAAGCTTTGTAAAAATCCTTCTGGAGGATGACCTGAACTACCTTCTTGATGAATACTGTGCCCATAATGTTGAAGGAAGATTCACATTATACGGATATCAGGACTATTCCTCATTCAACTACAAGCTAAATGAGATTTCACATTTGTATTCAAAGGAGGATATTGACTATTCATTGATTGTAGCCAATACATTTGCATATGACATTAAAGATATTATGGAAGACTTCATTGATGATGATTTGCGTGAAGACATCAAGGATGAATTTTTAAGGCTTCCCGACAGGCCAGATTATGAACCATTGGAACTGGAGATAGATTCAAAACTAGAAGGTAATTATTTCATTGAAGCTTTGGCTTTGATTTTGACAAGAGGTATCAGTGATGTTTTAAACAATCCTCAAAAGCTTGAAAGGTATATGAATAAATATGATGAATTTTTTTCCAATCAATAAATTTTATATGTAATTTAAACACAACATATTATTAAAGATTTAATGATTTGATAATATGAAAAAGAGACTTATTATAATTTTGCTCTGCATTGCAATTTTTTCACTAAATGCAGTTTCCGCAAATGAAATTACAAATGAAACCCGTGACTTGATTGCCTATCCGAACGATGGGCCTTCAATTCAGGCGAATGACATTGTCAAGACTGTAGGAAATTCAACCCAGTATGAAGCAGATGTCTATGACGACTATGGAAATCCGGCATACAATCAGCAGATTTCCCTGGAAATCAATGGAGTGACATATTACAGAACCACAGACAGTCAGGGGCATCTTAAATTCAACATCAATCTGATGCCTGGCCAATACAGTCTAAAGGCTACTAATCCTTCCAATGGTGATTCCAAATATTCATATATCACCATATTGCCGAACATTGTTGAAAATCATGACCTTACGAAATATTACAGAAACGCTTCACAGTATACTGTAAGGCTTATAGGCCCGGACGGTTCTTATGCGACCCAGGGAACTCCAGTTACATACAATATCAATGGAGTGTTCTATACCCGTTTTGCAGATGCCAATGGATATGTTACATTAAACATCAACCTCAATCCCGGAACATATATAATAACCGCTCAAAATGGCATTTACCAGACTTCCAATACCATAACTGTACTTTCAACACTATATGAGTATGGCGAATACAGATGGAACCATCCATATGATCCATATGAGCAGCAGCTCCTCTATCGTGACGGGTATTTCCGTGTAGTGCCTCTTGACGGACAGGGAAACATGATGGTTGGAGCTAAAGTCACATTCAACATCAACGGTGTTTTCTATGATAGATATTCATCAGAGGCAGGTGTTGCACGTCTCAACATTAATCTCAATCCTGGAGAATACATAATAACTTCCGAATTCAATGGTTTGATGATTTCACATAAGATAATTGTAATTCCAAATCCTCTTTACACTACAATAAAAGGTCCTATTGATGAGGAATCTACATTTACTGATTGGCAATGGAGTCCTCCTTTTGATGATTATATAAAAGTTGTTAGTGATATTTATGGTAATGTGGGAATAGAATATTCTGGTACTGGACCTATTGGTCAGAAATATTCGGTATATGATGCTAATACAAATGCATTTATTTTTCTTGATGAAAATGGAAAATATATGTCTCAGGAATATATGGACTGATTAAATGAACAGAAAAATTGTTTTCGTAATCCTTGCAGTAATCATAATAGCTGCAGGGATTTTAATCGTCAGTTCACATCACAATAATGCTGAAAACCACAACAACACTACAGTAAACAACACTACTGACATCAGAAACTGGACGCTTTCAAATGAAAGCGAAAAATCACCAAGTGCTTCACAGTCTTCAGGTTCACAGGCAAAATCCAGCAGCGATCCTGCATACAATTCAGAGGATTACGTTAAAAGATGGGACCAGTCCCAAAATGATGGCGACAGCTGGGCATATACCCATTCACAGCCAACAAAGACTGATGACGATGGACACAGATATAAAAGAATGTATGATCCTGAAACCGGCGAAAGCTATTGGGGATCCATGGATTAAACCTAGGGATGATTAAATGCCGACATGTCCGAATTGCGGAACTATTATAATGGAAGGAGACCCGTACTGTTCACACTGCGGAAGCCATCTGCAGTGGAACATGGGTGGGGATTCAAATGATTCTTTCACAGCGTATGACCGTAATGCCCTTTTAAAAGAGGAATATGAATATTATGACAAAGAGATGATTAAAGAGGAAGCATATAAGTACGAGCTTTTGGTTAGGTTTGAAAATACATATGATGTGGAACTGGTGAAAGTCAATCCGAAGGGATCATATGCTGAATATGAGTTTGTAGGAGAGACTCCCTACTACACATTAAAGCTTACTGCAACAGACCGGTATGGGGGTGTTATCGGCCTTATCAGGGATTCTGTTTCATATGACTTTACAAAGCTTATCAAAAACAGAGATTTTATAAGGCTTATTAAAGATATGGATGTCAGGGCTATCGGAGGCAATATCACCACTCATGAAATTTTCGTCTACACTGAGGATAAGGCCTACAGGCTTGATACTGATAAGATGAAATTGGAAGAGGAAAAAAATAATAGTGTCTAAATAGTTACTCAAATTAAAAATAGAATTGTATGGATGAATATTTATTTTCCAATCAAGTTTGGATTTTTTAAAAGTCTGCTTGGAAAAATTCATTGGCCATCGTGATATGGATTTTGATGATGTTATAATAATTTATTATATAAAAAAATATTGCTTTAGTCTTAAAATATTATATAAAGCAATAATGAAAAGTTATTTATATTATCATTACAATAACAATATTTAATTAATATTATGGAGTGTTCACATTGTTTGATGATGCATTAGTTGATAATAATGAATTTCAATTTTTTGAATCATATTACGATAATTTTTCAAAATCCATTGAAATCAATCCAGAACTAGATGATGAAATTAAAAAAGTATATGATAGAACATTGAATAATCAGGCAAAATCATTAATTGGTTGTTTTCATTTAAAAATTTTTAAATGCTTAGAGAGTATTCTTAGAACTACAAATGAACCTGATGATTTTATTTTTGATTTATCCGATTTCATTGCCAATTATTTTGATAAAGTTGATTATAAGTTAAATATTAAAAATTTGAATGATTTTAATGAGTTAATAATCATTTTAGAAGTATCTTCTATACTTATTGATATTGCTTTAGATGAAAATGATCTTGAATTGATATATGAACCATTTTATCAAATCGAAAGCAGACTAAAAAAGGAAAAATTAATGCTAAATTGATTCTAATCATTTTATTGCTGTGAAATATGAGCTTTCGGATTCATAAAATCAATGAAAAATCATGCTAACTTTTGATATATTCAATTTTACAAGGAAAAATTAACTTTATTAATTAAACTGAATCTTGAAAAAGATAAAAATTAATATTTTTTAAAATTATTTAAACATTAAACTTAATAATTATTTATCAGATGAATAAATCACGGGAAATGTATCATGAAATTTGAAAATAAAAACGGACTAATAACTTTAATTATACTTATACTGGCTTCTGCGGTTACATTAATCTCACAAAGTATTGTAACAACAAGCCTGCCTTATTATATGCAGGATTTTTCCATATCTTCTGCAACTGCACAGTGGACATACTCAGTATTTCTTCTGGTGCTTGGAGTGATGATTCCTCCAACCGCTTACATCACTAAAAGATTTAAAATCAAAACAATACTGATTACAGCACTTATATTATTTATAATCGGATCTGTGCTCTGTTTTTTATCTGCAAGCTTTGAGATTCTAATTGTCGGAAGAATCCTGGAAGCTATGGGTACAGGTATTCTAATGCCTATAGGTCAAATATTGATTTTTAGAGTAATGCCTGAAGAAAAATGGGGCTTTTTCATGGGACTGATGGGATTTCTTGTTGGTATTGTGCCTGCAATGGGACCGACATTAGGCGGAATCATAATAGATTCATATGGCTGGAGAGTTATTTTTGAATTTTTAGCCATAATAACTGCAGCAATTCTTTTCTCAGCAATATTTCTTGTCAAATTTGAACTTGAAACTGAAAAGTATCCTTTGGATTTCCCATCATTAATATTGTCCATACTATTTTGTGTGGGACTGATGGTCGGCTTTTCAGATATTGCAGAGTTTGGATTCAGCCTAACTCATGTAATTTTACCTTTAATCATAGGTGCAATAGCATTAATAATATTTGTCAAACGTCAAAATAAGATTGAAAAACCTCTGATTAATTTAAAAGTGCTTAAAAATAAGTATTTTGTCTCAGGGACTGTTTTTGCAGCATTGCTTTACTTTATAATGTGCGGAATCAATGTGGCAGTGCCTTTGTTTGTTCAAAATGTGGCATATTACTCTCCAACCGAATCCGGACTTATTTTATTCCCTGCAGCAATAATCATGATAGTGTTTAATTTCATAAGTCCGATACTGGCCGATAAAATCGGAATAAAACTAGTTTTAATAGCTTCATCAGTTATTAATATTATCGGATTTGTATGCATGATGACTTACAATATGAATTCCACATTTGAATACCTCTTGATTTCTCAGTTAATCAGAGGAATAGGCTGTGGACTTGGTCT
The DNA here is from genome assembly GCA_015063005.1 of Methanobrevibacter millerae. Lineage (GTDB taxonomy): Archaea > Methanobacteriota > Methanobacteria > Methanobacteriales > Methanobacteriaceae > Methanocatella > Methanocatella millerae_B. Next base: position 169,363 of record SUTF01000007.1, read on the forward strand.
TTCACCTGCAATTACCTGGGCAATGAGTGTTGTGGCAGGTGATGTTGAAGATGCAACTGCAATCAACAACACTGCAAGACAGGTTATAGGTGCAATCGGCTCATCAGTTACCGTTGTGATAATGCAGATTCTGGCCGGCGGAAACATTACTCATAATCAGATTTCTGTAAATTCATTCAGCATGACTTCCCTGATGATGATAATGATTACGGCAATATTGTTGATAATAACAGTGCTGTTTATAAAAAATAAAAAGGACATTGCGGATGGTTAAAATCCGAATTAGGTGAAATCATTGGATTTTTTCAAAAAAAAGAGATAAAATGGATTGGGAATTATATTTCAAAAACATAATACTTGAAAGAGGGTATGATTACTATCAGATGAATGCTGTTGAAATCATTAATGCATCAAACAGATCCATTGATGCAAAGGTTATTGGATCGGATGCATATGACGTAAGAATCAACTTTAAAAATCGTGAAATTAAGTCAATGTACTGCAGCTGTCCGTATTATGATAACTGCAAGCATCAGGCTGCCGTTTTATATTATGCAGATAATCATCCCGAAATCTTTCCAAAAAATGATGATATTGATAAATTAGTAAAAAATGTTTCTTTAAAGGATTTGCGTGAATTTCTGATTGAAGAGCTTGCAAATGATAAGGATTTGCTAAACAGATTTAAGGTTTTTACGGATTCCGCTACAGATGAGGATTTCTATGAAAAAAAGTTAACCTATTGCTTTTCAAAGCCGGTAAATGTTATCAGATTCATTGATGAGGATATGTCTTTTCTAATTAAAAACGGAAACTTTGATACTGTCTTAAAGTTATCCGGATTGATTGTTGACTATCTTAAAGAGATTTATCATTGCAATCATGATGCATTCATCGATATTTTATATAAGCTGGACTCAATCATGATTTGTCTTTTTAATAGGAATTATGAAAAGCCGGTTTTGGACTTTCTTGGAAATATTATTTTAACAAATGACAATATTGAAATTTTAGACATGTTAACGGACACATATTCAAGAATTGGGGATGTTGAAAAGTTATTTAAATATAAGAGATGATAATATGAGTTTTTTTCCAATAATGGCAGCAAGCATTGCAAACATGGCTGAAATAGAAGCAAGGGCAGTGGAGCTCAACAACATCGGAGTTGATTTGGCAAATGAAGGAAACTTTGAGGAGGCTTTGGAATTTTTCAGCCAAGCACATAGCTTAGTGCCTGAAGACCCGTCAATTGCAGAAAACATCCAGATTTGCCTTGATGCTTTAAATGGTGATTAGGTTAATGATTTTTAAATTCTACACCCTATATGTTTTTCCGCCGGTCTGCACTGATCCGTGGACATTTCCATCACTGTCCATGTAGGAATCTATCTGGTAGTCGCCATATTTTGTATGGCCGGTCTGGTGTGATTCAACGCTTCCGTCATCATAAACCTTTCCATGGGTGTCTGACGAACCTTCTTTGCCGTCATAATGGTATGATACGTCATGTCCGTCTGAGGAGGATGAACTGTATCCACCATCGCTTGAGCTTGAAATTGAACTGTAATTGCTATTTGATGGTGTCGTATCTTTAATTTCATGTGTTGTTTTTGGAGCGAACGCACCGATGACTGTTGAAACTACAATTAAAACTATTATCAACATTACTATTGCAGATATTATCTTTTTGTTTGTGTTCCAGCCTTTCCAGTCCTCTATGAGATTTGGATTTGAATCACCGTTTGCTATTTTAATCTCATTATATGTGCAGTACAATCCGTAAGCCCATATCAGTATTCCAATTACTGCAAAAAGCGGAACTGTTCTTCCCAGAAGAGTGAATATGATTCCTATGACAAATATTATGATGCCTTTTTTCCTGTTTCCCGCATATGCAATACCCAATCCTGTCAGTATGAATGATATTACCAGTGCAAGAATCATGTTCTTTGATTCTGTTGTGTTTTTTAGCATTTGGCCGCAGGAACTGCAGAACTTTGAATCGTCCGTATTTTCCTGGCCGCAGTTTTTACATTTCATAATTAATATTATATTTGCAAGTAATATATTATTTGTTATTAACTTGTTGTAACTTAAAAATATCAATTAGGCCAAATTTATATCTATGATTAATATTGTTGATAAATGGACACATTCCAGTCTCATCTTAAAGATTGTTATAGGTTTGATTATAGGTGCGGTTTTGGGAATCCTTGTTCCCGACTGGGAAATAATAGGTTTTCCGGGTGAAATTTTTGTAAGCGCCCTTAAGGCAATTGCTCCAATTCTTGTTTTCGTTCTGGTTGCTTCTGCAATTTCAAAGGCAAGAAGCGGAATAGGCTCAAGGTTTAAAACAGTTATCATACTCTACCTTTTCAGCACATTCCTTTCTGCAATGGTTGCCATCATTGCAAGCACAATGTTTCCGGTGACGATTCATCTCTCCGCTGCAAGCAATGCAACCGCACCGACGGGGCTTGGTGGTGTGATGTCTGATATGGCACTGATGGTATTTTCAAATCCGGTTGATCTTTTAGCTGAGGGACAGTATCTGGGTATTCTTTTCTGGTCCATTGTGTTCGGTATTGCCCTTAAGATGGTTGCAAGCGACACCACTAAAGATGTCATTACCGATTTGGCTGATGCGGTAACCCTGATTGTGAGGGGAATCATCCAGTTTGCACCGATAGGTATTATGGGTCTTGTATTCACTTCAGTTTCCCAAAGCGGCATTGGAATATTCACAGAGTACGGTCAATTAATCCTTCTTCTGGTGGGATGCATTGCATTTGTCGCATTCGTAACTGATCCCATTATTTCTGCTGTTGCTTTGAGAAGAAACCCTTACCCGTTAGTCTTTACATGTCTAAAAGAAAGCGGTATCACGGCATTTTTCTCAAGAAGCTCTGCTGCTAACATTCCGGTCAACATGAGATTATGTGAAAGGCTTGGCCTTGACAGGGATTTCTTCTCGATAAGCATTCCTTTGGGTGCCACAATCAACATGGAGGGTGCTGCCATTACAATCACTGTCATGACCCTGGCGGTTTGCCATACGATGGGAATTCATGTGCCTCTGCCTGTAACGATTATTTTATGCATCATATCAACGATAGGTGCCTGCGGTGCTTCAGGAGTTGCCGGAGGGTCACTTCTTCTAATCCCGATGGCATGTTCCCTTTTTGGAATATCAGCTGATGTTGCAATGCAGGCTGTGGCAGTCGGTTTTATAATAGGCGTTATTCAGGATTCATGCGAAACAGCCTTGAACTCTGCAGGGGATGCATTATTCTCAGCGACTGCGGAGTATCATGACCGTGCCCGAAGGGGTGAGGACATGAAGTTTTTAGGGGAATTTGCCAAATAATTTCCCAGACTATTTTTTTTTAGCAACACTTTATATACATTAATGTTGCATATATTATTTTGATGTTGGCATATACTTTAAGCAAAATCATAGACTCCTACCAAACAGAAAAGAAAAGTGACTTTCACAAAAGCAATTTTCCACGAGAAATCTCACAAAAGCTTCCCGAAATTGATGATTTTACCCTAAAGGCATCTTTCGGTTTAAGCAGGTGGGCTGAAAACCCTTGGATTACAATCACCCACAATTCATTTGACACCTATCAGGAATCACTTCAGATTGAATATAAATTGGACTGTGAAAATCGTGAGGTCTCATTATCAATCATTCCAAGGCTTGAAAGTTACGAAGAATATACATCACTTAAAGCAGAACTTATAAATTCTCTACATAGTATTGATTTAAATGACTTTTCAATCAATAATGATGATGCTTCATATTCAATATTGGATAAAAAGTATGGCTATGATCAATTAAACGATAGTCTCATTGATTCTGACCTGGACTTCATACTTTCAATATATGACAGGCTTTTAATTCATTTCAAAAACTTTGTGAAAATCCAGAATGGGGAAGCGAAAACATTTTGTATGAAGGATTTTGATGCTTTGGAAAAAGAATTTTCGGCTAATCTTGACCTTAATGAAGAGGTATTTTATTCCGCACCCCTTTTCAGCGTCACTGACATCACTGCGACATATCCCAAAGATGATAGATACGCCAATTCGCTGAACGCTCCCGAGAAGCTTTTCACAGACGACAATATAGATAAAATCATCAGATGCGACATCAAAATCGATGACTACACATCAATACTTGAAGACATCAAAAACACCTCCCAATTCGTATTGATCAATATGGTGAAAAAACACTGCATCGATTTAAAGTATCTGGAAATCAGGGACAAGATCCTGCTTTTTGCAAAGTCATTTACAAATGTCGAGTACAAGTCAGTGGGAAGGCTTATGGGCTCATATGCATTCAACCAAATTAAAATAGACGACAGGCTATCAAACCCGCTGATGATAACCTCAATCATTCATGAGCTTTCACATTTCATCCTGGAAAGGATTTTAAAAGAGATTCTAATGAAGATACTTGACACAAACGACACGCCTCTCATATCAGGTTTTGTAAAGATTCTTCTGGAGGAGGATTTAAACTACCTGCTGGATGAGTACTGCGCCCATACCGTTGAGGGACGCTTTGCACTTTTTGGATTTCAGGACTACTCATCATTCAACTACAAGCTGGATGAAATATCCAAGCACTATTCAAAGGACGATATAGATTATGCGCTTCTTGCAGCAAACAGCTTTGCCTATGACATCAAGGAAATTCTTGAGGGATTCATAAACGAGTCCTTGCGTGAAGAAATCAAAAGGGAGTTTCTATATCTTCCCGACAGGCCAGACTATAAGCCGCTGGATTTGGAAATAGAATCAAGACTTGAAGGTGACGATTTCATCGAAGCCGTTGCACTGATACTGACAAGCGGAATCGGCGAAACCTTAAATAATCCAGAAAAGCTTGAAAGGTATATGGCCAGATTTGAGTGACTGCATGAACTTTTTTTTAATTTTTAAAATTTTAATATACCTTTTTGATATTTTCACGCAGTCGCATCTCAACAATTTTTATTAATTTTTATTTTGAAATTCATTAATGGATTTGAGAAAAATTTAAAATTTCTTATAGTCTTTTCAATACAAGTATTTATATACTCCTTGTAGTGTTGAGCATACAAGCATTTATATATTCCTTGTAGTAATATAAATACATGAAGACAAGTGTGATTAAAATGGATTCAAGACAAGACTCTTTGCAATTTATTATTAAACAGATTAATACAACCCAATATATAGCTGATGATTTTTTAAAAAACAATAATGAAAAGTTTGTTCATCGTAATGCATTTCTTAACTTAAAAAATAATATTGATGCTTTTTTAGATGGATATACAGAAAATAGATTCATGATAATGCCCGGACTTAGGGGAACTGGAAAAAGTACTCTGCTGTTTCAGGCATATGATTATTTAATCAGCAAAGGCATTGATAAAAGAAGAATCCTCTATCTTTCCCTTGATCAGTTAAAGTCACTGAATAAAATAACTCTTTCAAATCTGGTTGATATATTCGTTGAAGACATTCATCATAGATATTTGGCAACTTTGGATGAAGAGATATTTCTTTTAATTGATGAGGCTCAAGAAGACCCAGCCTGGTCAAAAACAGGTAAAGCAATATATGATCAATCTAAAAAAATATTCATGATTTTTACGGGTTCAAATGCCCTTGATTTTGAAGTAAATTTAAATTCCGTTAGAAGAACATTATTTGAAAGAATCTATCCCATGAATTTCCAGGAATATCTGTTTTTAAAATATAAAATTCCTAATATCAACATTTCATCTGATTTGATAGATTTATTTATAACTGGAAATATTGAAAATGCATCAAAAAAAGAGACGGATATCTTAATGTCAACATCAGTTTTAAAAAAACCATTGAATAAGGAATTTGAATATTTCCTGTCTTATGGGGGTCTTCCTTTGAGCTTAAATTTAAATGAAATTAACACCCATCGAAGGATATATGAAATTATAGAAAGAGTAATTGAAAATGATGTGAGGCACTATAAGTCATACAATGAAAATACAAAACAGGTAATATTTAATATGCTGTCCTTTATGGCTACTCAAAAGCCAGGAGGTCTGTCAGTAAACAATTTATCAAAAGATATCGCATCTTCCAGATCAAATATTATCGAATTACTGGAAATTTTAGAAAAAACCCATCTGATTTTTCATGTTAAGCCTTATGGCGGAGCATCAAAAATGATTAGAAGTCCAAATAAGTATTATTTCCTATCTTCTTCAATCAATGCAAGCATCAATTTTACACTTGGAAAGCATAATCCAAATAATAGGGACTATCTTGGTGTTTTGGTTGAAACTTATGTTGCGTCCACATTTTTCCGACTGAAAAATACAATTTCAAAACCGAACGGTATCTTTTCACCAACAGGAAAGGGAATGGCTGATTTCATTTTAACAACTTTTGAAGGAAAAAAAGTTGCTGTTGAAGTAGGCATTGGAGAAAAGGACATTCGTCAAGTTAAAAAAACAATGAAAAAATATGATTGTGACTATGGAATTGTCATTTCATCAGCAACAAATCTAATTAAAAAGGATGAAAATGTCATATATCTGCCATTGACTACTTTTGGAATGATGTAGAAATATTTTTCAATATCTTTTTAACATTAAAAAACTAATATTAATATCATGTCACGTAAATGTAAAAATTGCAGTGAAATCATTGAGGATGAATCACTTTTCTGTCCAAAATGCGGAAAATATCTTGGTAAATCCGAAAACAACAGGCAATATCCTGTCAAATGGATTGCAGTTGCGATATTGTGTGTTTTTCTAATAATATTTTTCGGATTTGTTGCAACAAGCGGAGAGACAAAGCTTCCGACTTCACTGACCATGACTTCCGCTTCCCATCTGCAGTCATCAGACACATTTTCTGTTAAACTCACCGATGATGCAAACAATACATTGGCGGACAAGTATGTCACGGTTTCAATAAATGACAATAAATATACTCTTAAAACAGACAAAAACGGAACTGCAAGCATCAACCTGACCTTGAGTGATGGATCATACACCGTAAATTCAGACTTTAAGGGTGACGGCCAGTACGGCGATGCCCATTCATCAGACGTAGTTGTGGTTTAAATGAAGTTGATTAATATTTTATTATAGTTATTTACTTAATTTTTTTGATAAATGATTTTTATTGAAATTGTTTTCACATTGAAATATTGCTCTGAAAAAAAACAAATTATATAAAGTAATATGATTTATATCAATTAAAAAATTACTTATATTATATATTGCCTAAGTATAATTGTTAATAATATTAACAAACCGGAAAGTAATCTGGAGATAGCTTGGTAATCCTTACATTACTAAATGTGTAATAGCCCAAGAATTTTTACCAAATCCAGCACAATAATTTGGTAAAATACTATAATTCAAAATTTTTCATTAGGGATGGATAAATTTTTTATTATCTCTTAAATTTTTTATCTTATGATATAAATATTGCTATGACTTTATAATATTGTATGGGGTAATATCGTAATTTATTTAAGTAATTAAAGATATATTATATTGTAATTGTGGTGTTTATCATGTTTAATTGGTCAAAGTTCCTGGATATTGCAATGGAATTATCTTTGAAAAATGAGGAAGAATATCTAAGATCTTCATTAAGTAGGTATGGGTGGAAATGATATCATGGATAGCAAAGAATTTAATGAATTAAAGGATTTTTATCAATTAAGGAATGAATTCAAAGTTGAAAAATTCATTGAACTAAATCCTAATTTAATAATTATTTTAAATGAACTTAAAGCACATTTAAAATTAAATTTTCCCAATGGGGAGTTCATATTATCAATTAACAGGGATTTTGAAACTTCCGAAGAAACATTGCTAGTTAATATTAATGTGGATAGATATACATATGATAATGGCATAATGGATATGATTGATGATATTGATTCTGCTTATATAAAACTGATGCAGAAATTGGATGTTATTTCAAAAATCTTTCTAAATCCTATGTGTTCATAGTTGTGGTATAATGGAATTCGTATTGAACAGTATCAAGTATCAGATTTCGGATATGGAGGTATTTGTGGCATATCTTCTTGTTGACAAGTACTTTGAAGACTCAAGATACCCAGTTCATTTCGATTTTCTGGATAAATATAAAAAGGAACTGACCTTTGAGGATTTAAATGAAGGGGCTGAATTAATCAGCGACATGAATCCCAGCTTCATCAATCCCAATTTTAAAATCGAGCAGCATTTAAACGGAAACTTTAAGATTTCATACCACACAATAAGCTTTAAAAACATATTCATGGCCGAGGCCATTGGTGTTTTGATAGCATTGAATGCAATGATTGAGCTTAAACCGGCAGTTTCTCTTGATGACATCAAATTGGAAGTCGACAATTTCATCGAAACGCAGAGGAAAAAGTTCATTAGCCAATGATTATAGAATATTATTATGGAGATTATATTATGAGCGATACTAACTTTACACCGATTACCCTGGATTTCATTGAGGAAATCAACAGGACATTGAAAGCTCCTGGGGCAAACTATAAGCTTAAAGATGGTGATTTGACAAAAGAGACTTTTGAAAACAGCGAAGACTTTACACTGATTCAGTATGTGGGTGATGAGGAGATTGAACTTACTTTTGAAACCGGATTCAAGGACAATACATACTACATCTCATCAGCATTCGACATTATATCAGGAGATTTGCTTGACGGACGCGAGGCAAGAGACATCTTCCAGTCAGTCAACATGTACTTTAGAAACGTCATTGCTAATCCGGGAAAGGATTTTTCACAAGAAAAAGAATCATTAATCAATTTTCTGATTTTAAGCGACGAGAAGTATGACAGGGACACTCTGGAAAAGCAGTTGGATGAGAAAAAAATAATCGATGACTACAATTCCGATAAAGAAAAAATCTATTGTGATGAAGAAATGACAGACATCCAGAAATCTCTGGCTTTAAAGGAGCTTCTGCATATGTCAATCTGTGAAGTGATAAATGATATTGACCTTTTCTTTACAAGACCGTTGGATTTATCCCCTGCTGAGGAACAGGAAAAGAACCGTCAGGAAGCAAAGGCTTTGGAAAATGAGATGCAATTATATTAAACCTAAAAATTGATGTGAGATAATGGCTGAAACAAAAGAAATCATCATTGCACTTGTAGGATACATTCTCGGATTTTTATCTCCAATAGTTGGAATAATTGCAGGTATAGTTATCTTTTTTACCCAAAGGGAAAATCCCTTCCTTAAAAAGCAGGCAAAATTCATTATTGTATTTGCATTAATCATATGGGCTATTACTATAATCTGCATAACACAGGGACTTTACCCATCATTATAGTTATAAAATTCGAAGTTATTCACTGATTTCGGATTTTAATAATCTTTTTTTAAAATTAAATCATCTATCGTCCTCAGATCATAAATTTAACTATAACTATCCGCTATTGTCTTTGCTTTCGAGTTTGAAATAATGTATACTTTTTTTATTTTCGAATTTATTTTTCTACATGTAGTATACTTTTTTTAATTATGAATACAAACATTTATATACTATGACATCCTACTATTAATTGTGTACACAAATTTGAAAAATGTAAACTAATAGGAGTTTTATGTATGACAGATAAAAACCCAAAAGAATTCAGATTTGGAAATGAAAAATTCGGAGGATCATTCAGACCTGGTGAATTTGAATTGAAGTTCCCTGATGAATTGCCTCGCGAAGAATTTGAAGAAATGTTTCGTGAAAGATTGGAATCACTCCACAAAATCGGACGTGAATTCATGCCTTTCGATGACAATGAAATAAAGGTCAAAAAGGAAAAGTTAAGACCTCTAAGCATACGCGTAAAGGCACACACCAAAGAATTTTTCAAAAACAGCTCAATATTATCAGCTCGTGAAGTATTGGAGTTATATGAAAACTTCAACAATGGCAGTGAAGCATTCATCAACTCCCTTTTGAAGGATGAGGAAGATTTAAAACAGCAACTATCAGAAATCCAGGAAAAACTGCACAATGCCCAATTATTTAAGGATAAGCTCAACGACCTAGATCTTGAAAAAAGCGAAATGACAGATGAAGACATAATCTCATCCCTCAATGAAAAATACGACACATCTGAAGTAAAGATTGTTATTTCAAGTGATGACATATTGGATGACATTGCGCTTTACAATACCCAAAGCGTTGTCATGCCTGAGGCAAATTATCTTGTGATAAATGCCGTAAATGACATCACTCCGGTAGTCTATTACTTCCCTAAGGACTTTGCTGAAGACGCTATTGTCGGAATTTTGGCTAATATATCAAAATATTGTGACGAACAGAAAATCGAATATTCATTTTTTGAAGAAGAACAAGAAGAAGATGATGGTGAAGAATAGTTCACCATCGTCCACACCTTGTGCATAAGATATGTTTATATACCTGTTTTTTTCTATATATGCATGAGGTGAAAAATAATGACTCAAATTAACCCATATCCATTCAAGTGTCCGGTATGCTCAAAGGAGTTTGAAGACTATGTACTGCTTTCAACAAACCAGTGCGGTTCAAGCGACTTGGATACAAGGCCGCCGGAAATGATGAGAAGCACAATGAATGCATGGATTCATGAATGTCCCAAATGCGGATACGTTGCACGTGACTTTGACGAAAGCCCAGAAATAACTTTGGAATTTCTCAAAAGCGATACATATCAAAACATTGATTTTGAATTTGAAAAAGGACTTGCAGAAAAATTCTACAAAGAATATCTAATTTTAAAGCAAAGCGGCAACACTGAAGATTTGTACTATCCTTTATTGAACTGCTCATGGGCATGCGATGATGCGGGGGACGATAAAAATGCATGTGAAATCAGAAAGCTTTGCATCGATGAGATATCCGAAGACAATGAGACAATGTCTCTAATCAGGTTGGACTTGCTTAGAAGGTCTTCCCAGTTCAATCGTGCAGTGGAGGAGTACTCACACAGGACTTTTTCAGATGAGTTCCTTAATGAAATATGCACATTCCAGATAATGCTTGCAAAATCAGGTGATGACGGCTGCTATACGGTTGAAGATATGCAGAAAATGGGATAGATGCTAGTTAATGTTTTCACGCACGGTATCAATGAAACTTCCATTTTCCAATTTTATTATTTTTGTTATTTCATCTGACTTTCTGATTCTTATTATATCGCCGTTTAAAGCTTCAATAGGCTTTCCATCATAGAGTACATATGCTGAGGTATTCTCTCTAAGTTCGGTTATTTCAATTTCAACGATTGACTTATCTGAAAGAACAATGCTTCTGTTTAGTATTGAATGGGGCGCTATTGGAGTTAATGTAATGATTTCGGCAGTCGGATCAACGATTGGCCCTCCGCATGAGAGGTTGTATGCGGTTGATCCTGTAGGTGTGCACAGCAAAATCCCGTCGGCAGTATATGAATTGATCAGTTTTCCGTTTACATTGACGTTGAATCTGACAACTCCGAATGCGTTTTTTGAAAGTCCAATCTCGTTTAATGCAGGAGGAATCTTTAAAACATCACCGTTTGGCCTAATCACTTCGCCTTCAAGCATCATTCTATTTTCAATATAATAGTTTCCTTTAGTGATGTCATCAAGGGCATCATTAATGTTTTCTGGTGAAATCTCAGTAAGATAACCTAGGGTTCCTGTGTTAATTCCAATCAATGGCTTGTCCTTGGGAGATTTTAGAAATGTGCCGTCGCCTCCAATTGATATTGTCAAATCAGCATCGCCAATGTCAGCTATAACTTCACAGATTCTTGAAATTTCATCCCTTATTTTCAAAGATTCGGTGTTTTCATCATCATAATTGAGAAAAATTTTCATGATAATATCTTTTCAAATAGCTTTATATATTTGTTGTGTATAAATTGATAATCATGAGAAAGCTTATTATAATCATATTGGCTCTTGTGATTTTCATTCCAGTGGCTTCAGCCCAAAACGTAACGATAAATGGTGTGGACTTTCAGATTCCGCAGCAGTATGAACACGGAACCGTAAAGGAATCCTCATATGTATATCAAAGCGGCTTTACATTCAGGATTCTTTCTTTGGATGACTACAAAAACCTCCGTTTGAACTATGGGGACGATATAGTCAACGCAAAGTCTGCCCAGCACACAAGCATTGCAGGCCATGACGCTGTTGTAATACCGAACAAATACCAGTCAAAGGACTACACCACAGTATACTTTGCAACTGCAGACAAAATCTTTCTGGTATGCTTTAACGACACCTATGTCAATGACGACATCACAAACATGATAGCAAACACTCCTGCCCAGACAATGTCTGCCAATGACTTTGCAAACCAGCTCAACAGTGCCTTGGAGGATTACAAACAGCAGCTGTCTGACAAGGAAGCTCAGCTTGAATATGAGGACTATCAAAGGTCAAACAAGCCCACCACAAGATACTATTTCTTCTGGCTGTAATACTGTTCAAATGCTCTTGGACTTTTTACTTATAAATCAAGTTTCATAAATATCATCTGGAGGTATTAGAAATGTTTGATGAAATTATAGAAGAGTTCAAGGATAAGGATGAATATGTAATGCCGTTGATTGACCCGGACTGCATAGTGACGGCTCTTTTGTATGAAAGGTTGTGTTAGGATAATTGACTTTTACCTAAAGCAGCTTCTGACGCTCAGGCCGTCACCCTATTTCAGGGTTCTTCTCGAAAAGCTCATAGTCGAGCTCAAGTACTTCGGCTATCCAAACATCGAACTTGCAGACATTCTATCCATATTGATCATTCTTGACTATATTCTAAGTGATGAAAGATTAATCAAATCATACGAAGGCTATATCAGAAAGGCACTTATGGTCATAGATGACATTCTGGGCGATGGCCTTTATGTCAAGATTGAACCGAAAATAGTTTCGGTGGAGCAGGAATTCTACCGAAACATTGCACCGTCACAAAAGCAGTTCGACGACCGGTTAACAGAAGAAATCAGAAAATTAATCATTTAATTTTTTTAATTTTAAATGTTCATTTAAACAATTTTTGAATATATTTTTGTATTATTCAAATAATTTTTAAAATAATTTATAAAACAAATAAAATATTTTTAAAATAAAAATCATTTAGTAATATTTATATACAAATGTTCATATATGTTCATATATGCATTAGTGAGGTTGTTTAATGAATAGAAAATTATTTTTATATTTTAAGCTTTTAACCTATTCGTGCGAAAAAATGTTCAAAGCTTTACAAATAATGTTGCCTAAAATGAAAAGAAAGGCAGACTGTTTTTTCAATGATTTTCTCTTTTTATCCAAACTCCCTGCATATATACCATATTTAACTATCCCTTATTTTTCAATAAACATTTTTGGTGAGACAATATGAATATTAAAAAAATTTTAGTGCTATTTGTTGTTTTAATAGCTGTCGTTAGCTGTTTGAACGTTGCAAGTGCAGGAATCTTTGACTTTTTAGGCGGCCAGCCGGCTGAAGTGACAAACCAGACATACAAGTTTGACGGATTTACATTGGATTTTGATTCAAATGCTACAATGACTAACTTCAATACATCAAGCAACGGTATCGATACAACATCATATATCATCAGTACAAAAAATTCAAGCTTTGTAGTGGATGTTTCCACAGGATCCCAAATGGTAAGTTCCGGATCTGAATACGCAAAAAATTGGGTAAATGACAATGGAGCTACATTGGGCGGAACATATGGAAACTGGACAATAATCGACCTTAACACTGCAACTTCAAACAACGAAAACCTGACCGGTTATATCCTGACCCAAATCGATGGAGGAAAACTTATAGAAATCCAGGGCGACAATCTGGATGTCCTCAAAAAGGTTTCCGACACATACAAAAAAGCATAAGTCTTTAAGTCGTTAATTTAACGGCTTTTTTATTTAAGGAATTGATAACATGAAAAAACTGATAATATTGAGTTTGCTGATATTCATCATGTCGATTGGATGTGTATCCGCAAGCGATGTAAACTCAGATGCTACAGTTCTTAATTCAACAGATAGTTCTGCAATAGCTGCTGGTACAGGAACATTCAGCGATCTTCAAATCAAAATAGATAGTGCCGTTCAGGGAAGTACAATTAACTTGGATAAGAATTATGCATATGATGAGGGATTTGACAGTGATGGAATTCAAATCAACAAGGCATTGACGATAAAAGGTAATGACTATACGATTGATGGAAAAGGATTATCAAGAATATTTGATATTGAAGCATCAAATGTCACTTTAATAGGTATTACATTAATAAAGGGGTATAGTGAAAGTGGTAATGGTGGAGCAATACTCTGGAATGGAGATTCAGGAAGTATCGATGAATGTACTCTTGAATATAATGCTGCTCTTGCAGGAGGAGCAATATACTGGCAGGGAACAAACGGTAATGTTGACCACTGCAAATTCAACCACAACAATGCAACTGATGAATACGGATACGGCGGAGCAATATGCATAAACGGTGAATGCTTATCTATTACATCATCAGATTTTTACAGGAATTATGCTCTTGATGAAGGTGACGGAGGTGCTCTTTCAGTAGATGCTGATGGTGTTACTGTTGATTCATGTAATTTCGAGAGAAACTATGCAAACAGTGCAGGTGGGGCAATCTACTGGTCAAATGACGATGGCCTTTTGACTGGATGTACTTTTCTTCATGACTATGCTACCCTTGGAGGAGCCATAGTCCACACAGGCTTTGACAGTATAGTATCTGAAAGCAGCTTTGAAGAGTGCTATGCACTTGAAGGAGGAGCAATAAGTATTAACTACTGTAACTTAAGAATATTTGACTGCATCTTTGATGATAATTATGCCGAGTATAGAGGTGGTGCTATTAAAATAGATTCATGGGGTGCTGCAACAATAGACTATTCAACATTCACAAACAATCGTGTAACCAAATCAACTGGAAGCAATCATGGTGGTGCAATCTATTCAGTCAGTGAAGAAGGAATTGAAGTTAGAAATTCCAATTTTGAAAACAATGAAGTTCCATACCTCGGAGCTGCAATCTATTTGAACAATGATCTTGCAGATGTCATAGAAAACTGTACATTCAAAAACAATACTGGAAATTATGGAGCAGTAACTACCGACGCAACAAATGTAACAATAAAAGACTCCAAATTTATGGACAACACTGGAAGATATGGTGCAGCTGATGTATATCTGAAGAGTGATGACAGTATCATAACTAACTGTGATTTTAAAAACAGTTATGCCGGTGGAGATGGTGGTTCTGTTTACTGGAGCGGAGACAGTGGTGAGCTAAGCGACTCAACATTTACAAACTGCAAAGTATCAACATTAAATAGTGCAGGTGCAGTTTACTGGAGTGGAAACAATGGTATAATATCCAAATCAGAATTTAAAAACAATAATGCATTTGACAGTGGAGCCATCAGATTATATGGGGATAAGGTGACAGTCAAAGACTCCAAATTCATAAACAACACAGCTTCATTGAACGGTGGTGCAATAGATATTGATGGAATAAACGATAATGTGATAAACTGCCAATTCGATAAAAACAGTGCACTTAACGGAGGAGCAATAAAAGTAAGCGGCGATAAAACAACCATTGAAAAGTCAACATTCACAGAAAATAATGCTGTAAATGGTGGAGCAATCAACTGGGGTGGAGATGACGGCAATCTCATTAATTCAAATTTCGTCAAAAACATTGCTACTGATATAGGTGGTGCAATCTACTGGTTTGGTGATGATGGTGTCCTCAAATATGATGTCTTTGAAAACAACAACACTGCTCTTCACAATGATATTGCAATTGAAGGAGACAATGTAGTAGTAATTCCAATAAATATTAAAATTAATGCTCCGGATGTTACTAAGAATTATGGAGGATCTGAAAGTCTTCAAATTACATTGACTGAAAACAGCCAGCCAATAGCTAATGCTCAATTGCTTATAAACATCAATAATGCAAACTACACAAGAACTACTGATTCATCAGGTAAGGCTTCACTTGCCATAAACCTAAACAGCGGCAAATATGATGCAGTCATTACATATAATGAAGTTTCAACCATCTCAAAAATCACAATCAATAAGCTAAGCACTTCCCTGACACTTACAGCTTCACAGTCAGCTGACAAGACAGCTACATTAACAGCCACTATCAATCCGTCAGATGCATCAGGCTCAGTTAAATTCAACATAAACAATAAAGACTACACTGCAAACATAATCAATGGAAAGGCTACAACAACGGTCACCAACCTTGACTACAACACATATGATGTAAAGGCCACATATGATGGAAGCACTAACTATAAGTCTTCACAGGCATCATCTAAAGTAACCCTGAAAGAAAGTAAAGTTATTATTGATGCGCCAGACATTACCAAATACTATAAAGGACCTGAAAGATTTGTCGTCACCCTTAAAGGCATCGATGCTAAGCCAATAGCTGATGGAAAGGTCAAAATAACCATAAATGGTCAAGTTTATGAAAGAACAACTGATTCAACCGGAACTGCATCAATGGCAATCAATCTGCCTGCCGGAGACTATAAGGCAGACGTTGAATATGGTGAGGAAAAGGTAACATCATCCGTCAGGATAAAGTCAACCCTTGAGGGAAATGACCTGACAAAGATGTTTAGAAACGCAAGCCAATACTACATAAAGGTGCTTGACTCAAACGGAAATCCATTGAGCGGCCAAAAGGTAAAGTTCAACATAAACGGAGTGTTCTATGAAAGGGACATCAATGCCTCAGGAATTGCACGCCTAAACATAAATCTTGAACCTAAGACATACACAATCACCGCAGAAAACCCATCAAATGGTGAGATGTACTCAAATACCATTACGGTAAAGCCTACAATCATAGAAAACCGTGACCTGACCAAATACTACAGAAACGATTCACAATACATCATCAAGGTATTGGATGATCAGGGAAATCCTGTTAAAGCTGGTGTTTCAGTTGAATTCAACATAAACGGAGTATTCTATACAAGACAGTCAGATTCAACAGGCCATGTCAGAATGAACATCAACCTCCAGCCTGGAAACTACGTAATAACTGCAATATATAACGGAATGATGGTGTCAAACAATGTCCGTGTGTTAAGCATTTTGTCCGGAAAGAATATCGTAATGGAATATAAGGATGGAACAAGATATGAGGCAACGCTTCTTGACGGTCAGGGCAGACGTTATGCCGGCCAGACTGTACAGTTCAACATCAATGGAGTATTATATGACAGAGAAACCGATGCCAATGGTGTGGCCCGCTTAAATATTAACTTAGGTGGTGGAAGATACATCATAACCGCAACATATAATCAACTATCCATTTCAAATACAATCACTATCAATGTTCCTGTCACTGAATATAACTGCCGTATGGGGCATAAGCTGACAATTCCAACATCAGTAACCGTATATCAATCACCGGGTGAAACACAGCCATTAGATTCATTTTACATATATTATGACGAAGGACTTGTGGAATTTGATGTGCAGTACGATAAGTCAGATTATGATTCATCTTTCAGAGATGCCCTCTTAACCCATTACGTTAATAATTACGGTGCGAGCTTCCTTGGATATTACAATGGATGGGGAATGCTTAATATGAATGGATATCCAGAATATCCTAATTATGTGATGTGGTATGGTGACAGATATATGTACAGTATCTGGACAGATAATCTAAATCTTGGAAAACGTGTCATTGAAAGCTTCAGCTAATTTTTTAAAATCCCCTTAATTGGGGATTAACTATTTTTTTTAAACATCTGAATTTTACTTAATGAATGTAAAATTACAAAATAAAAGCAATATTGACTTTATGCATCATATAACCTATAAATATTACTTCAAATAATATATTGTAATGCAAATATGAAATTTTTATGTGTAAAATTATAGATTGTATTGTAAAATTTAAATATTATGTGGTGTATAATAGTTATTAACGCATCACTGTTACTTTAGGAGATTATCAAATAAATGAAAAACATTATCTTGTCTATTTTTTGAATACCATGCAAGAGGAACTAGGATTTGAAGATTTCAAAGATTTTGAACATAAAGTTGAATCTAGTTTGAACTTTAAAATCATGGTTCAAAAACTTGTTTTTTTAGCAGAATATTTTGGATGGAATAATTCATATTCATATGATCTTTACATTCATGGCCCATATTCTTCAAATTTAGCCGATGATTATTATTCAAATAATCTATTTAATTATTCTCCTTTAAAAATTCAAGATTTCGATTCCAAATCAATGAAACAGTTTATTAAAGATAAATCCCTTGATTATCTGGAATCTGCATCCACTATATTATTTTACAAAAAGTTAAATGAAAATATTTCTCTTGATTTTGCAATTAAAAAATTAGCTGAAATTAAACCTCACATTTCATCAAAAATTGTTGAAGAATCATTCCATGATGTGGAAGGATTTAAATTAACAAATAAATCACTTTATAATATTATTCAAGTGAATGCCTTAAATGATTTTAAAAATAATCTAAAAGGTAAAATCATTAAAAACATTAAATTATTTGAAAATTTTGAAATCAATTACAATAGAGTTTTCATTTTGGGATCACTTGATTATTTAAGAATTGTGTTGAGAGAAGAGGAATTGAATAATTTCATGAAAAATGATTTGTTTAATTTATAGTCTTTTACTTAATGTTTGTACCATTTTTGTAAAATTATTCTTGGGCTGTTAATACTTGTGTATTAAGATT
>SUTF01000011.1 GCA_015063005.1 Methanobrevibacter millerae
GAATTAATATTCATTTTATTTATTTTAGTAATGCAAAATAAAATACCTGATTTTAAACCTACTGAATCTAAAAGCGATCTTGATATTATTGGTGCTATACTTTCCGGTATATGTCTTCTTTTGCTTGTGCATGGTATTTTGTCTCTGACTAAGGATGTTGCTACCAGCATAACTGAGATAATTTTGGGATTAATAGTCCTGGCAATCTTTATATGGTATGAACTCAAAAGAAAAAGGTCAGGCAAGGTGCCATTGATTGATGTTGATTTATTTAGAGACAAAAATTTGCGTGTGGGTACATCTATTAAGTTATTATATAATATTATAATATCTGGAACATTTTTTGTAATGGTTCTGTTTTTCCAAAGTGTATTGCAGTTAAATCCATTCGATACTGGTTTGGCTTCACTTCCGTTTGTTATGGCTTTGTTTATTTTTTCATTGACTGCTCCAAAACTAATAGGAAAACTGAATCACAAGACGCTCATGGCAATAGGATGTATAATATCTATTGTCGGATGTCTGATTTTAAGTTATCAATTTAAATTAAATGTAAACGTGCTGGATTTAATTCCGGGACAGTTTTTACTTGGGGTAGGTCTTGGTTTTATGATGGCTTTAGCATCGGATGTTGCATTATTCGATGTTCCTGCTGAAGGCCAAAATAATGCATCTGGTATTATTTCAACTGGTGAGACATTAGGTTCATCAATGGGTACAGCAATCATTGGAATAATTCTAATCCTTGGAGTAATGGGCGGTATCAGTACTGCAGTTGATACTTATGCGCCCGCTTATTCAGGAGATGAACAATTCCATCAGGAGGTCTATGATCACTTCCAAAAATTGGATACTATAGAAGGACAAGATAGTATTGTTGTCAATACTGCGGATATAATTATTCAGAATGCAATGGCATCCGTAATGTATGCATTAGCCATAGTGTTAGTAGCTATTTTAATTCAAACGCTGCGGATAAAAAATAAAAATATTAAAAAACAATGAGAGTCTATCTCTCATTTGCTTTTTTTTTTAAATGCTTTGAGTATTGGCAGAAATTATTGAGTTTTGATTTTTTCATTTTGTAGGATATAGAATAAATTTCACTAAAAGTAGTAGACAATTTGAAGTGTATTATGCCAACGCCAACATGAAAAAGCAAAAGTTGCATAATTCTGACTCACCTTTGCTGATTAAAGAGAGTGATGTTGTAAAGGAAGTCAATGAACCCAGCTATATTTATTATTATCAATTGATAACTTATTTTATTCTAATTTAAATTTTTTTATAAATTTATTAACTTATATTACTATAATTTTTTTATTATTAAATAAATATTTATATAAGTTTATAATTTTTATTATTAAGAAAACATAAACTTATATGTTAATAATTTCATAAATATTAGTATGGTAAAAAGAGATTTATATTTGAATAGGATTTCTTCATTGATTGATAAGGATATCATTAAAGTTATTGTTGGTGTAAGACGTTGTGGTAAGTCTTATATGTTTAATTTGATTATAAATGAACTGATAGGTAGGGGAATAGACAAAGATAACATAATTCTAATCAATTTTGAAAGTGCAAAATACAGGAATGTTTCAAATCCTCGTGAATTGGATCTGTTTGTAAGGGATTTGACAAAAGATATTGAAGGTAAAATTTATTTGTTTTTTGATGAAATTCAAAATGTTGATGAGTGGGAAAAGTCAATCAACAGTTTTAGAGTGGATTATGACTGTGATATCTATTTGACAGGTTCTAATTCAAAATTATTGTCAGGTGAACTGGCCACTCATCTTGCTGGCAGATATATGGAAATCAAAATGTATCCATTTTCATTTAAGGAATATCTGGACTATAAAAAAATATCTCCAAATAAAAAAGCATTCACAGATTATTTGACATATGGAGGATTTCCATTTCTATTGTCTCTTGAATCTGAAATAGATAAAACAGAATATTTAAATGATATTTTCAATTCAATATTTTTAAAAGACATTATTGAGCGATTTAGCATTAGGGATACCAGTTTACTTACAAGAATAGTTGATTTTATACTGGATAGTACTGGAAAAATTGTTTCTTCAAAAAGTATTTCCGATTACTTGCGTACAAAAGAAAAAATCAAGGTTTCACCAAAAACAGTATATAACTACTTGGATTATCTGACAAATGCCTGTTTATTATATAAAGTACAAAGAGAAGATATTGAAGGCAAAAAAATATTATCCATTAACGAAAAGTATTATTGTGTTGATCAAGGATTCAATCAGGTACGTATTGGAAGAAATCAGCTCAACAACAGCAAAATAATGGAAAATATTGTTTATTTTGAACTTTTAAGAAGAGGCTATGAAATAACTATCGGATGTGTTGGGGATTATGAAATTGATTTTGTCTGCAAAAAGATGGGTGAAAAGATCTATGTTCAGGTGACAAGGGAATTGACAAGTGAGGATACAATCGAAAGGGAATTTCGACCATTGCTTATGGTTAAAGACAATTATCCTAAATATGTCATATCAACCGATGAATTTGACATGTCTCATGATGGAATAAAACATATGAATATTTTGGATTTCTTATTGGATGATAAAATTTGATGAGTGTTATCGCTTTTATTAATGCTATTTATATTGCTAGAAGGTTTTAGGTAGCTATATTGGATAAAACAATTATAGATGAAAAATTTAAAATAAAATCTTTCATCTGTTTTTTTTAGTTTTTAATAGTAATTAAATTACTGTTCAATCCAATTACTTCAGTGTAATCCAGTTTTCTGTCAAATCCGGTCTCATTTTTAAAACTGAAAGTATCTCCAGTTTTAACGCCTAAATCTTTAATGTAAATTTTAACGGATTCTTCACTGACATCTATAGTCTTTTACTTAATGTTTGTACCATTTTTGTAAAATTATTCTTGGGCTGTTAATACTTGTGTATTAAGATTTACCAAGCTATCTCCCGTTGACTTACGGGTTCGGTGAAAAAAATATTTTTTCATACATTTATTTGATTTTGTATTTTTAGTCCTTCGTTTAAGATGTTTTTTGCTGCGTTGAGGTCTCTGTGGTGGTGTGTTCCGCAGATTGGGCATTTCCATGCTCGTATTTTGAGTGTTAGGTCGTTTTTTTGGTATCCGCAGATGTTGCATCTTTGGCTTGATGGATAAAATCTGTCTATTTGTATGAATGTTTTTCCATACCATTCGGATTTGTATTTTATCATGTTTAGTGGTTTGTATAATCCTATTTTTTGTAGTTTTGGTGACCATTTGGAGTTTTGAAACATTCCTAATGTGTACCGATGTCGCAGCTAATATTCCTCGATGAAAAAACAGATTTTAACGTAGTAATTGGATTATATGTTCTGTATATAAATTCATGGAATTGTAAAGTCTTTTGTTTTATTCTTGTTGTTCTTACAGAATGTTTTAAAATCACATGCGGAACAGGTTCTTTCTTCACCTTCTGCACTCCATGCATCCTGTATTTTAGACCCGTTGATTTCCTTTATGATGGATGTTTCTATCTTTTCAACAACATCATCGAATTTTTCTAAAGCCTCATTGATTTTATCATCATCAATTGGAATTATTCTGATTGATCTGTCAATTTTGAACTTTTCAGACAATTTCGGCATTTCATCATCATCCTGCCAGTTTTCAATCAGTTCAATGTCTTTTTCATATTCCTTGCTGTCGCCGACATCAGTCAGATGATAATGAATATCATCTTTTATCAGTTTCAAATCCTCAATTGATGGGACAAGCTCATTTAAATAAAATATTATTCCGGCAATCGGTTTTTTATCTTCCTGCTTTTGCCTAAGCCAGGAATATGTTAGGATTTGCCTTTCATGATAATCCCAATTTTCATTATTGCTTCCTTTCACATCATTCGGAGGTCTTTTCATTCCCTTATAGTCGATGATGATTTCATATTCGTCATCACCATATTTTTCAGCCAGCTTATTGAACTCCTTATTTTCCTTCAGGTATCTGACTATCTTATTGTCGTCTTTTATGTTAACCAGACTCAAAACGTCAATCACTCCATTGATACCATAATATTTTGAACGCTTGTCATTTTTGGTGTATGGCATATCCCTTAATCCTTTAATCAATACTTCTGCAGAGTCCATCAATGGGAATAAATCTGCTCCCCAAACGTTTATTGCCTTTTCTGCTCTTGCGCTGGCCAGTTTCTTATGGTCATATTCGTTCAAATCATCGATTGTCAGTTCGCTATCCGGATGATTTATTGTAAAGAAATGATTGGCTGGAGGGTAAAGTCCCCTAACCTGAAGTCTTCTGTCGATAATATCTTCAATAGGTCTGATGTCTTTTTTCCAATCCCATGGAAATTCTGTTTTTTTGCTTTCCCATTCCAGATATGCCTCTTCCATAACTCCATGAATGAACTCGCCGAACCATAGCTGAACCGGCATTGATGGGGGTAGCGTTCCCTTGTTCTGGTATCTGTATTGCAGTCCGCAAGTTAGATATGATAGTAAATCTCCGGTTAAGCTGTATTCAGGTATCATATATGGTTTTGATTTTGATGACAACTTCATTTAATCACCTTTTATACTAAATAAATTTCCTTAAATCCTTTCTGATGTTCGTCTCTGCTCCATCCCAAAGCAATGTTAGGTATTGACTTGTGCTTTTGCTTATAGTTATAGCCGTCAATGGCACTGTAAAGGCCAACTAATATCAGAATATGCTCTGCTCTTGAAAA
Source organism: Methanobrevibacter millerae (assembly GCA_015063005.1). GTDB lineage: Archaea > Methanobacteriota > Methanobacteria > Methanobacteriales > Methanobacteriaceae > Methanocatella > Methanocatella millerae_B. Next base: position 4,748 of record SUTF01000011.1, read on the forward strand.
TGCCACAAAATAAAGTCTTGTCAAATCGTCAAAGGATTTGTCCTTTTCACTTCTGTCTTCATCTCCAAGTTCACTGTATTTGCGTATGGTTTCCTCCATAATCGTATAGTCAGGTTCCTTTTTAGGGAATCTCAAATCCTGGGTTTTGACATTGTTGTTTTTAAATTTGGATCCCACATCAACAATGACCAGAGGGAATTCAAGACCCTTGGACTGGTGAATGGACATTATGTTCAGTCTGTTTGTAGGTAATGTTTCAAGCAGTGACTCCTCTATTGAAACGTCTCCTGTCGCTATCGGCAGGAAAATATTCCAGATGGCCTCAAGAATGGATAGTCTTTCTTCTTCAGGTGAGGTAAAGACAATGTTAGCAGAATATTTGTTGAAAAATCCTGTCTGTGTAATGGACTGGGTGATTGCTTCAAGATACACTACGCCCTCTGCATCTTCCTGCAGGAAATCCAGCCAGGTCACCAGCTTATATGCAAGTTCCATCAGATTGGCTCTTTTAGGCCAGGAATCATATCCTCTAGGATTTCTTCTCTGCCAGTCAATGACAAAAGTATTCAAATCAAATGGCTCATGAGGCTCAGGATTCAGTTTGATGTATTCACGGGCATGATATCTCCAGCGCTGCATGTTTCTTGATCCAAGCAGTGGAAGCTGCTTATCTGAATTCTGAATTTTTGATTCAGGGTCAATGCATTCAAGCATCAATCCACAAAATATTGCCACTTCCTTAATTTCCTGCAGGTCACGTCCCCGAGGATTGAACACTTCAATGGATGGCTTTAATTTTTTAAGCTGTCTTCTGATATGGCCGTTTAATGTAGGAGTTCCATATTTCATTTCCTTCGGTGAATATGTCAGCACTGCCATATCTGATGCTGAACCTTCCTGCTCATCCAATCTGATTGTTATTGGCTTTTTACCCCTTGCCTTTTCGGAGGATTCTTTTCTTAAGGCACTTAAATCTTCAGGAGTTTTGCATCTTTCAAGCTTTCTGAAGTATTCATCATCAATTATCCTGTTTACCTTTAAAGTGGTCTCTCCTTTATTGATAAGGTCACCAACTAATTTGGCAATGTCTTTTGACAGTATTTCAGGATTGTTTCTGAAAAGTCCTAAAATTGGCATGTTGTTCTTTTCAAGTTCAGGAGATTCGATTTTAGGTTTGTTTTCCACCCTTGCATTTTGAAATTCACGGTCAATTTCAACAAATCTGTTGCAGTGATTGATGATGTTTTCGCTGGAACGGTAGTTTGTTCTTAAATTGATTTCGGTAACTTCAACTCCAAGCTTTTCTTTCACTCTTGACTTGAAATTGGTGAACAAATCAACTGTAGCTCCCCTGAAACGGTAAAGTGACTGATCATCATCACCTACAACAGAAATGCTTCCCCCATTGGCAATGGCTGACTGGGCCATTGTAAAATAGATTTCTTCCTGAATCAGATTCGTATCCTGATATTCGTCGATTAGAATGATTTTCAAATCATCCAGAAAGACATCAAGCTTATCGTTTCTTAAAAAATCAAGGAATTTGGATTCAAGCATTGTAAAGTCAATGATGTTTCTGTTTTTCAGTTCATTCTCATAATCCCTGATACAGTCAAGAGCTATTTGGGCACCGCTTCCTTCACCCACATTATTATAGAACTCTCCAATATCAATCTGGTCATAATACATTCTGTTTTTCATTTCAAGAAGAACTTCACTCATTTGTGAAGCTTCTTTCAGATGTTCCTTTTTTGTAAAGCTTGAAAGATATCCCCTAAGATTTTCATCAAGGTAACGATTGTCCTTCAATAGGATCTTGACCATAGCAAATTTTGCCACGAATTCCTCAATGACTTCCTCCTGGTTGGTGCCGGGTTCCTTATGGACACGCAAAAGCTCTTGGGCAATACTGTCTGTTGTACCGAGGGTTATCTGGTTGAAGTCAATCCTGTTGATTGCCATCAATAAATCGAAATCATCTCCTGCATTGTCTATGAGGTGATTTTTTATTTCATCTCCCCATCCAAGAATACGTGAATACAGTTCATCAGCCGCTTTTTTGGTAAATGTCGTTGCAAGAATTTCATTCGGCTTGACATCATCGACAAATATGTATTTCAATATCTTAAGCACAATTACGGTTGTTTTACCAGATCCCGGTCCAGCTACAATAAAAAGTCCTTCATTTTCTTTTGAAATAATAGCATTTTTTTGGTCATGGTTGGATGAAATATCTCTTTTCAGGATATTTACAACTATATCTTCAAATTCTTCATAACTAATCATTGCAATCCCTAAAATTTTTATTATATTTTATTTATCTATTTAATTATTAATAAATTAATTGAGAGAGCATTTGACAAGTAATATCACTACACGAATAATTTAAATATTAAGTTTAATCAATATATTATCTGAATAACTATTTTTAATGATTATTATGTTAGATTCTCCGATTGATGCGTTTAAAAATGATGTCAGGTTTAGGGATTACATTGCCCATGTTGAAACAATCCCTGCTAAAAAAGCCAGTTTCAAAAAAATACCTGACTTAAATGACAAGATTGTGGATTATCTTGATTCAAAGGAGATTAAACTTTATGAACATCAGGCGGATACCTATGAGGCAATAAAAAGGGATGAAAACGTTATACTAACCACAACAACTGCTTCAGGAAAGACCTTAGCATTCAATTTGCCCATAATGGATTCACTGATTGATGATGAAAAGGCAACAGCCCTTTACATTTATCCTGCAAAGGCACTGTCCAATGACCAGCTGAATGTCTTGAAGGATTTGGAAAGTGATTTGGATATTAATATAAATCCAAGAACCTATGACGGCGACACTCCAAAGTCCCAGAGATACGGAATCAGGCAAAAGTCAAGAGTGATTCTGACAAATCCATACCAACTGCATCTGATTTTGTCATGGCACCATCAGTGGGAGAGATTCTACAGAAATCTAAAATACATTGTAATCGACGAAGCCCATTACTATAGGGGTGTTTTCGGTTCAAATGTTGCTTTTCTAATCAGAAGGCTTAAAAGAATAGCTAACTTCTATGGTTCTGAGCCTCAATTTATATTATCATCAGCGACTTTGGCAAATCCCCTGGAGCTTGCAAATAAACTGACCGGTGAGGAATTTACACTTGTTGACAATGACACATCCCCTAGCGGTGAAAAGGATTTCATTTTATTCAATCCATTTAAAAACTACAGAAATTCTGCCGAATCGTCCGCTCCATCAATACATGTTGTAACAGCAGACATTTTCCGTTATCTGATGCTTAAAAATATTCAGACATTATGCTTTACGGTTTCTAGAAAAATCACGGAACTTATTGCAATGTGGTCCAAAAAGGATGCAAAATTGACAGATGGTAAATTGGACAATTCACGTATTGCCGCATATAGGGCAGGTTACAGGCCAGAGGAAAGGCGCGAAATTGAAGACGGTCTCAAATCAGGCAAATATCTGGGGGTTACCTGTACCAATGCACTGGAGCTGGGAATTGATATAGGATCTCTTGATGCGGTTATCATATCCGGTTTTCCGGGAACTATGATGTCAACCTGGCAGCAGAGCGGAAGGGCTGGTCGAAGTAACCAGAAGTCACTAGCCATATTATTGGCATTTGAAAATCAGCTTGACCAGTATTATATGAATAATCCAAGGGCATTTTTCTCAAAGCCTCAGGAAAAGGCTATCATTGATTTGTCAAATCCGATATTGCAGGAAGCCCATCTTTTATGTGCAGCCAATGAACTGCCTTTGAAGAAAGGCGAGGCGATGAAATACTTCAACATTTCAGATGATGTCATGGACAGTCTTGTCAAAAAGGATGACTTGTATCTTTCAAGAGCAGGCAATTATACCTATAAGTATGATGACAATCCTGCATTTGACCATTCACTTGACCAGATTTCATCAGAGGAATTTAAGATAATGAACAATCGCCAATTGCTTGAGACTATGGAGCGCTCACAGGTATATCGTGAAGCCCATGAAGGAGCAATACTAATCAACAAGGGAGAAACCTATACCGTTGACAATGTAAATTTAAAATCAGGATATGTCAATGTATCAAAGAAAAACGTAGACTATCACACAATGGTTTTAAATGACACTGACGTAAATGTCGTATCAGAGGAGTTCAAAAAGCAATACGGTGATTTGACCATACACTTCGGGGAGGTCAACGTAAAAAAGGACTACTATAAATACAAGAAAATGCAGCATTCAAGAGTCCTTGGAATGTATCCGCTGGACCTGCCTCCACTGAAATTCAAGACAAAAGGATTATGGTTCACCATTCCCAAAAGCGTAAAAGATACCTTAAAAAGATTATATCCCGATGACGATGAGGTCTTTGAAGGAGGACTTCACGGAGCAGAACATGCACTGATCGGACTCTTTCCGCTGCAGGTGATGTGCGACCGCTTCGACATTGGCGGAATGTCAACGGCATACCACAAGGACACAGAAGACGCAACAATATTTATCTACGACGGATACGAAGGAGGAATAGGAATCTGTGAAAAGGCAGTTGACGTCTTTGTCGAGCTATTGGAATCAACACTCGACCTGATAAAAGGATGCAAATGCAGAAACGGATGTCCATCATGTATCTACTCACCAAAATGCGGTAACGATAACAAGCCCCTTCACAAAAAGGCAACCGAATACATTTTACAGTACATGCTTGACGAAACAAAAAAGAATAATTCAGAAGTTGTAAGGCAAGATATTCCTATTAAAGATGATGAGGATTTATACTCACAGGCTTTAGACCTTTATTCCGACCATCTCTACAGCCAGTCCAAGGATCTGCTTCATGAAATACTGTCTCAGGACCCGGATGATTTGAATGCAAACCTCCTGATGGCACATGTTCTCTATGAGCAGGGAATTGAAGATGTTTCAATGTATTATGCAAGAAAAGCATTAAAAATCAGTCCTTCAAACCAGAATGCAGCCCAGCTATTGCAGAAACTTCAGTTCGCACCTGCAAGCAAGGATTTTGTTCACAAAAGCATAGAACATAAATCCAATAAATCCTTTGATGATGTTGACACGCTATATGAGGAAGCATATGATTTGTTTGAACAGGGAGATTATGACACTGCACGCCAATTGCTTGAGGAACTCTTATCAATAGATGACACCCATGTCGAAGCTACAGCACTTATGGGATATGTATATCGCATGGCCGGCGTATTTCCAAAGGCCGTGGAATATGCAAGAAAAGCCTCTAAATTGGATAGGAATAATGAGATGGTTCGAGAGTTGATTAAAGAATTGTCTTAAATATTGCGGTATAAATTATTGGTTAATAAAAAATTAAAAAAAGTTTATTTTATTTTTCAAAATGTTTTTTAATGGTTTAAAAAGTTCTAAATTATGATTTAATGGTGGGTGAATTTTTATTTTCTGAGTGAGTTGGGGCGGTATATTATGCTCATATTTTTTTACTAATTTATGAATAGCTTATTGTAGATATGTTTCTGATATTTTAGAAGAGAAAATTAGTCTGAAAAATTGATCTTTTGGAATAAAATATTTAAATATGTGATGGTTTAACATCCCTAGCCTGAGGATTGGGCAATTTTTACACATGTTGGTAAATAAATTTACTTTTAGGTAAAACTGGGGAATATATTTTTTAAAATTGAATAAGGATAAATCTGTTAAACAAATTTTGACACATCCTTTCTCAATATCAGTAACTATTGGTTGGCATTATGCCACCAAACATCATAAGATGTCAAATAATATTTTAAATATCAAAATATATAAATGTTTTTATAGCCTAATTTTAAATTAAAACAATATTTTATCATTAAAACAATTTTATATTCACAGAACAATATTTATTTTTAGAAATAATAAATTTTAAATAGTTTAGTATGGAAATATTGAATATTAAAACACTAATATAATAATTTGTAACTATAGGTGTTTTATGATGTGGAAAAAATATTCAATTAAAAACATTCAAATTAAATTTGGGGAATGCTATTGTGCCTGTTGAAAGTATGGTGCTTGCTATTTCTTTGCAATCTACTATCTATTAGCAATCTATGATGTCGAATGGAGAGTGTAGTTGGATTTTATCCGAAATTTTCTAATTTGATAAACTGACGATTTAAATGATAATTAGCTTTAATATGTGTTTTATAGTTTCTTCACACATAGTTCAAGAAATATTATTCATTTCCACTTTTAAAACACTAAACGCTAAAATATGATCGTATCTTGAATTAATTATATTTTTAAGGTATGTGTGGTGATGGTATAGTGTTGAACTAAAGTACATTATTTTTTGTATAAGTGCTGTAATGATTATCCGTAAGGTGAGAAACCTTCTTCAAAGTGTTCGCATAACTTTTCCAGTTCTTCAGGTATGTCAATGTGTTGGGTACAGTAATCCAGACATGTTCCGCAATATGTACAGTCATCAGCAGGAACTTTATCATTAGCTAACTTATCGAAATATGCTCTGTATATGTTTGATTCAGGTTGAATCGCACTTGAATTGTATATTCTGAAGTATTCTGGTATTGGAATCATTTCCGGACATGCATCAATACAGTATCCGCATTCGCTGCATGGTACTGCAAGTTTTGATCTTAATTTTTCTGCCATTTCCTCTAAAAACTTGTTTTCGCTTTCGCTCAATACTTCGAAGTTTTCAAATGTGTCACAATTGTCCAACAGGTCATCCATTTTGCTCATTCCGCTTAAAACCATTTTAACTTGATCTAGTGAAGCACAGAATCTCATTGCAAAGCTTGCAATTGATTTGTCTGGATTGAATTTTTTGAAGTCATTTTGGATGTCTTCAGGCTGGTTGACAATCACTCCTCCTTTCAAGGGTTCCATAACGTAAACGTCAAGTCCATGCTCAACGCACAAGTCATAGCATTTGTGGGCTTCAATGGAGGTATCCTCCCAGTCGAGGTAGTTAAGCTCCAATTGCACGATATCTAAAAAGTCCCCGTATTTTTCAAGAACCTCTTTTAATAAATCTGCCTTGTCGTGGAAGCTGAAACCAATTTTTTTAGCTATTCCATCCTCTTTCATTTTTTTAATGCATTCAAAGCTTTCAGCGTTTTCAGCTAATTTATACCATGGGCCATTGATGTTGTGGATAAATAAAACATCAAAGTATTCTATTCCCAATCTTTCGAGCATTTCTCCCACAAATTTCTCATTGTCTTTTTTTGAAGTTAATACCCAAGTTGGGATTTTATCACAGATTTGGAAAGATTCTCTAGGGTATCTTTCAACGACAGCTTTTCTTATGGCTAGCTCGGATACTCCATTGTGGTATGCATATGAGGTGTCATAATAGTTGAATCCTTTTTCCATATAAATGTCAACCATTTCATTGAAAAGTTCCTGGTTTATGCTTGTAGGGTCATCTGGGTCTGTTGTTGGAAGCCTCATACATCCAAAACCGAATTTATTTTTGTAAGTCATATTATTACTCCTTTATTAATATATGTAATACTTTATTTCATGAAATATTTAAATGTTGTTGATTGCAACAATTCTTTTTAAAAAAATTTATAAGCATATTAATTTAAAAAATATAATATTAAAAATTATATTTTATTTTTTTAGGTGAAATAAATGCATGAATTATCAATGGCTCAAGGAATAATTAATGCAGTTGTTGAAACTGCTGAAAGTAATAATGCAACTGAAGTCAATGAAGTTACTATTGAACTTGGAAGACTTGCAATGGTTAATCCAGAGCAATTAGAATTTATCTTAGGTGTTTTGGTTGAAAATACAATATTGGAAGATGCAAAGATTGTATTTGAAGAAATTCCAGTGGAGATAGATTGTCATGACTGCAACTTCCATGGTAAGGCTATAATTGACGATAAGGACCATTATGCTCCAATGGTTAAATGCCCTGAGTGCGATAGTTTTGCAATCGAAATTTTAAACGGTAAGGATATTGTCGTTAAAAATATAGTTATTGAAAAACCTGAGGATAATTAAATAAAAAATTGGTGATAATATGCATCAAGTGGCTGATGTAGAAGTAGCAAAAAATATTATGGATGCTAACAAAAAATTAGCAGATAAAAATAAGAAAAACTTAGATGATAAAGGAATATTCTGTGTTGATTTTGTTGGAGCAATAGGTTCCGGTAAAACAACTTTAGTTGAAGAAATCATTGACAATACTGATTATAAAATAGGTGTATTGGCAGGAGACGTAATCTCCAAATTTGATGCAGGAAGAATAGAAAAGCATAATGTTCCAGTAGTGGGCTTGAACACTGGTAAGGAATGCCATCTTGATGCTCATTTGGTAGGACACGGAATTGAAGACTTGCCTTTGGATGACATGGACATGCTCATAATTGAAAATGTAGGTAATCTAATCTGTCCTGTAGACTTCGAATTAGGTTCACACTTAAGAATAGTTGTTGTAAGTGTAACTGAAGGTGACGACACCGTCGAAAAACACCCTATCATTTTCCAGACTTCCGATGTGGTTGTAATTAACAAAGTTGACTTGGCAGATGCAGTTGGCGCAGATGCAGATAAAATGGTAAATGATGCTAAACAATTAAATCCTAACATTAAAGTCATTAAATCCAGCTTAAAAGAAGGAACTGGATTGGATGAAATCATTGCTTGCATTGAAGAAGCTATGCAAAACTAATTGTAGGTGGTTTTTTGAAGATTTGGATTGACATTTCCAATGCTCCTCATGTCCGCTTCTTTAAGGATGTAATCAAATACCTTGAAGCTGAAGGTGAGGACTTGATTGTCACCGCAAGACAGTTTGGGGATATTCATAAGCTATTGAACATGTATGACATAGACTTCATTTCTGTCGGAAAGCATGGAGTCAGCTTATATGACAAGCTCAGGGAAAGCACATCCAGAGTATACAATCTCGTTGACATTATAGCAGATGAAAAGGTGGATGTTGCCCTTAGCAAGCATTCTATAGAACTTCCTAGAATCTCATTTGGTTTAGGAATTCCTAGTTTGTACGTTTTAGACAACGAACATGCTCTTGCTGCTAATAAATTAACATTGCCTTTATGTGATAGGATTATCACTCCAAGAAAAATAGATTTTTGGAAACTAATGAAATTCGGAGCTGATCCAAACACAATCATTCCATATAATGGTACTTCAGAGCTGATGCATTTCAAAAGCTTCAAATATAATGATGATGTTTTCAAGGATTTGAATTTAAAATTGGAACATCCGAAAACTATTCTGATGAGGCCAGAACCTTCACTAGCATCATATCTTGATGCAGACTGCAGAAAATCAGTTTTATCTCCAATTGTTGATGAATTAAAGGAACATGCCAATATCCTGATTTTGCCAAGATTCAGGGAACAGGCTGAAATCTTTGAAGGAATAGACCATGTAACCATTTTGGAGCCTCCGGTCGACACTTCAAGTTTGATGAAAAAATGTGATTTGGTCATTGGTGCCGGTGGAACAATGAACAGGGAAGCAGCAATCTTGCAGACTCCAGTAATTTCATGCTATCCTGGAGAGACCCTGTCAGTTGATCAGTATTACATTGACAACGGATTGATGTACAGGTCAAACAATTCCCATCAGGTAATTGTCAAGGCATTGGACTTTTTAAACAATCCTCATGAAAGAATTGATTTAAAAACTGATGATTTGTTCCAAATTATCATAGATAACCTGTATGATTTAGGAAAAAACGGTAAATAGTTTTTTTCTATTTAATTTTACTTTTTTTTACATGACCATTAAAAAAACCAAAATCATTGAAAATCCTGAGCTATTGATTAATGCAGGAAATCCTAAAGGAAAATTAGGTGAAGAGTTAATCAATGATATGAATGTTAATCATGAAAACCTTGCCCAATGGGGTGTAGGCCATTTGGATATTTCTAAGCAATCAATTATTTTAGATATTGGCTGTGGTGGAGGAGTTAATGTTAAAAGATTTTTGGAATTGACTGATAATTAATATCTATGGAATTGACTATTCTTCGTTATCTGTTAAAAAATCTATTGAATTGAATATTGAAGAAATTGAAAATAAAAGATGTGAAATAAGACAGGAATCTGTCTCTCAAATGTCTTTCGATGACAATACTTTTGATATTATCTCTGCTTTTGAGACGGTTTATTTCTGGCCTGATTTTTCAAATGACTTAAATGAAGTAAACCGAATCTTGAATGATGATGGCATTTTCATGATATGCAATGAAGCACTTCCAAAAGAAAATGATGAACGTCAAAAAGAGTTCATTGAATTGTTAGATTGCAGTATTTTCTCAAAAAATGAGTTAGTTAGCTATTTAAACAATGCAGATTTTCAAATATCAAAACGGTTATTAATGAATCAAAAGATTCTTTCACTGGTGAAGATTCTACATGGATTTGTGTTATTGCAAAAAAATTCTAATGAATTTTAAATGTGTTATATTAATATTACAAAGTTAAAATGTTTTAAATGTATTTAATATATTGTTTGTAATTTTGATATTAAAAATCCTAATTTTTTCTTGATTTTAATTTTAATTATTATAAAATTCTTAATAATTTATTTATTATTTAATTTTGTTTCAGATTATTATATGGCTTAGAAAAAAGGTAAATGGTTTTTTCATATTTTTTCATTTTTTTTAAATTCTAATTAGGGCTGGTTATGTTAAAATAGTTTGATTATTACAAGTATTGTCTAAACAAAGTCAAAATATCAAAAGACATATTTTTTTGAAAAACTTATAATAATTAAAGTGTTATAAACTCATAAAAATAAATATGAAAAGTGTTATGTTGTTATTGTGTTTAATAATTATTTATGTCGGTATATGGTTATGATTAATTATTTTTTAGAAAGATATATTTAAAATTAAAGGTTTTACAATTAAAAATTAGAAAAAATTTTTATTGAACCTCTTCTAAATATATTATTAATTATCATTTTTCTAAACAAATGATAATATATTATTAAGGAGTTTAAAATATTATGTCAAAAAATAGAAAGATTATTGGACTAATTACTGTGATAGTAGTATTTTTACTAATTATTTTTACATTATATGGTATGTCTGATAATAAAGCAGAAACTGTTAAGATTGGATATTTGCCTACCGATCATGATGCAGCATTATTTGTTGCAAATTCTACAGGAATGTTTAAAGATGCGGGAATTGATGTGGAATTATATGAATATAATAATGGTGGTGATTTGATGAGTGCAATGGCTAGTGGTGATTTGGACGTAGGTTATGTTGGAATAACGCCGGTAATATATTCTATGTCTAAGGGAGTACCTATAAAAATCGTTGCAGGAGCTCAAAATGAGGGAAGCGGTTTGCTTTCTTATGATTCATCAGTCAAGTCAATCACTGATTTAAAAGGTAAAGTGGTAGCTACACCCGGTGAATCGTCAATACAAAGTGTATTATTAAAATATGATTTAAAGAAAAACGGACTAAATATTTCTGATATTGAAAGTCCTAGTATGAAGGTTTCTTCAATGAATGATGCATTAAAAATGGGCAGTATCGATGGAATGGTAACATATGAACCTTATGCTACAATTTCAAAAGAAATTAATAATCAAACTTTGGTGGAAAATTCTTCAGATATTTTACCTGATCATCCATGTTGTGTTGTAGTTATGAGTGAAAAATTTTTATCAGGAAATTCTACCAAAGTAAATAAAATTTTGGATATTCATAAAAATGCAACGGAGAAAATAATGGAGAATCCTGAAGGAATGGTACAATATTTACCGTCACATATTGTTCCTAATGCTGAAATTGAAAAAGAAAGTTTAACTAAAATAAGATGGGTAAGTGATTTAAATGATAATTATAAGCAAAATGTTTATAATTTCTTAAATATTGAAAGAGATTTGGGAATAATTAATCGTACATTGCCTCAAGACAAGTTATTTGCAAAAATTTAAATTATATCAAAAAAGGTTTTTAATATGAAAAGATTTAGAAATGAGTATACGAGAGAGATGTTAATAGTACCTATTATTTTAATAATAATATGGTATTTTATTTGTGATGTATTTCAACTGGTTCCAAGTTTCATGTTTCCCGGACCGACAGATGTTGTAAATTCATTTGTTAAGTTAGTTGTTTCAGGCAAACTTTTTAAAGATATCTTTGATACGATTTATAAAGTATTGTTTGGTATGTTGCTGGCATCAACGGTAGGTATAACATTTGGTATTATATTGGGTTGGTCTGAACGATTAGAAACATTATGCAAATTAATTATTAGTATTTTAAGACCTATTCCACCTATCGCTTGGATTCCTTTTTCAATAATATGGTTTGGTATTGGAATAGGACCAGCAGTATTCATTATTTTCATGGGTTGTGTTTTTCCAATTCTAATTTCAACAATTGATGGGGTACATAGAACAGATCCTGTTTTAATAGAAGCTGCACAATCATTTGGAGCATCAAATTCACAGATATTAACTGAAGTAATCTTGCCATCAAGTGTGCCTTATATCGTATCAGGCCTTAAAGTAGCTATGGGTATAGCTTTAATGTGTACAATTTCTGGTGAGATGATTGGGTCTAGTTCAGGTATAGGATATATGATTTTAACGTCAACTAGTCTATTTGATACGGGTTCAACTGTAGTTGGAATGTTGGTAATTGGTGTAATTGGTGTAATTTTTGATTATATCTTTACAAAGGTACAAGAAAGAATATTCTGGTAAGGTGATAATGTGACATTTGAAATAGAAAATGTATCAAAAACTTTTGTATCAGGAGATAGTGGAGAAGAAGTAATTGCATTAAAGGATATTAACCTTACTATTGAAACAGGAAAATTTGTATCTTTTGTAGGTCCATCAGGTTGTGGAAAAACAACTATGTTACGTATAATAGAAGGGTTTGAAAATCCTACAGAAGGTACTGTTAAGGATGATGGGGAAATAGTGACAGAACCTTCCAGTGAAAGAGGTTTTATATTCCAGAACTATTCTCTATATCCTTGGTTAAATGTTATTGATAATGTAATATTTGGATTAGATATCAATGGGAAACCTGAAAAGGAAAGTAGAAAACGTGCTATGGAATATCTTAAGACTGTTGGACTAGAAGATTTTGCAAAAAGGTATCCTCATGAATTATCTGGGGGCATGAAACAGAGAGTTGCAATAATTCGATCAATAATTAGTGATTCTAAAAGTTTATTGATGGATGAATCGTTTAGTGCATTAGATATACAGACAAAACACAAACTACAAAAACAAATTTATAAAATTTGTCAAGAAAAAAATAAGACAATCATTTTCGTTACACACGATATTGATGAAGCTGTATTTTTATCAGACGAAATTGTCGTTTTTTCTAGAAGACCTGGATCAATCAAGAGAATTTTTGAAATTAAATTAGAGCATCCAAGAGATAGGGATAATCAAGAATTTAAAGATTTAGTATCTGAAATTTCTAAAGAAATTGCAGAATTCGACGATGAGTGATTTCATTATTTTGATTGTCAAAAAAATATTTTTTCTAATTTTTTTATTTTTTTTTCTAAATTTTAGATGTAGTGTGTTATATTAACATTACAAATGTTAAAGATGTTTTACTCACTATATAAATATATTTGTTATAATTTTTTTAAAAATAACTTCAATTTTTCATTTAATTTTAAATTTAAATACTATATTTTTTTTTAATTAGGATAAATATATATTTATACTTTTTACTTGTTTAAATATTATTTAAATGATTATTTTTATTAATTTTATCTAATTTAATTAATTTTATAAAAAATAGTAAAGTTTATATACTGTGTCATATAACATTAACATAAGTAATTATTTTTTAACATAATTGCTAAGTACTTAAATACTTTTTGCAAAAATGAAAATAAGTATGTGAACATTATGAGGACCATGATTAAATATTTGAGACAGGAACTCAAAATGAGTCAAAAGGAACTTGGGGAAAAAGTTGGAGTGACCAGGCAGACCATAAATTCTCTGGAAAATGGCAGGTACAATCCCTCTTTATTTCTGGCATATGATATCACCCAGGTTTTCAATAAAATGATATTTAAAGAAAATCGAGAGGAATATTTCGTTATGGAGGACATATTCATTTTCGATGACTATTAGGAGTTATAAAAATGATTTTAGACATATATAAGGATTCACTTGAATATTCAGCAAAAGACTGGAAAACTTTAGTAATATTGGGGGTAATCGCTTTATTCAGCTTCTTATTGCTACCACTTTTCTTGCTTTCAGGATATAATTATAGGGTTGTAAAAACTGCAGTAAATGGAATTATCAATGGAAGAGATCCGTTGCCTGACTTCGATGATTTTATTGGCATGTTTGTTGATGGAGTGAAAGTTGTTATTGTACAGGTTGTTTATATAATCGTGCCAATAGCTATATTTTTCATATTTGCAGTAATATCTTCTCAATTGTCTGGCGGATTTGCTGTTGCATCTATGACTATCGGAGTTTTTATTGCATTGATTATTGGAATAATTGCATGTTTGATGGTTCAGATGGGAATATGTCATATGGCATATAATGACGGCGAATTCTCAAAAGCATTTGCGTTAAAAGAAATCAAAGAGGTAATTGATGAAATTGGCTGGTTCAAATGTATTGTAACTTACATTGGATTAATTATTATAACTCTGGTAATTTCCACTGTTGTAGCTTCAATAATCGGATTTATTTTCGCTGCATTTGGTTTTTCAGGATTAATGCTGGGTATTAATACTTCCGGAGTATTTTTATTGGGCATGTTGCTTAATATATCTGTATCAATGTTCTTTGTTGGACCATACTTAAGCATATTTAATGCAAGATCAATTGGATTATTGTACACAATACAGCTATAAGGTGATTTAATGGCGGGCATGGCTGATGTTGTAGAGGGATTAAAATATCCATTCAATGATGTAAAAAAGCTATTGGGTTTTGGTGCAATATTTGCAATTTTAAATTTGATTTCCATTGCAATTGGTACCAAAAACCTTGATATTTATAGGGTGATAATAAGGGAAGTTAAAAATACCAATACTTCCATATTATCCCTTAAATTCACACAGTTGCCTGTAAATGATATTTATCTTGTTTTAGGCTTAGCTATTGTCAGCTTCATAATCGTGCTGTTTATAATGGGATATCAGTATAATATTGTAAAGTTTTCAATAAATCAAAATGATGCTCTTCCAGGCTTCAGCGACATATTAGATATCTTTGTAAAGGGGATTAAATTCCTTGCTGTGGGTATTGCATATAATATTGTCCCTACAATCATATTGATACTAGGTGTAGCATTGGTGGGAAATTCTCCAATATTGTTTGCTATTGTCCTTATAGCTTTCATATTGTATTTGATGGCATTTTTCTTTCAGATAATGGCATTAAGCAATATGATTGATAATGATAGCCTTAAAAAAGCATTTGACTTTAATGAAATAACTGATAAAATAGCTAATATTGGATGGATGAAGTATGTTGGAATTGTCTTGTTTACTATTATAATATTGCTTATTGTCTCAGCTTCTGCAGGATTAATATTGAGCTTTATAACTGTATTATTTGCAAGAGCTTTCAATCAGGCAATTGTCGTATCCGCATTCATTGGTATAATTCAAGGATTATTCATTACCTCTTATATTTCTGTATTCTTCAATAGGGTTTATGGATCAATATACAGACAATCCATTAATTAATTTGAATGTTTTTAAACATTCATTTTTTATTTTTTAAAATAATTTAGGGAGATTTTAGTTATGGTAGACTATGTAATCGAAACAATAGATTTGTCAAAAAAATATTCCAATGATTTTGTTGTAAATTCAGTTAACATGCATGTTGAAAAGGGTAAAATATATGGTCTTTTAGGTAAAAATGGAGCAGGAAAAACCACAACAATGTGCATGCTTCTAAATCTTACATATCCAAGTGATGGAGAAATATTCCTTTTTGGAAAAAATGCTAAAATTCATTCAAAAGAAATTTATCCAAAGATAGGCTCAATAATTGAAACTCCTGGATTTTATGAGAACTTAACTGCCTATGAAAACTTAAAAATCATTTCAAAATTAAGGGGAAGATACAATCCTCAAAATATAAGATCAGTTCTTGAAATGGTAGGCTTAAGCGATGCAAAATCTAAGAAATTCAAAGATTTCTCATTGGGTATGAAACAACGTCTTGGAATAGCCGCATCCATTATGCATAATCCTGAATTATTGATTTTGGATGAACCGATAAATGGACTTGATCCATTTGGAATTAAGGAGATTAGAACATTGCTTAAACGTTTGGCTCATGAATTTGGAATAACGATATTGATTTCATCACATATTTTAAGTGAAATAGAAAATATTGCTGATGTAATTGGATTTATGGACAATGGAGTGTTGATTGAGGAGATTTCAAAGGATGATTTGCACAAGAGATTAAATAAGTTTGTCGAATTTGAAGTATCTGATGTTAATTTGGCTATTGATATTTTTAAACGGATGGAACTTAAGGAAAATGATGATTTCAGCTTTAATAAAAATAGTATTAGTGGTTTTATTCGTTTGTATACTCATTTGGACTTAAGGGATAAGTTTAATGCAATATTTGTTAAGGCGGGCATTGATGTTAAAAAAGTGAATTTGTGTGAAGAGAATTTGGAGGAATTTTTTACAAGATTTGTTTCTAACAATTGAGGTGGTATTAGATGTTGACTTTTATAAAAATGGAATTTTTAAAACTCAAAAGATCTAAAATATTCTTATTGAGTTTGATTGGAGCTATTCTTCCTCCGTTATTGATGTTTATAGCAGTTACATCATTTGATGAGGGACAAAGTTTTGAAATGCTATTTGCAAACGTGAATATGTATATGTCTGCAATGTTTGCGGTTTTGATTTTTGCAATAATCATATCCTATCTATTTGGCAGGGAATACAATGAACATACCCTTAAAACAATGCTGACTATTCCAATATCTAGGGGAAAATTTTTGTTAAGCAAATATTTAATGTTTTTGGTTTGGATAGTGATTTTAACTATAGCTACAAGTTTATCAACACTCATATTGGGTTTTGCTGCTAATCTGGATGGATTTGGTATAAAAATGGTGGTGGATAGTTTTGCAGAACTTCTCTATGCAAATGTATTGTTATTTTTAACATTCTCTCCATTTGTATTTGTTTCCTTATTGATAACGAATATGGTTCCGGCGATGATTGGTGGTGCTGGCTTAGCGTTGGTTAATTTAATGGTCTATGGTCAGAATTGGGCTCCTTTTGTACCTTGGGTATGCCCATATTTAATTGCCTCTGGTGAAATATCACAATATACTGCAAATATTAGCTTATCCTATGTGATTATTTTAGCTACATTCGCCATTGGATTGGTAATTTCCTATGTTTACTTTAAAAAAACCGATGTTACAATTTGAAAATTAATTGCTTTTGCTAAAATTATATATTTGATATTGGGAAATAATATAACTAGGTTGTGATATTGTGAACGATTTTGAAAATCAAAAATTCTGTCAATCATGTGCAATGCCTCTGGCTGATGATAAACTCTTTGGAACTAATGCAGATGGCACAAAAAATGAGGATTATTGTATATATTGCTTTAAGGATGGTGAATTCACATCAGACATGTCAATGGATGAAATGATGGATTTTTGCATTGGAAAAATGATTGAAGTTCACCCTGAAATGGATAGAAATCAGGCTGCTTCAATGATGAAAGAAGTATTTCCAAAATTGAAAAGATGGGCTAATGACTAGTTAAGTCCATCAATTTTTTCAATAATCAAAAAGTATTTTAAATTAAAATCATATAATTATTATTACGAATATAGGATAGTTTAAATATTACTTTTTATATATTTATTTGTAAGGGCTGGTAGCTCAGATGGTAGATCGTCGCCTTGGCATGGCGGAGGCCCCGGGTTCAAATCCCGGTCAGTCCACTGTAATTTTTTTAATAAATTTTAATTTGTGATTTAAAAATGATGTTAATAGCTCAAAATCATTTACAGCTAATATTAGAAGTAGGGATAATGTTATTTATCTTATTGGTATTTGTACTTAATTTAATCCCTTTATCTTTAAGCGTAGTAACATTCTTATCTCTGTTCATAGCAGGAGGTTTCACCCTTCTTTTCGGAGCGGATATCGCATTACTTATTATTTCTTCAAGTCAGGCGGAGTTTACGCATCCATTCGGACCGATTGCTCTCATGGGGGCGGTGACTGCATTAGCATCGCTGAAGGTGATGAAGAAGTCGGGGGTCGATGTGCGGCCTCTTAGAAGATTTGTAATATTATTTATTTTAGGTATTACAGTTTTCGGAGGATTAATGCACAGATCTTTCTTATTGTTATGGATTTTAGGATTATTCCTTGGTTATCTAATTATATCCAAAACATTCAGAGAAAAATCCATATTCACATTAAAAAGGATTTTAATCTTTTTAGGTGTTGCTGTTGCCGGATTTTTAGGTTTGGAAGTTATATCAAGATTATCCGGAATGACAATCTTTTCACCAATGTTGAGATTATCAAGAATTGAGCAATACTCATTATCCAGTGTAAAAATGGTATTGAACAACATTCAGCTTATTGGACACAATGGAAATGCATCCTATTGGGGTGCTGAAGGAACAGCATTTGCTGAAGGTTATATTACCCTTCCAATGCAGTTGGTATTGTTCTTCGGTTTGCCTTTCCCAATGTTTTTCGGTGTATTGGTCAACCAAAAGGATACCGTCGATTATATGCTTCCGGGAATCATGGGTTATGGATTTGATTTCGGATACATTGGTCTCATTGGTTTGGTAGTATTTGTTTTAGGAACAATAATCATTGGATTGAAAATATTGGCAATGTATCGTGAGAAAAGAGAGAAAAACAGTAAAAAATACTTAGGTAAAGAAGTATTATTAATCGGTGCATTATCAGCATTCTGTTCACAGGCTTTAATTGGTTTATTTGTATTTAACCGTACCATTAACGGTACTGCATTATTAACATTCATTTTCTTAGGATGTCTTATATTGGCAAATACAATTACTTTAAAATCAAGAACTTAATTTAATGGGGAGAGTATTATATGAAAGCTTTAGTATTATTAGGATGTCCAGAGACTCCGTCTCAAACTCCAATGGCAGTTTATGCTTCTGATAAATTAACAAAATTGGGTTATGATACAACTATCGCTGCTAATCCTGCAGCCGCAAAATTAGTTAAAGTCTCTGACCCTGAAGACTATTATAATTTAAATATTGTTGATTTGGAAAGAACTTTAGGTGAAGTTCAAGCTGGCGATTATGACTTATTACTTGGATTCGTTCACAAGGATGCTGCTGCAGCATTTTTCGTAACTTTCGATCAGATTCTAGATACCAAATCAATTGCTTTGGTATTTGAAAGGGACTTGGATTTAGTCGGTCAATTTGTTGAAATGATTGAAGAAAGCGGAAGCAAAGCTAAAATATGTGCAGTCAGAGCATTCCACAATCCTTCACCAATCAAGATTAATTTGGATAAAGCATTAAAGGAGTTGGAATAGATGTCCTTTTGTTTAGATACTTACCTTCAACAATCCGATAATTATGAAATTCATGCTTCCAAGGCAGGCTTTAAAGACTGTGCAATGATTATTCGTTTCAAGGCCAATGAAGTTGTTTATGTAAAGCCGGGCGATGAGGTATTGGGAGTTCGTGTCATTGGAATCCCACCAATTCCAATAGGAATCGATGATGAAAAAGGAACTGTATTCATTCCTTATACAAAGCCATGTCACGGAACTTCAGTTGTAGAGCTTCCTATTGCTGAAGAAGAGATAGACAATATCAGAAAGATGAATACTCAATAAGTGATAATATGCGTTCAACTGTTGTAGGTAGTTTTCCTGTTGAAATTAAAGAACCTTCTTCTGCAAAGGATAAGTTGCTTAAGGTTTTCGGTTCATATGATCCATTTAAAGAATCCATTAGGCAATCCGTATTTTCTCAGCTTAACGCTGGCGTTGATATAATATCAGATGGTCAGGTAAGAGGAGATATGGTTTCTAGTTTTTCCAAATATATTCCTGGATTTAAGATTGAGGAAGGTAATACTTTTATTGTTTCTAAAATAAGAAAACCTACTGGTGAAATTTCCGTTAAGGATTTGCTTTACGCTAAAAAACTTATTAAAGAATACTATAGTGGCAATGTTCCTGAAGGAAAGGGAATCAAGGGAATTATCACAGGTCCGTCAACTATCATTCATTCTTCAAGAATCACTTCTTTTTATAAAAATAAGGATGATGCAATTATTGATTTGGCGCATAGTCTGAAATATGAAGTTGATGCTATTGAAAGCAAGGTCAATCCTGCTTACATTCAGGTAGATGAACCATTTTTGTCAACAGGTATGGTAAACATGGATGTTGCCCGTGAAGCTATTGATATTTTGCATGACGGTTTAAGCATTCCATTGGCTATGCATGTCTGCGGTACCATCGATGGCGCATACAGGGACTTGGCAAAATTCAATGTTGAAATTCTAGACTTTGAATTTGCAGGAAATGATGTTAATATAGATATTTTGGAAAATAATTTCAATCTCTTCAAAGGTAAAAAAATAGGATTTGGATGTATTGATTCATCAAAAAATGAGGTTGATTCCTACGAGACTACTGAGGAGCTGATTTCTCGAGGAATAAATATTGTCGGTAAGGATGACATATTGCTTGATCCGGATTGCGGATTGAGAAGAGCACCGATGGACGTTGCTTTTGATAAATTAAAATTAATGAATGATATTAAAGATAAATATCACTAAATTTAACTTTAACCCACATTCCATGTTGCAGGTCTGTTAATGTGGCATGTACTTGTTTTTTTCCAATAGCAGTTATTGCATGATATGCATTTGCTGACCGCTTCATCATCAATTTGCCAATCTACCAAAAAGCTTGGATCTGCTACAAATGGCCTTTGCATTGAAATATAGTCAATGTTTGTTTCATTTAGTATTTTATTGATTTGAGCCTTGCTGTTGGCTCCTCCACCTAAAATTACCGGTATATTCACATTTTTTATTATTTCACTGCACGCATCGATTAGAGGATTTTCATCTTTCCTGACTCTTGACTTGAATCCCGGTGGAGTCCTGTCCTTATATTCTTTTGAAAAGAATTGTGGTGAACGTGGCATTGTAATCTGAAGACTGTCAACACCGAATTTTTCAAGCAATTTAGCTATTTCAATGGTCTCTTCCACAGTCATTCCATTAGCCTGGATGTCAAATGCATTCAATCTGCAGTTGATGTGCAATTTTGTAGTTTCCTTAATTACTTTTATCATTTCCAATACGATTCTTAAACGATTTAACGTGTTTCCACCATATTTGTCCTCTCTTTTATTGAAATATGGATTGATGAATCTTGTAAGGAAATAATAATTACCTAATCCAATCTGAACACCATCAAAACCAGCATAGTCAAATTTCTGGCATGCCATAATGAAATCTGTCTGGATTTTCCTGATATCCTCTATAGTAACATCCTCAACTTTGATGTTATGTTCCGCATGCTTGTTGAACTGTACAAAGCCAAGCTGCGCAAAGATAGGAACGTCATAAACATGCACCAGGTCAGTCAAATCCTTTGCTTCTCTAACGAACTGCTTATAGTGTATTGTCTGCGTATATTTTGAGAATACGTCTTTTGGATAAAGTGATATCAGCTCTGTGATTATTAGGCCAACGCCACTGGCAGCAATGTTTTCGTAACGGTTATAAATTTCTGGCGTTAAATTGCCTGGCTGCTCTCTTTCAGACTCCCATAATCCAGTCCTTACAATACGACTGTTTAAATTTAAATCTCCGAATTTGCAATAATCAAATAAATCTTTCATATCAATATTTAAGTATAAATTACTATAAAAAAGTATATTATATAATTATTTTTGATGATTGTTATGTCAGAGTTAACATTTAGAAATGCATCCGAGAAAGATATTGGCTTGATTTTGGAGTATATAAAAAAGCTTGCGGATTATGAAAACAGACTTGATGAAGTTATAGCAACTGAAGATGACTTGAAAAAGTGGATTTTTAACAAAAGACATGCTGAAGTAATCTTTGCATTGGAAGATGGTCATGAAATTGGTTTTGCTTTATTTTTCCTGAGCTTTTCCACATATATTGCCAATGTCAATCTGCATCTTGAGGATTTATTCATTGATCCGGAATATCGCGGTAAGGGCTATGGAAAGGCATTGCTTAAGCAATTGGCAAAAATAGTTGTTGATAGGGGATACGGTAGATTTGAATGGACATGCTTAAGCTGGAATCAGCCAAGCATTGATTTTTATTTGTCATTAGGTGCCAAAAAGAAGGACTGGAATGTCTTTCATTTGACTGGTGATGCATTGAAAAAACTTGCAGAGGACTAGTTTTTCTAAAAAAAGTAGTTTCCCTAAAATTTAATTAGGGAAAGTTCATCTATATTCGTGTTTAAAGTTAGGGTCATATAGCTTGGAAGCAGTAAAATCACCGGGGTCTAAAACATCTCCAACTATAATCATTGCAGTTTTTGTTATATTGGCTTGTTTTACTTTGTCTGCAATATCCTTTAAGGTTCCTCTTAGTATTTCTTGGTCAGGCCATGTTGCCTTTTTTACTACTGCTACTGGTGTATCTTCACTGTAGCCTTCAAGCAGTTCATCAACCACTTTGTCAATCATGGAAATTCCTAAAAAGATGCACATTGTAGCCTGATGTTTTGAAAAGCTTCTGATACTTTCAAGCTCCTTTTTAGGAGTTCTTCCGGCAGGACGTGTAATGATGACACTTTGTGAAACTTCCGGAATAGTTAATTCAGCTTCAAGCACGCTTGCTGTACCAAAAAGAGAGCTAACTCCAGGAATGATTTCATATTCTATATCATATTTTTTCAATTCCCTGATTTGCTCACCGATTGCACCGTAGATTGCAGGGTCTCCTGTATGAACACGTGCAACAAGCTGGTCTTTCTCCATTGCCTTTTTAATGATGTCTGTTGTCTCTTCAAGATTCAGGTAAGCGCTGTTGTGGACTTCACAATCTTGCTTTCTTGGATTTAATACTTCTTTGTTGACCAGAGAACCTGCATAAATAATAACGTCAGCCTTTTCGATAACATTTCTTCCTTTGACTGTTATTAAATCCGGGTCTCCAGGACCTGCTCCAATAAAAATAACTTTTCCTGTCATATGTATTGCTTTATTTCAACTCATATTTAATTATTATTAAGTGAAATATTACTCGTTGAAGGCAATATTGCTTTTAAAAATGGGTTAACTTTATTAATTTTAAAGATAATCTAAAAATATGGACAATCAAGGTTTTATTTCAGTGGAATTTTTATTTTCACTCTTTATAATATTAATAGTGGCTACTGGATTACTTGTTTATTCGCAAAACACTATGAATTCAAGTTTGAATATGGAATCCAACTTCAATCATCGGCTGATTTTGGATAATGTTGCACATACAATCAGTGAAGTTGAATCAAATGGTGAGTTCTACTCAAGATATCTGAAATTGCCAACAACAGATAAATATTATGTATTGACGTTGGAAAAGAATAAGCTGACAATTGAATATGACGACAAAAAGGGAGAGGAATTCATTCCTTTTATTGATGCTTATTCCACATATAAGATGTATCCTGGCCGCATTTATGTCATTGAAAAAACTCATGAAGGGAAGATACTGATAAAATGATAACGGATAACAAAGGACAAATTAGTGCTGAATTCCTGCTGCTGGTAGGTTCACTGATTGTGGTGATGCTTATAGCATTATCGTTTATAGCATCTCAAAATGAACTTTCTCTGGCCATGTCTGCAGCAAGAAATGGCGT
The DNA here is from genome assembly GCA_015063005.1 of Methanobrevibacter millerae. GTDB lineage: Archaea > Methanobacteriota > Methanobacteria > Methanobacteriales > Methanobacteriaceae > Methanocatella > Methanocatella millerae_B. The sequence continues at coordinate 28,657 of SUTF01000011.1, forward strand.
ATATGAAGGAAGCTCATATGCATCAAGCGCAATATATCCAACTGATACTTTCAACGACTATTCAAAATCGGATTATGTAATGCTTGTTCCATCATCAGTGGAGATAGTCAACATCAGCTATGAGGATATGGGATATGATTCGAACTTTGAAAAAAATCGTATACAGTTTAAGGTATATGCCCATTCCTCAAAGGATTTGGATAAAAAGGAGCTTGATTCGATTGGGGACAGGATTAATTATAATTTAAGAAAATCCATTGCATTGACTTTTGAAACCACAAAATCAACAAATAAATTATATAATCCCGTCTTTTCACCACATTATATTTTTACAACAGCAAATGTTAAGTGGGTTTGAGCATATAGTATAATTAGGTGTTAACATGGAAGATAGATTTGAAAAAGGAATGAGTGTTTTAAGAATAACTAATGAAGAAACCATTGAAGATATCTTTAGGGAGTTGGAGGATATCGCTCCTGATTTAGGAAGATTCATTGTAGAGTTTCCATATTCTGAAATATACACTCGTGAAGAGGTTGACCTGAAAACCCGTGAATTGTGTACTGTTGCCGCTTTAACTACTCTTGGAACTATTCCTCAGCTTAAGGATCACATCAATGCAGCTTTGGCTGTTGGAAATTCTCCTCGTGAAATCGTTGAAATAATAATGCAGATGACAGCATACGCAGGTTTTCCAAAAGCCATCAATGCTATTATGGCGGCTAAAGAAGTATTTGCACAGAAAGATTTGCTTCCAGTGGAATGATAATGATGTATAGTGAAGATGAAAAGGCTCAATTGATGAGGGAACTGAAGGAAATGGAATCATTAAAGGTCGATACAGGCGATGAAGGCAAAATCCTTCAAAATGATTTGATTGACTATATTGAAAATGGTGCAGGCGATGAGTATGATTTAGTTTCAAGAATTGAAATGTATACATATGCATTCAAACTATTTTCTAGAAAAGAAGTGAAATTGACTGGTAACCAATTTTTTGTATACTTGAACGATTCAATTCTGGATTATGAAAAAATAGAATTGATAAAAAAAGATTTGGATAAATTTGAATTGGTAATAGAGGCTGTTGAAGATAATGGTGAAATATTGATAAATTTAAATTTTACATATCACTTTTAAATTTTAAATACTTCACGGGCATTGTTGGTAGTTATGCTATCAACATTTTCAACATCCATATTTTGGAGTTCAGCTATTTTTTTAACTGCATTAACCACATTGACAGGTTCGTTTCTCTCTTCTTTGGTCATGGCCAGGTAAGGACTGTCAGTTTCAGTCAAAACATGGTTAAGAGAAATGTTTTGAATCAAGTCCTGATGAGCTTTTGAATAGCACAGCATTGTAGAGAAACTCATATAATAATTATCTCGATCCATTATTCTTTTTGCAGTCTTCAGGCTTCCGCTGTAGCAGTGGAAAACAACATATGGAATATCATCATATTCAAGAACCATATTCAACGCCTTTTTCTCGCAGTCCCTGACATGCATCAGCAATGGTACCTTGTAGTCATTAGCTATTTCAATGAAACTTAAAAAGATTTCTTTTTGTCTTTCACGCAATGCCTTATCCTTAACATAAAAGAAATCCATTCCAACTTCACCGATTGCAACTATGTTATCTAAATTATCAATAAGATGTTTCTCTGCTGATTTTAATTCTTCTTCACTACAATTTTGTGATGAAACTGGATGAAATCCGAAAGATGGATATATGAAATCCTTGTTTTGTGAACATAACTCTAATACTCCCTGATTGCTTTCATAACCAATTCCGGACACTATTACAGCATCAAGCTTTTCCTGAGCCCTTTTGATTACTTCATCTCTGTCGGAATCATATTCCTCAAAATCAATATGGCAGTGTGTGTCTATCATATATTATACACCAAACCTTCTTTCCCTTGCCTGGTATGATCTTATTGCTCTTAGGAAGTCCACTTTTCTAAGATCAGGCCATAATGTTTCACAGAAGTATAATTCGGAGTATGATGATTGCCACAACAGGAATCCACTTAGACGTTCCTCACCGCTTGTTCTGATAATGAGGTTAGGGTCATCAATTCCTTCTGTGTATAGGTTTTTGCTGACAAGTTCTTCATCAACATCGTCTATGGATATTTTTCCATCCTGAACCTGTTCGATAATCTTTTTGAAGGAATCTATAATTTCCAATCTTCCATCATAACCGATAGCTAAATTTAAGAATCTTTTATTGTAGTGTTTTGATGCATCTTCGGCTTCTTTAATAGCTTCTTTCACATCATCAGGAAGCAGTTCCGTTCTTCCGACAACTTTGACACGGACTTCATTTTTGTGTATTTTTTCATGGTTAACCAATCTTTTGAAATTATAAATGAAAAGCTTCATTAACCCTTCTACTTCCTCTTTTGGTCTGTTAAAGTTTTCGGTTGAAAATGCGTAAACTGTAATGATTTCAATTCCTAGTTCAATACTCCAGTCCAATACTTTTTCTAAAGTGTCTGCTCCAAGTTCATGTCCTTTAACTACATCTACATTTCCCTGGAGTCTGGCATATCTTCTATTGCCGTCCATAATAATAGCTACATGCTTTGGCATTTTATTGGGATCCAAGTCCCTTGATATATACCAATCATATATTCTATAAAGTATATTTTCACCCATTATTATTACCCAAAGTTTTTATTATGTTAATATTTGTAAGTTTTTGTTTTTAAATATTAGCTAACTTGTATGCTAATTTTAAGCTTCTTAAATATCCATTCGTATTTTGGTCACGGCTTGTGTCTATGTAAATCTTATTGATTCCGAATGTAACTGCCCCACAGCTTGGCCATGAATTAACTAAAACAAGGCTTCTGAATATTATATTTCCAATAATTCCATTCGGGGCAATTATAACATTACAGTTCTCTTTAATTGCCTTTTCTATTAGGATATAATGGTTTTTCACTTCAAAATGAGTATTTTCTTTAATTAATCTGGTCAATTCTTCACTTTCATCGATGGATTTGGATATTTCTTCGCTTCTGCCGTAATCTCCTTTTCTTCCGGAGGCCATAACTGCGATTTTCACTTTTTTTGATTGCTTTTCAAGGAATTCTCCGCAGTGCACTGCAATCCTTAATTTTTCTTCAACGCTCATTCCCTCATCAATGCCTACTGGTGTAAGTAAAAATTCAACGTTTTTCCCGTTAATGTATGTTGCCCTTGAAATGTCTGTGAATTTTCCATTCAATTGTTTCATGACACTTGATGCGGGCAGTGATCCTCTTACAACCCCATCAATTTCATCATCGAGTATTGCCTTTACCAAATCATCATCATTGTCGGCAAATGTGATTTCAACATCTTCATTTTCTTTTCTAAAAAGTTCACAAGCGCTCAAAACGCTTTTATTTTCTCCAAGCCCAATAGTTATTTTAGTCATTACTTATTATTCTATTGTATTAGATAAATAAATTTTATATGTTATTGAATTTTTTTTTATTTTAGAAATTTAATTTTTTATTGAACATAAATGTACATTTTTTTTAATTATATAGAAATTGTAATAAAGTTAATATACTAGATTGAATAAATTGTAATTATATGAATGAAGATGAAATTTTAAAGTCATTAGGTTATGTGATGGCATCATCATATAGGCTTAGTGTAATAAAATATATTGGCAAGAGTGTTAAAATACCTTCCGATATTGCTAAAAAAATAGGTGTCAGGACAAATCATATTTCAAATGTTTTGGCTGACTTGAAAGATAATGGATTGGTTATTTGTTTAAATGAGGATGCCCACAAAGGAAGACTTTATAAAAATACTGAATTATCTCTAGAAATACTTAATTACTTAAATGAAATGGATGAATAAAAAAATAAAATTATGATGATTTGAAATCATCAATTGCGTCATCTACTAATTCAATAACACTATCACTTAAATCAGGATAATTTTCGTTGATTGCAACAGGGATATTATCACAATAAACTACTTCTAAACCTGCTTCAATAGCATCTTTTGTTGCAACGTCAACTGCCGCAGCTTTCAATTCAGTTAGCATTATGTCGGCTTTATCCATATATTTAGCCATATCTTCTTTTAAAAGAGGTCTGTTGGATAAATGGGCTGTAGTTCCAACTACTTCACAATTATAGTTTTCTTCTAAGTAGGATACGAGTTTATCTTTAACCTCTTCGGGAGCTGTAGTTGCAAATAAAACTTTTTTGCCTGAAATGTCTGCTAATGGTTTTGGTCTGAATACTGTTGATATGACAGTTGCTTCAGGGTTAATTTCAGCTACAAACTCTTCGATTTCTTTTATTTTTTCTGAACTTGTCATAGGTTCTTCACACATTGTTAAGACAACAAGATCACCAAGGCCTATTCTGTATGGTCCGAAGTATGTGGTCAGGTTTGCTGTAGGCTGGTTAGCTCCTATGAGCACAATCTTTTTATTGGTTTTGATTGGCGGGATAGCTGCACCGCTTCCTTCAAAAATAGCGAATTTTGATTCCACTTCATTTGCAAGCTTTGCTCCTTTTTTCATGTTGGTCATGAATACTTCACCAGCCATTCCTCCGCCACAGCGTCTGCAGCCTATTGTCAATATTCTGCTCATCAATGCATCTTCCCAATGGTCACTGGCTGCATGAACTCCTTTTTGTGATTGCTCCAATAAGAATTCAGCAGATATTTCAAGCTCTTCTCCATGAACTATTTCAGGCTCTGCAGGTCCGCCTCTTCCCATAGCTATTACGCATGGTTCATATCCGTTTTTGTCTATCAGCCTTGATACAAATCCTGAAACTGCAGTTTTTCCAATACGTTTTCCGGTTCCAAGAATTGTTATTGAAGGCTTTTCCATGATATCATATTCGCTGTGAGGTTCGAATTCAAAATCAGGTCCTTTATATGTTATTCCCTCATTAAGTACCTTACATGCAATATTAAATCTTTTCGGATAGTCAAGGATAGGCTCATCACTCAAGTCCATTACAATATCGATATCATATTTTCTAATCATTTCAACAATAAGATCATATGGAATATCCTTGTCCTTTGCAAACTGGACAGGAACACCTAATTTTTCGGAATATGAATCCTCAGTATCGTCCCTTAGCTTTTCGGTTCCACCAATGAATACTGCGGCGGTAATGTCAATATGCTCTAAATTATTTAATATATCTATAGCTTCTTTTGTAACGGGCAAGTAGTGTTCACCGTCAACAAGACAAAGCGTTTTTGTTAGACTAGTCATGGTTAAATATCTTATGGTCTAATTATTTATATTTATTTGAATGGTGGCGTTGGGTAAAAAAAGGTTAAAAAAGAAAATTAAGCTATGTTAATTTCTTTTTCGGAACGAGTAACTAAATCTGCTAAAGAATTACAAACGTTGTCAGGGATTGAATTATTATCTTTATCAGCAATTACTTCAGATATAATTTTACAAAGGACGAAAATTGCATGTTTATGTTCAGCTTTCGTTTTGTGGATGTGGTGTGGACTTATTTTTAGTGAGATGTATTCACTACAATCATTGGTGATTTGATTTTCATCTTCTAAGAATTTTAAAACATAAACCAAAAATTGATGTAATTGTATCATTTCATCTTTATACATAATAATCTAACCTATCATATAGAATTAATTCCACTTTTTATTGAATTAATTATAATTTTTAACCTATTTCAAATGAATAATAATTATATTATTTTTAATCATATTTAAATATAGGTATTAAGGTAACTTATTTCATATATTAATTCGTATAATTCGATATGTATATTATTGTAATCTAAAAAAGTTTAAAGTTTTAGAATAAATGATAATTTTTTTGATATGGAAATATATGAAATTTACATAAAAAATTAAACTATTAATAATAATATTATATAATTATTATTTAGTAAAATTAAAATTCAAAAAAAGTTGTGATAATTTGAAAGCATTTGATTTTCTATTAACAAAAAGAGAAGAAAAACCAAGAAGTCATGGAATAACCATGGTTTTGGATAAGGGCTTAGGCCTCAGCACTGCTGAAAGTCTTATGGATATTTCAGGAGATTATGTTGATTATCTTAAATTCGGATGGGGAACTTCCATTATACATGATGCCGAAATTATTAAGGCTAAAGTGGAAATGTATAAGTCTCATAATGTCACTCCCTATACTGGAGGTACACTGTTTGAACTGGCTTATATGAACGATAAGTTAGATGACTTTTTCAACAGGGCTCATGAATTGGGCTTTCCTGCTATTGAAGTTTCAGACGGTTCTATTAACTTATCTCATGATGAAAAACTCAAATCAATCAGAAAAGCTAAAAAAGATGGTTTCGAGGTTTTATCCGAAGTCGGCAAAAAGGATCCTAACTTGGATAAGGAACTTTCATTGGATGAAAGAATCAGTTATATGCAATCCGAACTTGACGCAGGATCCTCTTTGATTATAGTCGAAGCAAGAGAAGGTGGTAAAAATATAGGGATCTTTGATGCTTCAGGCAATGCAAAAGAAGATGAGATAGACTATATTCTGGACAGATTTGATGGAGACAGGATTTTATGGGAAGCTCCAAACAAGGACCAGCAGGTCTTTTTCATTTTAAAACTTGGAAACACAGTTAATTTAGGTAATGTTTCCAGTGATGATATTACCTCTCTTGAAACTTTAAGGCAAGGTTTGAGGGGAGATACTGTAGGAAAAATAATTTAGAGGGTATTAAATTGGAAAAGAGAGATATTGACCAAATCAATCGAAAGATTGATGATGGTGAAGCTAATATTTACACTGCAGAAGAGTTTAAAAAATTAATCCGCAATGATGATGCTCCAGGATTTGATGAAGTTGATGTCGTAACTACCGGAACCTGCGGTGTAATGAGCGGAACGGCAGCCATTTTGAATTTCATGGTAAGTCCTCCCGGTGAATTCATTAAAGCGCAAAACGTTTATTTGAATGGTGTTCCTGCATTTGCAGGGCCTTGTCCCAATGAATGGTTAGGGGAAGTTGATGTAATATTGCACGGTACAGCACATTCCATTGATGATGTTAATTATGGTGGTGGATTCCTTCTAAAGGAGATAATGGAAGGCAAAGATATAGATGTCAGAGTTGAAAGCGCTGATGGAAAAGTGATTGAAAATACAATAACTTTGGATGATATCAACAGGGCTCAGATTATCGGTTCACGTATGGCATTTAAAAATTACACTGCATTCACCAATCCGGGCAGTGAAGAGGTATCATCAATTTTTGCTGCAACTCCTCTCAAGGGAAATCTTTCCGGTCTGACCTTTTCAGGATGTGGGGAAATAAATCCTTTGCAAAACGATATTCCTCACAATGCCATCAAAACCGGCAAGAAAGTATTGTTGAATGGTGCTGAAGCATTTATTTTGGGTGATGGTACAAGATCAAGTGCTGAAAAACCGAACCTGATGCTTTCCGGTGATTTGACTGAGATGGATCCATATTATTTTGGCGGATTCAAAACTGGTCAAGGTGGAGAAATATATAATACGGTAGCTATACCAATTCCTGTATTAAATGAAGAAATTTATAATAATTTGCTTATTCAGGATAAAGATGTAAGCATTCCAGTGGCAGATATCAAAGGCCGCCATTTGCCGTTGGCCGAAACAAATTATTATCAGCTTTGGAAAGACTATGACTTAAGGCCGAAATATGATGGCGATGCATGTTCTGTTTGTGATGAATGTGAAGCCGAAAAAGTCTGTCCTACCAATGCATTTTCCAATAAACGACTGGACTTGAGCCGTTGTTTCGGATGCGGAATGTGTGCCAGCTTCTGCAGCCATAATGCATTTGATATGGATACCGGAAGCGTTGATTTGGAGATTGACGAAAAAAATGTTAACATTCCTATTATTTGCAGACAATCAGATAGGCTAAGGGCAAATAAATTATCACTTAAACTAAAGAAAATGATTAAATCCGGCGAATTTAAATTGTGAGGTAATTTGGATGACATCAAAACAGAATATTGATGACTCACCAATTGATTTTGCAGAAAAAATTATCAGAGATGTTAAAAACTCAAAAGAGGAAGGGGTTTTGAAATGTGTGCAATGTGGAATGTGCACATCAACATGCCCTGCTGCAAGACATTCCAATTACAATCCCCGTGACATAATTGAAAGGGTTTTGGATGGTGATGTATCAATTTTGGAAGATGATTTGATTTGGAACTGTTTTTATTGCTATACCTGCCACAGCGTATGTCCGGTTGGAAACAGCGTATGTGAAGTAAATCAAATCCTAAAGCAGATTGCAATATCTAATGAAATTGGATATGATAAGTTATATGAGTATATGGGATTTGCCGATTCCTATTTTACTGCAGCTATTGGAGCCATTCCAGAAATATTTTTCGATGACATCGATAGGGACGTTCCTGGATGGAGAGACTTCAGAAACAATTTAGGTGAAATCAGGGATGAGCTGGAATTGGACCCTCCGCTGATGCCGCCTAAAGAGGTAATCGATGAGGTAAGTAAAATATTGACCATTACAGGTTTTAAGGCAAAAATCGAAAAAATCAGACAATCCCAGGAGGTGGAAAAATGAAATCCATTCCCGATAAGGACATTTTGCTATTTAGAAGCTGTCTTGTAAGCGTAGAATATCCGGGTGTCGAATCATCAACCAAATTCGTTTTCGATAAGCTGAAAATAGACTATGAAATATCAGACAAGCAAACCTGCTGTACTGGTTTAGGCCATTATTCAGATGTATTTGACCAGATTGACACGACAGCTATTGGTGCCCGCAATTTCAAGATAGCTAAAAATCTAAACAGACCAAATATCGTTATGATGTGTGCAACATGCTATGCAATCAATAAGAAATCCGTCAAGCTTTTAAACAAAAAGGATGACTTGAGAAATCACATAAATCAGCTGTTTGAAGACAATGGGCTTGAACATTTGAAATATGAAAAGGATGACTTGAAGCCTACAGAAAACATTTTCCATGTTGTTGATATATTATACGGAAAGATTTCGGAAATTCCAAAGCATATCAAGTATGACTTAAGCGGCTATAAGATAGCTACCCACCACGGATGTCACTACTGCAAGGTGCACTATGAGGATACCATTGCAGGATTCAGAGACCCGAATATAATAGATGAACTTGTTGAGGCCTGCGGATGTAAAACTATCGGTTGGTATGACCATAAGCGTGCTACCTGTGGTACCGGATTCAGGCAGAGATATTCAAATCCTGACCTGTCATTTACGGCGACAGCAGACAAAATGAATGCTTTATGTGATGAGGACGCTGAAATCGTTGTTCACTTATGTCCGAATTGTCATATACAGTTTGACCGCTATCAGCCGCTGATATCAAAAAGAGAAGGAAGAGATTTCAAGGCAATACATTTGAATATTGCACAATTTATCGCAATTGCAATGGGCGGTGATTTCGATAAGGTAATTGGTGTCAAGGCTCATACTACACCAGTAGACTCTGTAATAAAAGAACTGAAGGAGGTTCCTAAATGAGAGATGAATTAAAAGTTGGAGTTTTTTTGTGTGAATGTGGAGGAAATATCTCAGATATCATAGATTTGGATGAAGTCAGAGCCTCCTTGAATGTGGAATTTATAGGCCAGTTTGAAAATCTCTGTTCACTCAACGGCCGTAAGATCATTCGTGATGCAATATTCGACCATGACCTGGACAGGGTAGTTGTTGCTGCATGCTCACCGATAAGTCATGAAAAAACCTTTCAGGATTATGTAAAACCTTTAAATCCGTATCTTATGGATATGGCAAACATCCGTGAGCAGTGTTCATGGGTACATGACGATAAGGAAAAGGCAACCAGAAAGGCAATCACATTGATTAATGCATCAATTGAAAAGGTAAAGCAGTCTGATCCTGTAGACCCTATATTTTGCCAGACTCCTGATGAGGTTGCAGTAATCGGCGGAGGAATTGCCGGAATGAATGCTGCATTATCACTTGCGAAGCAGGGAACGAAGGTTACATTAATAGAACAGTCCCCATCTATCGGAGGACACATGGCTAAGATAGGTAAGGTTTTCTCTCCTGTCAAGATTGCAGAAGAGTGCGGAATGTGTCTTTTAAACCCTATATTGAACGAACTTGTTTGGAATGAAAACATTGAAGTTTTGACAAATTCAAAGGTCATAGAATCCGAAAGAAGGGCAGGTACATATAACCTAATTGTTGAAAAATCACCAAGGTATGTCGATACTGAAAAGTGTATTGCATGCGGAAAGTGCGCTCAGGTTTGTGAAGTTGAAGTTCCCGATGACTGGAATGATGGTCTTTCAACAAGAAAAGCAATCTATAGGCCATTCGGTCAGTCCTATCCTGAAAGCTATGTGATAGATATGGATAACTGTACCAAATGCAGCAATTGTGTTAAAGTATGTAATATGAGAGCCATTAAGCTTAGGGGAAGGCCTGAAAGGATTCCCTTGCAGGTCGGTTCAATCATCGTAGCAACCGGCCACAAGCTTTTTGACATGAACAAAAGGCCTGAATATGGATATGCTAGATATGATGATGTAATTACTCAATCCGAATTGGGTCGTATAACCGGTGTGAACGGGCCGACAAAAGGAAAGCTGTTGAAATCCAATGGTGAAGTTCCAAAAAGGGTTGTAATGATTCAATGTGTAGGTTCAAGGGATGAAAAGCCCGACGGACATAAGTACTGTTCCAAAATATGCTGTACAGTTGCACTAAAAAATGCAAACATAATCAAGCATAAATATCCAGAAACAGACGTCGTGATATGCTATACGGATGTTAGAACTCCTGGAATGTTTGAAAAGTATTATAAGCACACCCAGGAAAATGAGGTGAGATTTATCCGTGGAAGACCTGGGGAAGTGGTTAAGAAAAAAGACCACTTTATCGTAAGAACAGAAGATACATTGAAAGGGGAATTCATAGAAATTGAAGCTGATATGGTTGTTCTTTCAACAGCTATGGAACCATCAGAAGGTACACGTGAAATTGCTGAAATATTGAATATCGGTACAACGGAAGACGGATTTATCAAGGAATCCCATCCTAAAATTAAACCTGTTGCAACAGATGTTCAGGGAATCTTCGTTTGTGGAACGGCACAGGATCCCAAAGATATTACGGAATCAATTATGCAGGCAACCGCTTCAGCATCAAAAGTGGCGGAATATAATTACGGTGGTGTGGAAATCGAACCTTTCATTGCAGAAATTGACAAGGAAAAATGTATTCTTTGTGGTGATTGCATAAGCCGCTGCAAATATAAGTCAATGAGCATACAAAACGATGAGGTATATATTGATCCGATGGCATGTACTGGATGTGGAAAATGTCTGGTCGGATGCTCCCAGAAAGCTATTCATGTCAATGGTAATATCGATGAAAAAATCATGGCCACCATCAAAGGGGTTTTGTCTAAAAAGCAAGAAGGCCAGCGCATGATTCTGGTATTTTTAGACAATATTGGTTATACTGCAGCCGATAACATAGGAGTAAACCGTTTATCTTACCCTGAATCCATCCATATCATAAAGGTTATTTCAGTAAATCGTGTAAGGCCAAACCATATTAAATATGCTTTGGACAATGGAGCCGATGGAGTCTTTATTGGGGAATTTCCGGGAGATTTAATGTATGATGAAGTAGAACGAAAAGTTGTAAGAATGAAAGAAACTTTGGAAGAGTTTAATGAAAATCCTGATAGAATAATGTTTTCTAAAGTTTATATTCCATATTTCACTGGACTTGCTCGCAAATTAACTGATTTTGATAAAAAAATTGAAGAATTGAATCTTTAATTTTTTTTCTTTTTTTTTTAAAAATTTACTTTTTTTCCATTTTTTTCGTATATTTACGAATAATATAAATACTGTTATGAACCATACTAAAATTATTAACAAAATAAAATATTATTATTGTTATATTATAATTGTAAAAATTACGGGGGTTTGTTTATTAAATACAAAAAAATGTTATTTGCTTGTTTAATTATCTGTTTATTTATAACATTGTCTTTTGCTTCGGCAAGTGATGTTAATAATATAGACGATAATTTAACAGCCACAATTGATGAAAAAGATGTCATCTCGGTTGATGACATAGAAAACAATGAAATTATGATGTTATCTGAGGATGATGCAATAGGAGCATCGAATTCGGATGATGTTTTAGGAGCTGGAACAAGATCAGATTTTAATTCTTTGATGAATACTATGAGACAAGGTTCTACAGTATATTTAAATGATGATTATGATTTTGCCGGTTCATATTCATCTAGCAGTTTTAACATAAATTATAATAATGTTGTAATTGATGGTCAAGGCCATTATATTGATGCAAGTGGACTATGTAGGGTATTTTATATAAATAGTTATATAAATAATATTACTTTTAAAAATATTGTTTTTAAAAATGCCTATTCTTCTAGTGACGGTGGAGCTATTTACTTTGCAGGTTATAATTTAAATATAATCAACTGTACCTTTGAGTCCAATAAGGTTTCAGGTAGTTCAAAAGGAGGAGCAGTATATGTTAATTATAATGAAGGTTCAACAACCAATATAATTAATTCCACATTTAATAAAAACACAGCTTCTGATGGTGGTGCTTTGTATTTCAATAATCCTTCTAATCAGCAACATTCATGTTATGTCAACATAGAAGGATGTAATTTCACAGAAAACTCTGTTGATTATGGAAATCTTGGTGGTGGAGCAGTTTATATTCACAGATCTTTTGAAACTGTTATTAATTCATCCAAATTTACTCGCAATACTGCTTTGGGTAAAGATGGAGGTGCAATAAGATATTCAGGATCCACAACTATCATTAATTCTGAATTTTATGAAAATAAGGCTACCCACGGAGGAGCTCTCTGTTTTGGTCAAGCTGTAGATTTGTCAGTTTATAATTCTATTTTCGTAAACAACTCAGCATCCGGTGAAGGTGGATCTATTAAAGCTCGTTTTGTCGAAATGGATGGTGTTGAGATAATAAATTCAACCGCTTCCAAAGGTGGAGCAATATTTTCTAGATCAGGTACTGCTACAATACAAAATGTTAACATTACAAATACTTCAGCTACTCAGGGTGGAGCAGTATTTATTCATAATGATGTCAACAATTTCGCAGGAAGCAACATTCAAATAAGTAATTCTAATGCAGATGAAGGTGGTGCAATTTATTCAAATACTGCGAATACAATGAGCATTATGGATTCATCAGTAAATAATGCAAGTGCTAATTATGGTGGAGCCATATATGTTAATCAAGGTAAAGCCACTATTTCAGGTTCAACTTTAGAAAACTCAAGTGCTTCTATTCAAGGTGGGGCCCTTTATGTCAAATCAAATAATGTGGAAGTGAAAGATTCTTTATTAAAAAATAATACTGCACCTATCGGGGGTGCTGTTTATTGGTCAGGATCTAATGGTAAAATTTCAAATTCAAATTTCGATAATAATAATGGTACAAATGGTTCTTCAATTTATTGGGCAGGTAGCAATGGTATTGTAGAAAAATCCACTTTTGATGATGATAATGTCACTACAGGTTCTATTCATTGGCATGGTGCTAATGGACAAATCACAGGAAATACCTTATTGACTGATAAAGGAATTTATTTATGTGAGCATTCCATTGTCACATTAAAGGAAAATACTGAATTAGCTCCTTCCGGAGGCAATTATTCTGTTTATATAGGAAACACTGCTACTTTGATTGATAATACATTTAATAATTTAATTGAAAATCATGGAAAAATTTTATCTCCAATTTATATTACTACTTTAGATAATACCACTGTTATTTCAGGTAAAAATTCAATGACTGTTTACACTTCAGTTACTGATGATAATGGTAATTATTTGGATATTATTAAAAATCTTGTAAATGTTTATGATTCTCAAAATTTGACTACAACATTTAACGGTACTCATTTTGTATCTACTTTAAATGTTATTTCAATTGGTGAACATAGGGTTCATGCTATTGGATATGATTCAAGTGACTTTGCAAATCTTACCGTTCTAAGTGGTGGGGTTTTATATTTGGTTTTAAATCTTACTGTTAATCAAACTAATTATGGTGAAACTGTAACAATTACTTTAGATGTTGTTAACACTACTTATAATGATACTGTTGATATTGCTCTTAATGATGTTCATTATAATGCTACTTTAATTAATGGTACTGCTGTATTAGTTTTACATAATTTAGCTCCAAATACCTATAATATTGTTGCTTCATTCATAGAGTATAATCAGACATTATCTACAGATGTAGAGATTAAAGTTGTACTACGTAATTCAACTATTAATGTTACTGCTACTAATGTTTATTATGGTAATGTGACAACAATATCTGTTAATACTACTAATGGTACTACTGGTGATGTATTCTTATTTGTAAATAATAAAATATATACTATTAAACTAGTTAATAGTACTGGTCAATATAATTTAACTGGTCTTTCTGGTGGTAATTATACTGTATTTGCATTTTATAATGGTGATATGCTATTTGATAGTTCATATAATCAAACATCATTTAGTGTATATAAATATGATAATCCAATTAACATAACAGTTAAAGATATTTATGTTGGTCAAATAGCTACAATTAAAGTTGATTTCCCAACTGATATTAATGGTAGAATATATGTTTATATTGATGATAAAGAATATGTATATTATAATAGAACTTCTTTAACTATATATGAGAGTGATTTACCAGCAGGTAATGTTACTGTCAGGGTATATCATGATGGTAATGAAAAGTATTATGACAATAATACTGTTGCATACTTCAATGTTACTAAAAAGAATATGACTATTACTATTCAAACTGCAGATATAGTAGTAGGTGAAAATGCAACCATTTCAGTAATCATCCCTGCTGATGCAAAGGGTATTGTTTTACTTAATGTAAATGGTACAAGATACTTTGAATATGCAAATGGTACTGTTGCTAAATTTATAATCAGCGGTCTTGCAAAAGGATCATATAATGTCACTACTGCTTATTATGAAGGTCCTGTATATAATTATGCTAATGCCACTTCTTCATTTAATGTGAATTATGTGCGTGCATATGACTTCAATGTATCTGCTTCAGTAGATAATGACCTAAATGTATTGGTTGATATATCCCTACCTAAAGATATTGATGGGGATGTTTATGTTGAAATTAATGGAACTAATTACACTGCATCAATGAGTAAAGGTAAAGATATTGTTATAATTCCAGGACTTTTAAGCGGAGAGTATAACGGTACAGTATATCTGGTAAATGATAGTAAGTATGCAGATTCTAAAAAAGCATTCATTGTTGATTTGGAGAGGGTTACCCCAACAATTAATGTAGAATATAATCATACGATTTATGTTGATGATGATGCAATAATTAAGGTAACTATTGATGGTGATGCAACAGGAAACATTACCATATCCTTGAATAATAATAACTATACTGAAAAAATAGAGAATGGTGTTGCTACATTCAATATTACTGGTTTGGCATGGAATACCTATCAATTCAACGTAACATTTGTCGGTGATAGAAAATACCTGCCTGGCCAAAAGGAACATACTTTGGAAGTAAGCAGAATACACAATTACTATTCAAATCTTGAAATTCATGACATATTTGTTGGTGAAAATGCAACAATCACAGTTACATTTGAAAACGATACAACAGGCACTGTTACTTTGATTATCAATGGTTCTACCCATACAATAACTCTTAAGAATGGTACTGGATCTATTAATATTACAGGATTGCCTGTCGGTAAACATGTTATCAATGCTACATATAATGGTGATAGGAAATATGAACCATGCAACAGAATTTTTGAAGATTTCCACGTTAAAAAACTTATAGATTATGATTTTGTCCCTTCAGGAAAAACAAATGATACTCATGCAAACATTACAGTAACTTTACCTGCCGATGCAAATGGTCATGTAAACATTACTGTAAATGGACAAACTTATAAAAATATCGAAGTAAAAGATGGAAAAGCTAATTTAACTGTCGGAGGATTAACCTCAGGTACTGCATATCCTGTTAAGATTGATTATAGTGGTAATGATAAATATGAACCTGCTTCAAGAAATATCACATTAAACAGTGAAAAAACTTTAAATTATAATTTCACTGTCCAAGGTGATTCTATCCATGTTGGTGATGTTGCTAACATTATAATAAAATTGCCTGAAGCTAATGATGGTGACCATGTTGTTGTAAGAGTTCAAAATATCACAAATCCATATAACCTCTTTGTTGTTAATGGAACCGTTAACTTAACAGTCAATAATAATTTCAAAGAAGGTGAATATTATGTTACAGTTGAATATGAAGGTAATGATAAATTTGAATCATCAACTAAATCCACTTATATTTATGTTTCAAAAATATCCTCTTTCAGATTCGATGTTGTAACCAATGAACCTCAAGTCGGTGAAAACCTAACAGTTGATATAAGGTTGCCTGATGATACTACTGGAAACGTAACTGTAACCGTAAGTATTAATAATACTAATTATACAGCTAATGTTACAAATGGTACTGCTCATGTAGAT
Organism: Methanobrevibacter millerae; assembly: GCA_015063005.1. Taxonomy (GTDB): domain Archaea; phylum Methanobacteriota; class Methanobacteria; order Methanobacteriales; family Methanobacteriaceae; genus Methanocatella; species Methanocatella millerae_B. Next base: position 45,264 of record SUTF01000011.1, read on the forward strand.
ATCCCTAATTTACCTGTTGGAGTTTACAATACCACAGTATACTATTCCGGTGATGATAAGTATCACAGTGCAGTCAAGACTGTTGAAGTGATTGTTGAAAAGATAGATGAATATGAATTTTCTGTTGTTCCGGTTGATATTTATGTCGGTCAAAACGAAACGATTAAAATAGTTCTACCTAAAGATATTGATGGAAATGTTACAATTAGAATTTATAATACTTCCTATGTAAATCAAGTTATCAATGTCGTAAACGGTACAGGCTGGTTTAATGTCACAGGTTTGGCTCAAGGTCAATATGTTGCTTATGTAACTTTACATAATGATACAAAATACGAAGATGATACAGTCTTTGCAAACTTTAAAGTATCTCTAATAACTGATTACTTGTTTGATGTAAATGTAACTAATCCGAATTACGTAAGAAATAACATAACATTTTCAGTGAAATTACCAGAAAATGCAACTGGAAATGTAACTGTTACTATATTTGGAAGAGATTATCAGGGAGTTATTAAAAATGGTAATGCAACCGTTAACATAACAGCTCCATATTATGGTACTTTCCCATATAGGGTTAGTTTTGAACAAGAAGGAAAATATTCTTTGAAATCTCAAACAGGCAGTGTTTTTATATCCAAAATAAATGTTAATTTAAAACCAGAATTTATATCTCCAGTTCATGTGGGTGAAAATGTAACATTTAAAGTTAAATTGCCTGAAGATGCAACAGGAACAATTACTGTCATTACCCGTATGGTAACCTATACTGTAACTTTAATTAACGGATCAGCATCCATTACTGTTCCAGGATATCCTTTAGCACAATCATATTCCCCATCCATTTCATATAGTGGTGACGATAGATATAATGCGAACAGTACACCTATAAATATTGTTGTAAATAAAGTATCAGATTATAATTTGACGGTAAATGTTTCAGATATTTATGTTGGTCAGACTGAAGCGGTTAACATTACCCTTCCTGCCGATGCGACTGATGACGTGCTGATTTATGGTAACTTCAGTCAGAGAAGATACTCTCAAACAATTACTAATGGTAATGTTGCATTTAACATTGCCGATTTACCAGCAGGAACATATAATATTACGGTATTGTATCAGGGTTATGATAAATATGAAAGTAAAAATGTAACTAAAACATTCACTGTAAGGAAAAATAATTCTACAATAGATATTGAACTTGTAAATAGAACCATCATTGTAACTGTTCCTGATGATGCAACAGGTAATGTAACAATAAGCATTTCAGATATTAAACAAAATGTAACTATTGTTAATGGAAAAGCTACTTTAGATGTAAGTAATTTATATCCTGATGATTACGGGGTAAATGCAAGCTTCGCTGGTGATGAGAGATACTTCGCAAATGCTACAAATAAGACAGTAACCATACCTCAATTCAATGATTATTCAATCATTGTTACAGCAGGAAATATTATAGTCGGTCAAAATGCAACAATCATTGTAAAACTTCCTGGCGATGCAAATGGATATGCAAATATAACAGTTAATACAACTGTATTTAGAAATGTGGAAGTAAAAGATGGAAATGCAAAATTAAATGTAAACACTACAGTTGTTGGGGCTGTTGGAACTTATTCCGTTACTGTCAGTTTCACAGATAAAAAATATGCATTAAACAGTAATTCAACAACATTTAAAGTAGAAAAAATTAAAACTATTTTAAATCCTTCAATTTCAGTTGATGGCAGAAACATCACTGTTGTTGTAGGCATAAATGAAAATGCAACCGGAAATATTACAATTTATGTAGATAATGTTCCTTATAGCCGTGAAATTAAAGGTAATAAGGCTACTTTAACTCTTACTAAGTTAATGCCTGGTGACCATCTTGTTCAATCTAGTTATGCTGGCGATACTAATCATAGTGATGCCAGAACTAGTTTAAGTGTTGTAACAATTGACAAAATCTCAGGTTATGATTTAATCATTGATTTAACAGAAATAATTACAGTAGATGAAAATAATAATATTACTGTAATATTCCCTGAAGAAGCATATGGAAGGGTTACTATTAATTATAATGATGAGTTTATTAATGCAGAAATTAATACAACAACACATAGTGTTACAGTACAACTCCCATTGTTAAAATCAGGAAATTACACAGTGTCTGTCGATTATGTTGATGAATTATATGATTATGTGATAAATTCAACCAATTTCACTGTAATTAAACTAAACACAACTCTTGATGTGAAAGTAAATAATATCACTAAAGATTTATCTGAAATTATTAATATTTCATTGAGCAATAATGCTACAGGTGATGTTTTAATTAATGTAAATGGTACTGTTTACCATACAGAGCTTGTTTCAGGAAATGCTAGTTTGACATTAACTAATTTGGAAGAGGGCATTTATAATGTTACTGTTATATATGGCGGAGATGATAGGTTATATGGTAATGTAACATCAGTCAACTTCACCGTAAGCAGAATACCTGTGGATATTACTATCAATGCTTCTGATATAATTGTTGGCCATGTTTTAAATATCAAATTCAACATGTCTCGTGAAATCACTGATTTGGTAACAGTTCAAGTCGGAAAAACAAACTACACTACTTTCGCATATAAAGGAAATGGTAGTTTAGATGTCTATGATTTGCCAGTTGGTGATTATAATATTACCATTTACTATGGTGGTAGTGAAGATTATTTACCTACATCAAATAAGACAAATATCACAGTTAATGGTAAAAAATCATCCAGTCTAAATGTTAATGTTGAGGATATTACTGTCGGTGAAAATATCACTGTTTATGTAAATGCTACAAAAGGTATTAATGGTCCTGTATATGTGACTATTGCAGGTTTAGCTTACACATATGAACTTGTTGACGGTAAAGTCAATTTCACAGTTTCAGATTTAATTGCACGTGATTACACTGTATCTGCATTCTTCATGGGTAATGATGAATTTGATTTATGTAATGATACCTCACACTTCACAGTGCATAAGAGAAACACTCCTTTAGATTTAGTGATTTCTGATATTGATATAAGTCAAAAGGTTAATATTTCAGTTAAAGTACCAAAAGAAGCAACTGGTTATGTTTTGATTAACATTAACGGAACTGAATTCTATGCAAATATTACTAATGGTACTGCAAATTACACAATAACTCCTTCACAAACAGGTTACTTTGTTGTAAATGTGACCTATTTGGGTGATGACAAGTATCTTGGAAATGTAACTAATGGATCTTACACTGTTAATAAGATTATAACGGAAATAAACATTGTAGGTGAAAATATAACTGTTGGTCAAAACGTAACATTCAATATTACTATGGGTGCTAGTTTGACTGAGGTTGTAATTGTTGAGATTGATGGTAAAAACTACACCACTTTTGTTGAAAATGGAAAAGGTTCATTTACTGTTTATGATTTACCTGAAAATGAATATATTGTCACTGTTTACTTCCCTGGTAATACTAAGTATGCTGCTGTGAATAATACTACTAGTATTAAGGTTAATGCTAAGAAGGTTTCTTCTACTGTTGTTAGTGTGGATAGTATTGTTGTTGGTGATGATGCTGTTGTATTTGTTAATGTGACTGAGGGTGCTACTGGTAATGTGACTATTATTGTTGCGGGTAATGCTTATACTAAAGCTTTATCTGGTTCTAAGGTTAATTTCACACTTTCTGGTTTGATTGCTCGTGATTATCATGTTACTGCGATTTATAATGGTGATGATTATTATTTAGGCAGTAACGCTACTGATGAGTTTAGTGTGTCTAAGAAAAATACAGATATTGGTTTGGAAGTTGCTGATATCAGTATTGGTGATGATGCAGTTATTAATGTGACTGTTAATAAGAATGCTAGTGGTTATGTTTTAATTGCTATTGATGATATTCATGTTTATGCTAATATTACTGATGGTCGTGCTGTTGCGGTTATTGGTGATTTGGCTGTCGGTTCTTATAATGTGACTGTTACTTATATTGGTGATGCTTCATTTAATGGTAATTCCACTACTGGATTATTTACTGTATCTCAGCTTAAGACTGATATTGTGATTAATGGATCTGATATTTATGTTGGTCAGAGTGTAACATTTAATATTACTACTTCTGCTAGTTTGACTGAGGTTGTAATTGTTGATGTTGGTGGTAAGAACTACACTACTTTCGTTGAAAAGGGTAAAGGTTCACTTACTGTTCGTGATTTAGCTCAAGGAGATTATACTGTTAATGTTTACTTCCCTGGTAATACTAAGTATGCTGCTGTGAATAATACTACTAGTATTAAGGTTAATGCTAAGAAGGTTTCTTCTACTGTTGTTAGTGTGGATAGTATTGTTGTTGGTGATGATGCTGTTGTATTTGTTAATGTGACTGAGGGTGCTACTGGTAATGTGACTATTATTGTTGCGGGTAATGCTTATACTAAAGCTTTATCTGGTTCTAAGGTTAATTTCACACTTTCTGGTTTGATTGCTCGTGATTATCATGTTACTGCGATTTATAATGGTGATGATTATTATTTAGGCAGTAACGCTACTGATGAGTTTAGTGTGTCTAAGAAAAATACAGATATTGGTTTGGAAGTTGCTGATATCAGTATTGGTGATGATGCAGTTATTAATGTGACTGTTAATAAGAATGCTAGTGGTTATGTTTTAATTGCTATTGATGATATTCATGTTTATGCTAATATTACTGATGGTCGTGCTGTTGCGGTTATTGGTGATTTGGCTGTCGGTTCTTATAATGTGACTGTTACTTATATTGGTGATGCTTCATTTAATGGTAATTCCACTACTGGATTATTTACTGTATCTCAGCTTAAGACTGATATTGTGATTAATGGATCTGATATTTATGTTGGTCAGAGTGTAACATTTAATATTACTACTTCTGCTAGTTTGACTGAGGTTGTAATTGTTGATGTTGGTGGTAAGAACTACACTACTTTCGTTGAAAA
>SUTF01000020.1 GCA_015063005.1 Methanobrevibacter millerae
CCAACGCCTTTATTAACAGTGACAAGTTTTGTAATATCTCCGATGACAATGCTATATTCGCCGTCAACGCTTGCAAAGATGTTACCGCCTACATCCTCAGTGTAAACTTTATCTAAGACTTCAACACTTAAAGTAATATTTGCCTTGGCAACGTTGAATGGAATGCTTTTGATGTTGTTTTCATAGTTTTTGTTTGTGTATTCGATATTTGCTGTGTATTTTCCTGCATCTAATGCGATTGTACCTGTTCCGATACCATTTATTACATTTACAATGATTTTTTTATCACCTATTATTACCACATATTCTCCGTCAATATCTGCTATGACTTGGATTGTTGGATTTTCTGGATATACTGTATTTTCACCAGATACAATTACGTTATTTATAACTTTATTAACGGTTATTGTCAGGCTGTCTCTGGCGGATTTGTAATTGGAATCACCAGAGTAGTATCCATAAATTACATAAGATCCTGCATCAAGGTTGGATAAAACAAATGATTCATTGACGTTGATTACTTTGATTATGGTTCCATTGGCGTATGTGTAGGTTATGGTACCTGTTGCGTCACCAGAGAGTTTTTGTGTTATTTTGATGTTTTCACCGTAAGTGATTTGTGTGCTGTTGGCAATTATATTAAAGTTAGTGCCTGTTTCTGTTACTTTGAATGTTGTTGTGTTGGAATTGCTGTTATAGTTCTTATTTCCGTAATATATTACAGAAATATTATAATCTCCGACATTTAAAATACCAAAATTAAATTCCCCAACGCCTTTATTAACAGTGACAAGTTTTGTAATATCTCCGATGACAATGCTATATTCGCCGTCAACGCTTGCAAATACTTTGCCTGTTACATCAGCTGCGTATTCTTTATCTGAAACTTCAATGCTCAAAGTGATATCTGCTTTAGATACAATAAATGAACTGTTGGTCATGTTGATATTATAATTGTCGTTTGTATAATTGACATAAGCAGTATAATTTCCCGCACCAAGTTTGGTAGTGTTTTTTCCGTGACCATTTTTTACACTAACTAATATTTGTTGGGTGCATATATTAACAGGGAATGTGCCGTCAATATCAGAGTATACATTAACGACCGTTGGCTCACCATATATGTTATTTTCAACGGTTACTGAAATATTGATGTTTCTTTTTAAAACTCTGAATGATTTGGAATCGCTGCTTTTGGTAATATTGAAGGTTTCTAGATTTGTAACAGTTACTGTGTAGTTTCCAGCATTCAAATTAGGAACCTGAATCATGTCTGATGTGACGTTATTGTCATAAACTACTTCGCCATCCTGATTTTGAATCCTGATATTTACAATAGTTTTATTTTCGACTTCAAAACTAATTGAAACATTATCTTCATAATAAATGTCTGATATGTCGTTTAATTTGATGGTGGAATTGATTTTAAAGACTTGGAAGTCCTGTGATGATGAATTTCCAATAACGTTTTCTGTATCAAGGTTTGTAACGATAACAGTATAATTGCCCGGAATCCAATTTTTGATTATGACTGGGGAACTGGTAATATTATCATTATAAACAATGCTACCTTTATCGTCTTTAATTATAATATTGACGGTCGTGGTATTGATAACGCCGATATAGATTTCTAAATCTTCACCGTATACAATGTCTTCTACATAGACTTCAACTTCGGAGGTGGTTTTTATTATTTCAAAACTGCCGTTAACCATATATCCGATTACATTGGATGTGTCTAAATTCCTTAATTCAAATGTATATTTTCCGGCTGTTAAGTTTCTATGGATAAAGAAATAGTAACCTAAATAAGCTTCTTCGGTCAGATTACTCATATCATCTGGAAGTTCGCTAATTTCATCGAAATTTTTGTCATAAACGATATTTCCTTTGGAATCATAAATGAGGATGTTTAAAAGTGTTTCATTTTCCACATCATAGTCCAATCTGAATGGTATTCCGTAGGTTGTTAAATTATCATACTCGATTTCAATAAATGATCCTGCTTTTAATACGTTAAATGTTTTTGTGTCATTGCTAGGCTTGTAATTATTGGTCGCTGAATTATAAATTTCCACAGTATATTTGCCTACATTTAAATCTGAAAGATATATATAGCTTTCATTTGTATTGTTTTGATAAATAATGACATTCTTTTCATTTTTTACTATGACTGTGACATTTGTAGCATTGGTTACGTTAAAGTAAATTTCAATATCTTCCCCATAATACACATTGCCTATGTCATCTATTTTAACGGAAGTGTTTGCAGGCAGGACAATGATTGTTTTTGAATCCTCGCTTGAGAAAACATTTTCGGTTTCCATATTAACTAATATGATTTGATATAATCCTGCATTTAAATCAAGATTAATACTTGAGTTTGTGGTTGTGAAATTATATAGGTCTCCGTTTTCCAAATCAAAGACAGTAACCAGGATATCTGTTAAATTATCAACAGTATAGTTGATTGTAACATTGTCATAAACATATTCTGTTTCATCATCCATATTGATTGTAGAATTGACTTTTAAAACATTGAATGTAGAATAATCTCCGCTAGGATTGTAATTTGGATCAATGAGATTATTTAATGATATTGAGTATGAACCTACAGTCAAATTATTTAGGATTAATAAATTGCCTTCAACGACATCGTTGAAAACATATTTTCCGGTATCAATATCATAAATTGTAGCAGTAACGACAGTTCTATTTTCAACAGTGAAGTTTATGATTACATCTTTTCCGTAATAGGTATCAATTATTGCTTCAAGAGTCAATGAAGATCCTGCTCTATTGACTCTTAAATCTGAAGTAGCATTACTGGATTGATAACGTTCAGTTTCTAAAGTGCTGATTATTATAGTATATAATCCAGTTTTCAAATCATGAAGGGTAATGTTAGTCTTATTTGTGGTTTCATTGAATATCACATCAGAGCCCAGAAGCACTGTAACTAAAACTGCAGTACTGTTTTTAAACTCAAATTCTATGTTTGCATCTTCACCATAAATTATGTCTCTAATGCCTGTAATTATAACGGATGAATTATATTTTAACACGTTAACTGTTGCAGAATCAACCTCGCAGTTTTTAAATGATGTTTTGTTTATGTCAGGCATAACAAGCCAAGTTCCATTTGTTGATGTCCATTTATATTCATATGCAGTATTATTCAGTTTGGCCTTACCAGGTTCTTCTCCAATTTTGAAATAAAACTCATCAACTAATATAATATTATTGTTATCGTCGTATATTGTTGAGTTTAATAAAATTTCGGTGCCGACCATGTAGCTTGAATTTAGTTTGTTCATGCGTGCATATGTCTTTGAAAGAATAGTACCATCGTTATAGATGTAATCTGATTTGGAGAGGGTATTATTGTTTAAATAAACGGTTGAACCTTCTAAAATCATTATAGATTGGTTATTTTGATTATTGAATATGCAGCCGGAGATATTTACATCCTTACAATCTATTATTTCAACAATGCCTGAAATTGGACTGTTAATATTTTTAAATGTTGAATTTTCAATGGTTAAATTGTTCATGCTGAGTCCAATTATTGAAGGACCTGAATTGTCCACAAATCTGCAGTTGTCAACAACATTATTTGAACCTTCAAGATATAGTGAATATCTGCTTGCACGAGTGAAATTTGAATTCCTTATAACCATATTAGAACCAAAGGCGTTTAATGAACTGTTACTGTTATTAACTGTGATATTGTTTATTAATCCATTGTCTCCAAGCCATTCGATAGCATCTAATGAATCATAAATATTAATATTTCTCAGACAGACATTGTCTGCAGATACAAAGAATACACAGGATTCACCTGTTCCATTAACATTAAATCCTTTTCCATTAATGGTAATTGCCTTATCTATTGGAATACCTTCAATATAATCCGCATCATAGTAATAATATTTATAGTCATGTTCCAGATTAAGAATGCCATTAGGTGCTGTTTTGTTAATTAAAGCATATAATGCGGTGAATGAATCGTCATCATAAACTACTTCAAATTCATATTTTAACACCACATTTTTATATTTGGCATAAATTTCAGCGTAAAGTGGACCTATTACTTCAAATGAAACGTTAATTAATCCTTTATTGAGTTTATCTGAAGTTTTATTAATTTTTCCATCTTCAGCATTGAAGTCAAATGAAAACAGGTTAAGTCCATCATGTGTTGAATTTGTTTTTGTATTGAAGTTGTATAAATTGGTTAAGTTTAAAACAACTGTTGTATTATTTCCGGCACCGATAACAGTTGAATTAGCTTTGAAAGTTGCAAATAATGCATTATCTAAAATAACATTGCTGCTGACATTGGCTTTTTTATTGAAAGTGTCTGCAGTATTTCCCCACCAGTTGTAATTTGCAGTTAATGATTTTGTGGCATAGATAACCACATCAGTGTTATTCAATAAAATGGAATTCCTTATTATGATATTGTTTCCTTCAGCGTATATTGCGCTGCCGTTAATGTCATTACCGTTGATTAGGGAGATATTTTCCAAAACAACATTGTCAGCTGAAATATTGAATATGTTGGAGCTTCCTTTACCGTCAATGGCAAATCCATTTCCGTTGATGCTTATGGATTTGTTAATTTTTATTCCATTTGGAGTATCACTTTCCGGATAGAACTCGTAATTATTAGTTAAGTTAAGGACATTTCCTTTCATATGATCTATTTCGTATTGTAATGCATAAAATGAATCGCTAGGATGCTCAACTACATTATATTTAATTTCGTATGTCTTATGGGAATATTTTGACAGATTTGCCCAAACAACAACTGTATTTTCACCATAATCGTTTGGAACATATGTAACTTTAACAGGGGCATTGTCTAAAATAAAGGAATTGGTACTGAAGTTGCCGCTATCTGATTTTAAACTTAAATTAAGTTTAAAGTTGCCAGTATAATCTGAAACTTTTTCTTTTTTAGCGTCATATGATTTCAATGTAAAAATAATGTTATTTTTAGATTTAAGATCAGTTTCTGTTTTACCGTAATCCACATCTACATACAGCCAGTCATTCAATATTACTCTTTCACCGACAGAAGGCTTTTTATCAAAATTATCAACCGTATGGCCGAACCAGTTATTATAAGCTTTCAGACGACCGTCAACAGCATAATCCTTAGATGTGTCGAGTACTTTATCATCATTATTTTCAACAAAAATGGAGTCATGAACATTAAGATAGGCATAACCTGATGAATATAGGGTGGATTTTCCACTATTTTTCATGAAAATGGAATCATGTAAATCCACATCCTTATCACTGAGATTCATTGCACAGACTGCACTTCCTTGGCCTTTTGCAGTGTTGGAATAGAATTCGCCGCTGATGGTGTTAGGCATTCCATATCTTACAGAACTTCTGACCATGTAAATTGCACCTCCATCCTGAGATGCCCTGTTATTCTGGTAGATGCCTGTGAAGTTTCCGAATGGATTGAAACTATAAACAGCACCACCAAAAGCAGCCGCATTTGAATCGAAAATGCCGTCAATGGAAATTGTTCCAATGACAAAAACTGAATCTGAACAGACCGCACCACCATTTCTTCCGGCAGTATTGTTTGTGAAATTGCCTTTTAGATGATAATTCGCAATATCATGTTCATATATCGCACCTCCATCCACACCGGCCCGGTTATTTATGAAAGTGCCTGTTATGTCGAACAATTCCTTATTTCCATAGTCTCCATAATAATAGATTGCACCGCCTGTTGCAGTGGCGGAATTGTTTTTGAAGAAAGATGACTCCATGATTATGCTTTTGAAATATTTAAGATAAATCGCACCGCCGTTTTTCGCAGTATTGTTTTCGAATCTGCATGAATCGATAGACAAGGAAGATGTAGGGGAAGCGAAAATTGCTCCACCATCATCAGATTTACCCTTAATGAATGTGATATTGTTTAAAACAACTGTATGTCCGTCTATATTAAAGATTCTGGCCTGTCCACTACCGCTGAGAACATGGCCATTACCATTAATTGTTAAATCTTTATTAATATAAACACCATCAAACAGTTTATAATCGGAAATATTTGAGAAAGTATAATCCTTTGTGAGGTTTATGACATTTCCTGAACTATTAATCAAATATTGGAGGGCAGTGAAAGAATTATCACCGTACTGATTAAGATAAATTCTATGGCTGAATAATTCATAGTTAAATTCAACAGGCATTATGCCATTGGAGCTTGAAGTATAAACCACATTTCCTTCATTATTGGTTAATATTATTGAATTGGAACTGAGTCTTCCTCCCTCCTTCAACAATTTAACGTTAAATTTCATGGTTCTGAAGCTGGTTAAGGCAGCACTACGTCTTGAGTTCACATCATATGAATAAAATTTAAGGCTGATTTTTGATGTGTTTCCCATAGGAATATCATACAAAGATGGTGCGACATTTAGATAAAGCAGACTTTTGACTTTGAAATCATTGATTCTGTCATAATTCTTTAAGATATCATCATTTGTACCGCCAAACCAATTGTTCTCAATGTTAGCTGAAATATTCCACCGTAGTGATTCACCCTCTGGCTTAGAAATATATTTTGATGTTGAATTGGTTAACAATATTGAATCTGTGAGATTTAATCTGCTGCTAGCGTGAAGATAAATGAAACATCCCTCCATACCAGAATGGGAATTAATGAAAATGCAATCCTTAATTACAGTCTTAATACCCATTACAATCAAAGAGCCCCCATTTTCATCAGCCGTATTGTTAATGAAAGTGGAATTGGTTATTGTAAGCACTTTTCCAACCAGATTAATCGCACCTCCCTCAAATTTTGCTGAACAATTAATGAACCTGCAGTTATTGATTGACATATTATTTATATAACCCCAAATGGCCGAACCCCACTTTGATTTACTATTAACAATGTTCAAATTATTTATGTCCACATTAGGACGGCTACTCATAAAAAATACTCCGCCACTATTTTTTGAATCCAAAGTAAAACCGTTACCATTAATCACAAGGTCTTTTGAAATAGTTACGGTCATGTCACCGTCGATAGATTTGTCACGAGTATAATTATGAGTCAGATTTAAAACTCCATTTTGACAACTGTCAACAAGAGCTTGAAGTGCAGTGAACGAATTTGGATATATCTTAAACTTTAAAGTCAGTTTTGCACCATAACAATCTACAGTAAGAGAAGATGAAGTTTTAGAAGCATCTGCTACGAATTTAAAACTTGATTTGCCGTTAGCCAGATAAAGATTTTTGGAAACTATAGCTGCATTTACTCCACTGACAGCATAACTAATCACAGGATTGTTAAATGGTGGTAATTTGTTGTAGGATGTAGGTTCCTCACGCATATATCTAAAGTTTAAATTAACCGTAGATTCCTGTCCATTATGGTAGTTTTTATCCATAGATGTGGCAGCTAGATATAGATTTTCCGCATTATTAAGGTTGACTGCTTTGCCTTTGAGTTTAGAAAAATCGTAAAACCTGTTATCCATAGTATTTCCAAACCAATTGTTTGCAATATTTATCTCTTTAGTAGACCAGACATTATAATTTCCGTTATTTAAAAATGCGGAGAATTTAACACTGCATCCCTTATTGTCGCAATATATTGCATTCGGCTGTTCGACAAATGCACAATCCACTATGGTTGAAGATTTAGAATCAAGATATATGGCTCCACCATATTTCTCAACCTGATTTTTGGTGAACGCACATCCTTTAAAAGTAAGGAATTTGCAATCGGATGAGGCATATATTGCACCACCTTCTTTTGATGCACCATTGCCTGTAAAATTACAATATGAAACAGTTCCTGAAATAATTCCATCCTGGAAATATATTGCTCCACCATATTTGCAGTAATGGTTATTGTTGTTATATCCATTATTATTGAATGCACACCTGGTTATTTGAATAGATGTGTCACCAATCTTGGAGTCACTACCTATAAATAGTGCTCCTCCTTCTCTTCTTATACTATTACCTATGTAATTGGAATTGAAAACATTATCTTCAATTCTGACATCATTACCGAATGATGATATTGCACCTCCATAATGTCCGGCATGATTTTCATTAAATGTACATCCCTTAATTAAAGCGCCAGATCCACCATGAATACGAATGGCCCCTCCATGTTCTAAAGAGTTAAAAGAATCAATTCTTCCGGCATAATTTTTAACAAAAACACAATCTATTATTTGGAAGTTACCATATGCCTCTATCGCACCGCCGTTTCCAGCAGAACAGCCTTCAAATCTACAGGATTTAACATTAACTGGACCGGACATATATATTGCACCGCCGTTACTGAATGCGCTAGATGAAGCACTGTTAAATGTTTCCTTTCTAACAACCTTGGATTCACCCATACCATGGCATCCTTTAAAACTGCAATTAATAATATTTGAGGTATATTTTGCCCCTCCTACGATTGCACCTCCAATTTGGGAAGAACAGTTTATAAATCTACAATTGGAAATTATAAAAGGACAAGATTCTTCATTAAAATGAATTGCACTGCCAATTCCACGTACAAAAGCGATATTTTTTATTTCTATCTTTCCACTAGGGGTGTTATGCTTAAAATTAAAAACAGGATTATATCCTGGATAAATAGTATGTCCCTTACCGTCAATTACAATATTTTTTGTTATATCAACACTTTTCACATCACTTTCAAAAATATAATCCTTATCTAAGGTTATTGTTGAGCCTGGTTTTGCAGCAATAATCAAATTATTCAATTCATCACGTGTTCCTTCTTTTGGAGCGGATAACTTATCATCAGAATTGCTGCTGGAAAGAAGATTATCGGAGATAACGCTTCCGTTATCAGAAGTATTTCCTTCCATAATATTCATATCATTAGTATACTCATTAATTTCTTCATTAATTACATTAGCATTTATATCATTAATTTGCAGATTATCTGCAGATGTTTGATTGTCGCTGGCCGATACACAAGCCATTGATAAAACACATAGAATCAATGAAATTAAAATTATTCTTTTAAACTTCATGTAAACACTCGATTATAATTATATTATATGTTTAAAATATTTGTCAATACGACATAATATATATTTTCTATTGAACTACCACGACTTGTAGAATTCGTGGATTCTTGGAACAATAAAATTAACTATAATTCAATTGATAACTAAAAAACAAAGAAATAATTCAAAATTTCCATTAAAAAAAAAACAATCTTAAAAAATAAATCTTAAAAAAAAACAGTAAATAAAAAAAAAAGAAAATAAGGTGATAGATTTAAAAAATCTATCCGAATAAAGCACCTAATCCAGCAGCTGCTTCTTCTTCAGATGCTTCTTCTTCTTCCTCTTCTTCTTCCTCTTCTTCTTCAGCTTCAGCTGCTGCTGGTGCAGCTGCTGCAGGAGCTGCTGCTGCCATAGCAGTAGTTTCCATAGCTTCGTCGATGTCGACGTCTTCTAAAGCTGCGATTAAAGCTTTGATTCTAGCATCGTCAGCTTCAATTCCTGCTGCTTCAATAATACTTTTAACATTTTCTTCGTTAATATCTTTTTCTGCACTGTGCAAAATCATTGCCGCATATATATATTCCATGTTATCACCATTAGTTTATTTAAATAAATGTTTTATATCTTAAAAAATTTTAAATTAAATTTTAACCAAAGAGAGCTCCTAATCCAGCTACTGCTGCTTCTTCGGATGCTTCTTCCTCTTCTTCCTCTTCTTCTACTTCCTCTTCTTCAGCTTCTTCTGCTACTGGAACTGCTGCTACAGCAACGTTAGATAATTTTTCAGCTAATTCATCGTCAATAGCACCTTCTTTATCAGCGACAGCTGATGCAATAGCTAACATTTTAGCTTGTGCGAGTCCGATAATTGGTTCTGAAGTTTCTGAAGTTAATATTGCTGCTTCTACACCAACATTAATTGCTCTGGTGTATGCGAGAGTAATAATTGTGGAAATAGTTTCATCAGTAGGTATAGCTGCATTAACAGATAAATTAAACGCTTTAGCGAAAGCACTTTGAACATCTGCTAAAGTTTGTTCCTCATCGATTGCAAGTACATCAGAAGTATAAATTGCTTCATCTTCATATACTGCTTTTAAATCAATTCCTACTTCCATCGGATTAATTTCCATTCTTGATAAGGTAGCTGCAACATCTTTGGATACAGTTTCGCCTGCTTCGACAACAACAGTATCTTTTTGAACTACGATTTTACCTTTATCAATTTTTGCAGGAATTCCAACTTGTTGTAATTCACCTAAGAAAGGACCTGGTTCGAATCCGGTATCACCAGCTGGTACAACAATATCTTCAGGAGCAACGGTTCCTGGTTTAGCAGGAGCAGAAGTTTTGCTGTCTTCCAATATTTTGTACAATTTGAAAGGATTCATTTCAGTAGCAATGATTGCAACTTGACCATCCATATGTCCAGACAAATCAACAATGTTGTTTTTACTAGCATTACAATCTTCAAGAGCTAAATCAATAAGGTTTTTCTTAGACATTCTGATAACAGCTTTGCCTTTGAGATTTTTTCTCATTTCTTGGAGCTGTTTTGCTGGAATGTTTAATAAATCGACAATACCAACAACATCGTATTCGTCTATGATACCTTTGAGCTCAATAACTTCTTCTTTTTTCCATTCAGCAACATGAGCCATTAGATCACCCTCACAGTTGGACCCATAGTTGTTTTAATAAACATGGATTTTATTTGACTTCTTCCTTTTTCTAAATTGCGGTCTAAGACTGTAAGAACAGTTTCCACATTTTCAGCTATATCATCCTCGGACATGTCTTGGCTTCCGACAACAATTTGAATACTAGGTTGTTGTTTTACACCAACTTTGACAGTACTTTGTAATCTTTGTAAAAGAGGGTCAAGTTTGATACTTGCTGGCACTGGTTTTGGCATTTTGTTACGAGGACCAAGAATTGGACCTAAGAACCTACCAACGAGTGGCATCATATCAGCTTGAGCTATGAAGAAATCAACAGAGTTTGCTGCTTTTTTAGCAGCTTTTCTATCTTTTCCTAACTCTTCTAAATCAGTTTTGTTGATTACAAGATCGAGGCCTGCATCTTTAGCTTGAACAATGAGTTCCCCATCAGCTATGACTCCGATTTTTACCTCTTTGCCACGGCCTTTAGGAAGAGTAACTTCCTCATTAAACCTATTTTCTGGCCTTTTGACATCTAAGTCACGGATATTAATAATAATATCAATTGACTCTGTGAAGTTTCTCGGCTTTGATTGTTCTTTTGCCTCCTTCACCGCATTAACTATATCTTGTGTCATATTCGTCCCCCATGAACATTTTCTGTTCATTGGTTTATTTTTGGTTTCATGAGAATCGATTACAAGAAAAAATTCTTCACGATTGCATGAATTAAAAAACAGTATATCAATTATAATCCTTAAATCATAACATCATATACACTGTTTACATATTAACTTAAATTTTATTAACTGATATCTATTCTAATAAGATATCATCATATTTACCAGCATCTACGTCTTTTTGTGCTTCTCTTGGGTCTTTACCATCTACAGATAATCCCATACTTACACAGGTTCCCATAACTTCTTTGACACCAGCTTTGTAATCGTTAGAGAGTAATGAATCGAATTTCATTCTAGCGATTTTTAAAGCGGTTTCAATTGGTAAGTCATTTACAATATCTAAACCTGGTTCATGAGAAGCTTTTTCGATGCCTAATTCTTGCATGATTAAAGCTGTAGTTGGTGGAGTACCGATTTCAATTTCGAAATCTTTAGTATCTCTATCAATGATAACTTTAACAGGCACTTTCATTCCTGCGAAGTCAGCACTTTTTTTATTAATTTCGTCAACTACTTGCATCATGTTAATACCGAAAGGTCCTAAAGCTGGGCCTAATGGAGGTCCAGGAGTAGCGCTTCCACCTTCGATAAGAACTTCGACTGTATCTTTAGCCATCAGTCAGCCTCCTTTTGAATTATTCTTATTTGATCAGCTTTAACAGTAACTGGAATAGGTACTGCTGCCTCTATTAACTCAAGGACGACTTCTTCACGTGATTCATCAATACGAACCACTTTCGCCCTTTCACCTTTGAACGGACCAGAAATAAGCTCAACAATACTTCCTTTTTGTATAGAGGAAATAATTGGCTCTGGTTTTAAGAATCTTTTTGCTTCATCGAAAGTAATGCCAACACTACCTTCAACTACCCCTCTTAAATGTTGTACTTTTAAGTCAGGGTTTCTGAGATCTATTTTTGTTGAAGATTCAACTAAAATATATCCTTTTAAAGATTCTGGGACAAGAATTGAGGAAATACCTATACCATCAATGGTTCTAGCTTTACGAGCTAAAAGTCTAGCTACATTCCTTTCTTGACCTGCAGAGGTCTTAAGAGCATATATGGAACTATTAGATTCTTCCATGAAAAATTCACCTATTTTAATATTTGACTAAGTTAATGAAGT
>SUTF01000012.1 GCA_015063005.1 Methanobrevibacter millerae
TTGCCGGGCAGCTACGCGCTAGGTGATAAAGGCTGAAAGCATCTAAGCCTGAGGTATCCCCTGAAAATAGATTGCTTTTGAGGACGCGAGTAGAAGACTTGTTTGATGGGGTAGGGATGTACGCTTCGAGGTTTTTTTCCGAGTTGTTTAGTCCGCTACTTCCAATTGTTCGCTTGCATTATTTTAATTTGTTAGTAGGCTTATACTTTTATTCATTTGATAATGGTATGGTTTGGTAGCAATTTGGTTAGGTGTTAACAGTTTGGGTGAAAGTTGCACAGATTATTTTTCATTATTTTTCATTTTCATGTGTAATAGGTAAGTATTGCGGTCATAGCATGGGGGTTATACCTGGTCTCGTTTCGATCCCAGTAGTGAAGTCCTTTTGTGTTTTGTTTGTGTACTATGGTTTTCTATGGGAATTTCATTTCGCTGCAAGCTTTCTCTATTACAATTATTCTACTATTTTTGTTTGTTTTTTTTTATTGTTCTTATTTATGTATTTTTGGTGATTTTATGAAGATTAAAGTTTTAGATACAACTTTACGTGATGGAGAACAAACTCCGGGTGTCTCTTTAACATCTATGGAGAAATTGAGAATCGCTTCTAAATTAGATGAGATTGGTGTTGATTTTATTGAAGCAGGTTCTGCTATTACTTCTGAAGGAGAAAGAGAATCTATTAAAAGGATTACTTCAGAAGGATTCAATGCTGAAATTTTAAGTTTTTCCAGACCTTTAACTACAGACATTGACTACTGTTTGGAATGTGATGTTGATGCTGTTAATTTGGTTGTACCTACTTCAGACTTGCATATATTTGATAAATTAAAAATCACTAAAAATGAACTTATTGATATGTCCAATTCTGCAGTGGAGTACTGTAATGATCATGGTCTTACTGTAGAGTTATCTGCTGAAGACGCTTCCCGAAGCAATGTAGATTTTTTAAGAAATGTCTTTTTAAATGCTATTGATCATGGTGCCGATAGGGTTTGTGTATGTGATACTGTAGGTATCTTAACTCCCGATTCTTCCTTTGAACTTTTTGATAGTTTGAGAGATATCTCTGCACCAATTTCATGTCATTGCCACAATGATTTTGGTCTTGCTGTTGCCAATACATTATCCGCTATTAAAGGTGGTGCAGTTGAAATTCATTCCACTGTCAACGGTATCGGCGAACGGGCAGGAAATACTTCTTTTGAGGAATGTGTTGTCAGCATTGACAGACTCTTTCCGGACTTTTCAACGGACATTAAAATTCATGAAATATATGATATTTCAAAACTTGTCGCACGTTTGACAGGTGTTTATATACAACCTAACAAGGCAATTGTTGGAGAGAATGCATTTGCTCATGAATCAGGTATTCATTCCGATGGAATCATTAAGAATTCCGCTACCTATGAAGCGATGACTCCCGAACTTGTAGGACGTACCCGCAGATTCATCATAGGGAAGCATATGGGAACTCATGGTTTAGATTCCAGATTGAAGGAATTGGGTTTGAATGTGGATGACAATCAGCTTCAGCAAATATGCAATAATATTAAGGAGCTTGCAGATAAGGGAAAAACTGTTACAGATGTTGATTTGCAGGCAATTGCTGATAATGTTTTGGACATCAATCATGAAGATAGGATTAAATTGGAAGACGTTACTATCGTTTCAGGAAATAAGGTAATGCCTACCGCATCTGTAAAGCTGAATGTTGATGGCGAAGAAATTTTAAATGCCGGCGTTGGTATAGGTCCTGTTGATGCTGCAATCAATGCAATCAAATCTTTGGAGATTTTCAATGACATAGATTTCATTGAATATCACGTAGACGCTATTACCGGCGGTACTGATGCGCTCATTGATGTTATTATTAAACTTCAAAAAGGAGATAGGATTCTTTCCGCCAGAGGTACTGAACCGGATATCATTGATGCAAGTGTCAAGGCATATATTTCTGGTGTTAATAGACTGCTTCAGGAGTGAATATTATGGATTTGCAAATTTTAGGTTTTAGAGGTGAAATTTCATCTGTTGGTGAAACTTTAAATCAGATCAATTCCATTAAAAAAGACGGGGAGATTATTCAACTTTTAAATGCTGATGCCGTTGCAGGTCCCAGACATATTGAACACGGTGTCAATCAGGCATTTCTTGCTTTTGAAAGAAAAGAAAATCTTGCCAATGATTTAAGTGTTGAAATTTGCCTCAGATGTTCTGCACAAAGACAGATTTCACGTGCATTTAATTTATTGGGTTTAAAAGAAGGACATATGAACTTATGTGCTGTTTTAATAGATTGTGATGATTATACTTATGAGTTATCTGAAATGTTCACATCAGATGAAAGCGTTTTAAATCCTGATGTTGACAAGTTAAAAGAAATTTATGCTATTGATGATGAAGAATTGGAGATAATGGATGTTGAAGATATTTTAATAGATAGAATATCTAAGCTTGTTGTAGATTATTAACTGCTCTAATGATTTCATCCAGATATTCTTTTTCAAGACAACTATAATCTAAATTTTTTATTTCTATGGAAATGGCTTTGGTTTTTACTCGATTGTAATTGGGACACTTATTTATGAATCCACTTTTATCAATAGGTAATTGCTTTTTCAATTCCCAAGTTTTTTGCTTAGCATCATCATCCTTAATAATTAAATTAACGCCTCTTTTTTTTGCATGTATTGTATTGTCTATATGTTTTTTTAAGTAGTCTGTTGCATTTAAAGTACGTTGCAAGTTTTCTTTTACACTATTAATTTCTTCATATATACCACTTGCAATAATTTCATTAGTTTTACTTAATTTTAATGGGGGGGAACTTTCCTTAAATATATTTTCATCATTGGTTGCGATGAATCCTCCTGATCCCACATTTATTATTTTTGGCTGGCCGGTGGAAGCAATTACAATATCTGAATTTTTGCAATTTCCAAGCAATTCTTTTTCATCACCAATTCCGGCTGATGCATCCTCAATTGTTGTTATTCCATTATTTTTGCAGTATCTTGATATGGATTTAATGTCCTGGTCTGCAGCATATCCTGCAAAACTGGTAAAAATTAGTGCGGAGTTATCTGAAATGTCCAGCTCATCAATATTCTTTGGATTGATAAGTCCCAAATCAGTTTTAAGGGTTACTATTTCTTTTCCTAAAAATTTGGCAATTTGTTTAAAGCCGTGCCATCCACCCTGGTCCGGAATTATGATGTCTCCTTTTATAAAGCTCAATGCAACGAAAATGCTGTTGTTTCCGCTTGATGTAAGTTTCACATCTTCGGCATTTGTCAGTATTTTGATTTTCTCTTCGCACTGATTTTCAAAATTGGCATCATTCAATTTTCCTAATGCAACATCTGACATAATTTGTCTTGTTTCTTTTTTGGGAGTTTTGAATTTAAACATCATGTTATCATTTCTTAAAGTACATGTCTAAAGTAGTTTGTTTTGTGTGAAGCATTTCATTCATCAGAGTGCCTTGTTTGACATACTTGCTTATAGGTATTGTTAATTTTGTCCCACCATATTTCAGTGCGTCATTCAATGTTTCAAATTCCTTGTATGGTTTTTGCATAGCTTCCTTTATGTTTTCCCTTACATTAAACACACCTAAAGGAACATATCCTTCATAAGCTTCTCTCAAGATTAATAAACCGGATTGTTTTTTTATTTTTATCAGGTAATCGAGCACTGCCATTTTAGCTGTATAATAACATCCTCCGACGATTGAATATTCTTTTTTACCTCCGTTGGTTTCATAATCAGAATATATTAGCTCTTCATTACCCATTATTTTAATAAATGCTTCATACCATTCATATTGCCATTCTGTTGGAGTTAAGATGATTATGTAATAATTGTTAAGACTTCCGAATTCATAAACCCTATATGTATCGAGCTTTTCGAATTTCCTGACTTCTTTTAGGAATCTGTCTGCTAATGTTGAATCACATGCTGTAATTGACCATCTTGTAGGCACTAATTTTCTTTTGTTTTTTGTACCGATGGCACCTACTGAAAATGCCTTTTGCATAGCTGAGAATGGAACATCTTTATTATGTAGGTTTACAACTGCATCACCAGCTTTCAAGTCAGTGTCATAAAAAGTTTTTTCAAGCTGTCTATCCCATTTGACTGCATCTATGTCGAATTTCTCAATAACTGCACTTGGTCCATGGGGCATGCTGTCTTCTGTTAGCATTGATCCTGTCGGTGTTTTTCCAAAAGTTGCTTCACTGTCAATTGAAGTTGAAGCAAGAGAAATGTCCTGTAGTTTTTCAACAAAAGGATTTTCCAAATCATCTATTTTTATCAATTGTTTTCCACGAACAAGATTCATACGATAATTGATGATGTCTTCCTGTTGCTTGTTTTGACCAATCCATGATTCAGGCGAATCCATTATTGATGTGTCGCCTGCTTCACCTACCATCATCGGTCCGGCATACACTTTGGGATATGACCATCTTCCAATGAAAACTGATGGTGGGGTACTTCCTTCAAGGTTTTTTCCAACTTTAACAGACTTCATTTGGATTTGTTCTGTTAATTTGGCTAAATAGGCATTTTTAGAGGTAATCATAATAAATAAAAAAAGTAAAGAGAATAGATCTCTTATCTAACAAAATTCGATAGTTGCAGGTGGTTTGTCACTTATGGATAAAGCGACATGGGTTACTTCTGAAATTTCAGAGGTTATTCTTTTAGAGATAGTTTGAACAACATCCCAAGGTAATTGTGGAACATAAGCAGTCATTGCATCAACGGAATTTACGATTCTTACAATGACCAAGTATCCGAAGTCCCTTTGGTCTCCTTTAACACCGGTAGCCTTGCTGTCAGTCAATACTGCAAAGTATTGCCATACTTCCTCATCAAGTCCTGCTTTTTCAACTTCATCACAGACAATTTTGTTTGCTTTTCTGCAGATTTCCACATTTTCCCTTGTTAAGTCCCCAATTACTCTAACTCCGAGTCCTGGTCCTGGGAAAGGTTGTCTGTAAACTGTTGTTTTCGGTAGGTCTAATTCATCACCAATTTCTCTTACTTCGTCTTTGTATAAGTCACGAATTGGCTCACATAATTCTAATTCCATTCCGCTTGGAAGTGCTAAGTTGTGATGTGATTTGATTTTTCCATCACTTTCAATCCAATCTGGTGCAATAGTACCTTGAACTAAAAATTTAGCTCCAGATTTGATAGCTTCTCTTTCAAATACTTCAATGAATACTCTTCCGATGATTTTCCTTTTTTCTTCAGGGTCTTCAACTCCTGCGAGCTGGTCCATAAATTCATCTGAAGCATCAATAAACTTGAAATTCAATCTGTCTTTAAAAGTATTGGTTACCTGTTCAACTTCTCCTTCTCTTAAAAGACCATGGTCTACAAAAACAGCAGTTAAGTTATCACCAATGGCTTCTTGAACAAGCACAGAACAAACAGAACTGTCTACTCCACCGGAAAGTGCAATAATGGCTTTTTCATCACCAATTTGGTCTTTGATTTTTTGGACTGCATCTTCAATAAATTCTTTTGGGCTTAACATCATAATCACTTATTCTTCTTCATCTTCTTCTTCGTAATCTTCAATAATTTGTTTAATAATTGATTCTAAACCAGTATCGTTTCCAGCTTCAAGAGCTTCGAAAATTTCATCATATTTGACATATTTTTCCAATTTAACGGATTTTGCTCCAATACCGGATATTCTGAAACCATATTCCTCATCGCCAATTGGGATGTTGACATATTGTTTTTTTAGTCCTGCTTTATTTTCCAATGCTTTTTCTTTTAAGTCTTCTGCGTTATCAATCATTATTACACCTATTGTTTACATATTTTATAGAAATTTTCAAATATTTGTGATCCTTTTGGAGTGTGATGTACCTCTGGGTGGAATTGTATTCCATATACATCCTTATCTTTATGTTTAAAGGATTCAATATCACATAATTTGGAATTAGCCAATATTTCAAATTCGTCAGGAATGCTTTTAACTTCATCTTTGTGTGATGACCAAACTTCCATTTCCGGTGCTAATCCTTCAAATAAGTTTTCATCATTTTTAATATTAATTTTAACTTGAGCATAACTTTCAGTATTTGAAGTAGATACTTCTCCACCATATGTCTTTGCGATTAACTGATGGCCTAGACATATTCCTAGGATAGGTATGTCAAAATGTTTAATGTATTCTTCACTGTTTCCTGCACCTTCTAGGGAAGGGCCTCCGCCTAAAATCAATCCTGTAGGACTTTTAGCTTCTATTTCTTCAATACTTAAAGTGTTTGAAACCAATTGTGAATCAATCTTCAAGTATTGTAGGCTGCGTTGAATTCTGTGGTTATATTGACCTTTATTATTAACTACTATAATTGTCATGTTATGCTCCAAAATATTATATTATTATTTTTGGCTTTTTTCATTTATTATACTTTGTATAAAAACTATAAATAGTTGTGATAATATAATATTTTCACATGGAACTTAGAGATTTAGCATTTATTATTATAGCGATTTTGCTTGCTGTTGTGATTTTCAAAATATTTATGTGGTTATTGCCGCTTATAGTTGTTTTATTAATTGCATTTTTCATTTATATGTTCTTATCTGAAAGATATGACTATTGAAAGCATATAAATTAAATTAAAAAAAGAAAAAAAGAATAAAGAATTATTCTTTCTTATTATTTCTATAATATCCATATCCTAAAATAATTAAAATTATTAGAATTGCTGCAACATATGGTAGTGGTGATTGTTCGGTTTGTTTAGCAGTATCTTTTTTAACTATTTCGTGTGCCTTACTTTTCTCTCCAGCGTTGCTGCTGTCAGAATCCTGTTGACTTTGAGCTTCATTTGCCTGTGAGTCATAAATACCAATACTCGTTTTTAAAATTGTAGTTGAATTGTTTTCAACATTTGCATGTTCAATAATCTCTTCAATTATTTCATTTGCCGTATTTTCATTAACTGCATTGTTATTGCTTTCAGTATTTGTATTTTCTGGCATGGTAATATTGCTTTGAGTATTGTCTGTATTTTCAGGTAATGTAGTATTCGTTTGAGTATTGTTTTCTACTTTTTCATCTGCAGTTGCATTTGTTTCATTCATAAACTCTGGAATTTCAGTATGATTTGTTTTTTCTTCAGGAACATGGGTATTATTTTCCACAATTGAAGGTTTAGGAGTTACAGTAATCTTATTTCCATTTTCATCAATGAATATTGTTGGACTGTCAATCAAATCATTTGTAATGAATGCATTTGTCCAAGCATCGCTATTCGGATCAATATCCCAATAGTTATTATTGAAATTTGTTCCTGTAGCTGTAGTTTCATCGGCATAAACTAAAGATCCGACTTTTGCAGTATTGCCTTCAATGTAATTGTTCTCAAAAATAACAGTTGATGGAATGTGTGGAGTTTCTTCTGCAATGTATACTACACCACCTTTTTTAACAGCAGTATTGTTAATGATTTTGGAATTTGTCACTGTTAAAGGGCCTGATGTAATCATTGCACCCCCTTGTCTTCCAGCGTAATTGTTTGAAATGGTACAGTTATTTACTGTTAATTCGCCTGGCCAGTTATAAAGAGCTCCGCCCCATTCTTTTGCAGTGTTATTTTCAAAAGTACAGTTTTCAGTTAAAGTTGTTGAATAAATTCCAACACGTACAGATCCGCCGTCACGGTCTGCATAGTTTAATCGAAATACTGAATTATAAACATATGAGTTTCCCCAGTATGTGGCGAGTGCGCCTCCATCATGGTCGGCCTTATTATTGATAAAATTACAGTTTGTTGCATTTAA
This sequence comes from Methanobrevibacter millerae, assembly GCA_015063005.1. Lineage (GTDB taxonomy): Archaea > Methanobacteriota > Methanobacteria > Methanobacteriales > Methanobacteriaceae > Methanocatella > Methanocatella millerae_B. The sequence continues at coordinate 7,822 of SUTF01000012.1, forward strand.
AAATCCGTAATTTGTAAATACTTCCCATTTTACTCTATGCTGTTCTCCTGCAATATCAATAGCTCCACCATTAATGGCTGCAGTGTTATTGATGAAATTACAATGGTCTACATATATTTGCCCACCTAATTCTGAGTGAATCGCTCCACCATAGTCTGGGCTATTTCCATTAATGAAAGTGAGATTAAAGAATTTTACTTTACTGACAGAGTTAACTAATATGATTGTATTTTCCTTGTTACCATCTATGATAACTTCATCAGCGGTTCCCATTCCCTGTAAAGTAATATTTTTATCAATTTTTATTCCTGATTCAACATATTTTCCTGGTGATAGGAATATTGTATCGCTATCATTTGCAGAGTTGACTGCATCCTGTATTGACATTGTGCTGTCAATAGTCACATTCTCTGCAGAAACGTATGGAATCATTACTAAGCATAAAAAAATTAATAACAACAATCCTTTTTTAATATTTTCACCTCCTAAATATAATATCTTTAAATATGAATTTATAAAGTTTTTTATTGATATTACATTTTTTATCATCGATAATTTAATTTTATTTTTAATTTAATTTTATAGACAATCATTTTTTATTATTTTAATTAATTTGTTAAATTTATATAGTTATTAAGTTAATATAAGATATTTTTATTAAATTTAATAATGATTTTTATTAATTAATTTTTCATTGATGTATATTAGTTCATATCAAGGTTACGGGATGGTTACAAAATCTTTAAATATTTATTTTTTTAACAATAAAGCAAGGTGATAGAATGTTACCATTTAAAAAAGTTTCCAAAATATATTTCAGTCCATCAGGGACTACTAAAAGAATTGTAGATGAAATTGCTAAAAATTTCGAACTTGATAATGAAAATTATGATCTGTTGAGTTTCGATGATGGCAAGAATTTTGAAGATGAACTAGTCATTGTAGGAATGCCTGTCTTTGACGGCAGAATTCCTAAATTGGCAAAAGATCGCTTGACTGAATTTAAAGGAAAAAATACTAAGGCTATTGCCGTAATCAATTATGGTGGATTGGATTATGGCGATGCCTTGTTGGAATTGGTGGATTTGCTTAAGGAAAATGATTTTGAAGTTATAGGTGCCACTTCAACGGTGAGCAGACATTCATTATTTAATGAGATTGCTTCAAAAAGGCCGGATAATCTTGATATGAAAATGCTCAATGAGTTTTCACAGAACCTGATTGAAAAACTTGAATCCGGCAGAAGCAATGAGATTTTCGTTTCAGGCCAAAAGCCATTTGCGGATTATGTCAATCATTCATTCAATGTAAACTGCAATGAGGATTTGTGTGTCTACTGCAATGACTGTGTTTACACATGTCCTGTTGAGGCTATTGAAGAGGATAATCCTATTGAAACCAATCTTGATTTGTGTGATAGCTGCAGCCTGTGCATTAATGTATGCAGTGAAAATGCAAGGTCATTTGATGGTGAAAATTATTTTGCCGAAAAGGCAGATGCTTTGGAAAATGATATTTCTAGAAAAGAGATTGAATTTTTCATGTAAAAAAAGAGATAATATGAGGTGTTTTATTCGCACAGTAAAACACCTTGTACTTTGGAAAATTATTTTGGCAGATAATATTTTCCATAAGAGTTTATTAAATTAGAAAATTGTAGAAAACTAATTTAATATAATATTTGAAGAGTTTATGGACAATAATGTATTTCCAAGAAATGTGTTTTTTAGGTTTTCCTAAATTTTACATCTCTAGTTATAATGTTATATTTACTAGTATATAAAAGTTTCTATTTTTTTAGGTATTCCTAAACTTTAAAAAAAGAGGTTTTTGGAAACTCTTTGAGTTTCCTTATATTAATTTTTGAATTTCTTCACGAACGATCTTGTTAACTAGACTGCCGTCGGCCTTTCCTTTGAGCTGTTTCATACTCATACCCATTAAAGGACCCATAGCACCCATTTGACGTTCTTTTACCATATCTTCGTTGTTGGCAACGATTTCAGAAATGATTTTTTTGACATCCTCTTCGCTGAGCATGGTTAAATTGCTGTCCTCAGCGATTTTTGATATGTCTTCATCCGGTTTTTTAATGGTTTCAATAGCTAACTTACGAACACTGTCCTTTGCGATTTTACCTTCTGTTAATAATGTGAAAATATCTTTGAAGTGTTCTAATTCTAAAATATTAATGTCATGACCTTCCCTTTTTATTTCACGCAAATCATATGCAAGAAGTGACGCTACAGGAGTTGCATCCACATCGACATCCGCCAATATGGCTTCAAACATATCTGCAGCTTGTCTTTTGACAAGTTGTGTTGCTAGATCTTCACTTAAAAGGTATTCTTCAATGATTCTTGCCTGTTTCACGTCAGGTAATTCAGGCAAATTGTTTGCAATAGGTTCGACCCTGTCTGAAGTAATCTTAAATAATGGAATGTCTGTTTCCAGATACATCCTGTTTGCAGTAGGAAGAGGTCTCATGTATTCAGTGTTTCCGTCATCCAATGCCTTACGGGTTTCTTCAACTACTCCTTCAAGACCTAAGTTAGCTCTTCTTTTGACTTCTTCAAGTGCAGAAACTGCAATATCCTCATCATGTGCTACGATAATGAATGCATCATCTTCGCCTATTGATAAATATTCGGATACTTTGTCAACTTCCTCTTGTGTAATTCCGTAAGCCGGAAGTTCATCGCTGTGGAAAATTCCTGAAACACCACGTTTTTTAGCATAACTTGCAATTTCAGTTCCAAACCTTCTGCCCGGTTGCACTTCACGACCAATCAATCCGTCAAATCCTTTTAATACAACAGCCTTGATTGTTTCAGCAGATTTTAGAATTTTGGATTCAGTATCTTCAAAGAGTTCATCCAAATCATGAATCTCTTCCAATACTTCAGCATTTCTTTCGGTCAATTGCTTTTTGATGTCTATTAATTCCAATTGTCTTTGGACTTCACGGTTTACGATTTCAGCCATCAAGTCCAAGTCTTGAACACCTTTGATTTCAACACGGGCACCTTCAGCAATGGAAATGTTCAAGTCTTGTCTGATTGTACCAAGACCTCTTTTCACATTGGTACTTCTTAAGATCTGACCGAGCATATATGCAACTTCTCTTACCTGTTCCGGATGGTGCATTGAAGGGTCTGTTGTAATTTCAGCCAATGGAATACCTAACCTGTCTAATCTGAATTCTGTAAATCCGTCTTTGGTTTCAACTCTTCTGGCAGCGTCTTCTTCCAAACCGAGACTTTCAATGACTACCTTTCCATAAGGAGTATTTAGGTATCCGTCAGTTGCAACCATACCTGTTCTTTGAAAACCTCCAGTATTACTTCCATCAATAACCTGTTTTCTCATGGTATGGAATTCATCAACAATGTGCATGTTCATAAGGCATGCGATGGTAATACAAATGTCGAGAGCTTCCTCATTTAGGCTGTGAGGTGGTTCATCATCGTTTTCAACAAGACAAGTATGCTTTTCAAAGTTTTCATACTTGAAATTTAATCCTCTTAATGATTCCTGTAGTGCAGCTCTATCAATTTCTCCAAGCTCTGATTGGGTTGGCCTTAGTTTTCTTTGAACCAATTCATCAAAATCATCATCAACAAGTTCTGTTTTACATGGACAGAATAACTTATGCTGGCTGTTTAATTGTTGGTGAATTTCAAGACCCATTTTCAATCCTAATTTTTCATAATCCATATTTACCACCTAGTTCAAGAAATCCTTAATTGAGGATTTTTTGCTAAATTCACCTGCAATATTTCTTTGCATAATCTCTTTTACTTCATTATAATCATCGCTTTGACCTAATGCCCAGCATAACTTGACATAAGTCGTCTCAGGAGTCATATCAAGGCCTGATATTACGCCTGCATCAAGTATTTCACGTCCTGTTGAGTATACATTCATATTAACCCTACCGTAAAGACATTGTGAAGTCATGATGACTGGAATATTTTCATCCTGAGCCCTTTTGAATGAATCTATTAAGTTATTTGGAACATGTCCAAGACCGGTTCCTTCAATGACAAGTCCCTTATATCCTTTATCGATGTGATATTCGATATACTCTTCAGATATTCCAGGGAAGCTTTTGATGAATCCGACTTTTTCTTCAATGGCAGTATTGAGTTCCAAATCATTTTCTCCTCTTTTGACATAATCGTATTCCGGATTGACGCTGATTTTTTTATCTTCAATCTTTGCTATTGGCTGAGCGTTTATGCTTCTGAAGGTGTCTCTGCGGCTTGTATGCATTTTTCTTACTTTTGTACCTTTGTGCAAGTAAGTGTATTTGTCATTCAAGCTTCCGTGCATACAAACGCACACTTCAGCAATATCTGATTTTGCAGCAATAACTGAATCAATCAGGTTAATGTTTGCATCGCTTGAAGGTCTGTCTGAACTTCTTTGTGCACCTGTAATGATGATTGGGACAGGTGTTTTCAACATGAAGCTTAATGCCGCAGAAGTATAGTGCATTGTATCTGTACCGTGTGCAATAACAACACCGTCCGCACCTTCTGAAATATCATTTGCTATTTCTTCGCCAGCTTTAACCCAATATTCAGGTTTCATATTTTCACTTAGAATATTGTATAATGCCTTAACATTATAATTAGCGTAGTCAAGTAATTCTGGATTTGCTTTTACCAAGTCTGAAGCTGTAAATGCAGGGTGTACTGCACCGGTTCTGTAATCAATGACTGATGAGACTGTACCTCCTGTAGATACGATTGAAATATTCTGTTTTGAATCATCAGTTGGAATTTCAGTTTTATCAAATCCGATTTTTGGTTTTTCACCTTTTTCAAGCAGTTCTGCTGTAGTATTTTCAATAGCTACACCAATGTTATAACCGCTGGATAACTTCAAAACCAAATATCCGTCATCTGCGTCTTCCGGTCTGTCAAGCAAAATACCAGTATAGGTGATATCTTCCTTATTCAGTTTGATTTTATCCCCTATACCTAAGCCATAGTTTTCAATAAATTCTTTAGCGTTTTGTTTATATGTCATGTAAAATCACACTACTATGAATTGTCGTTTATCCATTTTGCTCCTGCATGTAAAACATCGATATTGACATCGATGACTTTAGGTTTTGAAGCAAACATTTCTTTAATTGCATTTTCGTAAGATTCAGCTTTTAATACATTTGTTAATTCGGTTAATGCACCGAGCAATGCAGTATTTGCAGTTCTTGCATTTCCATGCTCTTCTGCAATATCAACACAAGGCATTGCAATAACTTTAACATCCCTGTCTGTTGTAAATTCACCTATATGTGCATCATAAAGTATTGTTCCGCCTTCTTTCACATCCTGTGAGAATTGTTCTAGGGAAGGTTTGTTCAATGCGATTAAAATATCCATTTCGTCAACTACGGGAGTTCCTATTGTCTCATTGGATATTACAACAGAACAGTTGGATTTTCCTCCTCTTTGTTCAGGTCCGTAGCTTGGATACCATGACACATGCTTTCCTTCAGCACATGCTGCCTGAGCGATAGTTAATCCTGCGCTTAAAACTCCCTGTCCTCCAAATCCGCTTACTTTAATGCTGACAGGTTTGATTTCCTCATCGACATAACCGGAACCTTCTTCTCTTTTAACATTAAATATTTTATCTAGGGATTCTTTACTGAAGTCGCTTGAAGGTCTTTCGATAGCTTCTTTTTTGTATAGATTGTTTCTGAAGTTTTTGACTGGGAACTCTTTTTCCATCTGGTTTTCAATAAACTCCTGTGCACGTTTAACGTCCTGTTTTAAGTTAGTAGGACACGGTGATAATATTTCAACAAATGAATATCCTTTCCCTTCTTTTTGAACTGTCAATGCCTGTTTGATTGCATATTTTGCAAGTCTGATTTTTAATGGATTTGCAAGGGATACTCTTTCAATGAATACTGGTGCCTTTAGGGTATTGATTAGCTCACACATGTGTGTAGGGTGTCCTGCGTAGTCTGGATCTCTTCCGCTTTGACATGTCACTGTTTTTTCACCAATCAATGTTGTCGGTGCCATTTGTCCGCCAGTCATTCCATAAACTGTATTGTTTACAAAAAATACTGCAATCTTTTCACCACGATTTGCAGCCTGCAGTGTTTCATTCAAACCAATGGATGCTAAGTCTCCATCTCCTTGATAACTCATTACAATAGCATTGTCTTCAGCTCTTGAGATGCCTGTAGCCACTGCTGGAGCTCTTCCATGTGCAGTTTGGAAATTTCCGCAGTTAAAGTAGAAATAAGCGTATACAGAACATCCTACAGGTGAAATCATGACACATCTTTCCTGTATTCCAAGTTCATCCATACATTCAGCAATTAGCTTATGGATGATTCCATGTCCACAACCTGCACAGTAATGGGTTGATGTGATGTTGGTTCCTTTTCTAGGATATTCTTCTAAAAGGGATTGTGGATTTCTACGTACTTGTAATTCATAATTGTCATTATTTTCTAAATCTTCTATTTTCATTTTTCCACATCCTTAATCAATTATATTCGGACTTGCCTTTTCTTCACTTCTTTTTGAAGTATCTAAGTTCTCATCCTCAAATCCTGCTATTTCATAGATTTTTGCAAGCACATGTTTGAGTTCGATTAGGTTTCCTCCCATTCTGTTTACAAGATGAGTATCCTCTTTTCTTAAAGCTGCAAATTGAACGTCTTGTAATAATTGGCCGTTACTCATTTCAACAGAAATGAAGCTGACTCCCTTATCTGCTAACTCTTTAACTCTTTCAACAGGGAATGGGGATAATGTGATTGGCCTTAAAAGTCCAACTTTCAAACCGTTTGCACGGCTTTTGTCAACAGCTGATCTTGCAATTCTTGAGCTGATACCATAGGATACCAAAACAATATCTGCATCTTCAACCTGATATTCATCAACGATTACTTCTTGTGCATCAATTTTAGCGTATTTTTCCTGAAGCTCATAGTTGAAATCTTCTAAATCGTTGAAATCATTGAAAATTGAAGTGATGAGATTTCCCATAGTTTCTTTGTTTCCTCTAACTGCCCAGGATTCATCAATTTCCGGTTCAATAGCTTCAGTTGGGAAAATTAACGGTTCAGCCATTTGTCCTAGTGTTCCGTCAGCTAAAACGACAACAGGATTTCTCCATTTGTCTGCCAGTTCAAATGCCTTCATTGTCAAATCACACATTTCCTGTACACTGTTAGGAGCTAAAACTATGTTTTTATAGTTTCCGTGACCTCCGCCCTTAACGATTTGATTATAGTCTCCCTGTTCAGGACCGATATTTCCAAGACCAGGTCCTGCCCTCATGATATCGACTATAACTGCAGGCAATTCAGCTCCTGCCAGGTATGTGAATCCTTCCTGCATTAAACTGATACCAGGTCCTGATGAAGCGGTCATTACTCTGTGGCCAGTACCTGATGCTCCATAAACCATGTTGATTGAAGCTTCTTCACTTTCTGCCTGTACAAAGTTTCTTCCAACCATTGGGAAGTATTTTGAAGCTTCATGTAGAATTTCACTTGCAGGAGTAATCGGATATCCGAAGAAACAGTCACAGCCAGCATACATTGCTCCAATAATAACTGCAGTATTTCCCTTTACCATTTGATTACTCATTTATTTTCCCCCTTTGTTAGCTACTTTAGCTTTAATCATTTTACCAATTTTATCATCAACCACTTTTTTGTACTGGTGTACTTCAAGTGCTAATGGTTCTGGACAAGTAAAATAACAGTCTTTACATCCTGTACATCCATTTCCACTATAGTAAGCATATTGATATCCTGCATTATTCATTTCATTTGAAAGCAATATTGCATTTTGAGGACATCCTACAATACATCTTTGACATCCTTTGCATTCTTCCAAATTGATTACAGGAAAAGATATCTCTTCATCAGTCATTTTAATCTCCTATTGGTTTTTATCGTTTTCTCTTATTTCTACTCTTCTTATTTTACCACTGATTGTTTCTGGAATCTCATCCACATATTCAATCATTCTAGGGTATTTATAAGGAGCTGTAACACGTTTAACATGATTTTGTATGTCTTTTGTAAGTTCATCTGAAGGTTCAAAACCTGGCTGTAATATTATGGTTGCTTTAACAATTTGACCTCTAACCTCATCAGGATAAGCTGTAATCGCACAGTTGGAAACAGCTTCGTGAGAAAGCACAGCACTTTCCACTTCATATGGTCCGATACGGTATCCTGATGATTTGATTATATCATCGTTTCTTCCGACAAAGTGGACATATCCGTCTTCGTCAACCCATGCGGTATCTCCGCAATGGTAATATCCATGATGGATTTGTTTTTTATATTTTTCTTCATCATTTACATAATCCTTAAATAATCCAGGGTTAGGTCCGTCATTCATCTTGAAACAAAGTTCCCCTTCCTCTCCAATTTCAACCTTATTGTGATTTTCATCTAATAATTCTAAATTGAATAATGGGGAAGGCCTGCCTATTGATGCAACTTTCGCATCTAACCAAATGAATGTTCCGATAGACAATGTAGTTTCAGTTTGACCGAATCCTTCCTTAATTCTAAGTCCTGAAATGTCATAAAATCTTTCAGATACTTCTGGTGGAAGTGGTTCACCAGCTGTTGTAACATATTTTAAATTTGAAAGGTCATAACCTTCGATATTTTCTTTAATAATGAATCTATAAATTGTAGGTGGTGCACAGAAGGTATCCACTTTGTATTCAATGATTTTTTCAAGTAACTTCAATCCGTTGAATCTTTCATAATCATAAATGAAGACTGCAGTTCCTGCAATCCACTGTCCATAGAGGTTTCCCCATACAGCTTTTCCCCAACCTGTATCTGCGGAAGTATGGTGAATTCCGTCTTCTACAACATTATGCCAGTATTTGGCTGTAGGGATGTGGCCTAATGAGTATGTATGTTTGTGTGAAACCATTTTTGGAAGACCGCTAGTTCCTGAAGTAAAGTAAATTAGAGATATTTCTTCAGCATATGTTTTATCTTCACCTGTTGGTCTTTCAAATACTGGACTTTGCTCTTTTATCGCTTCATTAAAATTAATCCAGCCTTCTCTGTCAGTTTCAATAACTACTTTTGGTATATCTAATCCTAATGATGTTATGGCTTCTTCATAATCTGGAAGTAATGAATCTTCCTCTACGGAAACTACCATTTTAACATTAGCCTCTTTTATTCTAAAATCAATGTCGTGAAGTTTAAGCATATGTGTTCCAGGAATTGGTATTGCACCAATCTTATGCAATGCAACCATACAGAACCAGAATTCATATCTGTTTTTAAGGGTTAGCATCACACAATCGCCTTTTTTAATTCCTAAGCTTTTGAATAGGTTTGCTGCTTTATTACTATACTCTTTCATATCCTTAAATGTAAAAGTATGGTTTTCATCGTTGTCATTTGTCCAAATTAAGGCGATTTTGTTAGGATCAATTTCAGCATATTTGTCAACTACGTCAAACCCAAAGTTATAGTCTTCTTCATATTTGAGTTTGAAATTCTTATAAAAATCTTCATACGAGTTGAAATCAACTCTTTCAACAAAATCTCCGATTACAGATGTCATTTTATTACCTTCTACATTAATACTGCTAAAAATTTAGCAGGTTTATCATTTAACGCTACCATTGCGTGCCTATGTGTTGAATCAAAAAATATTGAGTCACCTTCATTTAAAATAATTTCATTATTGTGTATGTAAATTTTAAGTGTTCCTTCAAGAACGTAATTGAATTCTTGACCAGGATGTGAATTCAAAGATGGAATTGGATTTTTTTCAGGATCTACTGTTACTAAAAAAGTTTCAGCTTTTTTGTGAATAAATTTAGAGCATAGGTTTTCGTGATTGTATTCTTTTCTTCTTTCGACTGAAATACCTTTGTTTGCACGTGTGACATCAAAAATACTCATTCTACTTTCTTCACCAGTTAAAAGCAAGCTTAAATCTACTTGGAATTTGTTTGCAATTTCGTAAATAAAGCTAGCTGGGATATCGACTTCTCCAGTTTCATACTGGGTGTATGTTTTCATATCTACATTCAGCTCTTCAGCCATATCCTGCATGGAAATGTCTGAAAGTTCTCTTAATTCTTTTATCCTATTTCCAATATCTTTGTTATATTCATTCATTTTAAACACCTTAAAATTATAACATATATTAATTATATAATTATATATTAATAAAGCTTATTAAAAATCGTGATAATTCATTATAAATTTTTTTATTTTAAATATTTGTGGTGGTACATTTTGTGCCATTCCATTAAAATTATATATATGAGAAAAAACTAACTTTAAGTAAGTAAAATATTGGGGAGATAATGTCATGTCAAATTCAGATATAGGTAATAATGTCATATTCAAAAAACAGTTAGGATTAAATTATGAAATTGATCAAAAATATATTGGTTTAAAAATGAAGGAGAATAATGTTTTGTCCGTTAACTTCAGAGTACCTGGGGATTTAAAGGATGAAGTAGAAGATTATTTCAAAAGATTTAAATTAGGAGAACCAATTCTTGTTGATATTGGTGGCACTGGAGATATAAGATGCGAATTTAAAGGTCTTTCTCCTGTTTTGAAAAGCAAAGATGCAGTAGACCAATACTTCCTTTCAGCAACTCTGCAGGAAGATAAAACATATGATTCTTTGGAAGAGGAAAAATGTGAAACCTGTAGTGGATGCGGATTCCACTAATTTTTTAAATTTTATTTTTCATAAAATCTTTTATTTTAATAATAAATTATTTATTTGGCTTATTTTTTTAGATAATTTTTTATAATATTTTTAATTTTATTCTATTATGTGAGTTATTGTTTTTATTTTTTAAAATTTATTAAAAATTCTTTTTTATTTAATTTAACCTTATTTTGACTTTTATTTATTATTTTCAAGTAACAACATTTATATATTTTCTTTTTTATAAATTAATATATTATAATATAATATATAGAGGGAGTCTTAATATGTTTGATTTAGTTCATTTTACTGTAAACTTAGCAGCAGCTGCTAACGTTTATGGTCTTGCTAATATAACAATCGGTTATTTTGATATAGTTTTAGCATATATTGTAGCTATTATTGTATCTATTATAATTGCATTAATTTTAAGAGTTCCGTTGATGCCTTCAAGCAGGTATTCTTTTGATGTAAGTGCAATTTACCCAACTCCAATTATTGCAATTGGTGTTCTATCATTCTTTTTGGTTTTAAATTACACTTTTGCATTTAATGGACTTTTACTCGCTGTTATTATTGGTGTTTGTTCTGGACTGTTTGTGAAATATCTTTTCAATTACATATTTCCATCTCCATCTCAGGGGGAGGATGTGAATGAATGAGATAATTGGAATAATACTTGCAACAATTATCTGTTGGTTGAATTTTGTAATTGTAGATACTTATTTCGGCCTTCCTGAACAGCCGGGCGTTGAAGGAGCTCGTATTGTAGGTGAATCAATTAAGAAACGAAATGGTGATATTGCTGGCGGATTTTTCCAAGGAAACATCTTATGTTCTCCGGACGCATCTGCTGGTACATTAATCACATCTATTGGATATTTGGTTTTGGGCATTCCTGGAGGAATCATTGCAGCATTTTTAGTATTCATTGGAAATAGATTATGTGCTGATCCAGGTTATGCTGGAACTGTAGGGTCATTAACTGCTACTTTACTTATTTTTATATTCTCATTTATCGGATTGACTCCGGAAATGTTTATAGTGGGTATGGTTATTGCAATATTGACTATCCAGGGTATTGATCAAGTTAGAGCATCTATCATTCTTGGTAAGATAGCGGATAAATTTAATAGACATGCTGAAGAGTGATATTTATGTATGTGGAAATTATTGGCGTAATTTTAATATTTGTAGCTTTAAGGGCACTGATCACTAAAAATAGGGCAGAAAGACTATTGTACTTGAATGTTATTGGATTTGGAGTTTCTGCACTTATTGCATTGGTTATCAATACTCCTTTCGCTCTTATTGTTGCAGCAGCATTCTTTATTTGTTCTACAATTAGTGCAAATGCAATTGCTTACGCTTTAAAAAGATTAGATGAGGAAATACTTTTGGATTGAGGGGATAGTATGGAATTTATCGTGTCTATTATTGCAATTGCTTTGATGATTATTGGTGCTGTGGGCATCATATTGCTTAAAAAACCAATGGATAAAATCATAATGTTTTCTATCCTCGATGCTGGTTTTTTACTGACTGTAGTATTATTCAAATATTTAGATGTGGCTTTATTTGTTGCATTATCTGGTCCTTTATCAACTTTAGTCTTTATCATGTCTATTGTGAAAATCAAAGAGATTAGAGCTAAAAAAGTAGAAAGTGGTGAGTTACATGATTGATGTTCAATTATTTTTCTATTTTGGAATTGTTCTAGCTATTGTAGGTAGTTTAGCTACTGCATGGGGTCCTGGAGTTAAGGATCCAATTGTCAGGACATTCAATACTGAAGTGGCTTCAATAGGAGTCTGTCTGGTATTGTTATCCTATAATCATGTTTTGGCATTATTGACCTTGGTTGCAACAACTGTGGTTATTACTTTAATCTTATTTAGAGCTATCATTCGTTTAGAAGAAATGGGGGCAGATGTATGAGAATTGGTCAAATTTGGAATAAATTAGCTAATCCGAAAAATGTTCCTAGGTTATTCGCTTTCTGTCTGGGCATAATATTGATTGTAGGTTTTGTTGTCCCTATGGCTTTAAATCCCGATCAGTTATATCCAAGACCTGCTCCTCAGGTTCAGATTGATGAGGGTCTTGACATTGCACCTTATGACAGGGGCGGTGTTGTAATGAAAGAGCCTGGAAATATCAAGCCTCAATATCCTGAAAATGCTGCCCAATTGGGTATGATTACAGGTTACATGTCTCCTTTGGCGGAGTGGATATCATCAGTATCTCCGTACTTCGGAACATCAATATATTCATCTCCTGGTGGACTTGTGGATGAAATATTGTATTATACAAGAGGTTTCGATACAATTTTGGAATCTTCAATTCTAATGATGGCATTTATTGTCGCTTCATGGCTGACTGTTAATTATACTATGAAAAGAAGAGACATCGCTAAAGACATTAAAAAAGCGGCAGATGACTCTGCAAGAGTTGCTCATGAAGTGAAAGTCAATGATGAAAAAGCTAGAGCTAAACAGTTAAGGAGGGATAACTGATGGTGTTAATACCTGCTTATGTGCCTAGCGAATTCATTTCAATGTATTTGCCTGCAATCTATGCCGGTTTGATTGTCGGTTTTATCGGATCAATGGCCATAGCAATGAGAAGGGAAGAGATTCATATTCTTATCCTGACTGATTTGATAGGTCTTGCTATGATATTTATTGTTTCAGCTGTCGGTACTGACTTGGCAGAAGCTTTAATCTTGCCCGGATTGGTTGTAGAACTGGCTGAAACCTTGGCAATTTCAGAAATATTGATTTCAAGAGAAATGCATAAGATAGATGCAAATCCTAAAGCAAATTTAACTAAATCAACTTCCCTGTTTCCTCAACCGTTTGCTTTGGATATGGAAATCATGACTACTGCTCCTAATTTCATTGCATTGGTATTAATTGCATATGGAATATTTTTAACAGGATTTACTGGTGGTGCAGTTGCTGGTGGAGGAATCGTATTATATGCATTATCTAAAAAAGCAAGAGGATTGCCTGTTTTAGTAATTGATGGTTTGGCTGGTGTTAGTGGAATTTCCTGGTGTTTATGGATTATCGGATTCGTATTGTTCTTCGTTTCCCCTAATTTATGGGTACTTAGTTTATTCTTGGCAGCTTGTGGATTGTTATTAAAAGTAGCTTCAAAAGTTGGTTTAATTGGACTACTTATGAGAGAGGATATAGATAAGGAGTAGTGGTGTGTTATGGATTTTGTTACACTTGGAGGAGATTTATTAGGTACAATACCACTTGGTGATATAGTATTATATCTTACACCACTTAATTTGTTCTTATTTGCAGTAATGCTTGTATTCACATTGCTAATAGCTATTAGTAAAACAGAAACACAAGTAGAGGCTACATTTAACAAGCTTTCTAATACAAATGTTAAAGTGGGAAAAAGTGAATTTAAACAAAGAAGATTTTTAGCGGTTATCTGTGGTATCGCTACTGCCGGAGCTATGATTACTGGGGATTTATTTAACTTTACATTATTCATGGCATTAATCGGTATTTTAAACATTGGTATTGTTTCTGCTGTAAAACAGACCAGTGTTTTAAACTCAGCATACCAATATGGATTAATTGCTATGATGTGTAGTTTACCTTTATTTGGTGGAGCATCTATAATTCTTGCATCAACTGGAACTTTAAGTCTTGCAGTTCTGTCACAAATGTCAGCAAGCCCAATGGTTGTGTTTGGTGCAGTTTTAATGTTGCTTGGTATTTTGGGAGAAAGCGGTGTTGCACCATTCTTTGCAAGCAAAGCAGAAATGTTTAGGACTCCAGGTTCCCCATTTATTGTAATTATTCACTTAAGTTCTTTGTTTATTATTGTAAGAGCTGTTGAAATATTATTATTGGTATTATGGTAGTGAGAGTATGGTTAATCAAAAGATTACATGTATAATATTATTAATTATATCTACATTGGCTATTTTGGCTTGTTTAGTTGTAAACTTTGCTGATTGGATAGTTTATTTGGTAGCTATAATTGGTATTCCGTTATGGGTTTTATCTTTAGGTTTACTTACCATGGCAAAACCTAGACCGGAAGATGCGGAAGAAAGGGTGAAAGAACCGTTTACTGGATATTAGTGGTATTATGAATTTAATGGCAGATATTTTAATTAATGTAATTATTGCATTCCTTGCAGGAAGTTTGCTTTTGGGTTTGCATAGGAAAATAATGGCACGTGTTCAGAAAAGACCAGGTCCACCTATCATACAACATTTATTGCACTCTTTGAAATTTTTCTTTAAAGAGACTGCATTTCCTAAAACTGCTTCAATGCCATTTTATATCGGCATTGTATTCATATTGGCTGCAGTTTGGGTTGTTGGTGTGATTGTAGGTCCAGTCACTAAAAATTCATTATTGATATTGTTTGGTGTTTATGCAGTTTATAAGATTGTTGAGCATAACTCAGGATCTAGTTCTGGTTCACCTTATGGAAAGGCAAGTTGTGTAAGGGCTGTGCTATCAGCAGCAACTGAACTACCATTATTTGCGGCAATTGCGCTTGTTTATTTGAAAACAGGTACAATGAATATAGGAAATATTATTAGTTATCAGGCTAGCAATGGTCCATTGGCATTTTCAATACCTCTTGCGGCCGTAATGTTTTTCTTGTTATTATTGTCTAAATCTCCATACTCTCCATTTGGAATAACAAAAGATAAAACATTGGTCTCAGGTTTTGAAACAGAACACTTTGGATTTTTAAGAGGATTTATAATGTTTTCAGAATCCATATCATGGTATGTTATGTTATGGGTTTTCCTGACAATATTCTTCGGACCACTCGATGCTGTTGGCTATCTGATTGGAATGATTGTAATAACATTCATTACAGGATTTATTAATGCAGTAACTCCTTTGTTGAATCCAAATCATTCCGTAATGAGTCAAATAACTATGGGAGCAGTATGTTTTGTCGGAACAGTTTTAATGATATTAATTTAGGATGGGGATAATATGAGTTCAGAAAAGGTTATTGTTTATTTAACTTCATTAGTTGCAATCGGTATAATTGTAGTAGGTTTGCTTGCAACACTTCTTCATTCTACAGTTTTAGCTCCAATTCCTATTTTGGGAGTTATTTTGGCTATTTTGATATTGTTAACTAATAAAGGTAATTTTGCACATAAGATTGAGAATTTGGAAAAGATAATGTTTTTCATAACATTTATTGTAATTATTTGTTCATTTATATTACTTTATAAACCAATGTAGGAGGATATTATGTTAGATTATTTAGTTTATTTACTTACATTTGTGATTGGTTCTATTCTAGGACTTCTTTACAGTTATAAGTTGCATGGTGAACCTTTTGTCGCTGACAGCAGCTTGAACAGTAAAATGTGCATAGTATCCATTATAGGTTGGGTTTTAGGTTTCAACTCAGGAAACATCGTGTTGGGAGGAATCGGATTTCTCTTGGCAGGTTTTGTAATGGGTGAAAGGCCAGGTTATGGAAGAAAAGAAACAGCTATTGGTTTGATTATAGCAATTATTGTTTATTTATTATTACACTGGACAGTATGATGTGATTTCAATGAATGATGAAGAAAAATTAGAATTAATGAAAGACCGTATTGTTAAAACGTATGTAATTCAGAAAGATATCATTAATCCTTTATCTAAAGATTTTGATTGTACTCCTGAAGAGCTGGAACATGTATTCTTTGATTTATTGGACATGTCCGGAGTACTCTCATTACATGCTACATTTGAAACCGCAGAATATGAATGTCTGGTCATGAAATTCCATGCCGATTTGAGACTTTGTCTGTTTGTAAACACTTTGGAATTGATATCTAAGGAAGATGCAAACGAGCTTAAGGAAAAATTGGCAAATCAAGTAATGGATGGTAAAGATTATTCTGATGTATTGAAAGAAGGTCAAAAAGAATTATTCCAATTATTAAAAAATGCTAGATAAAGAGGGAGAAAATGTTAGATTCAATTAAGGATATTGTGAGAAAAAGCTCCATTCATGTCTGTATTGTAAATTGTGGTGGATGTAATGGATGCGACGTTGAATGTGTTGCATTGTTATCTCCAAGATATGATTTAGAGCAATATGGTATTTATGTTCACAATAATCCTCGTGAGGCTGATGTTCTATTGTTGACTGGTGCTGTTACAGAGCAATGGAGAGAAAATTTAAAAAGAGTTTATGACAAAGCTCCTGAACCAAAAATTGTAGTAGCTATTGGAAACTGTCCACAATCCGGGGATGTCTTTAATCAGGAAGGGGGTCATGTTTATGCTCCTGCTTCTGATTTTGTCCCAGTTGATGCAGCAGTTTCAGGATGTCCTCCAAGGCCTAGTGAAATTTTAGAGGCTATCCTTGCTGTTGGTCCTCAAGCTATTGCAGATCGTGGGAGGGAAAAGAGATGATATTGCCTATTGGACCTATTCATCCTGCTTTAAAGGAACCTATCAGACTTAAGCTTCAAACTGAAGGGGAAAAAGTTGTAAAGGCAGAAATTGAATACGGTTATGTTCACAGAGGTATTGAAAAGATTATTGAAGGTCAAACTTGGCAGAGAGGTATTTATTTGTCTGAAAGAGTTTGCGGAATCTGTTCCTATGAGCACACCCAAACTTTTGCGGAAACCATAGAAAACATTTGTGGAGTTCAAGCTCCCCCAAGAGCCCAATTCCTAAGGGTAATAACTAATGAATTGGACAGGATTCAAAGTCACTTCCTTGGAAATTCAACATTCTTTAAATCATTGGACCATGAAACCTTATTCATGCATGTATTGGAATTAAGGGAATATGCAATGGATTCCATTGAATTGCTGACGGGTAATAGGGTTAATATGGGATGGAATGTTGTTGGTGGAGTAAAGATGGATGCTGATGAAAGGCATTTCAAACCGATTCTGGAAAACCTTAAAAAGATTGAGGAAGGCTTTGAAAGGACTCGAGAAATGTTTGCTGAAGGTCCTGCATTAGGTCTTCGTAGTAAAGGTGTTGGGGTAATGACCAAGAAAGAGGCTATACGAGGAAGATCCGTTGGCCCTATTGGACGTGGTTCCGGAATCAAATATGACTATCGTGAAGACCACTACACATATAAAGATTATTTCGACTTCAAGACAATATGGAGAAAAGAGGGAGACAATTATGCAAGAACCTTAAACAGGTTTGATGAGATTCCTGAATCAATAAGCCTGATTAGACAAGCTATTGACAATATTCCTAAGGGCGACATCCGTATACCTGTTGAAATCAAATCAGGATATGCTCAATGGAGAAACGAGGCTCCCCGTGGTGAAGTAACATACACCATAGAGACCAACGGTAACCTAATTAAACATATTTCAATTAGAACTCCAAGTATTCCTAATATGGATTCCTGTGCAAAATATATGATTCGGGATGTTCCGTCCGTAGCTGATGCTGTTGCTACATATGCGTCATGTGATCCTTGTGTTGCATGTGCCGAAAGGGTTGCAGTTACAGATGAGAATGGAAATACTTCTTTAAAAAAATTTGGTGAGGTAATCTAAATGTCATCTTTAATATGGTATATTTACGATTTCGCTCAAAAGGCTTGGGCTGACGCATTCACTAATGCGAAAACATTGCCTGAACTTGCTGAAAAGCCAGACAGATTTAGGAACTTTCCAAAGGTAAACAAGGAATACTGTATTGGTTGTGGTGCATGTACCGTTTCATGTCCTTCACCTAATGCAATTAAAATAGTTCGTGAAAAGGATGATGAATCCGGTGAGGGAATGACTTATCCTGTAATCTATGAAGGCGCATGTATTCGTTGCGGCTTTTGTGCAGAGGTATGTCCAACTGATCCAAAAACATTGGAATGCGGTGAAAATCATTTAATAAAACCTGAATTCAACATCATTCCTTCCAAAAGGCAATATATTGTGGATGATTACCTGTGCATTAAATGTAAGAAATGTATGAAGAAATGTCCTGTTGGAGCGATATCTCTTGTAAATGAAAAATTGCATGTGGACCAGCTTAACTGTATCGCCTGTGGTGAATGTGTTGATGTTTGTCCGGTTAACGGAGCAATGAAAGGAGTATTTGTTGAAAATCTGCAGGATCAAAAGGATTTGATTCTTTTAACAGTAAATTATCTTGAGGATTATATTAATTCTAAAGAAAAGGATTTAAGGGCTCTTCAAAAGGATAGTTTATTGCAGTATGATGTTCCTTTGGATGATATTTGGGATGATGCACTTAAAATCATTCCTGATGATGAGGTTAGTTTTGAAATTATTTCCAATGCAGTTAACAGGCTTAAAATAAGAATTATTGATTGGGATAAAAGCAAATGTGAAAAATGCCAGCTTTGTATTCCTGATTGTCCGACAGGTTGTATTTCCTTTGATGAAGAGGCAGATACGATTGTCAGGGATAAAGACAGATGTTTAAGATGCAGTATATGTTATCAAACATGTCCTTTCTCAGTAATCAAATACTTTATAGCTAAATTCTCTTTAGAGGATGACAGGATAATACACACTACTGTGAAAGCGTCTAATTTAAATGAGGAGATTTTAATGGAGTGAGTGTTATGATAGACAGTTATACTAAAACTCCAAGACCATTAAGACATGTTGACGTTGATTATTTAATCAATCAGACGAAATGTGAAAATTGTGCAGATAAGCCTTGCCTTGATTCATGTCCTATTGATGCAATTTATATGGATGAAGTCGAAGGTCTTGTTAAAATTAAAAATACTTGCTTTGGTTGTGTTTTATGTCGTAATGCATGTCCATATGATGCAATTTCTCTTGATGTTCAAATGGATCCTCCTATTAAAGAAGAAGTTCCAAACATCAATATTAAATTATGTAAGGCCTGTGGAGCATGTGTGCAGGCATGTAAAAACGCTTCTATACATATTATAAATGATGGGGATAATCCTCCGCATAGTGAAATTGATAAGGATACATGTATTCGCTGCGGATATTGCTTTAGGGTATGTCCTACAGATGCGATTAAATATGGTCAATTGCTTCCTAAGACTGTTAAGGGAGGTAAGGCTATTGTTGTCAACCAGGATAAATGTATTGGTTGTATGACTTGTACGAGAGTATGTCCTTCTACAGGTGCGATAAATGTTGGAAGAACCAATAAATTGCCATATATTAATCCGGGTTACTGTGCAAGATGTGAGGAATGTATGCATTCATGCCCATCAACGGCAATCAAATATTCTTCACGTAAAAAAGCTTATAAGATGTACAGCGAAATTAAATCATTTGATATTGTGTCAAGCATTGTGGATAATGATATGAAAAGATTGTCTCTTGACCTTATCAGCCTAAATTCTGTTCTTAAAAGGGTTGCCACTTCAATGTCTCTGGAATTCGATGACCAGAATTTCGAAAATTTCATAGAATGCAAAGTGAACAGCCAAATGGAAAAGGAATTGCGTGTTGTTCTGGATTCAAGCATTGAGGTAAATAAATTCGATAAGCTATTCGGTTCCTATCTAATGGATAGAAATATTGAAGTCTACAATAAAAAATGTATAGCTTGCGGTGAATGTTATAATGTTTGTCCTGTCGATGCAATTGAGCTTAATGGTCCAAATCCAATAAGCATTAATGATAATTGTGTTTACTGTGGCAAGTGTGTGGAACAATGTCAATTTGATGCTATTGGGGCTTATGATGATTATTATTACAGTAAAGACACTGATTTATACTATGCAAGATCTTATCTTTACAAACAAAGAAAAGGTGATTTCTCATTATCATCAACCAAATGTCAGGCATGTGCAATCTGTGTCAGAAACTGCCCTACTCAGGCTTTGGAACTGAAAGATGATCATGTGGAATTTATAGAGGATAAATGTCTTTATTGCAGAACTTGCGAATCAATATGTCCTGTTGATGCGATAAGAATTGTTAATTTCAGGTGAGTTAATGTTTGAAAAATCATTTATTACAGACTGTGAAGGTCCATTAACACTTAATGACAATGCATTTGAATTATGCGCACATTTTATTGAAAATGGTGATGAATTATTTAAAACTCTTAGTTTGTATGATGATTACCTTGTTGATGTAGTTAAAAAGGAAAATTATAAGGCAGGCAATACATTAAAATTAATTCTACCATTTTTTGTACTGGAAAATCTTAAAAATGATGATTTGATTAACTTTTCAAAAGACAATATCTATGCGGTAAGGGACTCCAAATTTCTATTGAAATTCTTAAAGGATTGCATGAATACATATATTGTCAGCACTAGCTATGGCCAATATATCGAAGCACTTTCAAATTATATGGAATTCCCATTTGAAAATACATATTATACTGACGTTGATGTGGATGCATTGCATCTGAATGATGAGGAATTGTACAAAATTGCAGAATTCAAGAATCAGATACTTGAAAATCCTGATGATTATGAATTGTTTGATGAGATATTCTTTACCGAAATCCCGAAAATGTCTATTTATGAAAAAATCAAAGAAATTGATGTTGTTGGAGGTTTGGGTAAAAAATTAGCTATTGATGATATCATTGCAAATGATGGAATTGACATTAAACAGATGCTTTACATAGGTGACAGCATAACTGATGTGGAGCCTCTTCACTTTGCCCGAGAAAATGACGGCATATCCATATCATTCAACGGCAATGAATATCCATTGAAAGTGGCTGAAATAGCTATTGTATCTCCAAGCGCCATTGCTACTGCAGTCATTGCAAACATTTATTCTGATAAGGATAAATCCTCTGTTTTAAAATTCATCAACCAGTATAATTCACAGGAAGATATTGGAAAGTTATTAGATGAGTTTTCTATCAACAGTGAGATTAAGGAAAGATTCCTTGAAGTTTTCAATGATGAAGATTACCCTATTATTAAATTAATCAATAATGAGAATTATGAAGAAATACTAAAAGAAAGTGTCTATATGCGAAATAATATTCGTGGTGAAGACATAGGAGGTTTAGGATAAAATGAATTACGATAAAGTTGAAGATACCTTTTTTGAAGCTTTTGAAGGGAAATATGTAAGAGCTTTAATAACCGGACCAACTGAAAAAATAGTTAAAAGAGCAGCATACGATTCAACATCAACGCCAAGCGCAGTCATTGGCCGTGTTGAAGGTGGAGTTGAAGGTTTCCTAGATAAAAATGAAACTCCCGATGGTCGTTTCGGTGCTGTTGTACAATATTGGTTAGGTGGGGATGATAAAGAAAAATTTGCCTTTGAATTATCCTATCGTTTAAGACAAGATGTCTTGGTTAAACCATTTACACGCATATTTGACTATTCTGACAGTGAACGTGATGATTATATTGAAATGATGGATATTGTTGGCCATTGTGGTGATGGATGGGAATGGATTGTAGAAGAATATGGTCGTAAAATGATTAATGTGCCTATTGCAGTTCCTGATTTTCAGATTGAAGAAAAATTCAAAATAAATGATGGAATTATGGGTGGAAATTTCTGGTATTTATGCGAAACTCCTGAAGCAGTTTTGACTGCAGGTGATGCAGTTATAGATGCAATAATGGAAGTTGAAGGTGCTACAGCCCCATTTGATGTCTGTTCTGCAGCATCAAAACCGGAAACCAATTATCCTGAAATTGGGCCTACCACCAATCATTATTATTGTCCATCTTTAAAGGAACGTTTGGCAGATGAGTCCAAGGTTCCTGAAAATGTCAACTACATTCCGGAAATTGTTATCAATGCAACAGATGTCGATTCAATGTTTAAAGCAATTAAAGCAGGAATTGATGCAGCTATTGATGTTGAAGGTGTTATTGGAATATCTGCAGGTAACTTTGACGGTAAGTTAGGAGATAAAATTTATAATTTATTGGATGTATTGAAATAAGGTTTTATTATGGAAATATTTGATGATGATTTAAATGCAGAAGTTATAGGATTCGGCGCACTTAATGTGGATAAATTATATTCTGTAGAAAATATTGCTGGAGCTGATGAGGAAAGCTTTATTAAAACCAGCCAGGATACTCCTGGTGGATCTGCAGCAAATACAATTGTTGGTTTATCAAGATTAGGTGTATCCACATCAATCATAGGTAAAATAGCTGAAGATGAAGATGGAGAATTGATTGAATATAACTTGGCAATGAATGAGGTTTTCTCCAATAATTTAATCTATGCTGATAAGGGAAGCACGGGCAAATGTTTGGGTTTTGTTGACTCAAATGGGGACAGATGCCTTTATGTCGACCCAGGTGTTAATGATGACATTGTCATTGAAGAGATCAATACTTTAAACATCATGCGATGTAAAATAATGCATTACACTTCCTTTGTTGGAGATTCATTCAAAACTCAAATAAAGTTGCTTGATAATTTAAATAAGGATACCCTTTTAAGTTTTGATCCTGGAATGTTATATGTTCAAAAGGGTTTCGATGAAATTAAGCCGATTTTGGATAGATGCAATATTTTATTGATTAATGAATCAGAGTTAAGATTATTATTTGATGATGAAGAATCTTCTTATGAACAGCTTGCCAAAAAGCTTCTTGATGATGGTATTGGTACTGTTGTTGTTAAAAGAGGTTCTGAAGGCGTTTTTGCCTGCAATAATAAAGAAATTTGTGAAGTTCAAGCATTTGAATGTAGTGTTGTTGACACTACGGGTGCTGGAGACAGTTTCAATAGTGGATTTTTATATGCTTTTCTGAATGATTTCACTTTGGAAAAATCATGTGAAATTGGCAACTGGGTTGCCAGTAAAGCTAT
Source organism: Methanobrevibacter millerae (assembly GCA_015063005.1). Taxonomy (GTDB): domain Archaea; phylum Methanobacteriota; class Methanobacteria; order Methanobacteriales; family Methanobacteriaceae; genus Methanocatella; species Methanocatella millerae_B. The sequence goes on from SUTF01000012.1 coordinate 31,292, forward strand.
TGGCGGATTTGGAATGGAAAAATTTCCTTCCTTGGAAGAGTTAAAAGAGTTTATAAATAATTAAAGATAAAATTAATTTAAATAAAAAAATACATAGTTGGTAATAATATGAATGTGTCGTTTATAAAGCAGATGAAGAATTTGGAACGTGAAGTTCTTTTAAAATCTGTTGAATTAGATGATGATGGCGATGATTTCCAATTTGAATTGGATGATTTTAAAGCGGAAGAGGAAATCATTGCTGTTGCGCCAAAATGTGTAAGATGTAATACATGTGTTGGTACATGTCCTGTAAGTGCTATTGAACCAGCTAATATTTTTAGGATTGCTAAGATTACTGATAAATGTGTAAAATGTGAAATCTGTGTTCAGACTTGTCCTGTTTCAGCCATTAAATTAATTAAGAATGTGGTTGTCTATGATGGGGAAAGCGAAGACGATTTCGTAGAATACAGTTTGAATAATGTTAGCTGTCCTCATAGAGTAGTTAGAATGAATAGTATTGATATAGATTACAGTACTGAAAATAATTGGCAAGATTGTGCTGATTTATGTCCAACAAATGCATTTACTTTGGAATTTAAGGAATTTTTTGATAAGATGGGCTTTGATGCAGGTATTGATTTGGATGAAGATGCATTATATCCTTATATCAATAAGAAATTATGTATCGGATGCGGTGCTTGTGTTGAAATTTCAAAAAATGAAAATGCAATTGCATTAGATAGGATACTGGGACCTATTGTTCACAGCAGAAAGATTGAAGTTAACCATGATTTGTGCGTTAACTGTTATTTGTGTGAGGAAAACTGTCCAGTTGAAGCAGTGTGGTTAGAAGATGGGGAAGTAATATTGGATAATGATAAATGTATTCGTTGTGTTGAATGTACAAATCATTGTCCGGTTGGAGCATTACAACGTATAGAAATCGAATAGGAGGAATTGTTTTGAAAGCTAAAGAGTTAATGGATAAAGATTTCGTTTATTTAAATTGCAATGATAGTGTTGTTGAAGTTTCTAAAGTTATGGAAGAAATCAGAAGATTTACTTGTCCGGTAGTCAATGAAGATAAACAACTTGTTGGATGGATCACTTCTTTTGATATAACTAGAGGTTTAAGGGAAGGAAATGAAAAGATTAGTGAGATAATGAGTTCTTATGAAGAAATCTCAACAATTCATGAAGATGCCCCTGCAAGACTTGCAGTTATCATGACAGCTAATAACAAATTTGTTACCGTACCTGTAATTAACGATGAAAATCAGGTCATTGGAATGATTCGTTCATGTGATATTGTTGAATTGTTATCTGAATTGTATGACATTAAAGTATACAAGTTATATGAGGCAATGCAACATCAGCTTAAGGGCGTTACTTGGGAAGAATTAATGGCTGCTTCAGCATTGGTATCTAAAAAGACTACTGGTAATAAAATATCTCCAGAGGCTTATGAGGAAAGCATTATGAATTCCACATTTGGTGAAGCTATTTGGGCTACAGGAGGTCTTGAAAAATTCTTTGCCGGCTTAATTTCTGTCGGTGAAATGGTAATTGCACGTAAGGTAGGTCGTGCAAGAAAATAATTTTTTAGTGTGAATTAATACAGTAATGTTTCCATAAATTCGCATTTAGTTGGGAAAATATTATATATTTGCTAGACTATATGCTATTATACCTATAATTTCAAAAGTTTCTAAATTGACACTTCATGCTAGGTGAAAAAATGATTGTAGTTTTAGCAAAAACAATTCCTAAGGATGTTGATGCAAAAAATAAAATTGTTGATTTTTCAGTTGAGCTAATTGAAAAGTCCAAAGCTGAAGAAGGCAATGTTGATTATAATTTGTATGAAAATGCTCATGAGGATTCATTGATGTTTGTTGAAAAATGGCAATCCATTGAGATACTTCAAAAACATATGCAAACAGAGCATTTCATTAAATTCGGTCAAAATATTCAAAATTTAGTTGCTGGCGAACTTGAAATTGATGTTTTCGACTCTGAAAAACTTGAATTTTAACTGTTCTCCTTAACTATTATTTTTTAATGCTACTGTAACACAATTGGCAGTGTGCCGCCCTCGTAAGGCGGAGGTTGCGGGTTCAAGTCCCGTCAGTAGCTTTTTTTTTAAAATCTTAAAGTTTATTAACCAGAAGTTTTAATATTCAATAGGAGGTTGAAAATATGAAAACAGAAAATGCGATTATATTAATTCTGATAATTTTAATTGTATTGGCTACTGGTTTTTATATCATGATGAGTTTTGGAAATCTTTCTCTAACTCCTAATGATGCAAATAACCATTCGGATACAAATCATTCTAAAAATGTGTCTGTTTCTACATCCTCTGATGATTCAGGAAGTCATTCTTCCGCATCTCAAGGTAGTGGATCTTCAGGTTCTTCCTCAAGTTCACAGAGTTCAGGAAGTTCTTCTTCAGGTTCCGGTTCTAGTTCTTCTGCTTCTAGTTCTGGTTCTGGTTCAGGATCATCATCACAGAGTTATTCTGCCGGTCAGGCACCAGGCACACAAAGTAATGGGGATTTTGATTAATCTTCATCATCTATTTTTTTCTTTTTTTCATTGAATGCTAATTTTCAACTATTTTTATATAATTATTTAACTAAAATTGTACTTAAGGAGAAATTATTATGAAAAGTATTTTTGAAAGGGAATTGGCGGGAGAATTAATTTCTACTGACGATCCGGAATATGATGATATTTTAAGCATCATTAAGGAAACCATGAACACTTGTCGTGAATTGAATCAGGGCGTTCATACAGAAGAGGAAAATCTTGAGTATCTAAGTAAAATCACTGGAAAGGAAATTGATGAAAGCGTATTTTTCATGCCGCCTTTTTACGTTGACTATGGAAAAAACATTACAATAGGAAAAGGCGTTGTTATCCAGCAGCTATGTACTTTCATGGATAGGGGAGGAATCACTATTGAAGATGGTGTATTCATTGCTCCTAAAGTCAATCTAACAACATTGAACCATGATTTCAATCCTGAAAACAGAAGCGGAACATATGCAAAGCCTATTGTTATCAAGAAAAATGCATGGATTGGAATAGCAGCCACTATTCTTCCAGGTGTGACTATTGGTGAAAATGCTATTGTCGGTGCAGGAAGTGTTGTTACAAAAGATGTTGAAGCCAATACGATAGTTGGCGGAAATCCAGCAAAGTTCATTAAAAGAATTGATGAATAAGCAATATTCATTATAAATTCATTATAATAGTATTACTATTCTTTTTTTCATTTTCCAATTAACTTTATATACATTAATTCATAAACTTGATATATATTGCAAGTACTTGCAATAAATTTAAGGAAATTTTTAAATTTAATTTTGACTGATATTATGGATAATGAGATTCTGTTTCATAAGTTATATTTAATAAATCAGATATTTGAACATAAAAGCAAAATGCACCAATCTGAGGTGAATAATCTTTCAAGAGGTCAGGGAAGAGTTCTTGCAGTCTTGAAGAGGAAAGATGGAATTTCCACTAGGGATTTGGCTTTGATATTGGCTATCAGCATATCAGCAGTCAATTCTCTTTTAACTAAATTGGAAAAGAACGGTTTTATTATCAAAACACATTCTGATGATGATAAAAGAGTTTTGCTTGTTAAATTAACTGAGAAGGGAAGGAATCATACCATTAATCCAATATTGGATTATGATATATTAAATTGCTTAAGTGATGAGCAAAAACTTGAGTTTAATAAGTGTTTGAATTTAATTATCAATGAAATGCAATTGGATGTCAAAAAGGAGAATCCTGAAAAATTTGAGAAAATAGCCAAACAACGTTCTGAACTTTTTAAGGAACTATTGGGAAATGATGAAAAGGATGCTTACTGGTTTGATATGATTTAGAATTAATTTAATTGTTTTCATAATTTAAAAGTCCTTATTTTATTATAAATTTTATTGGAGATTTTCATGAAACTAACAAAAGAAACAGTGACTTTAATCATATTTATCATTGCAACAACTCTTTTAAGTACTGCACAAAGTGTTGTTACTACAGGTTTGGCAGGAATAATGAGTGATTTTCATGTATCATCCACTACAGCACAATGGGTATATTCCTCATTCTTGCTAGTTTTGGGTGTGATGATACCAACATCAGCATTTATTTCCCGTCGTTTTAAAATTAAAACTATTATCGTATCCTGTCTAGGTTTATTTTTCATAGGATCATTATTGGCTTATGTTGCTCCAAATATAGGGGTTTTAATATTTGCAAGAGTAATTCAGGCTATCGGATCAGGTATTCTATTGCCTATTACGCAAATCGTTATTCTCAAGATTATTCCTGTTGAGAAATGGCAAGTGTTCATGGGACTATTCGGTTTTATCATTGGAATAGCTCCTGCTCTGGCACCTACTGTCGGTGGAGTAATTATCGATTCAGTTGGTTGGAGAGCAATATTCCTGCTATTTGCAATCGCAACATTCGTATTGATTTTAATTTCAATTGTTGGAGTCAAGTTCGAGTTTGAAACAAGTGACTACTCATTGGATTTCGCTTCATTAATCCTATGTGTAATTGCATGTGTTGGAATAATGCTTGGATTTTCAAATATCGCTGGAAACGGATTTGATTTGGTATATGTAATTTTACCGATTGTAATTGGTTTTATTGCTCTTGTAATATTTTCCAAAAGACAATTTAGCATCAAATATCCTCTTTTGGATTTGAGAATATTAAAGCACAAATATTTCTTCTTTGGAACATTGTTCTCAGCAATACTGTACTTCACAATGTGTGGTTTGAATGTAATCATGCCATTATTTGTTCAAAATGTTGCATATCATTCCGCTACAGAATCCGGTTTGGTATTGCTTCCTGCTACAATAATTATGATTGTATTTAACTTTGTCGGACCGATTTTAGCCAGTAGGATTGGGGTTAGAAAAGTATTGATTGCTTCATGTATATTTTCAATCGTAGGATATCTTGTAATGATGACCTATGACGTTAACTCAAGCATCAATTACATGATTCTAACTCAGGTCTTAAGGGCTATCGGTGCAGGTTTAGGATTGATGCCTGCAGTTACCTGGACAATCAGTGTTGTATCCGGAAATGTTGAAGATGCGACAGCTATCAACAATACCGTAAGACAAATCATTGGAGCTATCGGTTCAGCTATTGCTGTAGTTTTAATGGCAGTATTTGCAGGAGGCAATGTTGACCACAATGCAATATCTGTTACAGCATTTGGTGAAACATCATTAGTGATGGCAATTTTGGCTGTCGTAATGCTTGTAATAGTTATACTGTTTGTCCATGATAATGTTGAAGTTGAAGAAATTTAATATTTTAGTGTATATGGTATTTTATTTATAAAATACTTTTCACTATACTTTTATTTTACTTATTTTTAAGATTGATATTTTTAATATTTTACATCGAAAATGTATTTTTAATTAAATATTATTTTAATTATTCGATGCCTTATTCCATTCCAATTTAATCTTGTTAAAATCAAATAATAACTTATTTATTATATTTTTAATATATAAAATATTATCTCGTTGGAGGATTTTAAATGAACAAGAGTGATTTAGAAAGAGATTATTACATGCTTAAGGGACCACTCGCAAAGAAAGGTTATGATTGGTGGTGGCATTCTTTAACTGCATATAATAAGGAAACTGGTGAAGCAAAACCATTTTTTATAGAATATTTTGTGTGTAATCCTGCATTGGCTGAGGATGAACCTACATTAGGCCAAGACCCGGAAAATCAAAAGTTAGGTAAAAAGCCTTCATATTTCATGATGAAAGTAGGAACATGGGGCAAAAATCCAAAACAAATTCATAATTTTTACTCAATGAAGCAGTTCCAATGCCCTGACGATAAATTGGATATTCGCGTTGGTGACTGTTCATTGACTGAAACTCACATGAAAGGTTCATGTACTGTAACAGAAGAGGATGCAAAAAATCATCCTGAATACATGTCTGATGCCGGTGATATGAGATGGGATTTGGATATAGATAAGCAAATCACTTTTAATGTCGGATATGGTGCTAATAAACTGTTCAGAAAATTAAACTCATTTGAAATGTTTTGGCATGCTGAAGGAATTAAAACCCAGTACAGTGGTACTATCTGGCTTGATGGAGTGGAATATGAAGTTATTCCTGAAAAATCCTACGGTTATGCAGATAAAAACTGGGGTGGAGACTTTACATCCCCATGGCTTTGGATTTCATCATGTAATATAACCAGCTTGAAAACAGGTAAAAAATTAAATAATTCAGCATTTGAAGCAGGCGGTGGAAGACCAAAGGCATTCGGTATAGAAATTCCACGTAAACTATTGATTGGTTTTTATTATGAAGGAACCATGTATGAATATAACTTCGCAAGGTTCTGGAATCTTGTAAAAATTGATTTTGACTTTGAGGAAGGCGAAGACGTTCATACATGGCATATTAATGCATCAAACAAAAACTCACGCATGGAATTAGTATTGTACTGTAAACGTGAAGAAATGATGCTGTTCAATTATGAAGCTCCTGATGGTCAAAAACGTCACAACCGTTTATGGAATGGTGGAAACGGTTGGGGTGAAATCAAATTGTATAAAAAGAACGGTACTTTAATTGACCATGTAAAAATAGAAAATGCTGGCTGTGAATATGGGGAGTATTGCTGATGATATTCACAGACATTGTTGCATTAATTATCGTTTATTTATATGTTGCAATCATATTTGTTGTAGCTGAAAAGGTCCTAAAAACAAGGCCTGAAGTATCCCGTAAGTTCCTGCACATTATGGTAGGTAACATGATTTTTGCCATGCCGTTTTTCTCAGATCCTTGGGTTATGGTTTGGTTTTTGACTTTGCCGATTACAATAGTGTTATTCTTCCTTACTGAATATTCACCTATTAAAATTGATAATAGTGTGACAGAATCAGGACATGCATTGGGTTTGTTTTTCTATGCTGGTATCTGGACAGTTTTAATTGCGGTATTTTCAAAGCAGTTATGGATTGTTGCACTTGCAATAGTTCCTATGGTATATGGTGACGGATTTGCAGCACTTATCGGTCAGAAATTTGGTAGAATTAAATATAAGGTATTCGGCGGTGAAAAATCCCTTGAAGGATCACTTACTATGTTTGTAGTCACAACTGTCATGAGCGTATTCGTATGGATGGTTTTCGCTACAATTGGATATCCAAATATGCCTCAATTTAATTTATGGGCTATTTTAGGAATTTCTGCTGTTGCAACAGTTTGTGAAGCTTTAAGTTATGGTGGAATTGATAATTTGACCGTTCCTGCATTAACTTCAATATTATATTATTTGGTAACTATTACATTATAGTTACTTTCACTTTCTATTTTTTGTATTTTGACACTGCATTTTTGCATCTCACCCACATTGACAAGCATGCCTTTATATAGGATTCAACTTACTAATATTAACGAAAGTTGCAGAGGTTATTAAAATGAATGATTATGATAGGGTAGCGCAAAGAGTTGATAAAAAAATACATTTTTATAGAAATTTCATTGCATATGTTATTGTTAACGCTTTTTTAGCTATGGTAAATTATTTTGCATCACCTGACTTTTGGTGGGTACTGTTTCCAGTAATATTCTGGGGAATTGGTGTTTTTGCAGACTTTTTAAAGGCTTTTGTATTTGCAGGTACCTTTGATGAGGAATACAGGCAAAGAAAAATCGCTGAAGAAATGGAGAAAATGAAATTATGAAAGTTGATTTGTTCTTTTCAAGAGATATTTCACAACCTCATGCTGAAATTCACACGAATGAAATAACAGACAATATTCAGCAGGCAATCACTCTTTTGGAGGATGATTCCAAAATGGATATGCTTGCAGTTAAAAAAGGCAAGGATATCACCTTTTTGCAGTTTGACGAGATATTCATGATTCGTGTTGAAGACAAGCAGGTTAAGGTATATACTCAAAACAATAATTATGAAGTAAAAAAGGCATTATACCAAATTGAAGAGTCTCTAAATCAATCCTTTGTCCGCATTTCAAAGACAACTATTGTCAATATCAAAAAGATTGATCATGTGGCTCCTTCACTTAGGGGTATGATGTTTATAATGTTGAAAAATGGTTTAAAGGATAATATTTCAAGAAAATATTTGCCGGAATTTAAGAAATCTTTGGATTTGTAGGTGATAATATGAAAATTTCCGATTTAATTTCAAGGCTTGCTTTAGGTGCCTTTGTAGGATGCTTTATTGTGTCTTTGGTAGAATCATTGATTTCTCTTCAGATAGGTCCTCAAATTGTCAGTTTTTCAGGTGTGGATGTTATCCATGCGTTTTTAGGATCAATTGTTATTGGATGGGGATTCTCTTTAAGCGGTGTTGTTTATGAAAATGAGTGGCCTTTGCCTGCTCAGGTAATATTTCAGATGGGAATAGGTTTTGCAGTTCTTTTCTCTGTTGCAATATATCTTGGATGGTTCCCAATCAATGTTGGAATCGGTCCTGTCATAGAATGGATTTTAGTAGCTATTATCTTTGCAGCAGTATTCTGGTTTGGCTTTTATATATATTATTACTTGGAAGCAAGGGAAATAAATCAAAAATTAGAATAGTTAGAAGAATTGGGGTTAAAACCCCATATCTCCTTAATATATACAAATGGGTGAGTAATATGAATAATTAAATTCATAGTGAATTTAATAACTATCGTTATTATTCACGTTAATTACTATTGTTATAATTATTATTTATAGTTATTCACATATCCACATTCACTACATGTCCTGCTTTGAAAGTGAATAACGCCACCGCACTCGGGACACATCCATTTGTCACGGTCCTGCGCCATCATCTTGCCGATGCCTGTGGTCTTAATTCTTTTAGCGCTGTCTAATGTGTTCAAGTCATGTCTTTTAACGTATTTTTTTGAATGCTTTTTCATTAATGGACATGGAAATTCACTGCAGCGTCCACAATAGCTGAAGTTTTTTGTATCGAAACAATTTTTAATCTTACACTTTAAGCTGGCTTTGCTTTTACCGTCATTGCCAACTAAACATCCCACACAGGGATTTTGGTATCTTTCACAGCTAATACAGTTAACTCCGCATGGAGCAAGTAATTTTGAATCAATATTGTCTGGCATTTTCATAGTCTCTACTCTCTACGAAAACATTATATTGATTTAAAAATAAATAACTTTTCATTGAAAGGAGTTGTTTGATTAAATGTCTATTATTGTCCATCCAGAAGTTCAAAAATTAAAAGATAGGCTAGCTGAGCTAATTTATGAACATGAAAACTTAATTTCTCATTTATGTCCTCTAATTGAGCGAAGATATGTATTGGAATTCGGCATATATGAATATGAATTGTACCTGCTCGAATTCGATATATCAAAGCTTAAGCGCAAGCTTCAATTGATGAGAATGGAAATCAATCATGAAAACAAAATTGATCTTGAAAAAATTGACAATATCTTATCTGAAGAATTTGAAGAATATGAACAGCAGCTCAAAGCCCAGATTGAAGAGATAAACTATCTGAAAAGCACTGAAATTAAGCAGTTGTCCGATGAAGATTCAAGAAAGCTAAAAAAGATTTATCGCATTCTCATTAAAAAGTTGCATCCTGACTTAAATCCTAATCAAAGATTCTATGAAAAAAATATGTTTTTAAGAGCTACAAAGGCTTTTCAAAACGGTGATTTGTCTGATTTGGAGGCTTTGCTTGCATTAACAGATGATGGCGAAATTGAAGAGGAATCTGAAATTGATGATTTAAAAAGATTGATTGGGGATTTTGAAGAAAAGATTGAAAAAATCAAGCAGGATTATCCATATAACAAAAAAGAACTGCTTGTTGATGATGAAAAAGGTAGGCAATATAAGAACATGCTTGTTGAACTGATTCATGACAGACAGGATGATATTAAAAAACTTGAAAAGGAAATTGATGATTTAAATGTCAAATATTCAAAAACCTAATACAGATATTGCCGATTTCGTTGGATTTATACAAAAGGGAGGTAAAATCAAGCCTTTTGTCAAGGATATCAAATTGATTACAACCAAGGTCGCAGGCCTTGATTATATTGAAAATATTGATGAAATATTTTCTCAGATTCAAATTGAGGATAAGTTGGATTTGTTTCGGGAATCTGACAATGAGTATGACTATAGGGCGATTATAGTTAAGTATCATGGAGAAAAGATTGGTTATGTTCCGCGAAATGAAAATCATGTCCTGTCAAATCTGATGGATGGTGGAAAATTATTATATGGTGTTGTGGTTGATTTTGGCGAGGATGAACCCTATAAAGGTTATAAATATCGATTTCTCAAATTCAAAATATTTCTAAAAGAGGAATTCTAATGGATGATGAATTTTTCAGGGAAAATTATGACTTTTTTGATGATGAAAATTTACTTAAACGAAAAATTTCATCAGAAGATGAATTTCAACATTGCATTAATCATGTTAGAAAATTAAAAAGAAAAAGAAAATGGAATTCCTCAAAAAAAGTATTGGAAGATTTTTTAGAGAGTCATCCTCTTTCTACTGATTGTGATTATGAGTATCATTACTTCTCAAAACCTATAGAAAAAACTATCTTTTTAGAATTATTTGAACCTGAAAAAGAAATAATAATTCTTAAAGATAATTTTCACGATATTTTCATTGATTATGCATCTATTTTATTAATGTTTGATGAATTTTCAAAGGCAAAATCCTATTTAAAATTTGCACATGATTTGAATCCGGTAAATAAAAGTTCATTATTCATGTTGGCCAATATTTTTGATAATGAATATGATGGGGATTTGGTCGAAAAAACACTTAAAAACGTGTTAAATATTGCACAGGATACTTATGATTTGTTTCAAACTTATGAAAGATTATCCAAGTATTATGAAACTATTCATGAGTATGAAATATCTAATCTATTGGGAGAATTGTCGAAAAAGAAATCATTTGAAAGTTTTGATAAGACATATGTAAAAAACTTATTCAATGAATATAACATTCAGCTGGGTTTCAATCCGAAGATTGTTAAAATATTTCATGAAAATTCCGTATCTGCTCATTTTTCTGGGTCTGATGAATATGGTGCATATTATGATTATTGGGAATTGAATGAAATTAATCTATTTTTTGAAGAAGACTAAAAAAACATTAACTTTATATGCACTTAAAACAAATATCTTATTACTGTTAAAAATTTAGCAGTTTGCTTTTTTTGGGATAAGTTCCCATTGGATGTGGCTTTTATAGCTGAACAAAAAAAGGTGAAATTTATGTATAAATATATTAGAGATGCTTGGAAAAACCCAGATGAGTCCTACGTACGTGAACTCATGTGGCAAAGAGCTCCTAAATGGAGACGTCAAAAAGTAGTACAAAGAATCGACAGACCTACTAGGTTAGACAGAGCTAGAAGCTTAGGTTACAGAGCTAAAAAAGGTTTTGTTTTAGTAAGAACCAGAGTAAGACGTGGTGGAAGAAGGAAATCACGTTTCAAAGGCGGTCGTAAACCTAAAAGAATGGGTGTAAACAAAATCACTCAAGCAAAATCTATCCAAAGAATTGCTGAAGAAAGAGTAGGTAAAAAATACCCTAACTTAGAAGTATTAAACTCCTACTGGGTATGGTCTGACGGAAGATACAAATACTACGAAGTTATCTTAGTAGATCCACAAAGTCCTTCTATCATTAACGATAAAAAAATCAATTGGATTTGCTCCAAAAAACACACTAACAGAGCTTTAAGAGGCTTAACTAGTGCTGGTAACAAAGGGCGTGGAATAAAATCTAAAGGAAAAGGTAGTGAACAAGCAAGAAGAAGAGATTTATAATCTCTCTTTTTTTACTACTCTTTTTTGATTTT
>SUTF01000013.1:0-4459 GCA_015063005.1 Methanobrevibacter millerae
GAACGAATTTTCATCGAAGTAAATTTTCAACTGTAAAAAATTTAAAATAAAATAAGCCTATAAAATTTTACAGACTCAAAAAAAGCAGATAAAAATTACGGTTAAGTGGAAAAATAACAAAGAGTTTGTAAAAAAAAATAAAAAATATAAAATGAAATTAATCTGATTTGATCATGGTTAAAATCATTTTATAAGGCATGTTTACTGCTTGAAGTGCGTGAGGCTCATTTGCAGGCATGATTATGATTTCACCTTTTTTAACGGTATTTTTAACACCGGAAATAGTGATTTCAGCTTCACCATCAATAATTTGAACCATTGCATCAAAAGGAGCAGAATGTTCTGATAATCCTTGTCCTTTATCAAAAGCAAAGAAGGTAACTGTTCCTAACTCTTTTTTAATTACTTCACGACTTACAACAGTATCGTCTTGATACTCAACTAAATTTTCAATGTTTAACGCTTTTGATTTTATATCATCACTCATTGGCTCATCCCATAATTTTTTTGATATCCTCTTGAGCATTACCGGATATTGGGGTGAGATTGTAGTTTTCAACTAAAACTTTGATGATATCTTCATTGCACCATGCAGGAAGGATAGGTCCAATCCACATGTCAGTTTTTCCAAGGTATAGTAAAGCCCATAAAACTGCAGCTGCTTTTTGTTCCATCCAGCTCAATACGATTGTCAATGGCAATTCGTTCAATTCCATTTCGAATAAGTCGCATAAAGCTAATGCTACATCTACTGCAACAATTGTATCGTTACATTGACCAACATCCAATAATCTTGGGATTCCTTCGATATCTCCTAAATCCAAATCGTTGAATTTGTATTTTCCACAAGCTAATGTTAAGATAACAGTGTCTTCAGGTAAGTTTTGCACGAATTCTCTGTAGTAGTCATTGTGTTTTGCTGCTTTGTCACATCCACCGACAACAAAGAATCTGGAGATTTTACCGTCCAATACCAATTCTTTAATTTTATCTGCATGTTCAACAATAGCTCCTGCACTCCAACCGGTAGTGATTGTAGTTAATTCTTCCGGTTCTAATGATCCTAAGGATTTTGCACATTCGATTACTTCTGAGAAGTCATAGTCATCTACAGTTTTTACTCCTTCCAATTTAGCTACATCCATGGTGAACATTCTTTCTTTGTATGAGTCTAATGCAGGAAGTACACAGTTACTGGTTGCTACAATAGCTGCATTGTATTTTTTAAAGATTGTTCTTTGATCGTGCCATGCTCCACCTAATTGTCCTGCCAAGTTTTCGTATTTGTTTAATCCAGGATATCCGTGAGCAGGTAACATTTCGGAGTGAGTGTATACTTTAATGTCTGTTCCTTCAACCTGTTTTAATAATTCTTCTAAAGCTTTCAAGTCGTGACCTGTTACGATGATAGCCGGTCCTTCCTGTGCACCGACTTTTACTTCAACAGGTTGTGGTTCACCGTATGCTTCGATGTGTGCATCTTTAAGTAATCTCATTACGTCTACACTGGTTTTACCTGCTTCCAAAGCTAAAGCAACTAAATCTTCAACATCAAAGTTTACGTTGGTTAAGGTTGTGTATAAACCTTTGGTTAGGAATTCGTCGATTTCAGGATTTTTCTTACCTAAAACATTTGCATTGTAATTATATGCACTGATTCCTTTCATAGTAAAAATCAAATTATCTTGTAATCTTGCTACGGTTGGTTTTTTACCACAAACTCCACTTACAGTACAGCCAGTACCTTTTGCGGTTTGTGAACATTGATAACAAAACATGTCTAATCCATCTGCCATAATTATTACCTCTAATAAGTTTATACTAATATTCTAATTTTGTTTATATTTAAAGATTTTGTCACTTTTTAAGGGTTAAAAGTAACAAATATAAATAGGATAACAGGAAAATAGTAAAACATGAACGATGATGTACATTTATTGAAAGGAATAGGGCTGACCATGTATGAGGCACAGGCATATATAACGCTCACATCATTAATCTCAGCAACTGCAGTTGAAATATCCGAAAAATCAAACATTCCTCGAAGCAAAATATATGATGTGCTGAAGAGCCTGAACGAAAAGAATTATTTGGAAATTGAAGACGGAAGGCCGTTAACATACAATGTAAAATCTCCGGTCGAAGTGCTTTCAAGAGAAAAGGAAAGGCTCAACAGACAGATTGAAGATTCAATCACACGACTGACAAATACATATGAAAATGGAATCAGCCAGGTTCAGGCCCCGATATGGAGAATCTATGGTGTTGAAAAAATCATCAACAAGGAACTTGAAATCATCAAAAGAGCGAAAACATCCATAAATATGAGAATAGGATTTTTATTTGAAAACGAAGCCGAAGCATTGATTGCGGCATTCAAAAACAATGAAAAATTAAGGGTTAATATCCTCGCTTCACCGGTATGTTATGTGAACAATGAGGAAATAAATATCATCAAGATGTTTAAAGATGAAGACATAAACATTCAAAAGGCAGATATTCCATTTGTAAAGGTTCTGATTTCAGATTCCAAAGAAATGATGCATACATATACCAAATTAAGTGAAGACAAACGGGAAGTCATACCTGAAACTGCCATAGGAATATGGAACAAGTACGAAGACATTGCCAGAAATTATGATGAAAGATTCATGAATCAGCTGGAAAAAATCAAAATGAAACAGAAAAAACAAGCACTAAAAAAAGAAAAGAAAGAGTTGAGAAATTAATCTCAACTTGAAATAGTTATTTTATTTGCAACATTACATCCATTAAAACTGGAAGTTATAATGTATTCACCGGCCATCAAATTAATATTCAATTTTGCCTGACCTGCACTGTCAGTTATTCTATTGTATAAAATACCATTGATGTTGAATTGAACTGTTTGGTATGCATAGGCTTTTCCTTGGCCGTCAACAAGTGTTGCAACGAATTTGGTTCCATCACGATATTTCATTTTAATGTCTTCAGCAGACAATATTGGCAATACTTTAATGTTGTTGGCAACCATACAACCTTTGTATTCTGTGGTAATGATGTAATCTCCTGCATTTAAGTTTATATTTAATTTAACTTGTCCTGAGGCATTGGTTTGTCTGGTGTAGAATACGCCGTTTATATTGAATGTTACTGTTTCGCCTGCACCGGCAGGATTTCCGTCATTTCCTAGGATGGTAACGACATATTGTGAATCATTTCTGTAATATTTCACTAAATCGGAATTGCCTGTAATTAATGATAAAACAGTAATGTTGTTTGCATGTCTTTCTCCGGTAACTGGGTTGATTGCAGTAATAATGTATTTTCCTTGTTGCAGGTTAATGTTTAATTTGGCTTTACCTTCATTGTCTACATATCTAGTGTACATTACTCCGTTGATGTTGAATGTAACTGCGCTTCCCTCTGCTAGTGTTTTACCATTGCTGTCAAGGAATGTTGCATAATATGCTGTAGCATTTCTAAATACTTTGACAATATCTTTACCGTAGATTGTAGGTAAAATGGTAACAACGGAATCAACAGATTGGTTATTGGTGGTTGTGGTTACATTGTATGTTCCACTGTTTAATCCTAATGCAATACTTGCAATACCATTGGCATCAGTAGTTCTGGTGTATATGGCATTATTGATTGTAATGGTAACTGTTTTATTTGCTAAAGGATTTCCCAGATAATCTGTTAATTTAACAGTAAATCTTTCAGGGGAGCTGTAATATTTGGTAACGTCTGGAGCGGAAATAATGTCTGATCCTTCTTTTACTGTTACATTTACTTTAGTTTCAGTTGGGTTGTAGTTTTTATCTCCTGAATATATTATATTGAGATTATATTCTCCTTTAACTAAGTTTGGAATTGTGATTGTTGCTTTACCATCTTTAACTTGTGAGGAGTATGTTTTACCATTTATTGTGGTTTTTACATTTCCTGTCGCATCATTTGGTAATTCTACATTAATTGTAACATTTTCGCCTTGTCTTGCTTCTGGCACGGTAACATTGACTTCTGTGTCTGCTTTAACTATGTTTAATGATGTTGAAGCGTTTGATGGGTTGATGTTTTTATTGCCGGGGTGATTGACAAGGATGTTGTATTTTCCTACATTTAAAATGCCTGCATCATAGATTCCGATGCCGTTTGTGATTTTTACGGTGACTTTTTTGCCGTTAATGTTTAAATTGTATTCTCCGTCCACATCAGCAATGATTATGATGAGGGCATTTTTGTCATGTGCAGCATCCGGTGCGTAGACCGTTATTTTGTTGGATGCTTTTGCAACAGTTATTGTTATGTTGTCTTGTGCTGGAGCGTAATTGGTGTCTCCTGAGTAATTTGCATAAATTGTGTATGTTCCCGCATTTAATCCGGCTAATATGAATGAATCATCGACAGTTATGACTTTGATAATAGTGCCATTTGCAAAGTAGTAGGTTATACTGCCTGTTGCATCCCCTGGAAG
>SUTF01000013.1:4469-43166 GCA_015063005.1 Methanobrevibacter millerae
TCATCGACAGTTATGACTTTGATAATAGTGCCATTTGCAAAGTAGTAGGTTATACTGCCTGTTGCATCCCCTGGAAGGCTTTGAGTAACTGTTATTGGATCCCCATAAGTTATGCTACTGTCATTAACAAATATGTTGAAATTGGTTTCTGTTTTAATAACTTCGAAGGTGGTTTTATTGGCACTGGCGTTATAATTATCATTTCCGGCAAATATTACTTGGACAGTATAGTTTCCAGTATCCATAATGCCTAAATTGACAATACCTATGCCGTTTAAGACATGGAAGATGAATTTTTTGCCGTTAATGTTTAAATTGTATTCTCCATCCACATCAGCAATGATTGTTATGGTAACATCTTCACCGTAGATGACATCTTGTGCATAAACTGTTATTTCGTTGGATGCTTTTGCAACAGTTATTGTTATGTTGTCTTGTGCTGGAGCGTAATTGGTGTCTCCTGAGTAATTTGCATAAATTGTGTATGTTCCCGCATTTAATCCGGCTAATATGAATGAATCATCGACAGTTATGACTTTGATAATAGTGCCATTTGCAAAGTAGTAGGTTATACTGCCTGTTGCATCCCCTGGAAGATTTTGGGTAACATTAATGGAGTCGCCATAGGTTATTTCACTATCATTTACAACAATTTTAATGTTGCTTTCTGCTTTTGTTACTTTAAATGTCGTTTTATTTTCTACAGGATTATAATTTGTTTTATTAAAGCTTATGAATGCATTATAAGTTCCAGCATTTAGAATTCCAATATTAAAACTGCCAATACCATTATTTACATTAACGATGACTGTTTTATTGTTGATTATAACAGTATAATCTCCATCGACGCTAGCAAATACATTGCCTGTAACATCACAGCCGTAAACCTCATCTGAAACCTCAATAATTACAGTTACATTGGCTTTAAATACCGTGAATGAATCATTTTTTATAGATATATCATAATTGTCATCAGCGAAATTTATTTTAGCCGTGTAATTACCTGAATCAAGAGCAATAGTACCTATTCCCTGACCATCAACAACATTAACAACCAATTCCTCATCACCAATTTCAACACTGTAATTGCCATCAATGTTAGAAGTCACCTTAACAACAGACACTTCACCATAAACATTATCCTCAACAGATACAGTCAAATTCATCTTTGCCCTTAAAACTTTGAAAGATTTAGAATCACTGCTTCCAGTCACATTGAATGTCTCCAAATTAGTGACATTGACAATATAATCCCCAGCATCCAAATCAGTAATCAAAACACCGTAATCAGTTTCATTTTCATCATAAACAACATTGCCATTTGAATCAATTATCTTAACATTTATGACAGTTGGGTTTTCAACATCAAATCCTATTAAAACATTTTCACCATAAACAACATCCATCACTTCATCCAATATGATTACTGAATTGTATTTGAAAACACTGAAATTACTTACAGAATAATTTCCAAACACATTATCCGTTTCCAAATTAGTCACATTGACAGTATAGTCACCTGCAGGCAAACCTGAAACCGTAATATTAAATGAAGTTACATTTACAGCATTATAAACAACATTACCCAATGAATCCTTAATAACAATATTAACTATTCCAACAGGCAAAACATAATATTCAATGAATACATCCTCACCGGCATAAACCGAATATATATTTTCTATCTCAACGATGGAATTGCCTTTAAATACTGTGAAATTCCATGAAACATTGCATCCAGTAATGTTCTCATTACCCAGATTGATTATGTCAATTGTGTAATTGCCCAAAGACAGATTTTCTAAAACATAAATATAATCCATTTCAAGATATGTCAAATTACCTCCAGAAATCACATTTCCGCCTGCATCACGTACAATAACAGAAATATTTGTAATATTGTCACCATTAAAGATTACACCATAGCCATAACCCCATTGAACAGCTTCATTAAAGTAGTACACGCCAATAGTTGAATTTGCCTTGGATATGGTGAATGTTTTTGTATAATTGCTTCCAGCGACATTTTCAGTTGCCAAATTACTTGCAACCAACGTATATTCACCGGCAGACAAATCAGGCATCGGCAAATAATCCTCTTCAACACTTTCATTAAATACTACTTTACCGGATTTATCCCTAATCACAATAATAACAGATGTACGATTATCAACAACAATATCTGCTTCCACATCATCACCATAAACATAATCGTCCAAACCTTCAACAGCAATTGAAGAATTAATTCTTAAAACATTGAATATTTTAGAATCACTACTGTAAATGCTACTTTCAGACTCCTCAACACAAATTGTGATGTTATAACGGCCGCCGTCAAAGTACAAATCGGAAAGTGTAGTATTTGTTGTTGTGAAATTATATTTAACCTCACCAGTGCCATCATCCCAAATAACCACATGAACCTCAGAAGCATTAACATACTCATAAGTTATTAAAACATCCTCATATAAATAATCAACAACATCATCAAGAGCAACAGAAGAAATAACTTTTAATACATCAAATACCAAAGAATCACTACTGCCTTCATGATTTTTATCCCCAATATCAGTTACAGTAAGATTATAAACACCTGCAAGCAAATTAACGCAAATACAATCACCAGACACATTAGTATTTAAAATAATCGCACCTGTTTTTTGGTCAGCAATTGTCACAATGACATCAGTCCTATTGAATACATTGAAATTTATCTGATAATCATTCAATGCATCAATTGAAGTGAAATCCTCTATAACAACCTTAGATCCTATTTTATAAACTTCAAAGATTGCTGTAACTGAACTAGACGCATGTTCATCATCCCCCACATTAATGCAAGTTACAGTATAAATTCCAGCATCCAAGGATTCAACATTAAATTCCGTGATGTAACTTTCATTTTGATAAATAACATTACCTGAAGCATCCCTGATTTCAATGATTGCGCTTGTTAGGTTTACACCACCAATTTTCACATTTAAGACTTCTCCCCAGGCAATATTGTTCAATGAAACAATATAAACACTGGACGGGAATTTAGAAACATTCAATAAAACACAATCAGAAGTCAAATCAGAAAGTGAATCAATTACGGAAGCACTAACTTCATATTCACCACTAGGATAGCAATAAGCATCCAAAATCCAATCAGTACCCTGTGAACTTTCATTGTAGTCAATTCTTGGATTAATATTAAATTCCAAATCATTAATCTTAATAACATTACCGTTGTCATCATATACAGTAGCATTTAAAGTTAAATTATCATGGATAAACAAATCATAATACTTTTCACCAGAAATAACAATTCTGGTTTTAGAAGTTATGGTTCCCTCATTATCAATATATTGGGAACTGCTTAAGATATTTTTGGATAAATATGCCTCAGAATCTATTGATACGAAAATCGGATTGATTAAATTCACCTCATTAAATTTAGATGAATAAATCTTAGCATTGGAATCAACCAAGTTAACACAATATGAACCAGCATCACTACCTTTGAAACTAGTATTGTTAACTGTCAAAGTACTATAAAATGTGTTGATAATATCAGTATTATTTATAAATGTGGAATCTGAAATGAAAACATCATAAGCAGATTTCAAATCAACAACATTGGAATTATTGAGGAAATAACAACCCACGATTTCCATAGTGCCGTCAACAACAGATATCACGTCAGCGTTATTGATAAATGAAACATTATCCACAACAGCATATCCGCCATCAACTGAAACAGAATTTTTGGAATTGACAATAGACACATCATATACTGCAACATATTCTCCAGTAATATTAAACACACCGGCTTTATTTAAAGCATCAATGACATGCCCATCACCATCAATCTCAATGTGTGATTTATTAATTAAAATTCCGCCCATAAGTTTTTCATCATAATCATAATATCTGTAGTCATGCTGTAAGACAATTTTACCTTTAGCATTATCGATTAATTTCTGAAGAGCAGTAAATGAATCATCATCACAGCTTACATTAAAGTAAAACTCTTCATTAACATTATAATAGGACGCTTCCAGATAGCCAGGCCCCCTACCATCGCCAATAAACTCTAATTCGGCAACACCATCAATCAGTGTGGCCTCAGAAACATTGATGTCTCCACCAACACAGGACAACTCAAAAGTGACAGGAATTATACCAGTGAATGTGGAATTAGTTCCTTTAGTTGCATCATACATATTGGTCAAGTTAAGAGTAATAACCGCCGGCTCACCAACAAACAAGTCGAATTTGGACACGTCAACTGTTAAAAACAACCACTTATTTAATTCAACACGATCCCCCTCAACAACAGGAGCAACATCATAATCATCAACAGTATTACCAAACCAGTTTTCATTAGCATCAAACCAGAACGGACAATAAATTAATGAACCAGTTGAATTCAAAACAATTGAACTTAACAGCTTATCGCCTGAAGCATTGGTATATATAACACTACCCTTTTCTGCATAACCATTAACCAAAATGAAATTATACAATTCAATGGAATTTGTAGTAAGATTAAATAAACGAGCCTGATTTGCACCGTCAATCACATGACCATTACCATTGAGCTGCAAACTTTTATTAATCACGATACCATTCTTAAGATCACCGTCAAACTTAGGGTAATATTTATAAGATCTGTTTAAGACTATACTGTCATAAACACTTGCATTATTAATAATTTCCTGCAATTTTGTAAATGAATCTTCAGGAACACCTACATCAAATGTAACTGTTTTATTAAATGAATAATATTTGAAATCAACACTTCCCGCAACCAAATCAACAGGCACATAAGACACATTGCCTTTGCCGTCAACCAATTCAAGCTTATTCAAAACTACAGCATTATTGACAGATGAAACATCGAAACAAACAGCAGGCAGATTAGTTTCTACATTATAAACCTTCTTGGCGATAGGGTCATAAGCCTTATTCAGACTAAGGTTAATTACTGCTGATTCATCTATTTCTAAAAGAGTGCTATTGGCATTGACATCCAAAAACAACCATCTGTTCAAGTTAACGCTTGATTGGACATTAGGTTTAACATTGTAATTTTCGTTAGTGTTTCCAAACCAGTTATAATCCGCATAAACAATGTCCTTGTAACCTGATGCAATGTCATAGAGACAGTTATTATCTATGAAAATTGAATGAGAAACCTCAGGAACATGAGACTTTGGAGTACCCGCAACATTAATAACACTATCAATTCCCCTATTTGATATAAACAATGATTTATAAATCCTATTAAACTTATCAGAACTAGCAGAGATATAAATGGCAGCACCATTTTTAGCAGAATTATTTGCAAATACCCCACTAATTGATACCTCTGACATAGCAGAATAAATTGCACCACCAAGTATAGCAGTATTATTCATAAATATTGAATCAATGCCAACATTTTCGGAGTAATCGATAGAAATTGCGCCTCCGTATTTAGCGGTATTTTTAATGAATGTAGAATCGATAACAACATTATTGGATCCATATATCTTAATTGCACCTCCATCACCTGCAAGATTAGTGTTATTGATGAATGTTGAATTAATTAAAACACTATTGGCCATAATCTGGATTGCAGAACCTTTACTGTTGCTGAATGTTGTGTTTAAAATTTGAACATCACTACCTGTGATTCTAGCAATATTTGCCATACCCTTAGCATCTATTGTAAAACCGTTACCATACAATATCAATGGTTTATCAATGTTTATATATTTGAGTTTGGAGTCACAAGCGGACATATACTCATAGTTGCGTGCCAGGTTTAAAACAGAACCAGCATTGTTAATCTGATACTGCAAATCTGAAAAAGAACCCGGCAGGTAATTCTCAAGATAAAATGAAAAATTACTGGACAAACGACTCAAAGTCACAACATCCTTTAAAGCAAAGGTATAATCCATTGCACCCCTACCGGAAACAACATCCACAAATCCAGCAACACCGCCTAGAGAAGAAACATTGAAACCAACATCAAGATAGGTATTGTTTTCAAGCTTTTTAGAATTTGCATTGTAAACTTTAAGATAAACATATTTAGTTTTAAAAGTATTTTCATCGTTTACAAGATCCAAAACCATCCAATTATTCAAATCAATATTAATACGAGGTTTGGCATCAAAATCATAAATAGTATTTCCAAACCAGTTGAAATCAGAACTTGTACGTGACGGATAACCCCTATTAAAATTATAAAAATAACTGAAATCATTATTCAAGAAAATATTTTGAACAAAGTTGAGTGATCGGCAACAGTAACAATCTATAATGTAATTAGCATTATTTCCAATAAATTCACAGCCAACTATTGATATATCAGACAATCCATAATAATCCATAAGGAATATGGAAGAATTAGAACTGCAGTTATAAAATTTGGAATTTTTAATTGAAATTATTTCTGAGGTAATTTTGAGTAGCTCTAAACCGTTTCCACAATTGTTGAATGTACAATTCTCGATGTAAAGATTTCCATTAGATTTATAAATATTTTTGATATTGACAAAATTGATGTTTTTCAAGGTCAAATTCTTAGCAGAACTCCCTTCGAATAATGAAGCAATGTTTTTTCCGTCGATAGTGTGTCCATTACCGTCAATGACTAACTCTTTATTTAAAAAAAATCCATTGATTAAAATTCTGTCGCAAATATCCATATACTCGTAATCTGATGTTAAATTCAAAACAGAACTGCTATTATAAATATCATATTTCAGATGTGAAAATGAACGCTTATAAAATGAAGAATCATATTTCAAATCGATTTTATGAGTCAATCCAATTGTTGAAAGAGTTACTGCAGTATTGGTTGTAGTTAATGGAATTATAAAATCACTGACATCTCCTAATCTCATTGTATTTTGATTTGAAACAGTATTTATAAATTGCATGTCAAATGGTATGTTTTGACAATCGGTAACCTCATAATTAAACTTGTTAGACCATATGCTTGTTTTAACAACAGCACTAGGCAGTGCCCCAGTGTGGTCATACTTAACCTCATCCTTAAGATAAAGCCAATTATTTTCAAGGTCCACTTTCTTGTTAACATCAGGTTTGACATTTCTATTGCTTTCAAGATTTCCCCACCAATTTTTCGCGACTGAAAATGATTTAGAGGAATATACTGCATTTTTAGGAGTGTTTCCTAGAATAATAGAACAGTAAAGATCACAATAGCTGGAGTCACAATAAATATCATAGCCTTTTTTAGCAGAGTTGCATATAAAAGCGGATGAAACAATTTTTCCATACCTTCCATTGATATAAACAGCACCACCTTCACCCTTAGCCTTATTGTTTACAAATGTGGAATTCTTTATTGTATTATATCTTGCTTCTACATAAATGGCTCCACCATCATAATCAGCAGAATTGGAATCAAAAACACACCTGTCAACAACATTATTTCTAGAATTAAGATATATTGCTCCACCGTATCGCATTACAGTATTTTTGGTAAAAATGCATCCTATAATATTCGGACATGAGGAATCTGCATATATTGCACCACCATCACTAACTGCAGTGTTGGCAGTAAAATTACAATTTGACACAGAACCACTATCACCTGCAAAGTAAACTGCACCACCATCAATAATTGCATCGTTGGCAATAAAATTACAATTTGACACAGAACCACCAGTACCCGCAAAGTAAACTGCACCACCATAATCTGTGGCAGTGTTGGTAGTAAAATTACAATTTGACACACTACCAGAATCAAATAGGATAGCACCGCCCTTAGAGGAATGACCCAATGCAGCGTTGGCAACAAAATTACAATTTGTCACACTACCTGATTCCAACCGGACAGCACCACCCGTAGGGCCAAGATCATATGCTTTGTTGGCAGTAAAATTACAATTTTTAATACTGCCTGATTTCATCATGACAGCACCACCCATACCATCAGAACCATCTACCTTAGAACCAGTTACTTCGTTGTTAAAGAAATTACAATTTTCAACAATGCCTGATTTAATACAGAAAGCACCACCATTTCCTTTAGTTGCGGAGTTATTGGCAAAATTACTATTCTTTATAGTTAAATCACCATCTACGTAAAATGCACCGCCATTAAAACCATTTACTTTGTTGTTATTGAAATTACAATTTTCAACAATGCCTACTCTAATCCAGAAAGCACCACCATCACCTTTAGTTGCGGTGTTATTGGCAAAATTACAATTCTTTACGGTTGACTTATCTTCAAAGTAAAATGCACCCCCACATGAACCTTGGTTATCAGCAAAATTACAATTTTCTAATGTACCTCCACTATATGAGTAAATTGCACCTCCACAGCCGGAAGCAGTATTGTGAGTAAAATTAGAATTTGACACATTAGCAGCATTTGCAAAGTAAACTGCACCACCCTCACTAATTGAATCGCTGCCAATAAAATTACAATTTGACACAGAACCAGAATTCATGAAGATAGCACCACCAATATTAGTTGCAGTGCTGGCAGTAAAATTACAATTTGACACAGTACCAGTATCTTCGAAGTAAACTGCACCACCAGAACTTTTAGGACCATTTGCTTTGTTGTTAATAAAATTACAATTTAACAGAGTACCTCCCTTACTAAAGTAAATTGCACCTCCAAAGTCAGTAGCACTACTGCGAGTAAAATTAGAATTTGACACAGAACCAGTACCTTCGAAGTAAACTGCACCACCCTTACTAATTGCATTGTTGTCAATAAAATTACAATTTGACACAGTACCAGTACCTTCGAAGTAAACTGCACCACCACAACTTTTAGGACCAGTTGCTTTGCTGTTAATAAAATTACAATTTAACAGAGTACCATCCTTACTAAAGTAAATTGCTACTCCATGGCCTCCATAGTATTGTGCATTAAAAATAGTTAGATTTTTAAATGTTACACCCGGAGCAGATACTTCAAAAGCTCTACAGCCCGTTAAGCCCATGTAAATAGCTGAACCCATACCATCAATTTCACATGGTTTATTGATTTGTATGGCATTTCCGTCGTTTTCACCATATCTGTAATTGCCCTTAAGTAATGTTATTTTATATCCAGTAGCAGAATTAATTTGGTTTCTTAAGTCCTCGTAACGGTATTCACCTGCATTTGCATCTAAAACTTCTTCCTCACCAGAAGATCCAAGTTTCGAATCATCTTTCTTAGAAGAAGTATAATTATCATCTATTGAAGAATCATCATTGACATTGCCTAAATCATCAGCATAAAAATCCGAGTTCTCCAAACTTAATTCATCATTTTCTAAATTCGTTGCATTGTCCATTTCATTTGCACTAACAAATGACAAGGAACATATCAATGTCATAATGGCAATGATAAATATGATTTTATAATGCTTCATAAATTTAAACTCCATAAAATTATATGTAATATATTTTATTAATGAACATATATAAAATATTCTAAAAAGTAATATAATACCAAAACAATACAAACATCCATCAAATGAAAGTTAAACAAAGATTTAATAAGATAAGAAAATTTTAAACACAAAAATATGATTCATCTTCTCCCTAATAAATTAAAAAAAAAAGCCAAAAGCCAAGGTTATAAGAATTGACGAAAAAAAATCTGTAATGAAAACTAATGCAATGAATGTTCACCAAATAATCCATAACTTCTGACTTTTTAAAGAGATTAACCTCAAATTATAATATTTATCTCATCATTAATAAATTAAGCAGTATTTTTTGAAGTAAATATTGCTTCAGATAAGTTATAATCAAAAAACAGGTAAAAAAATAGAGAAAAATTACAAGGTCATGAAAAATTACTTCATGAAGTAAATATTGCTCTAAAGAGGTTATATTGTCTGAAACAAAACAAAAAGTCTTAAATATCTTAAATAACTAAGTATAATATGGCAATAAAAATTATTGCCACACATGACTTCGATAAAGACAAAAATCAAAATCTGAAAAAAGTAATGCTTTGCTATAAAATCATCATGTCAAATAACTTAGTACAAACACAAAAAAATCTTTAGCTTGTATCCTCCCCTAAAAAGCATTACTTGTTGTGATGATACACTCCATTAAAAATATAAAAACAAGTTAAAGAACAGTGGGGCTTTAATTGCCCCACCTATTTTTCATAGGTTTCCATAAACTCAAGATAAACTTCCAGCAGATTATTGTCCAATCTCTTTAATGTTCTTGCAGTGATTTTTGCCGGAACGTCCCAGTATGCAGAGGCTATGCCTCCAGCAATTGCAGCTTGAGTATCAGCATCACCGCCCAAGGAAACCGCATTTCTGACAGTATCCTCATAATCCTTCGCTTCCAAAAAGCATATTATTGATTCCGGAACGGAATGTTTGCATGAAACCTCAAATCCATAATCCGGCCTGATGTCGTCAATTCTTCGGCTCAAGTCATAGTGATATTTGCTTTCAATATGGCTCTTTATATCCTCCTTTTCTGCACCAGTTCTTGCAAGATAAACTGCATCGGATGTTGCAAGTGCACCCTTAATTCCTTCAGGATGGTCATGAGTGATTACCGCAGACATTCGAGCCAGCTTTTGAGCTTCCCCCAATGAGTCTGCAACCCAGGCACATGGACTGACTCTCATGGCTGATCCGTTGGCCCAGCTCCCATAGGCTTCAGGGTTTTCCTGATTAAGCCATTTTTTAAACATTCCACCATATCCCGCATGAGGATAGTCCAAACCGAATTTTCTTACTTCTGAAATTAGAACATCCATTGAATTCTTATCTTTAAGCAACCAGGATGCAATAGCTAATGTCATTACAGTATCGTCTGTAAAAGTAGAATATCGATTGAAAAGTCTGAAATCTTTCGTCTTTATTGAGTGAAATTCTCTTGATGAACCTATTACATCTCCTGCAATAGTACCAATTATACCCATCATAAAAATAAGTTTATAACAACAGAAATATAAATATTATGGAAAAAAAGAAAAAAAGTGGAAAGATTTATGACTTTCTTTCCAATACAAAATCAGCAATGTCAGCAAGTACCTGTTTACTTGAAGAGTCAGGTAATATTTCAAGTACTTCTTTTGCTTGACTAACGGAATCTAGTGCAAGATTTCTAGCATAATCAATTGCACCACATTTTGTTAAAATTTCAATAGCTAAATCTATATCATCTTGTGAATTATCAGTGTCTTTCAATATTTCCAATAATTTTTCAGAGTCTTCACCAGCGGATGCAAGACCGTTGATTGCAATGATTGTCATCTTGCCCTTGCCGATGTCAGATCCGATTGGCTTACCTAAAGTCTCTTCATCACTGGCAATATCAAGATAATCATCCTGAATTTGGAAAGCAAGACCTATGAGTCTTCCATATTCATACATTGCATCAATAACCTCATCAGAAGCTCCACCCATAATTGCTCCAACTTTAGTTGCAGCAGCAATCAATGCTCCGGTTTTTTTGAAAATCATTTCCATATATTCATCTTCAGTTACATCAAAACGATCTTCAAAGCCCATATCCAAGGCTTGGCCTTCACAGATTTTAACGCATGCATCTGCAACTGTGGATAAAGCATGATTGATTTGAGCTGGAGAAGCTAATTCCTGATTTGAATTGATAATAGTTTCAAATGCTTTTGAAAATAATGTATCTCCTGCCAAAATAGCTACATCATCACCCCAAACCTTATGAACAGAAGGCATTCCTCTTCTCATGTCATCCTGGTCCATGATATCATCATGAATCAAGGAAAATGTATGGATAAGTTCTATTGCAGAACCTGCCTTAAGTGCACTTTCCTTTTGACCTCCTACAGCTTCAGCAGTTATTAAACTTAAAGATGGCCTGAGCATTTTTCCGCCAGCTTTGGTTAAATAAATTGAAGCTTCCTGAAGGTTGTTTGGAGTAATAACGCTTAATTCCTCTTCAATAGTTTTAATGATATCTGGTGAATAACCACCCAATACCTCTTTTACATCACTCATAATACCTCTCCTTAACTTCTAAAAACTTGTGCTTGTGAATTTCTTAAAATATGAACATCATAACCGATTCTGTAACCTTCTTCCTCTGCAAGTTCACCGTATGCAGCAAGCATTGATAAATCTCCGTGTGCTGGAATGATATGCTGTGGTTTTAACATGCGCAGGAATTCCCTGTGGTCTTCTCTTCCGGCATGCCCTGAAACGTGAGCATTAGGATAAATTCTGGCGCCTTTGGATTGCAATCTCCTTTCCATAATATGTCTGTTAGCAGCATTTGTTGGATTTGGAATGATTGGTGCAGAGATTATCACATTATCTCCAGGTTTTATATTGAATGGAGTTCTGCCGCTTGCTATTCTTGGCAGAAGCGCATCAGGTTCACCTTGGTGACCTGTGGTTACAAGCAAGTATTTGTCACGGGCCTCATCAGCTTCCATCAAAGCCCTGTTTACTGCTTTAGGACTTCCGTAAATACTAGCATTTTTCGGTAATTTTAAAATTCCATGTTTTTGAGCGATACCACAGAAACGTTCCATTGATCTGCCTAGGAAAAATATTTCTCTGTGGGATTTTTTGGCAATGTCTGCAATTGCCTGAACTCTTTCAACATGTGATGAAAATGTAGTTACTATCATACCGGTTTTTTCATGTAAAGGCCCTCTCATCACATCCTCCAATATGTTACGTGCAATACGTTCGGAATGTGTTTTGACCTCATCATAATTTTTGGCATTTGTAGTTTCTACAATTAATACGAGTACTCCTTTCCTGCCCAATTCTTTTAACCTTCTATAATCAGGCGGCGGAGAAACTTTCTGATGATTATCAAATTTAAAATCTAATGCGTAAACAATAATACCTTCAGGAGTATGTAATACTGGAAATACTGCTTGAGGTATACTGTGTGTGGATTGAACGAATTCTAGTGTAATGTCCTTTGAAAGTTTGATTTTTCCTCCCGGGTTTAAGACTTTAATAGGATTTTTTACTTTGAATTTGCGTTCTCCCTTAATTTGTTTTTCAATTAATGCCGCAGTATAAGGTGTTCCGATTAATGGAGCATCATATCTATGAGCTAATTTAGCTACAGCTCCAATGTGGTCCAAGTGACCGTGAGAAAAAACAATACCTTTAACTTTACCGTCGACATCCTTCATTAGAGTATCATCAGGAATAACTCCCCTTTCAATCAAATCAAGGCTATGCATTCTATCAATATCTGTATCTTCATGCATACTTATTCTGTCAAGATGAATTCCCATATCAAAAATAACAACATCTTCGCCGATCTTGACAGCAGTCATGTTCTTACCGACTTCCTGATATCCTCCTATTGCGATTACTTCAACGCTCATTTGTTTCTATCTCCTTGAATAATTCTTTGTGTTGATTCCTCTATCATTAAGCCATTGTCTTGTTTTTCCACTGATAACTAATTTTGATTGTTTTAATTCCTCAATATTGTTTGCTCCAACTAAAAACATGGCTATTCTTAAAGAATCATTGAATCTATTAATGAACTGGTTTAATTCTTCTTGTGAAACTGATTTTTTTAAAAATGGTAATGCCATACCTACACTGTCTGCACCAAGAGCAATTGCTTTAGCTGCTTCAAGACCAGAACGTATTCCTCCGGATGAAATGACAGGCACATCAACGCTGTTTACAACCTCAGCAGTTGAAATGGCTGTAGGAATTCCCCAATCCCAAAACATTTCACCATAATATCTGTCCTCTGATCTGTATGTTTCAACGGCAGCCCAACTTGTTCCTCCGGCACCTTCAACATCAATATAACTAATTCCAGCATCGACCAACTGTTTTGAAGTTTCTGCAGATATGCCGCAGCCAGTCTCTTTAGCCATGACTGGAATGTCCACCAAGTCTGTAATTTCAGAGATTAGTTCAAGATATCCTCTTGCATCTAAATCACCTTCAGGCTGAATTGATTCTTGAAGAGGATTTAGATGAATAGCTAAAATATCCGCATCCAAAATTTCAACAGCCTTGTTTGCTAAATTTAATTGAGGTGCACCAATATTACCTACCAACAAACAATCAGGAGCATTATCACGAACAACAGAATAGGTATCCTCCAATCCAGGATGTTCACATGCTGCCCTTTGAGAGCCCACACCTAAAGCTATTCTATGTTCTTCAGCAGCAATAGCTAACTGTCTATTGATATCTTTTGCAGCAGGATGGCCTCCTGTAATTGCTGTTATAA
The DNA here is from genome assembly GCA_015063005.1 of Methanobrevibacter millerae. Classification (GTDB taxonomy): domain Archaea; phylum Methanobacteriota; class Methanobacteria; order Methanobacteriales; family Methanobacteriaceae; genus Methanocatella; species Methanocatella millerae_B. The sequence continues at coordinate 18,672 of SUTF01000013.1, forward strand.
ACAAAGGAGAGTCTAATTTTTTACCAAAAACTGATGTTGATAAATCTATTTCATTCTTATCAACCTCAGGAAGTGCATTATGAATTAATTCTATATCTTCAAATCCTGTTGTTTTATCCTTAAATTCAACATCATAATTTTTACAAATTAATAAATGCTCTAATTTTCTATCTGAAATCATGTTTAACTCCTTGAAATAACAGTTCCCTTAACATCTTCATTCTCTAAAACTTTGTAAATATTATCTTCAATTTCAGCATTTATTATTTTAGATTCGATTCCTAAATCTGCTAAATATAAAAGTTCTTTAATTTTTCCGACCATACCGCCAGTAACATCAACATTGGTTGTTCCTTCCAAAGTATCCAAATCTTCCATTGATGAGAATTTTTCATAAAAAATAGCATCGTCATGGGTTTTAGGATTTTTATTGTAAACTCCATCGACGTCAGTGCCTAAAATCACCTGTTGCGGATTTAAATTGCCTGCCAAATATTGAATGATCTGGTCGCCTGAAATAACACAAAACTCCAAATCGCTATCCAATACCACATCACCATAAATAACTGGTATGAATCCTTTTGATAGATAACTCTTGAAAATATCAAGATTACCTTCAGTAATCCTTTTAGATGTGGCTTTTATAAAAGAAGAGGCAGGAATTGCAATAACCGGCAAATCCTGAGAAATGAATTCTTCACAAATCAGCATGTTTAACTTTTTAACTGCATTTTGTATTTCACAAAAACCAATTCTTTTTTGAGGATATTCACTTTCGTCAAAACTTTGACCAATCTTATATTTTTTAGCAGGAGGGTGGCCGAAAGAGCCTGCTCCGTGAACGATGATTAACTCCTTGGAGGAATTATCGAGTGAACTTTTAATCTCTCGAGCAATCCTTTTTAAACTGTCAGAATCAACTTCACTTTCAGGTGCATCCTTATTTGTTAAAATGCTGCCACCAATTTTTAAAATAATCATGAAAAATCACTCACGTACTCTAGAAGAAACTCCTCGTTTAGTAAAATTAACCTTTAAAACATTATCCTGTTTTGAAATTCCTTCAGCAACCTGTTTGGCTTTGCCCGGACAAAGTGCAATGATACTTCCTCCACCGCCGGCACCAGTAATTTTTGAACCTATCGCTCCACATTCACGAGCAGTGTAAACCATTCTGGATAACTCTGGCGTATTAACACCTAAAACATCCAAAAATCCGTGATTAATATTCATCAATTCTCCGATTTTATCGTAATCTCTTCTTAAAATAGCCTGTTTGGCATAATTAGTCAAATGACCCATGGATGTGATTACAGGATTTATGACTTTTGAATTTCTATCTTTAAGAGATTTTACATCTTTAACCATTTTACCAGTATTACCATGTTTTGTTGTATATCCAACAACAAAAGGAACATTTAAATTTACTTTGAATGGTTCAAAAGTCTTGTTTCTTGATAGATAAACCAATCCACCATATGTTGAAACCAAAGTATCCAATGGAGAAGCAACTCCCTGAACTGCCTGTTCAATCATATGTGCATCATGGGCAAGGGATTTTTTATTAAAACGAATATTATGATACCTATATAAGGCTGCAAGTGTAGCAACAGTTACTGCTGCTGAGGAACCTAATCCTGAACCGATTGGTATTTCAGAAGATAATGTCATTACAATTGGACTATGGTCATGAACTCTATGAAAAGCTTCTAAAATATATCTAATAATACCTGGTTTTCCCTTTTTTAAAATATAAGATTTGTTTCTAGTGTCCATTTCAACTTCAAAATTCAAGTCATAAGACTTCAATATTGACTTGTGATTATTTGAAGGCTTAATCTCAACATATGCTCTTTTATTGACTGCACCCGCAATAGCCGGTTGACTATAAACAACAGAATGTTCCCCAAATAAAATCATTTTTGCCGGAGCAGAAGCTTTAGCTCTCATATTGACACCTATTTAAAAATACCTGAAGCATAACCAACGACAGAAGTTAAATCTCCGGTTACATCACCACTGGTTTTATATTCCAAAATTTCACAGTCATGCTTGTCGCACATCTTTGAAAGAGCGATGGTAGTCATGACCGGACCGTAACCGCACATGGTAATGTTGTACTGGATGACCTCCTCATAAAGCTTGAACTCATTCATATACTTAATATCTTCCAAAACAAATCCATCTACAGTGTTTGCCTTTTCCTGATTATTGAAATGAGACAAATCAGTGCTTGCAATTACGCAATAAGATTTGTTCAACTTTTCTGCAGCATCATATATTGCCTTTGCAAGGTCACTTGATGCGGAAAAGGATTGTGAACCCATCACTATAGGAACGATTCTGAAATCCTTGGAAAAGTATTGAAGGAATGGAAGCTGGACCTCAATGCTGTGTTCAAACAGATGAGCATCAAAATCACTTGAAGCCACATCCGAACAGGAAATGATTTCATCTGCAAAATCCTTATCGATTTTGACATTTCCCAATGGAGTAATCCATTCCCCTTCATTGAAAACGGAAACTTCACTGCCGTAACCTGTATGGTTAGGACTTAATATTATAAAAACTTCAGGAAAACCATTTTGAACTATCTGGCAGTAGCTGTGAGAAGCTACCGGACCAGAATATTGAAAACCAGCGTGCGGAACCATTACATTAATAGGATAATCACTGCCTTCGAATGTGTTCAATTCAGGAATATGGCCAACGCCAAAATCATCTAGAAAACACTTTTCAATTGTTTTAGCCAATAATTCAGGATTATCCGGATAGAATGATCCGGCAACAGCAGGTTTTCTAATCATTTAATTCACTTAAAATTTAAGTTCGAAATCGGTTGCTTCGATATCTAAATCTCCATCTTCTGGAATTTCGCCTCTTTCTCTTAAGATTTGTCTTGCAAGTAACCAGTAAACTAAAGCGATAGCTTTTCTACCTTTGTTGTTTACAGGAACTGCAATATCAACAAAACTGAGTAAGTTTTCAGTATCACATAATGCAATTACTGGAATACCGTTTTGTTTTGATTCAAGAACTGCTTGTGCATCTGATCTTGGGTCAGTTACAACAATGATTTTTGGTTCAATGAATTTAGCATAGTTAGGGTTGGTTAAGGTTCCAGGGATGAATCTTCCAGGAATGGTTTTTGCACCAGTGATTTCACCGAATTTTTTAACAGGAGCTTGACCGTATTGTCTGGTTGCTACTACTAAAATGTCATCAGGGTCGTATTTTGCTAATAATTTTGCAATTTGTCTGATTCTTTCATCGGTTTTTTGAATGTCTAATACGTATAAACCGTCAGATCTTACTCTGAATATGTATTTTTCCATATCGCTTGTTTTTTGTTGGGTTCCGATATGTAAACCTGCTGCTAAGTAACTGTCTAATTCAATTAATAATTCATTTGTCATAATAAATTCTCCTTTTTTAATATTTAAAAGTCATCTTCAATTTTAATACATTCTTCAGGACATACGTCCATACATACTTCACAATAACTGCACTCATCAGGGTCAACGATAGCAATTTTATCTCCTTCGAGAACTAAAACTTCCATAGGACAAACATCAGCACATTCAGCGCAGTCATCTCCTCTACATTTTGAATAATCTATAGTTATTTTTGACATGTATATAACTCTCCCTATTTAAAAGTGACCCATTTTCGGATTTGTAAGTTCCTCTTCAATGCGAATAAGTTCATTTAATTTAGCTATTCTTTCTCCGCCGATAGCACCTGTCTTGATTAAAGGTGCTGCAAAGCCAACTGCAAGATGGGCAATTGTCTCATCGGTAGTTTCACCGGACCTGTGTGATACTACAGGCACGATATTATTTTCTTTAGCTAATTTGACTGTTGCATAAGTTTCAGACAGTGAACCTATTTGATTCGGCTTGATGATGATTGCATTTGCCGCATTCATTTCAATACCTTTTGAAAGCAATTCCTTATTTGTTACAAACAAGTCATCGCCACAAATAAGACATTTGTCTCCAACTTTGGAAGTCAACTGAGCAAATCCTTCGAAATCAGATTCGTCGAATGGATCTTCTACATAAAACATATTGTAAGTATCAATAATGTCTTTTACAAACTCAATCTGTTCTCCAGTATCTCTTTCAATACCGTCTTGAGCATAAACATATTTTTGCTTTTCTGAATCCCATAATTCAGAAGCAGCCATGTCTAAGGAAGGTCTAATCTCAAGTCCCAATTCATCGCCAACCTCTTCACATGCCTTAGCTTGAATCTCCAATGCAGTATCGTTAGCGATATTTGGTACCCATCCACCTTCATCTCCTTTTCCACCTGTGAAATTGGAGTCTTTGGATTGGATTAGTCCTTTTAATTTTTTGTGGACTGAAGCATTGGCAAAAATTGCCTCAACAATATTTTGAGCCCCAGTTGGAACAACAAGAAATTCCTGAATGTCTGGTGCATTGATACCTGCATGAGCTCCGCCGTTCATCATATTTCCAAGAGGATATGGCAATTCATTGACCCAGTTTCCTCCAAGATACTTGTATAATGACATGTTGGATGATGCAGCAGCAGCCTTAACAACAGCCATGGATACAGCCACAGTAGTATTTCCTCCCATAGCTGACAAATTCTCAGTTCCATCCACTTCTCTTAATACTTCATCGATAGTAGTAATGTCATTCGCATCCATACCGATAAGCTCGGAAGCGAGAACGTCTTCCACTTCACTTACGATAACATCCACACCACCTTCTGGGAATGAGACCACTTCTCTTGAGCCGGTACTCGCTCCGCTAGGTGCAGCAGCTCTACCAAAACCGTTCCAGGTAGTCACATCGACTTCCACGGTTGGGTTGCCTCTGCTGTCCAGAATTTTACGAACTTGGACATTTTCTATTACACTATCCAAAAAAAACACCTCAGTGTCAGTTGATTTGTTACCATAAAACCTATAGTCCTTAAAAATCAGTAAGTTTATTTATAGAGTTGTTATGGTATTTTTTATTTTTTTTAATAAATTTGAATTAGAATAAATAGAAAAACTATTTATTCAAATCTTCATTTTTTATAACATCTAACGGTAAAACTCCTTCTTTAAGTTCTTTATAAGCAATATCAATAGGGTCTAAGGAATCACCAAGTTCTACTTTAGGCTTTGCACCCATAGAAATTTGAATTGCCCTAGCACCTAAAAGTCTAGCTTTTTCAAATCTTGTCAAATCTTCAATTTCCATGAATATTACTTCCGCTTAACTTTTATTTTACCTAGATTTATTTTATACTAAAACTATCCCTACAACTTGTTTATTCCCATGTCTCGACATGAGAAATTAACATTCTTCTACAGCAGTATCTGGTCAAACCTAAATCATCCAAGATATCCTTGGAACTCTCTTGGGAATAATTACCGCGTAATCCTAAATCGGAAAGCACTTTACTTGCATCATCATGATTGATAGTCAATTGGTCCATGAACTGACGAGTCAAATTACGATCTTCCAATTCCTCAAACAATTGTTTACCGCCAATCTTTCTAATCTGATACTCGTTAAAGTGTGCGGATACAGGTTTTCCACAACTTAAACATCTTATAGGAATCATTTAAATCATCTTTTATAAATTTTAATAAAATATAAAAGTACAGAATGAAATTATCTGTAACTTTTTTGTTTACGTGCTCTTGCTCCAGGACCACCGTATTTTTTAGGTTCTGAACGTCTTGGGTCACCTACTAACATAGTTCTGTCGTAATGAGTGAATTTTTCTTTTAAATCCATATCTTGTGACCATTGTACAAGTCCTTTAGCAATTACCATACGTGCAGCTTCTGCTTGACCCATTACTCCTCCACCAACAACGTGAATGTTGATGTCCACTTCATTAGCTAAGTCTCCAGCTAATTTTAATGGTTCTTGTAATTTTAAATTAGCAAGCTCTGGTGAGTAAAGTTCTAAAGGTACTCTGTTAATTCTGACTTTACCGGTTCCTTCTTTAACGGTACCACGAGCAATAGCTGTTTTACGTTTTCCACTTGTATGAATAACTTTAACCATAATCACACATCCATTTATCTAAAAGGTAGCTCCTAAAAGTTTGGAGATTTCTCCTAATTCGATACCTTTTTTGAGATCTTTGTATTCTGCTTCAGGAACTGCTTGGAGTTCTGCATCAGCATATTCAGCAGGTACGCCGACAAAAGCTTTTAAACCTTTGTATGCAACTTTACCTTTTGATTTTTTGAAAGGTAACATTCCTCTTACAGTTCTTCTAAATATATCATCTGGTCTTCTAGGATATTTAGGACCTAAGTCACGAGGGTTAGAAATACTTGCCCTGTCGACTCTTTGTTTGTATTTAGCATAAGCCCATTCTTTATTACCAGTTAACATAATTTTTTCAGCATTAAGAATTACTACTTCTTCGCCTTCTAAAAGATTTTTACTAGTAATACTAGCTAATCTTCCTAAAACGCATCCTTCTCCGTCAATAATCATCATGTTTACACCCTATTTATTCAATGATCCTAATGTTTGATCCTTTAGGATTTGTTTCGATTATCTCATCAATTGAGATGCATTCTCCACCGGCACTTTCAATTTTTTCCTGTGCCTTAGCTGAGAATTTTAATGCTACAACATTTACTTTTTTGTCTAATTCGCCATTAGATAAAACTTTACCAGGCACTAAAATAGTTTCGTCTGCAACAGCATATCTATTTATATCAGATAAGTTTACTTCTGCAGTTCTTCTATTTGACCTACTAAGCCTATTAGCAACATCTTTCCAAATAGCTGCATCTTCACTTTTTGATTGTTTATTAAGTTTATTAATAAGTTCAATAAGGTTAGGATTAGTTTTGATAATTTTCTTAACCATTATTTACTCCTCCTTCTCACTAAAACTGATAAATTTCTCTGCTTTTTCACCTAATTTATCGCAAGCTGTTAACAATACCTCTTTAGCAGGCATTGATCCATCAGTTTCAATTCTAAATATGAAATCATTTTCACGATATCCTATGTTAATGTAACTTTTATCAGGTGCTCCGTTTGCAGCTGCCCTGTTGATAGAAGCTCTTTCACAACTTTTACACATAGAACAATTTTCAATATCCAAAATCTTAATCTTTTTAGATCTTTTATCTGATTTTAAGACACCTCTAGGACATGCATCTGCACAGTCATAATCAATGTCAACATCATCATTGAAAGTTATTTCAGGATATTGTTTATAAGCACAAACAGTGGTTGGCATCCATTTCACATGGTTTTTACCGTAGCCCACTTTTGCATAAGCTTCCACATTAAGTTCTTCATCTTCTTTAAGTTTAACAATAGGAATTGTATCGTATACTGGTTTAATTTTTGAGTCTGAAGATATGATATCCTTAGAATAAACTACCTTAGGTCCAACTTCATTAATGCTGAATGCAATACCTTGAGGCTCATACCATCCGTCATCTTCAGGTAATAATAATCCTTCAATCGCATCCAAATCAGAAACCAAAGGAGTCAAACCAAGCCTATGAGCAAGTACCTCATTAAACATTGCAGAATCGTTTCTGATAATATTAACATCTTCAATAGCTATTTTAGGAACGTTTACCATAGCGGCCCTTCTGATAGCATTTACAAAAGGTACTTCTGCATCACGAACAATGAAAACAATTTCATCATCGCTTTGACTTTTTAATTCTATCTCCATATTAAACCCTTCCACTTATACTCTTCTTCCTCTTTTACCACCAGGTCTTCCAGTACCGTCGTGAGGAATTGGAGTGATATCTTCTATTTTACCAATTTTAATTCCAGCTCTTGCTAAAGCACGGATAGTAGCTTGTGCACCAGGTCCTGGACTTCTAGGTCCGTTTCCACCAGGAGCTCTTACTTTAATATGTAATCCAATAAATCCTTTTTCTTTAGCATCATCAGCTATTCTGGTTGCTGCAGCCATAGCTGCGAAAGGTGAAGCTTGTTGTCTGTCTGCACGTACAACTTTTCCACCAGACCATTGAGAAATAGTTTCAGCACCAGTAATATCTGTTACAGTAATAATAGTGTTGTTGAATGATGAGTAAATATTAGCTATACCCCATTTTTCATCTTTTGCCATAATTACACCCTTTATTCTTCTGTATTAGCTTTATTATCCTTATTATTGTTGTACTCTTCAATTTGTTTTGCTACAGGTGAAGAACGATAGAATCCAATTTCATCTTCTTGACCTTTTAATACTACATAACTTGGTGAGTTGATTTTTTTACCGCCTAAAGCTATGTGTCCGTGTACAACAAACATTCTTGCTTCTTTAGGAGTACGAGCTAAACCTTTTCTGTATACAATAGTTTGTAATCTTCTTCTTAAGATATCTTCTACAGTTAAACCTAAGATATCTTCAATAGCAGCGTTTTCAGGCAAAACACCGGTTCTAGCTAAGTGTCCTAATAATTCTAATTTTTCATCTTGCATTTGATCAGTTGAGAAACCGAGTAAGTATCTTGCTTCCCTACGATATCTTCTAACTAATGTATCAGCTTTCCAAATTTCTTTTTTGTTTTTTAAGCCGTATTTAGTCATTAATTTGTTTTCATCTTTAATTCTTTCCGCATTCCAAGGATGTGGTGGTGTATTATACTTTTTCCTTGATTTTCTTGGTTGACCCATTAAAACATCTCCTTATCTAAATAATAATTATATTAAAAATAGCGTTTATGCTTATGAACGTCTTACACCAACTGAAGCACTTTTTCTGAAAGTAGATTTGGTTCTTTGACCTCTAACAGGTAAACCAACTTCGTGTCTTCTACCTTTATAACTTCTGGTCTTTTTCATTCTGTTTAAATCATCTCTTAAAATCATGTCAAGATCTGATTCAATTAAGTGAATGTCTTCACCAGTTTCATAATCTTCCCTACGGTTTAACATCCATGATGGGATATCAAATTTTTGAGGGTTTTCTATAATGTCTTCAATTTTTGCAACATCTTCATCAGCAATATATCCGATTTTAGAGTTCAAATCCAAGTCTAAAATACGGCACATAGTTTTAGATAAAGATAAACCAATACCTTTAATATCGGTTAAAGCGTGCTCGATGGTTTTATTACCATCTACATCCTTTCTAGAAATACGCACTAAGTGCTTAAATTCGTCTTCCATTAAATAACCTCCATTTATAGAGCGAACCTACGAGACGTAAAATAATAGATTCGAATGTTTTGAATTTCTCAAAACACAGTTCTTTCAACAATATAAACTTAGTTAAAAAACTAAGAGTGCAAAAAAATATCAGTTTAACAATATCTTTAATAGAAATAAAAAAATAGTGTTAAAAACTAATAAGCGCCGAGACTGGGATTTGAACCCAGGAGGGCAAAACGCCCACGAGATTTCCAGTCTCGCGCCTTACCAGGCTAGACTATCTCGGCACAACTAGCTATAAAAAAATACTTGCACACATATTACACTATGTAACATGATATAATAATATATTATAGTTAAAGTATATAAAGGTATTGATTAAATTAGGTTTAAAAAGAAAAATCTAGAATATTGAAAAAAATAAACTAGATTTCAAAGTTAAAGACAACATTTGAATACAAAAGTCCGATTGCCCTTGAACTGACAATGACAACATATGACAGTATTGCAAAGACTATCATTATAGCTATCAAATAGACAAATGCATTGGAAACACTTGCAACCAGAGCTGCAACCATCAGAGTAATGAACAGTATTACTGCAAAGAGTATTCCGAATACTATTACATATATAAGCATGTTCAAAAGACCTATTGTCCTCAAATCCTGGTAAGCCTCCCTGATTCTGAGCGCCTCATCCAAACTGTTGTGATAGGCAAGCCTGCACAGAGACATTGAAAAGGTCCAGTTGACTATGACAGAGACAATCAATACAACCAAGTAAATGATAATTCCCACAGCAACTCCAATGACTTCTCGAGTAGAGAATAATGCAAATGCAGCAAATAGCCCAACGAATGATATGAGACCATTTAGGATATAGAATACCAGATATACGAGAATTACCTTCAATCCATCCTTAATGTTTTTGACAGGATCGAATAATGGCACATCATCATCCTGCTCACAGGCAATCCCAATTATGTCGAGCTGGTAGCCTCCGACAAGAACCAATACGATCAATGCTATTATGAAAGAAACAGCCATTATCACAGGAGTGATTCCTGCTGAAGCCCTAATTGAGAAAAAACTTCCGAAGAGTATTATTCCAAGTAGCAGAAAGACCAGCAATACCAATCCGAACTGCTTTTTGTCAATGAAAGGATATTTGAAGGAATCCTTAATTATTCCACTTAGTTCCATGTAATTCACCTAGAATTAATTTATAGATTAATATATAAAAATATTTTACTCATTAATATAAACTATTAATTAGGTGATAAAATGGATTGGATTATGACTATTGTAATGATTATAGTAATCATATTTATCATTTATACATTCATACACATGTATAATAGATTAGTTAGCTTAAGAAATAGTGTGGAAAACAGCTTTGCACAAATAGATGTTCAGCTTAAAAGAAGAAATGATTTGATACCTAATCTTGTGGAAACAGTAAAAGGTTATGCCGGCCACGAAAAAGAGGTTTTGGAAGAAGTGACAAGAGCCCGTGGAAATGTGATTAACGCATCCGGAGTCAAAGAAACAAGCGATGCGGACAACCAATTGACTGGAGCTTTAAAAAGCTTATTTGCTGTTGCTGAAAACTATCCGGACTTGAAAGCGAATTCAAACTTCCAACAGCTTCAGGAACAGTTGAATAATACTGAAGACAAAATTGCATATGCAAGACAATTCTATAACGACATGGTATTAAAATACAACAATGTTTGCCAACAATTCCCATCCAGTATGCTTGCCAAAATATTCCGCTTCAAAAGAGCTGAATTCTTTGCAGCTGATGAAGCATCACGTGAAGTTCCTAAAGTAGAATTTTAATGGTGAGCAGCCATGGATTACAAAAAAATAGCTGGGATAGTAATATTGTTCATAATATTATTATCCGCAGCCAACACTGCCTATGCTGAAGATAAGGACTACAAAATTATCGATGCATTGATTGACCTAACCATTGCAAATGACGGATTATTGCATGTAAATGAAAGCTACACATATTCCTTTGACAGTACTTTCAACGGAGTCTACAGAGACATTCCTCTGAAGGATGGAGAAAGCATTGATAACATCAAGGTTTATATTGACGGAGCTTACGGCACATATGAAGTCAAGGACCAGAACGGTCAAAAAAGACTTAAGGTCTATCTGTGGGCCGATGAAGCACATACCCAGAAAATCCATAACCAAAAAGTAACGGTAAGATATTCTTATGACATGAAAAATGTCGTGACATTGTATAATGATGTCGGATCACTTCAATACAAGCTATGGGGTGAAAACTGGGAGTGTGAAGTATTGAAATTAACGTGCAATATTCATTTGCCTGGAGATAACGGCAATTCATACTACTTAAACCCAGAATATTATAACCTAAGTGATTCCATCAGTGGCAATACGATACATGCTCAAACCAAGGAAATTCCTTCAGGAAAATTCTATGAACTGCAGGTACTGATGCCTTTGGATGACTTTTCAAATGCGACAAATGCAAAGCATGTAAATGCTGACGGCAAAGAGCAGATCATGCAAAAGCAGGCAAACTATAAAGGTGGAGTAAGCTTTTGGGGAACAGTTTTCAATGCATTATCCGCAATTTTCTTTATTTCACCATTGTCTTTGATATTTATTTATCTTAAATATGGAAGAGAACCTAAAGTCGATTATGAAGGAATATATGAAAGAGAACTGCCGACAGATGACCCGCCGTCAGTTGTCAATGCCCTAATCAACAATAAAAATGACATCGGTACTCCTAACCTGAAGGGCTTTGAAGCGACCATAATGGATTTGATTGACAGAAAAGTCATTGGATTAAGTGTTGAATCCGGCGAACACACAAAAGATATGATTTTAGAATTAAATAGAGATAAAATTGATGAACTGTCAAAGTCAGAAAGAAGCGCATTTAATTTGCTTGCCACATTCAGTGAGGTAAACACATTGAACCTTTCAAGATTATCATCCACATTAAACAATGAATATAACGGCAAGCTATTTGTGGAAAAACTTGATGACTGGAAGGAAGATGTGAAAAATGAGTACTTGAATGACGGCAGGATTTCCAGATACTTCAATGATGCCGGAAATAGCTTCAAATCAGCATTTACTGCTCTTGGAATAATACTTGCAATAATAATGGTAATAATATCAGTATTCTCAAGTCATCCTGCTGCAAAAACCACATTGATTGCATCAATATTTTTAGGTGCTGTTTCATTTGGAATTACACTATTGCCTGAAGATATTTTTGGACAATGGACAAAAGAGGGTCGTCTCTACTATCTCAAATGGAACAACTTCCGGAAGTTTTTGAGTGACAACAGTTTAATTAAAGAACACCCTCCGGAATCAATAGTTATATGGAACAAGTACCTTGTTTATGGAACCGCCCTTGGAGTAGCTGACAAGGTTTACGAATCCATGAAACTCAACATGCCAAGAGTCCATGATGATGACTACTATTATGGAGATTTGTATACATTCCACTCATATTCCGGACTGATGCTATTGAACAGTGCATTCAACAATGGAATCTCTGCTGCAAACCCATCATCAGACGGCGGAAGCTTTGGTGATATTGGTGGCGGTTCCGGTGGAGGAGGTGGAGGAGCGTTCTAGCTTCCCACCACAATTCTTATTTTTTTAATCTTTTACAGCCATAACCGTTATCTTATTTGAAATTATAGCATTTTCATAACGTGAAGTGATTATATACTCACCAGGAATAAGTCTAATGTTTAAACTGGCATAACCTGAAGAGTTCGTAGTCCTGTTGTAAAATACGCCGTTAATATTGAATTCTATATTTACATTAGCCAACGGATTGCCTCCACCATCAAGCAGTTTTGCACTGAATTGACTTCCGTCCAAATAGGCCATATTCATGTCATCAGCGATTAAAGTAGGTAATACAGTAATATTATAAGACATTTCCAGACCAGTCACCGGATCAATAGCTGTCAGTGTATATTCACCAGGTCCCAAGTTGATGTTTAATCTTGCAGTACCGTTAGCGTTAGTTGCTCTGTTGTAGAATACTCCATTGATGTTCATTGTAATATTGACATTAGGGACTGCATTGCCCACAGCGTCAATCAGTGAGATGTAAAACTGTGATTCGTTTCTGAAATATTTAACAAGATTATCTGCAATTAAAGTTGGCAATACTTCTATGTTATTTTTAACCGTAGTGCCGTTGAATGTTGTTTTGACTGTATAATTTCCAGGAATTAAGTTAATAGCTATTCTGGCCGTTGCGTTTTCATCGCTTACGCGAGTATAATTGACACCATTAACCTCAAAGATTACGCTTTCATTTACTGCACCAATATTTGCTTCAAACTTGGAATCGTTCCTATAGATTTTAACCAAATCTTCAGCATAAATGCTCAAATCCTTAGTATAGACTTTTAAGGATGCAGTTTGATTTTTCAGTGATAAATCTTCAAACACATCACCATTTTTCACAAAAACTGTGTCTGCAGCATAATGCTGTCTTGAATTATTTAAAATAGGAATATACTTTTTAGTCATTTCTACTGTAAAATTGTCCTCTTTCTTTATCGGAATTTCATCCGTTAACTTTATTGTATGAAAACCATAATATGGTCCGGTTCCATTTTGTGTATGTTTCAATACTCCATTTACATAAATATTAAGGACATACTGTTCACCTTCATATTTAAAGTATGTTCCAACCCCGCTTATCAGCTCGCTGCCTGAGGATTCATATGTGATTTTATAAGTAGCATCTCTCCCACCAACAACTTGTGAAAAAATCAGCTCTCCACTTAAATCAGTCTGATAATTTCTTACATACCTTTCAGTATTTTCAATGATAAATCCTACTGCATAACTTGAATTTAGAAAACTTACGTCATAATAAGACAGATAGATATATCCTTTATCCCCATTTTCAAAACCAAAATTATCTTTTAGTATCCATGCACCATCTCCTGGAGGAGTAGTTAAGAAATTTTCTTTGGGATAATTATCATCCCACCCCACAACAGAAACGGCATGTGTCCTTTCATTTAATAAATTCTGATACTGGGCATGTGTTTTGTTATTATAGTCCGGAGCTTCTACTGACGAATAATATTCTATTGCCAATGATCCATATTTCATTATGGCTTTTTTAATTTCATCATTATCAGTTAAATTTTTCCTAGGCCCCACAAAGATTGCATCTTGAATATGAATATTATCACCAGTAAAAAATATTGGTGAAACTTTTGCCATTTCATCAAAAGTATCATTTTTTTCAAAAACAGTCCCTAACCAACTAAGGATATTTTGAGTTGCATATGGAATATATCCACTACCCACTACATCATAAATACCATATTTTGAATATTGCAGCATTGTATCTTTTATATTATTTTCTGAAAAATCATATTCAATTCCTGTTGATTTGAGTAATGCGGATTCAAGAGCCGCTATTGTTCCAAAAGTCCAACAACTACCATCAATTATTTGATTTTTAACAGAACTTATCCATCCCCATTCCCGTGAATCAAATTTTTTAGGCAAATTTACTACATCTATTGAATTATTAATCAGAATTAAACTGATCGGATTTTTACTAACCACATTGAAAAAGTCAGTTTCATTTAAAATTAGTGAATCATTGTTCAAATTTAGTTCACCCATTTCATAATTAAGAAAAACACCATGAATTGCTTCATTGTTATTTTTAAAATTGCTTCTGTTAACATATAAATTACAGTCATAGGCATAAATAGCATTTTTTGTATTGTTGATGAAGTCTGAATTTGAAATATTTAAAGTACTTTTATCAAAAAACATTCCCCCACCATTATTTTCTTCATCCACCAATTTATTTGAAATAACGGAAATGTTATAGATATTTGCATTTACATTAGATGCATATATTGCTCCCCCATCGAAAGTAGCCGCATTATTAATAAATTTTGAATTATTTATTGTTAAATTACCATGTAACTGAAGCAGAGCTCCGCCAAAATTCCCTGTGGAATTGATGAAACTGGTATTGGCAATCAATGTAGTTCCAGGCAAACCATTACCAAACACATCTATAAATACTGCCCCACCATTCTTTACGGCAGTGACATTCATAAATGTACAATTAATAATTTGCGCAACACTCATTTGACTAAGCAGAATTGCACCAGCACTTTCTGTTGAATGAAGGTTTACGAAATTTGAATTAACAATTACAGTATTTTTCATATTATATACTGCTGTAGCGAACTTTGAAGTTGAATTTGAAAATGTGGAATTTACAATTCTGATTCCAGAATTTTCATCTGCCCCATATAATAATGAATAAGTTAAATTATATGAATCTTTAAATACGCAATTATTAATGGTGGAATGAAAAGAAAAAGAAACTGCTCCACCATTTTCAGCGTGATTATTGATAAAAACGCAATTGTTCGCTTCAATCAAATCAATCCTTACTGCACCACCTTGCTTAGCAGAGTTATTTTCGAAAGTGACATTATTAAAATTTATCCTATCCTTAGTAAAGATAGCTCCACCATTCTCCTTTGAAAAACCGTTTATTAAGTTAAGATTATTAATATTAATATCGCCAATAACATTAAAAATTCTTGCCTGTCCATTACCGTTAATTGTATGTCCATTACCATTAATGGTAAAACCCGTTTTATTGACAACTATTCCACTATTTAACAGATAATCCGTGGAATTGTCATAAATATAATCATCAGTTATTTCAATACTGTTGCCGGCATCATTAATTTCTGTCTGAAGACTTGAAAAGTTTCCATCAGCGTAAACTGCACTAACAGAAATAAAAAGCACCAGAAAAATAAATAAAATTCTAAATTTTTTCATAATATCAACCATATACTAATATTTTATAGAATATTCTTAAAAAAATTATCGAAACTGTATGATTAATATTCACTATGAAGTACTGTTTTCATCAAAGTAATAAAAAATGTTAAAATAATTAGAAAAAAATAATTTAATGAATCAAAAAATTGATTCGAAAATAGTTATTTCCACAATCTTGGATATACACCAGGTTTCATGAATACTTTTGATGTATTTACTACAAAACCACCTTCAGCTTCAAGAATCTCATCTGTAAAATACAATGAATTTCCTGCACCAACCAATTCACCTTTAAGGGTTTCAATAGCAACGATGTCCCCTTTTTTAATATCATCAGACAGATAAGCTACACCACCACTTGCTAAGTCTGCACCATGACAGATTGCATCGACAGCAGAGTCCTTAATTATAACTTTAGGCAAATAGTCAGCAGCTCTCTCCATAGGCATTATTGCTTCACGTAAAAATGATTCATCCCCATCTTCAATATAGAAATGATACGCATCAGTTACATCCTGCAGTGTTACAAGATTATTCTTTTCACGAAAAGATCCTACCTGTGTTCTTCTAAGCTCTGCCATGTGGGCTCCAACACCTAAGGCCTCACCAATATTATGACAGTATGTTCTGACATATGTTCCAGCTTCACAGCCTATTCTAAATAAAACGTCACGACCTTTAATTTCATATATAGTTGAATAATAAACATTACGGGTTCTTAATTCACGTTTAACCGCAGATTTTACCGGTGGCAATTGAAAAATTTTACCTGTGAACTCTTCAAAAACACGACGAATTTCACTTTCAGGCACATCTGCATGGAATGTGAGCAAACAGACATATTCTTTTGGAGCAGTCAATAATAGTTGTATTGCACGAGTTGCATCTGCCAAACCTACAGGCAAAACACCAGTGACCTTAGGATCCAGAGTTCCACCATGACCAGTCTTATCCAGTTTTAAAATGCGTTTTAGCCATGAGTCCACTTCATGGGATGTTGGTCCTGAGGGTTTATCCAAGTTAATTACACCTTTTGAAATATAATCTTCTATAGGCCTTTCTTCAGGTTTACAACCATATTCAGGATTAGTAAAAGACTTGGATTTTGTAATTAAATTAGTTTTCATGAATTAAACCTTAAAAAAATAGTATAAAAAAATAGTAAAAATAATGAATAAATTAATTATTCATTTATAAATCAGCTAAAGCTGCTTTGATAGAGTCAGCGTCGCCAGAAACATCGATAGTTTCTTCAGTTGGTTCTAAGTGAGCAATGTTACATCTTCTGTTTTTAACAGCTTCTCCGATAACTTCTACGAAGTTTTCATCGATGATTTCAACGATTGCACATTTTTCTCCAGCTTCTCTTCCAGCAGTTTTAACACATACTCTTCCTACTTCAATTGATGCCATTATATCACCTTTAATGTTGTTAAAATGATTTCTGATACTTTTTCAGGATCGAATGTACCAGTATTAATAATTAAATCATAAATATCCATATTTTTAATATCGATATTATGAATATCCATATATCTTAAAGCTTCACTATCTTCACGAATAACAATTTCTTCGCGTGCTACATCTACAGATTTTGATTCCCTTTCAGCAATTCTTTGAGAACGTACATCAAAGGGAGTTACTAACCAAAGTTTTAAATCAGCTTCAACAAAATAAGCAGATAACCTGCCTTCAACTATTAAATCATCTGCAGATTTAGCCAGTTCAGCCTGACGTTTATCAATCTCTTTATCGATATCATCATTACCTTCAGCAAACTCACTGAATTCCAAAACAGACATGCCCCTTTCGGAAGCCATTTGTCTAAAAACATATCCTGCAGAAATGTATGGAATGTCTAATTTTTCACTAAGCAGTTCCGCAGTTGTAGTTGTTCCAGTTCCAGCCAATCCACCGAGAGTAATTATCATTATTGTCTAGCCTCTTGTTTGAAATGTTTACGCATACATTTAGTACATAAGTACCCACCGTATGGACGGCTAGGTCTTTTGCTAGTTTTTGAAAGTTTACCGATTTCGTATGGACGTCCGCGAGGAACTCCATGTAATACAGCACCACATTCAGCACATACGTGCTTAGATGGTTTTTTCTTTTTATATCTTAAAACATTTTCTCCACCAGGAGTGTTTTTTCTCATTCTTTTATATGATCTTGATCTAAACCTATTTGCAGGCATTTAATCACCTTGATTAATTTAATAAAAAATTTAATAATTGTGTAATAGCGTATTCAAAATAGAATACTATAATATATCTATTTCATCATTAATAAATATATAAGATTTAAGGGTTAAATTAGAACCCTTGTTTAAATCCTAAGAATTTTCTTAATATCTGGCTCATACCAAAAGTACAAATCATATACCATAATAACCAGCCGATACCATATGGAATAGTAGCTTCTCCACCATATATGAAGTGACCAATAAAGTGCCAGAATGGAGTCAAAGTAAGCCAATATGCAGGAGCTGGTAATATGAGAACCAAATTATGAATAGCAGATGTTCTCATCCAGAAGAAAATCAAAATAATCGGAATGAAAGTAGCCAACATTGGCTTGAATGAATCCATCATCATCGCATTTTGATCTTTCAACATTTCAGTTTGCTCAGCCTGAAGCTTTGCAATCTCTTTTCCATCTCCTCTTTTTTGAGCTTCCCTGAATTTCTTCTGAAACTCTTTTGACTTTTGTTGCCTTTCATTAAGTTTATCCTGATCAACTAAATACTTGTTAGCAATAGTTGTAATTAATGAAACTATAAAAGCAACTATCAATACAGTTAAAGCTGGATTTTGCGGATTAGGATCCATTGCTAAAATAGGATTAAATATAACATTTAAAACATTGATGACCCCATCACTAAGCATACTAAAAATATCAGCCATTTAACTCACCTATTTTAATACATCAACTAATTTAGATACGGTTTTTTCCAAATGATTATCATGGTTTGCAATGATTTTGACTGTAGCACCAGTTAATGTTGCATAAGCCATGGAAGCAGCCCTATTCATTTCTTGATGTAATTGAATATCTTTTGCTTTTTCCACATCCCTAGAACGAGTGTCATCATTCATTCTTCTATAAATAATTTCATCAGGATCTGCTTCAACCATAACAAATAAATCAGGTTGTAATTGTTCTAAAACCCAAATTGGAAGACCTGGTAAAAATCCGGAAGGAGTGCTGATAGTACAATGAGTATCAACAATAACATTAGCTTCAGCAGATTTTTCATTGATTCTTTTAGCTGCCTTAGCTTGGATATCCTTTTGAGTTTCAGCAGGTAATTTTCTTAAAGCGTCCCTATCTTCAACAAGTTTTTCTTCAATTGCAAGTTCAGTCATTATGTCCCCATAATTTAAGTGCACATAGTCAACTTCTTCAAGAGCTTTGTTGAGAAGAGTTGTACTTCCTGAACCTGGAATTCCTGTTAATACGACTAATTTCAATTTAACCCCTCTTTTAAAAAATATGTGGAGAAGATCAGTCTCCTCCTAAGAATTTTCTGAGCAGTGGATTTGAAGACATTAATTGTTCTTCAGCCATTTCTTCGTAAAGCTTATGTATGATACCTACAGTAAGCAATACACCGGTACCTCCACCTAGAGCACCAGTTAAATCTGCAAAGAATGCAATTAGACCTACATACAAACCACTTAATATGGTGAGTGCAGGAATATATTTCCTTAAAATCTTATATAATTGACGTTTACTACTTCTGAAACCAGGTATTTGGATACCTGAATTGTAAAGTTGTTCTGAGATTTTCTTAGCATTCAAACCACTGATTTCAACCCATAGGTATGAGAACAATACACAACATGCTAAGAAGAAAATTGCATAAATGATAATATGTACAGGTTCTGTAACGAACATGTTAATATTATTTGGAGTTGACAACAGCCAGCCAATACCATCAACAGGTTTACCGTTTTCGATATGACCTAAAATAGGGAAACCTATTTTTTGGAAAACATTAGCCAAAAGTGAAACGTTTACAAGAAGTGCACTTGTTAAAATAACTGGCATATTACTTGCATAAACGAATTTTAATGGATATTTACCGACGGAACCTCTGATTCTTCCGTGACCTCTAACTGAACCGTGTGAGATAGGAATTTCAACACGAATAGATTCACCATATACAACAACCAGAAATACACAGATTGTTGCTATTAATGGAATCAATATTGCGAAGTTAGGAGCACCCATAACAATTGATTGTATGAATCCAGGAATTGCACCAGCAAGCAAACCTTCAGTAGTAGGGAAGAAATTGAATGTTCCCACGACAATTGCTTGACATACACCCGCTGCAATAAACAGACCAATACCTGATCCGAATCCCCATTTGGAAACAACTTCATCTAAGTAAATTACTAAAACTGCACCAATTACAAGTTGAAGGAATAACACACCGAGATAAGAATTATCAATAGGTACTAAATTTCCAGTTAACACCAAAACCGCTGCTTCAAACATTGTGAAGACAATGGATAAAAGCTTTTGGGTAGCCTGAAAGTGTGATTTATCCTTATGTGAAGAAAGATCCAAATCCAAAAGATTGGAACCAACTAACAGTTGCAATACAATAGATGCAGTAACAATAGGACCAATTCCCAAAGTAAGAATTGAACCGAAACTTCCAGCCATAACTGCCCTTAAAGCTGCAAAACTATCCACAGCTCCAGGACTTAACCCATATAAAGGAATTTGAGTTAAGAAATAGTATAATACCAAGATAAGAGCAGTCCATTTAAGTTTTTCATTAAAATCTTCATTGTGAACAGGAGATTTTACTTCCGGTAAAAACTTAAACAATGGCTCTAAAACTTCAAGAGATGACATTTTATTCCTCTACATTAAATAAAAAAGAGAAAAACTATAATTCTATAGCTTCCCCTCCTACTTCTTCAATTTTTTCTATAGCAGATGCAGAGAATTTAGGTGCTGAAATTTTGAAAGTTTTAGTGATTTTACCTTTAGCTAAAACTTTATCATAACCTAATTCAGTTACATCAATTACAATAGCGTCACCATCTTTGGATGCTTTACCGCTAGCAATTAAATCATCTGCTTTTTCTTCTAAGTAACTTAAGTTAACAGAATTAACTTTTTTAATCATTTTTTGAGGTCTTTTGAAACCGTGTTTACCGAAATGATCAGGATCGTGAATTACGGTCCATGTCCAATGTTGTTTTCCAGCTCCAGCTTTACCTTTTCCACCTTTGTTACCTGCACCTCTACGTTTTTTAGTACAGCCTCCTCCGTTGGATCTAGAACCTCTAAGTTTGTTAATTTTACGTTTTGTTCTAATCATAATAAACACCTTATCTAAAGCATTCTTTTTGCAAGATCTTTAATTTCTTCGCCCCTGTAACCTAAGGATCCACCTTCGTTAATGGATAAACGGATATCTTCGTATCCTTTTCTAGGAGGGTGTAAACGGAATACAGGTTTAATTCCCACATCAGCTAATTTAACTTCAGAATTGATTACAGCTTCAGCTAATTCTGCGATATCTTTGTAATCAGAATTTTCAGCTACAAATTCATCAGTAACTTTATTATTACCTTCGATTCTACCTCTTTTAGCAATGATTTCAGCTAAAAGTTCAGCATCGATTTCACCCCAGGTAATGTAATCCTTAGACTTTTGAAGCATACCTTCAAAACTAGGATTTTCTTCAACTAATACTGCGTGGTTGATTCTGTTAAGTCTTAACATGTGTAAAGTGTCAGCAATTTTTTGAATGACACCAGTAGTTCCTCTAACTCTAATAACTAAAAACATAATCATCACCAATTAATAGTTAACTCCCATTTTCTTGAGGTCTTCTTTAGTTGCTTTAACTTCACTTAAAGTTTTTAAAGCGTCAAATACTGCATTAGCAAAGTTGACGGTAGTTTGGGTTTGACCGAAAGATTGGGACCATACATCGTGAATACCAGCAAGTTTTAAGATGGTTTTTCCAACATCACCAATTACTAAACCTACTCCTGCAGGTGCAGGCATTAAGTTTACGCTTACACTACTGGTTTTACCTTGTACTTTGAAAGGTACTGTGTGTTCTCTTCCACAGACACAACCCCAATCACCGCAGCCTCTTCTTACTTTAATAATGTTGTATTTAGCATTATCAACTGCTTTTCTGATTGCAGGTCCAACCTCTTTAGCTTTACCTTGACCTAATCCAACATAACCATTTTTGTTACCTACAGCAACAATTACTCTGAAATTAACTTTTCTACCAGATTTATGCATCCTTTGAACTAAGTTAACATCCATTACTTCTTCTTCTAAATCTGGAATTAAGGCATCAACTATTTCTAATTCCATAATTGGAAGACCTTTTTCAAAGATTTCATCGATATCAGTAATGGTTCCATCTTTAACTAATTTACCCATTTTAGTTTTAGGTTCCCATTCATCAATATTAAAACTCATAGTTATACCTCTGCCTCATCAATATTTTTAACAGTTTCATCAAAGTTTTCAGGTAACTTTTTAGGGTCGAGACCTCTTTCAAAGTACTTTGAGAATTTTTTAGCTACTTCTTCAGCATCTAAAGATTCAGCGTAGTTAGCAACATGTTCTCCTCTGATACGTTCATCTTCTGGGAAAATGAAGTCACCGTGAGGGATTTCTAAACCAGCGTCTAATGCACCTTTTAAAGCTGCAAAGATTTTAGAACCTTTAATTGGTGATTTTAAACCAATGTCTAAGATTGCATATTCAACACCAGCTGCTAAAGCTCTTTTAGCACATAAGTATGCAGTTAAGTAGAATGCTGAAAGGTTACCGGTAGCACCTAAGTAACCGTAGTTAGCTAATTGTTTACTTACAGCGGATGCAACAGTAATATCTCCTTCAGGAGCGTAATCGATAACTTGAACAGTAGCGTGAGAGTTGGATACTCTTACAACTAAACGGGATTTGTCGTAATCGACTAATTTCATTCTAGCTGCGTAATCAGTTTTTCCTTGTCTTCTTCTTCTGAATGCTACTTTATATTTAGTTCCTTGTGCCATGCTTATTCCTCTCCTTTAATTAAATCATGGTCACGGGCGTAGTTTCTCATGTAAGATTTACTTCTGAATGCGCCACCCTTAGCCATTTTGTATAATTTACGATAGGTTGTAGCATCAATGATTTCGTCATCACGCATTTCTTTAAGATCTTTTCTTAAAGCCCTAATAGTTGTCATCCAAGCTTTCTTTTTAGGGGTACGTGCTTTTTTAGCTCCTTTTACACTACCTCTACCTTTTCTTTTACCTTTTGCTTTTTGTTCTTTGATTTTTTTAGATCTGTAGCTACTAATACCTTTTTGAGGTTTTGCTTTAATAGCTCCATCGTTAATTAACTGCTTTACACCTTCTCTGGTAATTGCCATAGAGACTTCTTCTAATCTTTCTGGATCAATCCATACACGATTAAGTCCTACTTTGAGGATACTAGCAGCTAATCTTTTTTGAGTTGTAAGATTCATGTATATAATCCTCCATTTAGACAAATAATCTAAATTCCCTAATTTTAATTTAACCAGTCAAATCAATTCAAATTAAAGCCCCGGAATTGATTCGACTTATAAATATGATTTATTTATTTAATACTTTAATTCCGAGCTCAGATGCTTTTTCTAACATCAAAGCTTTTTTCCTTTTACCGATAGAAGCACTTATTCTTGCAGCGTCAGTAGCTGGGTCTAAGTCTTCTAACTCTTGCATATTGTGAACAAGAACATCATTATACCCTGAAGGGTGTAAGTCCCTTATTGCTCTAGGGGTTCTGTAACCAATAGCTGGCATATCAGGTTTGCCTGCTTCGTATCTTCTCATTTTACTGGTTTTACCTCTAGGGCGTCTCCATTTGATTCCAAGTTTTTTATAACGAGCATATTCTTGTCTTTTAAATCTTTTATTAGCCATTCAAATCACCAATTATTCTTTGCTAGTTAAGTATATTCCGTCTTGGAATACTCTAGGATCTCTTCCTTTAATTTTAGTTGCTTGTTCTAAGTTAGCCATGGTCTGACCAACATGTTCCTTATTGATACCAGTAATTGTTACCTCATCACCTTTAACTGCTACTTTAGAATCACCGACGATTTTTGCAGTTCTTGGGTGTCTTTCCCCGAGGAAATTGTCAATGTTTACGATATCTTTTTCAACTTTTACAGTCATTGGAAAGTGAGCAAATACGATTTTCATATGGTAAGTGAAACCATCAGTTACACCGATAATCATATTGTTGATGTGTGCTTTAGTGGTTCCAATCATTGCTTTATCTTTCTTTTTTGGAAATGCTGTGTTTAATACAACAACATCATCTTCTTTATTAATACTTACATTAGGATAAGTAAATTTTCTGGAGTCTTCTCCATTAGGTCCTTTTACTGAGACCTCATTATTTTCAATTATAACTTCAACGCCTTCAGGGATTTCAATTTCTTCCCTTATAGCTGCAGCTACTACCAT
>SUTF01000014.1 GCA_015063005.1 Methanobrevibacter millerae
ACGAATTTTCATCGAAGTAAATTTTCAACTGTAAAAAATTTAAAATAAAATAAGCCTATAAAATTTTACAGACTCTTTTTTTTTAGTTTGAATACAGGTATTCTTTTATATTAATTCCGCAGGAAGGACATTCTTCTTGGTTAATTTTTAACTTGCTTCTGCAGTTAGGGCAATAATTAAGTTTGACTTCGTACTCTTTGGTTAAGTCAAGTTTTTTGTTGATGTCAATTCTGAGGGTAATTTTGCTTTTGATAGCATCTTCATCCCAATCATTTTCCATCAGTATTTTTTTATAATAGAATGCTTCTGTCATTGATGCATAATATCCAAAGATGCTTTCTCCTTTTTGAATGTAAAACCCTCTTTTTTTGTGATCAAAAAGAATTTCTCCTTCACGTTCCTTTTTGTTTACTTTTATTCCTTTTATCCTTCCTTTTGACCTTTTTTCTGGAAATGGTGGTAGGGTCATGTTTTCATATTTGTTTTCAAGGTCACATTCCACAAGCAAGTCATAATCGAAATTACAGTAAAATAGTGCATCTCTTTCATATAATGCATCGGATAATTTCTTAAATTCCCCATAATCTTTATTATTATACTTAATACGGAATACCTCTCCGCTTTTAACAATATTTCTGTAAAAATATCTAATTTCCTGGGAATTAATTTCAATCATCCTCATTAAATTTTGATGGTAAATATTAATTATATTTTTTGATGTTTAAAAATTTATTTTTTAATAGAGTGATTAAACTAAAAATATAATTTGATTCATAAAATTTAAATATTTTTAATTAAAAACTTTTTTTAATGTTTACTATATCTAATGGAATTATTTTAAGAGGTTTAAATCTCAATCCCATAAAGGCCAATATCACTGTTGATGACGGAATTATCATTGATATTTCTGAAGATTCGAAAGAAGGCAAAATCATTGATGTTGATGGTGCAATTATATGTCCTTCTTTTTTAAATGGCCATACTCATATTGGGGATTCAATTATTAAGGATGAAGGATATGGACTTTCTTTAGGTGAAATGGTCAAGCCGCCAAATGGAGTTAAGCATCGTGCATTGGCATCTGCTGAAGATGAAGACATTATTGAATCAATGAAGTCAACAATGTGGGAAATGCTTAAATCAGGAACCACTCATTTCATTGATTATCGTGAAGGGGGTCTTAAAGGAGTTAAATTATTGAAAGAGGCCTCAAGGGATATTCCAATCACGCCAATTATTTTAGGGCGTGATGATAGTTTTTATGGTGATGATCCTGATTTGTCAATGGTAAAATCACAAATTAGAAAACTTTTAAAGGTGGCTGATGGTATTGCTCCAAGCGGCTTTGGGGAAATTACTGATGATGTGGCAAATCTTATTGTGAGTGAATGTGAAAAGGCAGGAAAGATTTCATCAATTCATGTTGCAGAATCAGAATCCACTCAAGTTGATTCTCTAGCAAAGTTCAACAAGACTGAAATTGAAAGAGGAGTCAACTCTAATTTCAATCAGCTGGTTCATTGTACCAACCCTAAAAATAATGATTTGGATTTGATTAAGAATTCTAATGCAAACCTTGTTGTTTGTCCTCGTGCTAATGCAACATTGAATGTTGGGATTGTTCCATTGAATGAAATGCTAAATCTTGGTTTAAGGCCAATTTTAGGAACGGATAATCTAATGCTTAACTCACCGTCCATGTTTAGGGAATTGGAATTTACACTTAAATTAATGTCAATTTATTATAAGAATTACTTAAATCCTTCTCTTTTACTTCAAATGGCCACAACTAATGCTTGTTTATTTAATTTCAACAAATCTTGTATTGAAATTGGTCAGGTTGCTGAGTTTAATGTCTTTGAACATTTTTCCAAAAATCCTTTTTTAAATATAATCAATCGTATAGAAACAAAAAATATATTATATACTATTAATAAAAATATATCCTAATAATATATTGAACAAATAGAGTCATATATTATTGGAGATGGAAATATGTACAAGAAGATTTTAGTCCCAACCGATGGGTCTGAATTTGCAAAAAAAGCGCAATTACAAGCTATTTATTTAGCAAAGGCTACTGGAGCCGAAATAATTGCATTAAGTGTATCAGAAAATCATTTTATAAGCGGAATTTCCTTAAACGATGAAGTAGAACAATTAAATGAACTATTAAAAGATCGCTGTGAAGAAGATCTTAAACAATTTGAAGATATGAATGATGAAGAAGTAAAAATATCCCCAGTTATTAGGGAAGGCTCACCTGCAAAATCCATATTGGATGTGGCTTCTGAGGAGGATGTTGATTTAATCGTTATAGGAAGTTCGGGTAAATCTGGTTTTGATAGATTTATTTTGGGTAGTGTAAGTGAAAAAGTCGTTCACACTGCAAAATGCCCTGTATTAATTGTACATTAATTTAATATTATTACATGTATTAATTACATAAGGTGTTTTTTATGTTAGTTAAAAGAGTAATGTCTAAAAAAGTAGTTCGTGTTTCCGTTCCAGGAAGCAGAGAAAAAGTTTTAGACTTAATGAGAAAAGAAAATAAAGCAGTTCTTCCTGTTGTTAAAGAAGATGATAATAAATTAGTTGGTGTTGTCACACGTTCTGATTTAATCAACAATCCTGATGAAGAACAAATTGCTATGTTAATGAGTAGGAATCTTATTACAGCTAGTCCTGATGAAGATGTAACTGATGTGGCTAAAAGAATGATTGAAAATGATGTAAGGAGAGTTCCTGTTGTTAATGATGATGGTGAATTAGTTGGAATAATCACTTCATTTGATTTAGTATCTCAAGCTTTAACTAAACTTGAAATTGAAGATGCTGTTGAAAATTATATGATCACTACTGTTCCTACAACTTGGGAAAAAACTCCATTGAATGTTGCTTTTGAATCAATGAAACAATTTGGACTCAAATCCATTTTAGCATTGGATGATGAAGCTCAATTAACTGGAATCTTAACTGAAACTGATTTCATTGCAGAAAGTGAAATCATTTCTGAAAGAAGTGAACACAGTTCTACAGTAGGTACTGAAGGAGACAAATGGTCCTGGGACAGTACTTCTGTTTTATACATTGAGAAAAATCATTTGAAATTCACTGATAAGGTTGTTAGTGATGTTGCTGTTGGTAATGTTGAAGTGGCAAATTCAAAAACAAAAGTTTCTGACTGCGCTAAAAAGATGAAAACATTACATATTGAGCAAATCCCTGTTATTGGTGTTGAAGGAGACTTAGTTGGTCTTGTAAGAGCTAGTGACTTAATTAAAGCTTTAGTTGAATAGCTGTGATACGATGGCTGTTAGCCCAGTTTTAGTTATTAAAATTGTTGATGGCAGTTCTGTAGGTGTTCGAGCTCGATGGAGAGATGAATTCATTGAACATCATATTGTGATGAACTCTGTTCTTGCATATTGGTGGGCAAATGATTTACCTCCGGCCATTAAATTTTTAGAACTTTTTGAATCTGTTATTAAAAGGACTATCAATGAACTGACTCCTCATAAAACTTTAAATTTAAAATATGAAGTTAAAGCAGATGATGTTTTGGAAAAGGCTTCTCAAATCGAAATCAACTTAATTGAAGTCGAAGCAGATGATGTTGGTTTTAAGATTGATGGAAAGACACTGTCTTTAAATGGTCTTAAAAATTCTTCTGAGGAATCTGAAGAAAAGACTCCATTTAGTGAGAGTTATGAAAAAGTTCTTGAAACTCCAGATATTGTTTTAAAGAAATACCTAGAAATGAAAAATAAAGACTAAAGTAATGTTATGTAATCTATGATTTCTAACTTTACTAACCTATTTTTTTATAGTTGTCGTTGCTTAAATATTTCTTCTAATTTTTGGCATGATATTCATGAATTCGGTTAATGCCTCATCATAATTTTTTAAATCATATCCTTCAATCAAACCGTTTTCATTAATTGTTATTTTTTGCATTTTGATTTGTTCCAGATTTTCACTGATGATATTTTTGGTAATGTGTTTTTTTGTATTTTCAAGGTTTACTGTAAATGGCAATTGGTATTTGAATTGATTGGAATCAAAGTCCAAAATAATTTTTTCATTATCATCAATTGGTGTTAAATTTAAACAAACTTTTTCATATCCACATAATTTTAATTTATCATTAATTTCATTTAATGCATTTGTATTGATAATTTTAGAGAAATCATTTACTTCACATACACCAAGTTCATTAAAATCTCTAACTTTTACTAATTCACAACCGCTAATGTCTGAAAGAATTTTTTCACTTTTTTTAATCTTTTCGACTTTTTCCTTTGTGATGTTTGTATTGGTTGGAATTCTTGTTGCAAGGCATGTTGTTGATCTGGAATATGTGATGTTACTTTTGTCAAGATACTCATGTATTTCTTTTGAAGTTAATCTTGCTTCAATCAGTGGTGTTTTAAATTTCTTGTCGTATGTGATTAGAATTCCTGGCCTATCCATGACCAGATCACTAATGTTATTTCCGTCACATACATAATCAAATCCATTGGCTAGTGCGAATTCCTTGATTTTACTGTACATTAAGTTTCTGCATGAATAACATCTGCTAGATGAATTTTTTAGGAAATCTTCATCTTCATAAAAATCAATGTCTATGATGTGGTGTTTTATTCCAAATTTTGAAGCCATATTCTTCACATGATTAATAAAATTGTCCGGAAATAGGTGATTATTAATTGTTATCGCCAAAACATCATGGCTTACTCTTGATGCAAGATAAGCTATCAAAGTACTGTCTGCTCCACCAGAAAATCCTATAGCTACTTTTTTATCTTTCAAAATGTTTTCAACAAGCGCAATCTTTTCATATAGTTTCATTTTATCATATCTGCAATATATCTGATTAATTCCTTAGCATCTTCCTTTTTGATATCAACGGATACTCTTATGAAATTGATTAGATTACTTTTTGTTTCATCATCTAAGCTTGAACTGTTTAATGTTTGAGAATAGTTTCTTTTAGGATAAAAAGTTGATTTAGCTATTTTTATTAATTCATCCTTTTGCTCCTGTGTGATGATATTTTCACTGACTGCATTTGTAAATACATAATTCATATTGATTAATGGTTCGGATAATGCTTCTAATGTTTCGCTGTCAAGCATAACTGCAACATCATCGTCTGATGCCACTTTTCCTGTTGCATACTGTTCGTAAACATAACCAATGCCGGTCATTCCAAGGCTGTCGAGTTCTGATGCTCTAAGCGCACCCATACTTGATGCACCAACAACAGTAACCCCACTATTGATGACATTCAGTATTTCCTTGTGCCCCACTGAAGAATTTTGGTGAAAGACTCCATCTATTATTCCAATAATGTCTGGATTTTCTTTCATGTCATGACCCAAATCACCTCTTTTTATGGGTCTTTTATAGATTACTTCAACATCATCATGGGAATCAAGAATTTCCCTTGCTTCATCAAATGAAAGGGACAATCCTGTGTAAATAATTATTTTAACCATAAAATCATACTCTTAAAAATCTGTATCCCGCACGGCTTTGGTCAATTGAATATAACTCCATTGTCGGAATAATGACTCTAACAACATTAATATCAAGTTCCGGGCGTGTCAAATCATAGTATAAAACATGTTCGATTTCATTTGCTTTCAATTCATCCAAAACAATATCTATGTCTTTGGTAATGGAATCCGTACTTTTGTTTTCTATGTCATTTAGGTCAATTTGAATTTCATCCTGTTGGAAATAGTGTTTATTGATTCTTTTCATACGTTCATAGCCAGCAGTTCTTGCAAAATCTGCTCTCACAGTGTCTTCACGAGCTCCATGAATTTGTGTTGCTCTGCTTTGGGCTACTTCAGTCAATGCTCTTAAAATTGCCACTTCTGGATCTAAATGGGTTCCAATTCCCAAAGTTAAAAGTCCAGCATCTTTCAATAACGTGTCATCTGCAGATGCGGCTATTGTGGGGATATTGATGTCTGCTGTTAAATCCATTAATTTGATATTTATTTCATTTTCACTGAATTTTAAAAGGGCATCATTTACAACATCACTTTCAATGCTGTCTAAATTGATTTGTTTTGAGTTTTTATGTGTCAATTCAAAGATGCTCCATGCATCTCTTTCAATGACTTCAAACATTCCATGCAATATTGCCTCTTCCTTGCTGTTTCCTGAAGCAAGTCCGTTGGTATTTGATTTGAATAATGTTTCGCCAGAATTATCTTCTAATACATATGGATGAAATATTGCATTTGAAGCAACATAATAATTGCTGTCAGCAATTAAATCATGTGTTAGGCTCCATTCAAGATTCATTGAACCGATGTCCTTTTTTTCATACTCGCTTGGTAAATTCAAGGATTTTGGATCAATAACATTTCCTTTATTCTCAATTTCATGTATTGTTCCCATAATTGTTTCATCATCCTGCCTTTCAGCAGAATATCTCTCAAAACCTTCCATCATAGCTGAAGCCTTAGCATGCTCTGTACTAATTCCTTTACCACCATAAATACTAATTGAACCATCCTGTGATGTCGGCCTAATCGCTGAAAAGACAGGAAGTCCAATTCTATCCAAATGAGTAATTTCGGTAATACGTGTGATTCCTGCAATTTTACATTTGCTTTCATTATTTTTGATAGTTTCACTTGGTGGGATAATTCTGTGAGTTCCCTTAAAATATTTAATTTCCTTTGACGTCATTTTAAAATCCTATTAAAATTCTCACAATATTTTCAACACCTACTGTCATTGATAAATAGGTCATAATTCCTGCAATAGCAATAGCAACAAGCCAAATTATAATGTTCCATCTAATTACTTTAGATCCGTCCAGATTCCAAATTGGAACTAAATTAAAAACAGCCAGGTAACTGTTGGTGGAAAAACCTAAAGAACACACAATAAATATGAACTGCATGGTAGAATTATAGAATGCCTGTTTGTATACTAATGTAGCAATAATCAGGAATACCAATGCAAGAAGGATATTAACGACAGGTCCTGCAAGGGATATTACTCCGTTGGTTTTATCATCCAAATAGTTTCCGGAATATGTGTAGACTGCACCCGGTGCAGCAAATACGAATCCGAAAAATGAAGATACTAATGCAAATATTAATCCTGCAGGCCACAATTTAAATTCCGCCCAATAACCATAATGCATTGAAGCAAATTTATGTCCTAATTCGTGCAATACAAAACCTAAACCTAATCCAATCATAACAACTGGAAATATGGCTTGAAGTGCTGAAACATTTCTACCGCTGTATAGTATTGAAAAACTTAGAGAAATGAAAATAAATGCAATTAATAAATCTCTTATTTCACTTGCTGTTACTTTAAACATACTTTTTAAATATCTAATTCTATATATAAAAGTTTTTTCTAAATAATTAAATATGCATATAAAAAATATTTTAAAAGATATGGAAAAAGATAATATTCAGGCATATCTACTAACTCAGTTTACTAATATAAAATATATTTCCGATTATAAGCCGACCAGTTTTGCTTTTTGTGTTATTAAGGAAAATCCAATCATTTACGCTTCACAGATGGATATGGAAATAGCAAATAGAGATTCTACAATTGAAGTTAAAGAATATGAAAAATTTGAAGTTATGATTGACGATTTAAAAAAAGAAGGCATTAAAAACTTAGCTATTGAGCCTAGTTTGGTTTACAGTACTTATGAGAAATTTAAAGACGATTTTAAAATAGAATCTAAAAATTACATTGATAAACAAAGAATGATTAAATCATCAGATGAACTGAAAAATATCAAAAAAGCTACTGAAATTGCACAAACTTCATTCAAACAACTTGATGTTGCTAACAGGAGTGAAACTGAAGATGTTTTAGCTTTTGATTTGGTCAGATTGATGATAGAAAATGGTGCTTCCGGCGAATCATTTGACACTATATTGGTGAGTGGATCTGATACCAGTCTTCCTCATGCAGTACCTCAGCCCAAAAAACTTGAAACTCCAATATTGGTTGATTGGGGAGCGAAATTTAATGGCTATTGTTCTGATAACACAAGAACAATAGTTTACACAGAAAAACAGCATGAAATTTTCGATATTGTTCTTGAATCTCATGACAAGGCGATTAAAGCCATAAAACCTGGACTTAAATGCTGTGAAATTGATA
Source organism: Methanobrevibacter millerae (assembly GCA_015063005.1). GTDB lineage: Archaea > Methanobacteriota > Methanobacteria > Methanobacteriales > Methanobacteriaceae > Methanocatella > Methanocatella millerae_B. The sequence goes on from SUTF01000014.1 coordinate 8,164, forward strand.
AGGTTTCAAGAGACATTATTAAAGAATATGGTTATGGCGATAATTTTATTCACTCAACCGGCCATAGTTTAGGTCTTGATATTCATGAAACTCCAGGATTTTCCATTCGTGATAATACTGTTATTGAAAAAGGAATGGTTATAACCGTAGAGCCTGGAATATATTTGGAAGGGGAATTTGGAGTTCGTATAGAGGATACTGTATCCATTGGCAATAAAGCAAAAATAATTGGTAATTTATCTATTTAATAAAAAATTATAGAATCATTTACATCGCATGAATTTTTTATTTACTTATAATGTGATACAGTCTATATCATGGAAGTTGTTAAATTCCTACACAAAAAGTTAAAAACTCGAATGTGATTATTTCAATATAATTTTATCGTTCTGATAGATTTTTACTGAGTTTTTGGAATTTTTTGTTAAAATAATGGATTATAGTTTAGTTACTGAAATTGTTCTAGTAACTAATTTTTTATTTTATTTTTTTGGATTAAAGTCAAAAATTGCTATGTTACTTTAATTTTTCAATTGTAAATTCTTATTATTGATAAAAAAAATTTAATGATGGTTTTTTGGTATTGCTTTGGATAAATCGGTTAAGATCATTATATGTATTTAACCATTTCATCCATACTTACATTTCTAGAATGTAACGGCGAAGGTTTTGATTTTTCTGAAGGATAACCGATTGGAAGTAATGCGACTGAAACCAAATTTTCCGGTAATTCAAATAATTCATCCAATACTCTTTTGTCATATCCTCTAACCCAAACGGATCCAATGCCTAAATCATATGCTTCCAGCATCATTTGTGTCGTTGCAATTACAGCATCATCAAGTCCCGCATCATGTCCGTCAACTGTTTTCCATGAGACATTTTTGTCATAGCATATCAGTAATACAAGTGGTGCATTAAAACAGTATGGTGTGAATGATCTGACTTTTTCAAGAGCTTCTTTGCTTTCAATTACAAAAACACGTTGAGGTTGAAAATTATTTCCTGTTGGTGCAATTTGTGCTGCTTTTAGAATTTTTTCTAATTTTTCGTTTTCTATTTGTTTATCTGCGTATTTTCTAACGGAGTATCTTTCACTAGCTAATTGTAAGAAATCTTGCATAAATTCACCTTAAAAAATATAGTTTTTTATCTTAATTATATATTTGATATTATTAATATTATTTTCTTCTTAAAATATTATAATGACTAGGTAATTTTAATTTAACTCATAACTAGGGTTTTATATACTTTAAAATCAATATTAAATCCATGAAATTTAAAAGTATTAATGTAATATCAGAAATTTTGGAAAATAAAATTCCTGAAAAATATTTGGATTCTTTGAGGGAATTTTTGCTTAGTGGGTCTATTTTTACCGAGACATCTGAATTTTTAGCTGGAATAATAATTTTTATATTAGTTACTGAAATTATTCTAGTAACTCTTATTTTTATCTTAAATGTTCCATCATCAATATTGTTCTTGCCTTTTTTGATTTTTCCAGCAATATATACATATGTTTCTATAAAACATGAAAGAAATGTGGCTGAAATTGAACAATCTGCTCCAGATTTCTTAAGGCAGCTTTCTTCAATGTTGAAGGTAGGTCTCAGTTTTGAAAATGCTATGGAAGACATGTCTAAATATGGTAAAGGGCCGCTTTATGATGAAATGCGTAGGACGATTTTAGAAATACGTATGGGAAGAAACTTTGATGAGGCATGGATTGCTATGGGCAAGAGGCTGAAGTCTAGAGAACTTGAACGGATTTTTGGAATTATATTGGATGGTCGTAAAAGTGGGTCAAGTATGGCAGGAGTGATTATGGATGTTTCAAATGACTTGAGAGATCTTCTTGCAATTAAACGTGAGCGAAAGTCTTCCGTAATGATGGCAGTCATGTTTTTAATAATATCCGCAGTAATTGCAACTCCATTTGCATTGGGTATGGTTAGTGTTTATGGAGGTTTTATGGAAAGTTTCGGTCAGGTTACGGATATTGTATCAATTGCACCAATAGCAGGTCAAATCTATCTGGTGATTCATTCATTTTTGGTAGGTTTTATTATAAGCATTATTATGTATGGTGAAGTTAAAAAGGGAATAAAGTTTTCAATACCTTTGGTTGTCGCATCAATTGTGATATTTTATGCAATCTCAAATTTCGGAGCATCAATGCTAACCTAATAACTTCACGTTATGGTGTCAATATTGCTTTAAAAGAGTTATATTGTCTCGTAAATTATATAATATTTATATATGATGCTTTTTAAAGTAATTTGTGGTGATTTAAATGGATAACAATGCTCAAGCATCAGCAGAATTAATTCTATTATTTGGTGGTATTATGGTGGTGGTTTTACTTGCAGTCTACATGTATAAAAACTACATTCAAGATTTGGGTAGTGAAATCAAATCTGAAGAGGTTTCAAGACTAAATAATGAACTGCAAGAAATTTCAGAACTTTTCACCTAAATCTATATTTGTCAATAATCCATAACAATGGTATTGAAATCAGACAGAATAATGTTATTGCCGGAGGATATAGGAAATAACCTATAATGAATCCAACAAGCATTAATGCTAACATGCAGTATAATGATTTATTGTCTTTAAGGGCAACCTGTAGGGCAATATTTCCTCTGTCTGAATTTTTCAATGCATTGGAAATAAGTATTGATATTATTGCTGTTGATACGAAATCAAGACCATATGCTGCATGTGCAATAAATGAATTAAAGTTTTCTGCAACAAATATTGTCAGATATGGGAGCAATGATAAAATAAACAATGATATTGCAGTTAACCAAATAACTTCGCGATTTACTTTATTCACAATGCTGAATAAATTGTTGTTGTAGTTCCAGTAATTAAAGATAACTAGAAAGCTTAAAGCATATATTATAAAGTCAAGGCGAACTTCAAACAATGCATTCCAACTGCCGTCAACGGCCATTGGGATTTCCAGAACTATTATTGTCAGGATAATAGCTAAGATTGCATCTATTAAAGCTTCGAATCTCTCACTATTCATTTCCAGACCTCCATCCAATTAAAATCCATAATATTATTGAAATTAGGCAGGAAATATATATTCCCGGTCGATAAATTGTGTATGTTAAAATAAAACCTGCCAGAATTATAAATAATGGAGTTATTTGATAGTATACCTTCGAATTTGTTTCCTGCAATTCTTTGTTATATGGGTTGCTGTTGTAAATTGCTTTAACTGATAAAACATAAAGGATATTGGTTACGACAAACAATAGTCCATACATTGTTTCAGCAGGGATTGAATCAACATGCAATGCCACCCATATTGTAAAATATGGAACCAATGATATTACAAAGGTCATGATTCCAAAAATCCACACTGCAGTATTGTCAATGTTTTCCACTTTCTGGAAAAGGTTGTGGTTATTGTACCATATGTTGAATAATGTTAAAAAACTTATTAAATATGCTAAATAGGATATTCTCAAATCCCATATTGCGGCTAATGTTGGTTCTGCCGGCTGGGATATTTTCAATACCAAAACAGTCATTATGATTGCAATAATTGCATCTAAAAATGTTTCAAATCGTGTCGTATCCATAATATAATATTTTTATTTTAAAATATATATAATTAAATTAAGGTGATAGAATGGATATGCTAATTAATGGTGAACATGTGAACGATATGGATTGTGAAGAGGTAATTAATCCCTATACTGGTGAAGTAATAGATACAGTTCCAATTTCTCATTTGAATAATGTCGATAAAGTCATTGAAGCAGCCAATAATGCAAAAGAATCTCTGCAGGAGATGTCTGCATTCAAGATTTCAAACAAGTTGTTTAATGTATGTGAAAAATTAAAACAAAATCGTGATGACTTTGCAGAGCTGCTGACAATGGAAGTAGGAAAGCCAATCAATGAATCTTATGTTGAATTGGACAGGTCAATTGAAACTTTAAAACTTGCTGCTGAAGAGGCTAAAAGGATTTATGGAGAATCCGTACCACTGGATGCAGGATTAAATGGAAAAGGATTTTTTGCATTCACTCAAAGATTGCCTTTAGGTGTTGTAGCAGCCATCACTCCATTTAATTATCCTTTAAATTTAACAATTCATAAGATTGCACCGGCAATTGCATGTAAAAACACAGTAATCATCAAACCTCCTACAGATGCTCCATTGACCGTTATGAAATTTGCAGAATTTGTTGATGAAGAGTTTCCAAATGGTGTTATCAACACGATAACTGGATATGGTTCTGAGGTTGGTGATGCATTGGTTGCCTCTCCAAAAGTCGATAAGATATCATTTACTGGTAGTGTGCCTACAGGTTTGGTAATCTCTCAAAGGGCAGGAATGAAAAATGTGACATTGGAGCTTGGAGGTAATGATCCTTTGGTGGTTTTGGATGATGCTAATGTCGATGCCGCAGTTAAGGGAGTTATCAATGGAGCTTATTTGAATGCTGGCCAGGTATGTATGGGAGTTAAAAGGATTATTGTTCAGGAAGGAATCTATGATGAATTCAAATCTAAATTAGTTAGTGAAACATCAAAAATCAAAATGGGAAATCCGATGGATCTCTCAACACAACTTGGAACATTAATTAGCGAAAAGGCAGCAATGCAGGTTGAAGAAACAGTAAATAATGCTGTTAGGGATGGTGCAGAAATATTAGTTGGTGGAAAACGTGATGGGGCATTTTATGAAGCGACAGTTATCGATAAGGTAACTCCACAAATGGATTTGGTCGTTAATGAAACATTCGGTCCGATTGCACCGTTGATGAAAGTAAAAACTGTTGGGAAAGCAATTGAACTTGCCAATGCAACTGAATATGGTCTTCAAGCAGGAGTGTTCACTGAAAATTATAGGAATGCTATGCGTTGTGCTAATGAAATTGAAGCAGGAACTGTTTTCATTAATAAACAATCCACATTCAGAACAGATAATATGCCGTTTGGTGGATTTAAAAGTAGTGGTTGTGGAAAAGAAGGAATAAAATATGCTGTAGAGGAAATGACTAAAACAAAATTGATTGGTTTGAATTTAAGGTAGTTTTTAAATGATAAACAGAAAAAAGAGATTGACAATGAATTGAAACTTATTGAAAAAAATGGATATGATGCATTTAATGGTATGTCTTTGCCTCCTGAAGAGCAGGGTGAAAAGTTGAGAATTGCTTATGAGCATGCTAAATTTTGTTGAAATACCGGTAATTATGTTGAATTTCTTAAAAATTGGTTAATTATGGATTTTGTTATATTTACTCTTTCTGCTGAAATTATTGATGCATGGGGTGAAGAAATAATAGATATTTTAACGGGATTGTATAATACGAGTAAAGGATAAATTTGGGTGATAATATGGGTATTTTTTCAAGGCTTAAAAAGAATAATGTTGAAAGAGCATTTAAAAAAGCAATAGGCTTTTTTAATCAGGGTAATTATGAAAAATCTAAAGAAATTTTTCAACAAATATTGGATATGGGTTATTATGATGTGGGGTGCAATGATTATTTATTTGAAATTTATTTTAATCTTGGGGATTTGGATACTGCGTTAACATATTTAGATAATTCATTAGAATTAGTTCCTGATAATATTGATAATATAATAAATAAAGGAACAATTTTATATAAATTAAAACAATATGAAGAGTCTTTAGAATATTTTAACAAAGCTTTATCAATGGATGATACAAATGACTATGCAAGAGTAGGTAAATTATCAGTTTTAATAGAACTAGAAAAATATGATGAAGCAAAAAATTTTTATAAATTATTGGTTGTTAATACTGATGATGATTATATTTTGAATATCATTGCATCGTTATTATATTCTATGAATATATTAGATGATGCATTAAAATATTCAAATCAATCTTTAGAAATCGATGAAAATAATGGAAATTATTGGAATACTAAAGGATTAATTCTTGAAGGGTTATATGATTATGATAATGCAATAAAATGTTTTAATAAGTCTATAGACTTAACTTCAAAATCTAAAAATGTTAGAGCACTTAATAATAAAGGATGTGTTTATATTCATTTATTACAATATGAGGAAGCTCTTAACTGTTTTAATGAAGCTCTTGATATTGATGCAGATGATGCTGATTGTTGGGTTAATAAATCTATTGTTTATCATAAATTAAAAGATTATGATAATCTTGAGTTATGCATTGACAAAGCATTAGAAATAAATTCTAATGATTATATAATTTGGGATAAAAAAGGTATATTTCTAGATGAAGTGAATAGATATGAAGAGGCATTATCTTGTTTTGATAAAGCTTTAAAAATTAATCCTAATGCTATCAATTCATTAATAAATAAAGCTAATACTTTGTATAATTTAAAAGAATTTAATCGTGCTCTAAATGTTATTAATGAAGCTTTTAATGGTGATAGTAATTATCGGGATGTTGCTTTAGTTAAAGTTAAGATTTTAAAAAAATTAGAGCGTTATGAAGAGGCCGAAATTTTAGAAAATAAATCAAAAAACATGCCTGTAATTGAAGATAGACCATTAATATAAAATTCATATTTATATGATTTACTAAACTTAACAATATTCTTATTAAAATCACCTGGTTTTGATAAAGAATTAAAGAAAAATCAGATTGAATCAAATTATATTGAAAAAAAAATGGATATGATGCATTTAATGGTATGTCTTTGCCTCTTGAAGAGCAGGGTGAAAAGTTGAGAATTGCTTATGAGCATGCTAAATTTTGTTGAAATACCAGTAATTATGTTGAATTTCTTAAAAATTGGTTAATTATGGATTTTGTTATATTTACTCTTTCTGCTGAAATTATTGATGCGTGGGGTGAAGAAATAATTGATATTTTAACGGGATTGTATAATACGAGTAAAGGATAAATTTGGGTGATAATATGGGTATTTTTTCAAGGTTTAAAAAATAATGTGGAAGAGTATTTCTATTTTTTTAATAGATTATTGAATTTGGTAGTGATGGTGTGATTATTTTTAAAAAATAAAAAAGGTAAATGTGTTTAATCCAAATAAGCTTCCACTAAATTACGTGTTTCGTTTAAGGATTCCATTGGAATTCCTTTAGGCATTCCTCCAAGTTCACCTTCAATTTCTTTAAGGATGCTGCCGTCCATTCCTAAAAACATTCCTTCACTAACTGTTTCCATGAAACTTTGAGGAGGTAAAAGTGAAACACCAACACGATTTTCCTCTTTCACATTTAAATCGTTTGTAACAACAGTAATTGCACGTTTTCCTAAATTGACATTACATATCATTAATGAATCCGCTTTTGGATGTTTTGTAACGCTCATTACCTCTCCAACTTTAATGTCAATACCGATAATCGGGTCATTAATCGGGCCAAGTGCCAAACGGTCTTTAAGTCCTAACATAGTATCGATGAAAAATCTTACTTTAGCAATATTTTCTGCAGTTTTTTCACGGTCTTCTTTAGGTGCAGCACTTAAAAACTTTTTATTCCAACCTTCACCGCCTAAGCATTCAACTATGGTTTCGGCTTTTTCGGTTAAACTTGCCACATCTGGTGAGTTGACAAGATCATCTCCTTCAAGATATGAATAAATTAATGATTGAAAATCGCTGTTCATTTGCTTTCCTGTTTCAACAGCGAGTTTTTTATTCCAATTTCCTCTAAATGATGCTGTTGGAATAAGATTTAAATAATTCTCTCTTGCTTTATTTGCTACTAAAATTCTATAATCTTTACTTGTATCCCACAATGTTTAATCTCCTTAAATCATAGTTAATATAATATTTGACTCAGCATTTTATAAATTTTTTCCAAAGTATTTCAAAGGGGGTATTTTAATAAATTGCTTGCTTTTTGGCTAATTTTTGTCATTTCAACTTATTTTTTTAAGTAAAATTAGTTTGTATATCACAAACTATTTATATAAACAATACTATAAATTTATACATATTTATTTAGTGATTTATTATAAGTTAACCTGTGGTGTTATAATGGTAGAAGTTTCAAATTTACGTAATTTAAGTATATATACAAACACTGGTCATTATGTGGGCCAAGTAGAGGACATTGTTTTAAACATAAGATTAGGAACCATTTCAAAATTACAAGTAAGGGCTGTTGAACCAGAGAAAAAACAAATTGGGCTTCTTGATAATATTAAAGGAGCTTTTCAAGGTATCCCAGAAGAAAATGTTGGAACAAGGTCTTTTCAGCACGATTTATTGACTGTTGATTTTGATAAAGTGCAAGCTATTGGGGACATAATGTTAATTAACCCAAGAGACATTAAAAAAGTTAACCCAGAGCCACCTATTCCGGAAACTGTAGCTCCAACACATGCTCCACAACAAGCTCCAAAAACTGAAACTCAACCACAATTTGAAAATAAACCTAATTTTGACTCTGAAAGATTTTAATTTCGATCTTTCATCTATTTTTTTATTTAATTATTCTTTTTAAGTGATTTTAATGAATGTAGGAATTATAGGCTGTGGAGCTATTGCTAATATTATTGCAAGTAGGATAGTTCCTGAAGATAATAATATTGAGATTAAATACTTTTTTGATAAGGACATAGAAAGGGCAGAAAATTTAGCTACTTTTGCTGGAGGTGTTGCCGTTCTTGATTTTGATGATATGTTGAATGATGTTGATTTGGTTTTGGAATGTGCCTCCCCGGATTCAGTTAAATTGTTAGCTCCTAAAATTCTAGAAAAAGGCATTGACATGATTATCATGAGTATCGGTGCTTTTATGGATACTGATTTTTATACTAATGTATTAAAAATTGCTCGTGAAAATAATGCCCATATTCATTTGCCTTCAGGCGCTATTGTTGGATTGGATGGTATTAAGGCAGTTGCTGATTTTGGTTTAAAAGAAGTTTCATTGGTTACTCGCAAATCCCCAAAATCATTGGGTAAAAATATCGATACTGAAGAGGTATTGTTTGAAGGTAAAGCTTCACAAGCAGTTAAAGAGTTTCCTTTAAATATTAATGTAGCAGCAACTATAAGTATGGCATGCAATAGGGATATTGATGTGAAAATTATCGTTGACCCTAAAGTTGACCGCAATGTTCATGAAATTACTGCAAAAGGTGACTTTGGTGAATTTAAAACAATTACTATGAATCATCCATGTGCTGCTAATCCAAAAACAAGTATGTTGGCTGCTATTTCGGCTATTAAATTACTTAAAAGCTTTGATGAAACAATTTCTGTTGGATTATAATGAAAGAATATGAAATTTTCTCTGATTTGAGGGTTCCAGTTAACTCTAAAATCATAGTGAGATTAGATGGTAGAAGTTTCCATTCATTTGCTCGTAAAATGGAACTTACAAAACCATATGATGATAATTTCTATAAAGTGATGGTTGAAGTTTCTAAAGAATTATTTAAGGAATTTTCTCCACTTTTCATTTATACTTTTTCAGACGAAATCAGTATTCTTTTAGATAAGGTTCCATTCAATGGCCGTATCGAGAAAATAAATTCTATAATGGCTAGTTTCACTGCGTCTTCATTTTCTATAAACTATAATGAAGAATTTCCGAAAGCTATTGCATTTGATTCAAGGATTATTCCTATCAATGATGATGAAATTTATGATTATTTTAAATGGAGACAGGACGAAGCATGGAGAAATTGTGTTAATGGATATGGAATTCATTTTTTAAAATCCAAATACTCCTCTGAAACTGCCAATGAAAAAATTAATGGATTGAACTTGTCTGATATTCATGAATTGTTATTTAAAAATGGAATTAACTTGAATGATGTTGCAACATGGAAAAAAAGAGGAATTGGTGTTTATAGAAAAAATAAGGAAATCACAGGTTATAATAAAAAAGAAGAAAAGGAACAGATTTCTTATCGCAGTTTTATTCATGTGGATTGCAATCTTCCAATTTTTTCCAAAGAATTTTTCAAAGAATTATTTTAAAAAGGTTAAATTATGAGTTTTTTATCCAAAATTTTCAGTAGTAATGATGATATAGAATTTGATGAAGTTTGCATAGATAGAGAAGTCCTTGATGCGGTGATTTATTATTCCAAACAATCTTATCCAAATGAATTTTTAGCATTCTTTGATGGTGAAATCATAGATAAAAAACTTTATATTCTCAGCCTTATTTTTATTCCTGGCGAAACTGGATCTACTGGAGCTGTGGTCCACACGGAAATGCTTCCCCCTACTTTAAAATATTGGGGTTCTGTTCATTCACATCCGGGTCCAAGTGCACAGCCATCTGGAGCAGATTTAAAAACCTTTTCAAAAAATGGTTTTTTTCATATGATTGTATGCTTGCCATATAGCTATGACACATTCAAGGCATATGATAAATATGGTACTCCTTGCAAATACACTGTAGGTGATTACAGTGATTTGTTTGATGATGATATTGATGATTTCTTTGATGAGAGTGACGTTTTAAAGGATGGTGAAGTTATCAAGCCAGGATTTTTTGATGAAGATGCAAATTTTGATGATGAGCCAAATACTGCCTATGAAGAATATGAAAAAAGTTTAAGGCCAAAAAATATCAAAATCATTTCAAATAATTCTATTGAGCCATTGATTATATCCAGTGATGATTCCATTAAAATAGAATTCGATGAAAACGGCAACATTAAAAAGATTCATAAAAAATAGTTTTTAGTTTTGATTTATAAAAAATAAAAAAATAAAAAACAATATGGTGAAATTGTTTTTTATAATTCTAATCCAATAGCTTCATAGACGTTATCTAAAGCTTGGATTTCTTTAATTACATCAGTTGGAATTTCTTTATCTAAGGTTAAAACCATAATAGCTCTTCCACCTTTTTCATCTCTTCCAACTTGCATGATTCCGATGTTAACTCCATATTCTCCTAATTTGGTACCAATTGAACCGATACTTCCAGGGACATCTTCATATTTTGCAATAAACATGTGTCCTTCAGGAATAACATCTACCCAGTAATCATTTACTTTTAAAATTCTTGCTTCGTGTAAGGTTGTTCCTTCAGCGGAGAATTCATCAGCATCGGTTTTTGCTTTAACTCTGATTAATGAATCATAACCTTTAGCATTGGTTTTCCTGCCTTCAGTGATGTTAATTCCACGATCTTTAGCTACAAGTGATGCATTCACAGCATTAACTGGTGAGCTTAAGAATGGATTTACTGCACCTTGTATGACTGTTCTTGTTAATATTTCTAGATTATCAATTTTTGCAAGTTCCCCACTGTAAATAATTTCTAAATCTTTAATTTTACCATTTACAGCTTGTGATATGAAACTGCCTAATTTTTCAGCAATTCCAAAGTATGGGGATAATTCCTGATAAGTTCTGTTATCAATTCTTGGCATGTTTAAAACATTGTGTGGTGTTCCACCTGTGAATAAATCGATAATTTCGTCTGCTACAATGATTGCTGCATCTCTTTGTGCTTCTTTAGTTGATGCTGCAATATGTGGAGTCAATACAATATTGTCAAGTTCAAATAATTTTGAATCTTCTGCGGGTGGTTCTTCTTCATATACATCTAAGGCAGCCCCACCAATTTTTTCATTTTTCAAAGCATCATATAAAGCTTCTTCATCAATGATTCCACCACGAGCACAATTAGTAATAAATGCTCCATCTTTCATTAATTCAAATTCGTCGTATGAAATTAAATGTTTAGTTTCAGGAGTTAATGGTACGTGAATTGTGATAAAATCAGCTTTTTTAAGAACAGTTTCCAAATCAGTTAATTCAACACCCATCTGGGTTGCCACTTCTTCAGGTAAGTATGGATCATATGCAACAGCATCCATTTCAAATGCTTTACATCTGTTAACTACTTGAGAACCGATTCTTCCCATTCCAATTACACCGAGAGTTTTGTTTCTTAGTTCAACTCCCATGAATTTTTTCTTTTCCCATTTTCCTTCTTTTACAGATTTGTCTGCAATGGATAATTTACGTGCCATGGAAAGTAATAATCCCATAGTATGTTCAGCTACAGTGATTGAAGTGGATTCTGGTGAGTTAACTACCATAATTCCTTTTTCGGTAGCAGCATTTAAATCGATGTTGTCTACACCAACACCTGCTCTTGCAATTATTTTTAAATTGTCAGCTTTATCAATTACTTCTTTAGTAACTTTAGTTCTACTTCTTACAATAATACCATCGTATTCACCAATGGTTTTTACTAAATCTTCAGGAGTAATGCTTGTGTCAACTACGACTTCAGCTACTTCCTTTAAGTTTTCTATTCCTTTCTCATTAATTGCATCTGCAACGAGTACTTTCATTATTTCACCATATTAATTTTTTTTCAAAATGTTATCATTAATATTAAGTAAATATATATATTTCCTTCTATTTAAAAGTATAATTATGCAATGTAAATAGGTGAAAATTATGGTATCTGTTAATGAATTTGCAATTTCAACCGCTAACGATATACCAGGATATCGTGTTGTTGAAACAAAAGGATTTATATATGGTTTAACTGTTAGAAGTAGAGGTGCCGGCGGACAGATTGGAGCAGGCATAAAATCTCTTTTTGGTGGTGAAATAACTCAATACGTTACAATGATGGAAGAATCAAGAGATGAAGCCTTAGCAAGGGCAATAGATCATGCAAAAGAATTAGGTGCTAATGGTATTATAGCTATTCGTTTTGATTCTAATGAAATCTCTGATGTAATGCAGGAAATATTGGTTTATGGAACTGCTGTTGTTGTTGAAAAGGAATGAGGCGATATTATTTTTGAAAATCATTTGGATTTTAAAGATAAATCCATTCCTGAAGCTATTTTAGGTTATGGTCCTTTCATGGCTGAACCTTATTATGGCCATAGAGCCAGATTATACTATGAAGATTTGTATACTCAGCCTGATAAAATGGCCGAAGTTATTTTAAGGGCTAATGATTTGGGCATGAATGCAATTAATTTGGTCAATGATGATAATATTTTAAAAGCATTTGATTTGGCTTGTGACAATGGTTGTGAAATGAAGGTTATTGCAACTATAGGTAAGTCTGATGTTGATTATTTGAATCCTAATTATGAAGTTGCCTGTGAAGTCGATTGGGAAAATGATATAGAATTGTTTTCAGGATATGATACTCCAGTAATGCTTGTGGATGAATTCATAACTGATGCATATAAATGGAACTTAACTTCTAAAATTTTAAATTCCATTAATGATTCAGGTTCATTATCTGGTATCGTAACGGCTTTTCCATATCGCACTACAGATTTGCTTAAAGATAATCTGGATATGGATTTGTTTGATTTTTATATGATTCCTTTGAATAGCTTTGCTTATATGATGGATACTCCTTCATTTTTAAAGGCACAAAGGGAAGAGTTCAGATCCAGAATTTTGGAGCTGAACAAAAAAATTATAGCTTGCCGTATCTTTAGTGTAGGTATCCAAACACCTCATGAGGCATTCACTTTCTTAAGTAATCTCGATTTTGTGGATTTAATCACTTTTGGTGTGGCTAGTGAAGATGAAATAAAAAAAGATATGGAAGTTTTAAAAAGTTTTTAAAATTTGACTACATCATATTCTTCAAAAGGAACGATATTCATTATTTTGAATTCTTCGTTTAAGCTTTTTAATCCTTCATTTAAATCTTTTACATTTTTGTTGGATGGTTTTTTACCTGTGATTTGCAAGTATTGTCTAGGGGTAATTTCACAGTATTCGCAATCAAAATTACAGCACCTGTCCTTTTCTTCGCATCCATAGCCTTCAAGGTCTTCTCTAGTACCAATAACAATGTCCTCTAAAATTCTTGATACTCTTTCATCTGATGCAAACATCGCTATTTTTTGTGAATATCCACATATTCCAATTGCTTTCTGTCCTCTGAAATTACAAACCCATTTGATTGGGTAATCTTTCATATCATCGATTCTTAAATCTTCCATATTATCCCTAATTTTCTTTTCTTTCTTTAATTAATTTTATTAATTCTTGTGAGCGTTCAAATTCTTTCAATTCCCATGATTTAATCACAGGTATGCTTCCAAGAGATTCTTTAATTTTATCATTATTTATAATAAACACTGGTTCTGATGAAGTAATCATTGATAAGTCTTTTAGTGGCACGGCCATTCTTTTCAATGTTTTCTGACTTCTATTTTTTTCCACATTTGCTATTAAAGAAGAGCTGTCATCTTTTGCAACAGCATCAAATGGACTCTTATTTGTGGAAATAACTCCATATCCAAGTTTTGATAAATCTTCTGCACCTTCACCAGTTGTATGGTATTGAATTTGGTCTTCCTGATTGTATTTCAATATATCAATATCTAATGTTACTTTTGTATTTAATATCTCTTCGAGTATCATTGCGGTTTCGGCATTGGCCCGAACAATTTCATTTTCATATTTGTACATTGTTGCTCTTGAAACATGGGCAAGGTCAGCTAACTCTTTAAGTGAAAGTGAATAATCTTCCCGATATTGCTTGATTACATTTCCATCAATTTTAACGAAATATCCTCCTCTATCCGCTAATACTTCCGGATATTCATTGTAAATTATCATATTTTTCAATGTTTCAAGTCCAATGGTTGGAATATCATATCTCTCATAAATTACTCCTTCTTCAAGAATTCCATTTCTGGATTTTGCTCCAATTATTATTGGCGAAGCTAAAAATATGTTAGCTAATTGCTTCATTTCATGAGCATTTTTTTCATTAACACTATCAATATTGGTAAATGTTTTTAAAAGTAAAATTAATAAGTTTTTACGAGCAACAATATCAAAAGAACCTTGATCATAAATATCAGATGTTTTATATCCTTCTGAAATTAATAATTTTTCTATTTCTTGTAACATTCTGCTTCGATTTAACATATTGAATACGACCAATTTAATTTTGTTTAAAAAATTATATAGTACTTTTAACTATAATAATTTAATGTAAAAGGTGATTATAATTAGTTATTTATATATTGGAATTGATGACACTGATTCTCCTGATGGGATGTGCACGACTTATTTGGCTTGCCATATCATCCGCAAACTCAAAGAAAATGACATTTCACTTATCGATTATCCTCGTTTAATTAGATTAAATCCATTTGCTCGTTTTAAAACAAGAGGTAATGGTGGTGTTTCTTTTAAAATAGCCAATGATGATAAGGCAAATCTGGCTAAACAAATTGTTTTGGATGAAGTGGCTGCTCTTTCAATGTTCGACTGTGACAATACCAATCCTGGTGTCGTTTTTTATGATGGTGAGATTACAAAAGAAATGCAGGATTATGCTTTCAGTGCAATTTACTCATTTATCACAATTGATGAAGCTGAAGAGTTTGGAAAATCTGTCGGATGTGAAATCCATAAATTTAAAAAAGGAAGAGGTATTATTGGTTCTATTGCAGCTATTAGCTTACCTTTAACAGATTATACATATGAATTATTGGCATACAGAATTCCTGAAAATTATGGTACTGAACGCCATATTGATTATGATTCTGTTATAGAAATGGATAATGAGACTTTTCCGGATACCTTTGAAAATGTTGATTATTCCGAAAAGTACATTGCCATTGAACCAAAAACGCCATGTCCGGTTTTATATGGTATTAGATCAAACAATGTCGAATCCTTAAATAGGGCTCGTGAAATTGTTAAAGTTAATGAACCTATTGAAGATTATTGTATTTTTTTGACTAACCAGCATACGGATATGCATATTCAAAAGGCAGATAAAATATCAGAAATGAAGCAATTTGGGTGTTATGAAATCACAGCTACTGTAAAGGATAGGCCTCATGTTATTGATGGTGGACATATGTTTTTCACGGTTTTTGATGAAAGTGGTGAAATTGAATGCGGAGCCTATGAACCGACAAAAAATTTCAGAAAAACAGTTTCATATCTGCGTGAAGGGGATATTTTAAAGCTTTATGGTGGTATTGGTGGGCAAAATACATTCAATATTGAAAAATTCCAGGTAATTGAATTGAATGATGTCGAGTACAAAAATCCAATTTGTGAATGTGGAAAAAGAATGACTTCTGCTGGAAAAAATAAGGGATTCAAATGTAAGAAATGTGGAAAACGCATAAGTTCTTCACAAAAAGTGAACATTAAAATTAATCGTTCATTAATTAAAGGTCAATTTTATGAAACTCCAGTTAGTGCTCGTAGACATTTGTCAAAACCTCTTTGTAGAATGTAGTTTTTTAAATTGATATTTTTTTGTTATTATTTTTTTAATTTAAGCATTTTTATGTAGATTTTTTTGTTCACTTTTTATGTATTTTAATTCTAAATATAATATCTTTTGTTCTTATTTTGTGAAATTTTGAGATTCAAGTAATATCTATTTAAATATGATAAAAAATGAAGTATATCATATCGAGAGTATTATTTGGGAGGATGTTATTTTTGGAAAAAGATGGGCAGTCATCTAATGTTGAACATATTTATCGGGAAAAAACAGATAAACGGATTTTAAAGAAAAATCCTTGGAAAGATTATAATTTACATATCACTGTACTTGTTTTGGTTATAATTGCGCAGATTATTGGTCCAAAACAGATTCCTATTGCAAATGGTGTTGAAGTTTCTATCATGCCTTTGCTTTATACCATGGTTTTGGGATTGGTATTTTATTTGGCCAAACCTATTAAATGGATTCAAAGAAAACAGGCTAGAGTTGCTGAAGGTGCAATGATGCTTTTTATTGGTATTTTAATTGCTAAATTAGCTGTTTCTAGTGGACAATCAATTCATTTGATTTTTGAAATGGGTCCTGCATTATTGCTACAGGAATTTGGGCATTTGGCTACTATTTTAATTGCTCTTCCAGTGGCATTGCTTTTAGGATTTAAGAGAGAATGTATTGGTATGACCAGTTCTATTGGTCGTGAACCTGAAGTTGCGGTCATTGTTGACAAATATGGATTTAATTCACCAGAATCAAGGGGAATTTTTGCATTGTTCATTGTTGGAACCATAATTGGAACAGTATTTATTAGTTTTTTAGCAAGTATCTCTGTTTCTTTAATTCCACTACATCCGTTTGCATTTGCAATGGCTAGTGGTGTTGGTAGTGCAAGTATGAATGCTGCTTCTTTGGGACCGACTCTTGCAGCATTTCCATCTTTGGAAACTAGTATTGAAGCATTTGCAGGATTTAGTAATTTGCTTTCATTTTCTATTGGAATTTACATTGTAATTTTCATAGCTGTTCCATTGACTGAGAAATTATATGGGTGGTTGGAACCGATAATTGGAAGAAAAGATATAATTGAAGAAGAGGGGGATGAATAATATGCCTGAGTTGATTGATGGATCTGAAAATGTTTCTGTTCATGGTATTTTCAATTGGATATTGTTGTTGGTGATATTTTCAATTATTACTGTTATCGGCAATTATATTGGATATAAGCATCCTATGACGGATTCTTTAGTTGGTATGGGAATTTTGTCTCTTATAACACTTATTGGTGTTTGGTTGGAAAGGTATTTACCTTTTAACATATCTTCAATTCTTTATATAAGTGTTATTGGAATATTGATAGCACTTCCGGGTATGCCTACATCAGAATTTGTTTTATATTATGTTTCTAAAGTTGAACTTTTATCAATAGTTACTGTATTTTTAGCCTATGTTGGTATTGGTATGGGTAAAAGTTGGGACGAATTCAAGGCATTGGGATGGAGAGCGGTTATAATCACTATGCTGGTAATTGCATCTACTTATTATGGTGCGGCCATTGTTGCTCATGTTATATTGGTAATGACTGGTGTTCCTGCAGTTTAATTTTATTCTCATAATGAGAATTTTATTTCTATTTTTTATTCCTCTTTTGTGAATTTTTAAAAATTAAAACTTAATAATTTATATAACATGTTTAAGGAAAATATAATTATTAAGCATATTTTTGTTATTTTTTGTATGCTGTAGGAGAGGGTTTTTATTCCAATGGGAGATAATGATGGTCAGGTTGAACATATTTATCGTGAAAAGACTGATAAAAGGATTTTAAGAAAAAATCCGTGGAGAGATTACAGATTACATGTGACTGTACTTATTTTGGTAGTTATTGCTGAATTAATTGGAACTATAACCATTCCTATTGCAAAAGATGTGGCTATTACAATAATGCCTTTGATTTATACTATTATTTTAGGATTAATTTTTTATCTGGCTAAGCCTATCAAATGGATTCAAAGAAAACAGGCCAGAATTGCTGAAGGAGCGATGATGCTTTTTATTGGAGTATTAATCGCTAAATTAGCGATTTCCAGTGGCCAATCAATTCATTTGATTTTTGAAATGGGTCCTGCATTGGTATTGCAGGAATTAGGACATTTGGCTACAATTTTAGTGCTTCCAATTGCATTGATTCTAGGATTTAAAGAAGAAGCTATTGGTATGACAAATTCTATCGGTCGTGAACCGAATGTTGCTGTTGTTGTAGATAAATTTGGTTTCAATTCTCCTCAATCAAGAGGAGTATTTGCAGTATTTATTATCGGTACTGTAATAGGAACTATTTTCATAAGCTTCTTGGTTACTCTTTCATTGTCATTCTTGCCGTTACATCCATATGCATTTGCTATGGCTAGTGGTGTTGGCAGTGCAAGTATGAATGCTGCGGCTATCGGGCCGACTCTTGCAGCATTTCCTGGATTGGAAACCAGTATTGAAGCATTTGCAGGTTTCAGTAATTTGCTTTCATTCTGTGTTGGTATTTATATAGTTATATTCATTGCAATGCCATTAACAGAAAAATTATATTACTGGCTGGAGCCTAAATTTGGAAAAAAATCAGCTGCAGAAAAGAAAACGGAGGATGAATAATAATGTCTGATTTGATTGATGGATCTGAAAACGTATCAGTTCACGGTATTTTCAATTGGATTTTATTGTTGATAATATTTTCAATCATTACTGTGATTGGTAATTATTTGGGTTATAAGCATCCTATGACTGATTCTTTAGTTGGTATGGGGATATTGTCTCTTATCACTCTGATTGGCGTTTGGTTGGAAAGGTATTTGCCTTTTAACATATCTTCAATTCTTTATATAAGTATAATTGGTATTGTAGTATCATTCCCTGGAATGCCAACATCTGACTTTGTTCTCCATTATGTTTCTCAGGTTGAACTTTTATCAATAGTTACTGTATTTTTAGCATATGTGGGTATTGGTATGGGTAAAAGTTGGGATGAATTCAAGGCATTAGGCTGGAGGGCAGTTGTTATTACTATTTTGGTTATTGCGGCAACTTACTATGGAGCAGCAATTGTAGCACACATTGTACTTGTTGCAACGGGTGTTCCTGCAGTTTAAATCTTTTTTCTTTTTTTTTAAGATAACTATTTATTCTAATTTTTACATAATATAATGTTGAGATTGTTATGTTTTTACAGGATATTTCTAAATTTATTTCAAATTATCGCTATGAACAAGCTACTGTTGAGTCCATAAACACAGTTAAAGCAGCTTTTCTTGATTTTTTAGGCGTAACATATAGGGGGGCTAATGAAAATTCTCCAAACATTGCTTTTAATACAATTAATGAAATATTTCATATGGATAATAATATAGGGTTGGAAGCATCAATTATTGGAAAGCCTAATGTTAAGACTAATGTATTGAATGCTGCTTTTTTAAATGGGATTTCTGCTCATACATTGGAATTGGATGATGGGCACCGACAAGCACAGGCACATTTGGGGGCAGTCATATTTCCAACGGCATTAGCATTATCTGAAGCTTATGGTTTGGGTGGAAAAGATTTTTTTGAGGCTGTTATTGTAGGGTATGAAGTTGGCATTTTGCTAGGAAAGCTAGTTAATCCTCGCCATAGAGACAATGGTTTTCATACAACTGGAACAATAGGAACTTTTGTTTCTGGAGCAGTGGCTTCAAAATTACTGAAATTGGATGAAAATCAAATATTAAATGCTTTAGGTTTATGTGGAACTCAAGCTGCAGGTCTTTTGGAATCTGACCATGCGGGCAGTATGGGTAAGGTTCTCCATGTGGGTAAAGCTAATTATAATGGTATATTGTCTGCATTTCTCGCCCGTAATGGATTCACTGGTGCTGAAAGCATAATTGAAGGTTCAGAAGGATTTTTAAAAACAATGGTTTTCAACAATGAAGAATTTGATGATGAGGATTTTTCATTCGAATCTATTTTAGAAGATGTTGGCGTTGTACGGGTTAGGGATATCTACTTTAAAAAATATCCTTTCTGCAGGCATTTGCATTCTTCAATAGATACCGCACTTAAGTTAAGAAACAGTCTTGGGGAAGAATATACTCATATTCAAAATGTAGCTGTTAAGACATATGCCGTTGCAGCAGACCATAACAATTTTCAACCGAAAAATTTGGAGGAATTAAAGCAAAGTCTTCCTTATGCAGTGGCCATAACCCTTGTGATGGGTGAAGTTAATATTGATACTTTGGATATGTTGGTCGAGTATGGTTTATTTGAAAATTATTCCACAGTTGATAAGGTAAACAGTATCAAAAACTTGGTCAATAAAATGATTATTCTTAAAGATGATAAATTAGAGGATTTATATCCAAATAAAAGACCATCAAACGTTATTATTAAATTGGATGAGTCTTTTAGAAATGGTGTGTTCCAAAACATTACATTTATTCCGAAAGGGGACTTTGAAAATCCTTATGAATTAAGCGAATTGATTGATAAATTCAAAAGCTTAAACCCTGAATATAATATTAATAATCTTGTAATAATTGATGAATTGGATAACTATTCAATGACTGATGTTGTTGGTGTTTTAAATGAATGATACTAAAGACTTTTTATCCAGCATGGGCATTGATGAAGTTGACTCTAATTATGAGTCCAATAAAACTTTTGCTGATGGGGGACAATTCAGATTTGAAGTTCCTGGAATCCAATCACCGAAAACAATGGATGGTCTTTTAAGTGAAGCCGAAAATCAGGATTTAGTAATTCATAGAGTGACACAGACTAAAGGAATAATGTTGCTTACTGACGATGAAATATCTGAGATGGTTGGACTGGCAAAGGATTATGGATGTGAGTTATTTTTATCCGTTGGACCAAGAGCAACTTATGACACTTCCGCTACCGTCCATACAAAAGAAGGCAGTAGAATAGGTTATAGGTTAAGGGGTTATGATAACTTAGTTTATGCTGTTGAAGATGTTAAACGAGCAGTAGAGTTGGGAGTTCGCGGAATCTTACTATATGATGAAGGATTATTATATGTGTTGAATAAGATGAGGAATGAGGAAAAATTACCTAAAAACCTTCATTTTAAAATGTCTGCTCACACAGGTCATGGAAATCCGGCTTCTGCTAAACTTTTAGAGTCAATAGGTCTTAATTCTATTAATCCTGTTCGTGATTTGCAAATACCAATGCTTGCCAGCATTAGAAATGCTATTGATATTCCAATTGATTTACATACCGAAAATCCAAAATCAACTGGGGGATTTATAAGGCATTATGAAGTTCCTAAATTTATTAAGGTAGCCGCTCCTGTTTATTTAAAGACTGGAGGTTCAGTTGCAGCCAATCATAATTGGGATACGACTCAAAAAGAAGCAATTTTAAGAGTAAAACAGGTCAAATTGGTTGAAAGGATGATAAAGCAATATTTGCCTGAAGCGGCAATGTCTCCTAAAAACTCTTCTGACTTGGCCATACCTGAGTGATTATATGGACATTATTAGCCAAGTATCCGATTGTATAATTGAAGCAAGCACTCGTTTATCTGATGATAAGCGCAATGCCCTAAAGTTAGCTATTGAAAATGAAACTAATGACAATTCCCGTTGGGCTTTGGAACAAATCTTAGAAAATTATGAAGTTGCCCAAAAGACAAAATTCCCTTTGTGTGACGATACTGGCATTCCTCATGTAGTAATAGAAATGGGCAACAATCGCGATATTACTTCAGATTTAATATCACAAATAAATGAAGGAATTTATCACGGATTAAATAATCTTCCCGCTAGGCCTATGGCCGTTAAGGGCAATGACATTGAAAGAATTGAACAATCAAAGGGACTGTTTTATGATCCGGGATTGATGAGACCTGCTTCTTTTTTAATTGATAACGCTGAAAATCCTGATGCATTGAACATTCATTTTTTGCTTCAAGGTGGCGGACCTGAAATCAGGGCAAAAACTTACAGGGTTTATCATAAGCGCTCTTTTGACATTGTAATTAATGAAACCATAAATTGGCTTAAGGATTCCTTAAAACTTTTAGGTTGCACACCATCAATTCCTGCTATTGGTATTGGCAGAACCCATTATGAAGCATCATCATTAATGTTGAAGGCAATGATTTATGGCAATCTTGATGAATTAACAAAAGAAGAGCAGTATGTCACCCAAAAACTTAACGAAACAAATATTGGTCCATTGGGTTTTGGTGGAAACACTACTGTTTTAGGTTCTTTTATAAAAATAGGCAACCAAAGGGCGAGTGGTGTTCGAATAGTCAGTGTTAGGCCTGCTTGTTTTGTTGAACCAAGAAAATCAACCTTGTCATTATAATATTCACATTTGAGATACTATAACATTTATTAACAATTAAATTATACTTTAAACCATGCAAGAAAATAATTTTCACATTAATGAACATTCATTAAAAACAGCTATTTCTAATGTAGAACCTGATAAATTAACTACTAGGGGTTATAACCAAAAAGATTTAATCGAAAAAATTAGATATGGCGATATGATTTACTTACTTTTAAAAGGGAGATTGCCTTCAATCAAGGAAAGTAAAATGTTTAATCATGTGTTGGTCTCTTTTTGTGACCATGGTGTTACTCCCCCAAGTACTCAAACGGCTAGAATCATAGCATCTTCCGGCTCACCGTTGAATTCTGCAGTAGCTGGTGCATTACTTTCATTTGGTCACAAACATGCAGGGGCCATTGAAAAAACAATGGAGTTATATCAGTCTAAAATTAATTCTTTAATATTGACTGAGGATGTTGATTTGGATAATAAGCAAATTGCAAGTCTTGCTATTGATATTTATAATGACTATTTTGCAAAAGAGGAAAAAATTCCTGGTTTCGGACACAGATACCATAATACCGATCCAAGAGCTCAAAAATTAATTCAAATGACTATCAAGGAAGGTTTTGTTGGACCGCATATAAAGTTGGCCATAGCTATTGAAGACTTGGTATATCAAAATAAAGGTATTAAATTAAATGTTGATGGTGCTAATGCAGCGATTTTATCTGATTTAGGTTTTACTCCAGATTTAGGTTTGGGTATTTTTATTATTGGACGTGTTCCTGGAATCATTGCCCATATTCATGAAGAAAAAATGGATGAGGATGAATTTAGACGTTTTTGTGATTTGGATGATATAATTTATCAAAGTAATGAAAGAATGCCTTGACTTATTAAGTTTAGGTAGTTCAAGGAGTTGATAAAATGGATTTTGATGAAGTGATAAATAAAAGATATAGTGTTAGAGGATATTTGGATAAGGAAGTTGAAAAAGAAAAATTGGATTATGTTTTGAAAGCTGCAACTCTTGCCCCTACAGGAGTCAATTATCAGCCGTTTAAAGTTTATGTAATAGATACAAAGAAAAATAAGGATGCATTATCAGAAATTTATTCAGCCAAATGGTTTACCCAAGCTCCATATGTTTTATGTGTAGTTGCTGAAACTGATGAGTCATGGGTTAGAAAATGGGATAATAAAAATATTTCAGATATTGATGCAACCATTGTAATGGATCATATTATCTTGGCAGCAACCAATGTTGGTCTTGGAACCTGTTATATTGCAGCATTCAAGCCGGATAAGGCTCGTGAACTATTGCAATTGAAAGATTCTGAAGAACCAGTATTGTTCACTCCATTAGGTTATGGGGATGCTGAACCAAGAGACACGCCAAGAAAAGAAATTGATGAATTTACAGTTTACTTATAGATTAATATGGATTTATTTATTTTAAAAGCAAAAGATTCTAAGGAATTGGATAGGATTTCCAATGAATTATCTGAAAATAAATTTAAGGTTATTCAGGAAGAATCTCATTTCAAATTGATGAAAAGAAAAAGATATGGGAATTATTATGTTCATATTCTATTCTTAATCATTGGTTTGTTTTTTGCTTTTCCTGCATTGATTGTCAATGTAGTCTATTTTGCATATAGCTATCTATGGGCTTCACCACATGTATTGATAACAACTGAAACAAAAACAGAAAGTGGTGAAGATTTAGGATTCAATACTATGGATGAAGTACTTGAAAAGGCTAATAAATTGTTTTAGCCTATTATTTCTTCTACTTCATATTCTTCTATTTTTCTAATGATTATTTTTTCAAGATATTCTGATTCCTCGCCAATTTTGGCATTGATTAGCACTTCGTCAGCCTGAGGCTCCAGGAAAAATGTCAAGATGTCTTCTATAAATGAATCATATTCCTTTTGGACATTTTCATCATTTATTCTGAGTTTTGGAAGTTCATTTGTCCAAATATCGCTTCCAGGTGAAAATTTCTTGTCAACAACTCTGTTGTCTGATACTTCCCCATCCAACATCATTTCGAAATTTCTGTTAAGTATTATCCAAACGCATCTATTCATCATTAATAGTATTTATAGTAAGTTAGTTAAATATTGATGTATGTCTCGTGTTAAAACTTTTAAAATCTTTGGGTTAATATTGGCTATTTTGTTAATAATCATAGGAATTCTTCCTTTTGTTAGAGGAGATACATTAACTAATAACACACTCGCCACATCAATTATTCTTATCCTTCTGGGTATTGCATACATTATAATTGCCAATAAGCCAGAATGGACAAAAGCAGTCTTTTTCTTTGAGGGTATTGTGATTGGTGTTGCAGGGTATATGATTCTTGCAGTTCCGTATAATTTTGGCTTCCTTATAATCGGTCTTATCATTGTTGTCATAGCTATTTTGGCTTATTTGATGAAATTGCCGGCAGGCATTCTCAAATTCTTCTATAGATAAACTTTTTTTTCTTTAATTTTTCAAATTCTTTTTTTAACAATATTTAATGATAAAAACATAAAATATTTGTTATTTTTTTTTACTTTAAGTCAAAATTTGTTTTATTTTTTATCAAATTATAGTAAAAGATATATATTAAGCTAAATAAAAATTAATATACCATGGTGATGATTTATGGCTGAGATTTTAGATGCAATCACAATGATTAAAAAAGCTGAATCAGATGCTGAACAACTTATCGTTGATTCCGAATCACAATCAAAAGATTTAATCAATGAATCAAAAGTTAAAGCTGAAGAAATTATTTCTGCAGCTAAACAATCAGCAGAAGAAGAAGCGAAAAATACTGTTTTTGATGCAGAAGATAAAGCTAAAGAAGAAGCTCAATCTATTACTGCCAGTGCTGAAAATGATGTAAAAGCATTAAAAGATAAAGCAATGGCAAATGTGGACGAAGCTGCTTCAATTATTGTCAAAAATATTTTGTAGTGTGAGATTTATATGTTCAAGACAGCTAGAATGCGAAAAATTAGAATAGTTACACTTGATAAGTATGTATCCCCTACCGTGAATGCTCTCCACGAACAAGGGTTAGTGCAAATCAGTGATATTTCTGATAGTATTCAGCAAGATCCTGGATTAGCGGAATTAGTAACTCCTGCAAAATCTACTCAATATACTGGTAAATTATCTTCACTCTTAATGAAAACCAACGGTATATCTGAACTTTTAGGAAATTCTTTATCAGAAGGCCATGGGATTAAAGACTTAATAAAGTCTTTTGTTAGTCCAGATTTACCTGTTCAGAAAAATGTTGAAGATTTAGATACTGAAGCTTTCATTGCTAAAGCTGAGGAAACTTTATCTCAAGTAGAGAGTAAGACACATGTTATTGAGGGTAAGCTAGCCGCTCTCGACTCAGAGACAAGTGAATTAAAGTCTAATAAAAGTTTAGCTAGTCACTTATCTAATTTTGACATGGATTTAGCTCTTTTAAAAGATTCTAAATACACTTCTACAACTGTTGGAAGGATTAATGTTGAATCTGCTTCAGAAATCAAAACTAAATTAAGTAACTTGACTGATGAATTAGATATGTATACAGTCCCTAGCGATGATAAAGAATATGTTAACATCGTTGTGGTGACTTTAAAAGAATTTACTGATGATGTTTACTCAACACTTCGTAAATTCGACTTTGAGAAAATTGAAATAGGAAATGTTGAAGGTACTCCTCAACAGATTATTTCAAATGCTGATGCTAGATTAAAAACCATTGAATCAGAACGTGCAACTGTTAAATCAGAATTAAGAGTTGTCGCTGAGCAATGGGATGACGAAATATTAGCACTCAAAGAGCAAATAGAAAATGAAAAAGAAAAGAATGAGATTCTTTCTGCATTTGTTCAAACTAAAGATGCTTATATGCTTGAAGCATGGGTACCTGTCAAAGATACTGAAAAAGTTGAACAATTAGTAGAAACAACCTCTGAAGGTCACTGTGCCTTTGAATTAATTGAAATTGAAGGAACAGATGATGAAGATGTACCTATTTTACAACAAAACGGATGGTATGCAAAACCTTTCGAATTCCTTGTTGATATGTACTCTCCAGTACGTTACAATGAAATCGATCCAACTATATTTGTTGCTATAATGTTCCCAATTTTCTTTGGTTTCTGTTTAACTGATGCAGTTTATGGTTTAATTGTATCATTAATAGGTGTTGTTTTATTAAGAGGTTTAGGTAAAATCAAACCATCAATGAATGCATTTGGTTGGATTTTAATTTGGTCCGGACTGTGGGCCGTTATCCTAGGTCTTATAACAAATGGTTTTATTGGAGATTTCCCAGAAAGAATTATGGGATTCCGTTTACCTACTGTATTCGCTCCTGTTGAAGCATTTGTACACCCAGACACTATCTTAATAATAGCTATCGCTATAGGTATAATTTATACCAATATCGGTTTTATTATCGGTGCTATCGATAATATGAGATATGGAAACAAAAAAGAAGCTATTGGATCTCAATTTTGTTGGTTTGTTTTAGAAGCGGGTGTTATTTTATTAGCACTTGGTTACTTAATGCCTGCAATTGGTATGATTGGAATGGCATTGGGTGGTGTTTTAATCATCGCATGTATTGGAATGTTAGTTTATGCTAATGGTGCATATGGAGTTATGGATATTTTCGGATTTATGGGAGATGTATTATCTTATGCTCGTCTTTTAGCATTATGTTTGGCTACAGGTGGTATTGCTATGACAGTTAACATCTTAGCTCAAATGGTTGATAATATGATTCCTTTCGTTGGAATTATTCTTGCAGTCATCATATTTATTGGTGGTCATATTGCAAACTTCGCTTTCCAAGTATTGGGTGCATTTATTAACGCTTTACGTTTAAATTATGTTGAATTCTTCTCTCAATTCTTCATGGGAGGAAAAGGCAAATTTGAAGCTTTTAAAGCAAGTAGAACATTTACTAAAAAATAAAATTAAAAATTTTTCATTTATATAAAAATAAACAAAATTAAAATAAATATTATTTAAAGGTGAATTAAATATGGTAGAAATTGCTTTAGGTACTGCTTTAGCAGCTATTGGTGCTGGAGTAGCAATTGGTTTTGCTGGATTAGGTTCCGGTTTAGGGCAAGGTATGGCAGCTGCTGGATCTGTAGGTGCAGTTGCAGAAGATAACGATATGTTTGCTAGAGGTATTATTTTCTCTGCATTACCAGAGACTCAGGCTATTTACGGTTTCTTGATTGCAATCTTATTACTTGTATTCTCCGGATTATTAGGTGGAGGTAAAGGTTTAAGTATGGAAGCTGGTCTCGTAGCTATTGGTGTAGGTGCATCCATTGGTTTCGCTGGATTAGGTTCCGGTATGGGACAAGGTATTGCAGCATCCTCATCTGTTGGTGCAATCGTAGAAGACAACGACATGTTTGCTCGTGGTATTATTTTCTCTGCATTACCAGAGACTCAGGCTATTTACGGTTTCTTGATTGCTATTTTACTCATGGTATTCGGTGGAATCTTAGGTTAAGGAGGCATTTTATATGAGCTCAGGCACAGATAAAATTGTTTCAAGCATTATGTCTGAAGCCCAAGGGAAAGCTGATATAATCATGCAAGAAGCAAATGCAGAAATAGCTACTATTACTGCTGATGCTGAGAAAACTGCAGAATCAGAAAAAAATAAAATTTTAGATAATGGTAAAAAACAATCTGATATGAGATATCAGCAAATTATCTCTGAAGCTAAGATGAATGCTCGTAGAGCAGAATTAGGCGCTAAAGAAGAAGTTATTGAAGCAGCTTTTGATAAAGCTACTGATGAATTAAAAAATATTGCTTCTTCTGGTAGTGATGAATATGATGATTCATTAAGTAAAATGATTAAAGAAGCTGTTGATGAACTCGGTAGTAAAGATTTAATCATTCATTTAAATGAAGCTGATACAAATAAATTTAAAAGTCAACTTGATTCATCTTCTACTTTCCAAATTGACGATATCAATTTCCAATTAGGAGAACCTATCGATACTATTGGTGGGGCTATTGTTAAAACTAAAAGTGGTGACATTGAAGTAAACAACACTATTGAATCTAGATTGGAAAGATTTAAAAGTGTTTTACGTAGTGAAGTTGCAAATGTATTATTCAAATAATTAGGAGGGAGAAATTATGGCAGATGAACTTGCATCATTAATAACAGCTCTTGGATTTACACAAGAGACATTTATTGTATTTGTTATTCTTGCTATTGTTGTTATAGGTGCTGTAGTTGTAATCATTACATCTAGACCAATATTGGATATTTATCCTTATCTCAATCCTAGTTCCAGAGTTAGAGCCAGAAAAGGAAGACTCTTTGATGAAAAACAAATTTCAGAAATTGTTGAATCCAACAATATTGAAGAAGTAGAAAATTATCTTAAAGGTGTTCCAGAATACGCTGATGTATTGGATGAATACCCTCTTGATAAAGCATTAGATGTTGAACGTGCTAATACTTATGATTTTATAGCTAGATTAGCTCCTAAGGAAGTAAAGGCTCCTTTTGTTGTAATGTCCAAAAAATCTGATATTAACAACATTAAAAGCTTAATTACTGCTAAGGAAATTGGTCTTAATGCTGAAGAAACTAAGGAATTACTAATTCCTTCCGGATCATTATATGATGAGTTAAGTTCTTTGGCTGATGCTGAAAGTGTCACAGATATTATCACAAGTTTAGATGGTACTGAATACGCTACCGCTTTAGAAGATGCTCTTCCTGCTTATGAAGAGAAAAAAATGACTCTTCCATTAGAATCTGCTTTAGATAAATATTATTTGGGTGCTTTATTACGTTCAACTGATGTTCCTGCTGATGAAAATACACAAATAGTATACTCTTATGTTGGAACCCAAGTTGATGTTGATAACCTTAAACTTATCTTAAGAGCTAAAGAAGACGGATTAAATTATGATGATATTTCCGAATATATCTTAGAAGATGGTTATCAATTACGTGAATGGAAACTTAAAGATTTAATGGATTCTCCAGATGTTACAAATGTAGTGTCTGGTTTAGAAGGTACAAAATACTCAGAAGCTTTAACTGATGTTGTTCCACAGTACAACGAAACAGGTTCTGTTGCTGTGTTTGAAAGAGCATTAGATGTGTATGTCGCAGAACATGCTAAGTCTTTATCTTCTAAAAAACCATTAGGTGTTGGTCCAATTATTGGTTATTTAAGTCAAAAAGAATCTGAAATTAAAAATTTAAAAATTATTGCAAGGGCAAAAAGAGAAGCTGATTTCCCTAATTCTAAAATCATGGAGATGTTAGTATGAGTTCTGTCGCAATTATAGGAGATATAGATACAGTATCTGGATTTAGACTTGGTGGAGTTAAAAAAGCAGAAGTTGTAAACACTGCTGAAGAAGCTATTGCTGCTTTTGATAAATTTTTAGATGATGAAATTTCAATTATTATCATAACTCAAGTATTAGCTAATGAAATTAGAGAACATATTAATAGAAAAATTGGTTCTAGTGTATTACCAATGATAATTGAGATACCTGATAAAGATGGGTCCTCCGAAGGATCATCTGATCAAATGAACGATCTTATTAAAAGAGTTATCGGGGTAGAGATGGTTAAATGATTATTGAAGGAAAAATTATTAAAATTGCTGGGCCTGTTATTGTCGCAGATGGTATGAGAGGAGCCCAGATGCTTGAGATGGTTAGGGTAGGTGAACAAAAGCTTATCGGGGAAATCATTGAGTTAGAAGGTGACACCGCAACTATCCAAGTATATGAAGAAACAGCCGGTATTCAACCGGGTGAAGTTGTAGAATGTACAGGAGGTCCTTTATCAGTAGAACTCGGTCCTGGTGTAATGAGTTCTATTTTTGATGGTATTCAAAGACCTTTAAGAATTATCAGAGAAGAATCTGGTGACTTCATTGCAAGAGGTATTGATGTAGATTCCGTAAACAAAGAGAAAAAATGGGAATTCAAACCTGTTGCTAAAGTTGGAGATAAAGTACAAGCTGGTGATGTTCTTGGTGAAGTACAAGAAACCACTGCTGTATTACACAAAATTTTAGTACCTCCAGCCATGGAAGGTGAAGTAACTAGCATTGCTGCTGAAGGTGAATACACTGTATTGGAAGATATTGCAGCAATTGATGGCGAAGCAGTTCAAATGCTCCAAAAATGGCCTGTTAAAAGAAGCCGTCCATATGTAAGAAAATTAGACCCTGATATACCATTAGTCACTGGTCAAAGAGCACAAGATACTTTCTTCTCAGTAGCTAAAGGAGGAGCAGCAGCTATTCCAGGTCCATTCGGATCAGGTAAAACTGTTACCCAACAACAATTAGCTAAATGGGCAGATGCAGATATCGTTGTTTACATTGGATGTGGAGAACGTGGAAACGAAATGACTGAGGTACTTACTGAGTTCCCATTCCTTGACGACCCTAAAACTGGTAACCCATTAATGGACAGAACTGTTCTTATTGCAAACACTTCAAACATGCCGGTAGCAGCTCGTGAAGCATGTGTATATACTGGTATTACTATTGCTGAATACTACCGTGACCAAGGTTACGACGTAGCACTTATGGCAGATTCAACCTCAAGATGGGCTGAAGCTATGAGGGAGATTTCAGGAAGATTAGAAGAAATGCCTGGGGAAGAAGGTTACCCAGCATACTTAGCATCCAGATTAGCACAATTCTACGAAAGAGC
>SUTF01000008.1:0-5049 GCA_015063005.1 Methanobrevibacter millerae
GAATTTTTATCGAAGTAAATTTTCAACTGTAAAAAATTTAAAATAAAATAAGCCTATAAAATTTTACAGACTCAAAAAAAAAAGAAAATAAGATTAAAATTAATTAACCTTATGCGCTTATTGTGATTTTGTTTGAAATTGCCGCATTGTTATACATTGATGTTATAATATATTCGCCAGCCATCAAGTTTATGTTCAATTTGGCAATACCCAGACTGTCTGTTTCTCTGTTGTAGAATACTCCATTGATGTTGAATGTTACGTTTTGATCAGCGTAAGGATTACCTTGACCGTCGACCAATGATGCTTTGAATTGGGTTCCGTCCCTATATTTCATAGTGACATCAGTAGCATTCAAGATTGGTTTTACAGTTATGTTATTTGCTACATTACATCCGCCGTACATTGCGGTGATTATATAGTTACCAGGCTGCAGGTTGATGTTCAGTTTAGCATATCCTGATTCGTTGGTTTTTCTTTCATACATCACACCATTGATGTTGAAGGTTACTGTTTCGTTTGCGCCGACAGGATTTCCATCATCGCCGATTATTCTTACAACATACTGTGAGTCGTTTCTGTAGTATTTTACCAAGTCACTGTTTTCAGTGATTTTTGGAAGAACTGTAATGTTATTGGAAGCCATTTCACCATTAAGAGGATTAATAGCTGTAATAATATAAGTACCTTGATTTAAATTGATGTTCAATCTGGCAGTACCGTTTTCATTAACCTTTCTTTCATACATCACACCATTGATGTTGAATTTAACTTCAGTTCCGTTAGCTAAAGGATTGCCTTCGCCATCAAGGAAAGTAGCATAGTACTGGGATTCATTTCTGAACATTTTTACCAAATCATTGCCATAAATGGTTGATAAAACAGTTATAGTGTTTTCAACAGTTACATTACTGGAATTGCCTTTACCAACATACAATACATCAACAGTGTAATTTCCAACCGGCAAATTAATAGCTATTGAAGCAAAACCATTTTCATCACTGGTTCTGTTGTAGGCAACACCATTGAGAGTAATGGAAATTGATTCGTTAGATAAAGGATTGCCATGCCCATCAAGTACTTTAACTGCAAATCTTGTGCCGTTTTTATAATACATCACTACATCTTCAGCCTGAATGATGACTTCAGGCATTGGAAGAGTATACACCTTCAATATTGCAGTAACATCATCTAGTGCCAAATCCTCCCAAACAACACCATCTAAGCTTCCAAATGAAGTGTTTAGCATACGATGCTGTCTTGAAGTAGCATCAACAGGAATAGGATTGCCCTTAAATACAACTTTAAATGTATCATTTGCTGAAATTGGAATGTATTGTGTTAGTTTAACAGTATGGTAACCTGCAAATGGGCTTGTTCCATTTTGCGTGTGTTTTAATACTCCATTAACATAAATGTCAAATTCATATTCAATATTAGAATCATCAAAGTAAGTACCTACTGCTGCAATTAAATCATCTTCCAGAGCAGTGTAGACATTTGAGTAATACATATATACCGGATTATTAACTGTTAACTGACCAGCATCCGTTTGATAATTCTTAGTGTATGGAACAGTATTGTTAAACAGGTAAGCCGCATAGAATGGAAACTGATTCATAAATGAGGTGTCATAGTATGACATGTAGAAATAACCTCCATCGCCCCATTCTGTACCCCAACTGTTTTTTATGATCCATGCTCCATCACCCGGAGGAGTAATTAAGAAATTGCTTGCAGAAAAATTGTCATCCCATCCGACAAGAGTCACAGCATGATTAGGATTTTTAGCTCCATTATAATAACGTGCGGCGGTTTCTTGATTAAAGTATGTTTCACTTTCCCCAAAATACATTGTCACTAAGAATGCTCCATATTCAATTAATGCATTTTTAAAAACATCATTGTCCATTGCATTTTGACGGGATGGTAAAAATACCGCATCCTGAACATGAATACTTTTATTTTCAATGTTGATGTGTGAGGATACTTTTCCAAGCTCATCGTAAGGGTCCCATGCTGTTGGATATGGACCGTACCAGTTTACAAGATATCCCACACCAGTAGCTGCCTGTGCACCTTCAACAATTCCCTTGACACCCCAAATTGAATATTGAAGCATTGTATTTTGAATATGGTCTTGAGAAAAATCATATAATTGTCCTGTTTCCTTAAGCAATGATGATTCTAAAGCGCTTGAAGTTGCAAAGGTCCAGCAAGAACCCATATAACCTTGGTCTCTGACAGGACCAACCAATCCATAATCCCTTAAATCAAATTTGTCAGGTAATGTATCAAAGTGAATAACAGTGCTATTAATTTCCAATTCGACTCCCTCATTTACCACGATTGTTGAATAATAAGTGTTGTTGCTGGAAATCAAATCATCATTGAGAATAATATCGTCACTTATGCTGTTTGTTCCAAAAACGGAGTATACAGCATATCCATTATCCTTGAATGTGCTGTTTTCCAGCGTAAGTTTAGAATCAAAAGTGAAAATTGCATCCCCATTGCTTGACCCATGATTGTCAATGAAAGTTGAAGTTCTGATAATTATGTTTCCATTATCAAAGTAAAGAACTCCTCCAATTTCCGCATCCTTTTTGATATTGCTGTTTTTCTCAAAGGTAGAATTTTCAATGGTTACATTTGCATATGATGTCCATATTGCTCCACCATCAAATACTGCCTGATTATCTTTGAAATTTGAGTTGGAAATAGTTAAATCACCTCCAAGCTGCATTATTGCACCACCAAATTCAACAAAACCTCCATTGAATGTGGAGTTGATGATATTTGTAGAACCTAAGGCAATATCTGCAAAAATCGCACCAGCATCTTTATATGCTGTGATATTTGTAAATTCACAATCAGAAACAATTAAATTAGCTTGTTTTTTAACTGCAATTGCTCCTGCTGTTTCATAAACAGTAAGGTTCCTGAATTTAGTGTTGCGAACAGTTATCTGGACATTTTCCCCATAAATTGCATTGCTGTAGCGTGAAACTGAATTTGCAAAAGTTGAATTTTCAACAATTAATGCACCCCCATAAAAAGCTATATGTGCCCATTTGGTTTCATTTCCGCCTTCAAAAGTAGATTTCAAAACAGTCACATTACCATCATTTGTTAAGATATCTGCAGCATCAATACCCGTATTTGAAATAAATTGTGAATTGGTGACAATCAAATTGCTTTCAACCACATTAATTCCCCCATAAAGCTCCTGGGAGGAACAATTTTGAATAGTGACATTATCCATATAATAAACTGCATTAGCAGCAGGATTTAAAGATATTGCACCATTGTTGGCATTTTTGATTATTAAATTTTTTAGAGTTATATTACTTCCAGTTACATCAAAAATTCTTGCAATGTTATTTCCATCAATGCTATGTCCATTACCATCCAACATGAAGTTGTTTTTAGAAAAGGCAATTCCGCCTGTGAAATTAGCGTCAGTGTCTTCATCATAGACATAGTCCCTAGCAAGTTTAAATTCATTTAGACTTTCATTTATCCCATAATTCAAATCATTAAAGTTTCCATTGGAAGAATCTGCTGTCAACAGATCATCTGTAAAATCTGCCATATTTTCTTCAGCCGAAACAGCAGATACAGTGAATAATACCAGCAAAATCAAGCTGAAAAAAATTAACTTATTTTTCATTTCAATCATGATAATATTTTAGAAAAAAATGACATATATAATATTCCACAATAACATTACGTCCAATATCCCCGATAAATGTAAATTAAATGATTTTTTAACTGATTCAAATTTTCATATGAACCGGTAATTATCATGCATATTTGAAATATACTTTACTTTCAAGAAGAAATCCATATGTCACGAACAACATACATATTCCAGAAAGACACCTACATTTTAATTGTAATTCAACACAACAATAATCAAAAGTTTTACTCCAACCATTAATTTAAATATAGCAATTTTAAAAAATTGTTAAGCATTATTCATTGACAAAAATAGCTATTTTCAATTAACCAAAAAACATGAAAGCAACAAAATTATTTTTTTCTAAAGTGATTATAATTTAACCATTTCAAGTAAATAATGATTTAAGAAAGTTATTTTGTATTTAATGAAACTACATACTTTATATACTATTATAAATCAATATTTGATTGTAAAATTGATAATATTGCTAGCATATATCATTTTTTAAAAATTGTATTTTAGGTGATATACATTAGAATTAGACCAATAGAAAATGATGTAAAAAATAGCTACGATTCCATTTTGAAAATTGCAACACATTATTTCGTTAATGCATTAATCCCAATTACAGATTTGCCTGAAGACGAATACAGAATAGTATCCTGCGAAATATTCAAACCAGGAAAAGATGTAAAAAGCATGGATATTCTACTAAAAGGAAAGAAAGGATGTGTAAATATTGAATTTCACAAACAAGCCTTATCCAAATCCCAACTGGACAGAGATTTTGAATATGTGGTCGAATGTTATTTGTTCTATGACAAAACAATAGACCAAAGAATTGTAGTTTTGGACAATAAGAGAAAATCTATCGAAAAACTTCAAATCATGCCAGATTTAGAGTACAAAGCAAAATATCATTCCATACAGGAAATTGATGGTGCAACAACATTAAATAATATTAAAAATAAAATAAAAAATAACCTTGAGTTAGACGATTATGAACAATACGTCTTCTCAATTTTACCGCTCACCAATCATGGCCATGATAATGAAGAGCAGCTAGTCAAAGAATTATGCTATTTAAACAAAAAACTAAATATTTCTGAAAAAAACAGAGAAGCAATAGCATTATGCCAACTCATACAAATAGAATTATTTGTAAACGACGAAGAATTGGAAAACGAATTAATGGACGTGATAGCAATGACATCATCATGCATCGAAAGAAGAGAAAACAAACTAAAAAACACCGCAAAAAAAGCACAAGAAAAAGCAAACAAAACAGAAACGAAATTAAAACAAACACAAGAAAAAGCAAACAAAACAGAAACGAAATTAAAACAAACACAAGAAAAAGCAAA